>NZ_DASVGJ010000058.1:0-20035 GCF_036379615.1 Brachybacterium sp.
GTGATCGACACGACCGTGCTGATACTGAGCACGAGAAGCGCGCTGAGCGTCTGCGCGGCGGTGTGTGCGTAGAGCCATTCCAGGGTCTCGATATCGGCGATCACGGTCGTCGTGAGATCGCCGGTGCGCCGGTGCCGGGTACGGAACGGCAGCGAGCGTCTGAGGGAATCGAAGACGCGGCCCCGGAGGGTGGCGATGAGGCGGTAGGCCAGATCGTGCGATACCCACGACTCGCGCCATGCCGCCAGCGACGCGAACACGGCCAGAGCGGACAGCGCACCTCCAGCGACCAGGAGGGAGACGGGCTGACCTGTGACGGCGTGCCCAACGGTCCAGGCGATGCCGAGAGTGATGCCCAAGACGCCGGCCTGGGTGAATGCGCTCCAGATGACCGTCTCGATGAATAGTCCGCGTCGGGTGGCGATGAGGGGCAGCAGCCGCAGGATCGTCGTCATCGTGCCACTCCCGAGGCGAACTGCACGCTGGCGGGAGCTCCCGTGCCGGTGGCGACGATCCGCCCGCCTCGCATACCGATCCAACGAGTCGCGTGGATCAAGGCGGTGTCGCGGTGCGCGATGAGCACCACCGTGCGATCTGCAGTGGCTTTGGCGAGGGCGTCGACCATGCGGCGTTCGGTGCCGGTGTCGAGTGCGGAGGTCACCTCGTCGAAGACGAGCACGGTCGCCGGTGAGAGCAGCGCGCGGGCGATGGCGAGGCGTTGTCGCTGCCCACCGGAAAGCTGTTCTCCATTCTCCGCCAGCACCGTGTCGTATCCCTCGCGAAGGCTGGTGATGGTGTCGTGGATATGCGCTGCTCTCGCCGCTTCCTCGATGTCGGCACCGGACGCGTCGGGACGGTACAGCCGCAGGTTCTCCGTGACCGTCCAGGCGAACAGCACGGGGTCCTGCGGGACGACGACGAGGCTCTGGGTTCTCGCTGTGCTCGTGTAGTCGCGAAGATCGATGTGGTCGAGGGTGAGCGTGCCGGCGTCGGGGTCGATGTCGCGCTCGAAAAGCCTCGCCAGGGTGCTCTTTCCTGACCCCGACGGCCCGATGATCGCGACGGTCTCACCCGGTTCGATCCGCAGCGACAGCCTGGCGACGCCCCTCTCCGAGCCGGGATACGTGTAGGAGACGTTCGTGACCTGAAGCGTTCCCGTGGTGGCGGGCCGGTCATGGTCGCCGTTGTGGACGAGCGGGGTGGAGAGGAGGCGGTCGAGGCCATCGACGGCGGTGAGGCCGAGGTATCCGGCGTGCCAGTTCGTGCCGAGCTCCTGCACGGGACGAAAGCACTCGCGGGCGAGCATGAGCACCACGACCGCCGATGCCGCTTCTGCACTGCCGGTCGTGAGGGCGAAGAGGGCGGCGATGACTGCGAGCACGGTGCCCAGGTGCATCGCGATCGCGCTGATGCCCGTCTCGACCAGCGAGAGCCGCAACTGCTGCATGGTCGAATCTCGGAGCCTGTCTGCTTCCCCCACGAACCGGGCGGCGGTGCGGTCGGTCGCCCCGAATGCTCGCAATAAGGGGATGTTCTGCAGAGCCTCGACGTAGTCGGAGGAGAGCCTGGCGAACCTCTCCCACCGTGTGCGGCCGTTCTGCAGCAGCCGGGCATCCCACGCACGTGGCGCGAGCACTGCCGCGGCGGCGCTCACGGCGAGCACGATCCAGGCTGTGGGTGCGTGGTGCCACACCAAGGCAACCACCGGTGCGGGTACGACGAGCACGACGAGCAGCTGCGGCAGGTATCGGGTGTAGTACGGGTCAAGTCCTTCCACGCCGTCGATCACCGTCGTCGCCGTCGCGCCGGAGTCCCGTTCTGCCGCTGGAACAGAGGCGAGACGATCCAGCAGGCGCCGTCGTAGCCTGATGCGCACCGTCGCCCCGATACGGTTGGCGAGCAGGTCCCGTCCCCAGAGCGCCGCCCCGCGTGCCACGGTGATCACCGCCAGCAGCACGAGCGCGGACACAGGGACGCGCTCGCCACGGACCAGTGCGGTGATGACCGTGGCGAGGGTGAACGCGAAGCCGACATGCAGCGCGCTGATGGCGACCCCCCAGGCAGCGAGAACGAAGATCGCGCCGGGAATCGCGCCTGCGAGCTGGAGCAGCCTGCGGTGGATCATCGGTCAGAAGGCGTCCGGGTAGAGCTGCTCGGCGATCTGCTGCACGGCAGAGATGTTGCCGAGCGTGCCGGGGAACATGTCCGAGGTCGAGACCACGATCAGGCGATCCTCCTGCACGGCGGGCATATCGGGGAACGTGCGTTCCAGGTATTCGCGAGTGGAGGCCTCATGCTCCTCGTCATATGCGGCGAACACGATCGCGTCAGGTTCCTCGGCGGCCAGTGACTCGGGACTGATGGTCGCGGCGAAGAAGTCAGAGAATTCATCCTGCTCGGGCGTGTAGACGTTGTCCGCACCGGCCAGGTTCAGAATGTCGTACTCGATGCCTGCGCCGATGGCCTGCAGGGTGCCGCCCTCGTAGTACACCTGCGCGACACGGAGCGGCTCGACATCCTTGGTCGCTTCCGCGACCTCATCGAGGGTGGTCCGGCTCTCCTCCATGAGTCCTGTGGCTTCGTCATGCACGCCGAAGATCTCGCCGAGGTTCTCCAGATCGGTGAACAGGTCGGTGACCTCCCCGGTCATGCGGCGGTCCTCGCAGCCGCCAGTGGCGACGTAGACGCCGGCACCGGCATCATCGAGCTGCTCGATGCTGGCAAAGCCCTGGTCCGGCGAGAATTCGTAGGTCGTCGGCGAGTACACGAAGTCCGGCGCCACAGCCAACAGATCCTCACGGCTGGGTGGGGCCGTGTCCCCGAGCACCGGAACGCCTTCAGCCAGTTCTGCGACGTCGTCCGGAAGCGCCTGCGCGGTGGTCTGGGCTTGCCCGGCGAGCCGGTCAGCCAGCCCCAAGCGGAGCATCAATTCGGTCTGCGCCGGGTGCATGCCGACCGCAGCTTCAGGGGCGCCGTCGACCGTCACTTCGCGTCCGCAGTTCTCGATCGTCACGTCATCCGTCGTGTCACCGGGGTCCGTGTCGGGGGAGACGCCGGTGCCGCAGCCGGCGAGCAGAAGCGCGGCGGCGGAGAGAGCAACGACGGTCATGGGGTGTGCACGAGGATTCGCTCGAGGAGCAACAGTCATGGTGAGGGTCTGCTTTCTGTTTCACGGGGTTGTGCAGAGGCGCGGTCAGCAGGGGCACTGGCCGTTTCGAGGCGGCGGAAGGCGAACACGGGCTCCGTGGTGTCGCCGAGGACTCGGGCATCCACGCCGAACGTGGTGCGGATCAGCTCGGGGGTGAGCACGACGGCGGGAGGACCTGCGGCGACGACGCGGCCTGCGGCCAGAACGACGACGCTGTCGCAGTACTGGGCTGCGAGGTTCAGATCGTGCAGCGCGGCGATCACGGTGCAGTCGATGCCGCGCACCGTGCTCATGAGTTCATGCTGATGGCTGATGTCGAGATGGTTGCTCGGCTCGTCCAGCACCATCACCGGTGTTCGTTGCGCAAGCGCCCGTGCGAGCATCACCCGCTGACGCTGCCCTCCGGAAAGGGTGGCAACCATGCGATCGGCGAGCTCGGAGATCGCCGTGCGGGCCATCGCTTCGTCCACGATGCGCAGATCGTCGGAGGTGTCTCGGCCGAAGGTCGCATGGTGCGGAGCGCGGCCGAGCATCACCGTCTCCTCGACGCTGAGATCGAAGTCGGTCGGCGGGTCCTGCAGCATCACCGATACCGTGCGAGCAGCCTGGCGTCCGCTGAGGGAGCGAACATCGCTGCCGTCGACGCGTACGGTTCCCGTTGTCGGGACGCGAGCGCGGTACAGGGTTCGCAGCAGGGTCGACTTGCCGGACCCGTTCGGGCCGACCAGCCCTACCACCCGCCCCGATTGCACGGCCACCGAAGCATCTCGGACGACATCGCGGGCACCGAGAGTGACGGTGATGTTCTCGAAGTCGACTCTCATCGTCCGAATCCCGCCTTCTCGGCCCCGCCCTGACGCATCAGCCACATGAAGAAGGGGGCGCCGACGAACGCGGTGAGGATGCCGAGCGGGATCTCGGTCGGCTGCGCCACGGTGCGGGCGAGCAGATCCGCCGTCATCAGGAAAACGGCACCGCCGAGCACGGTGATCGGGAGCATCCTCCGGTGATCGGCGCCGACCAGGATCCGGGCTATGTGGGGCACGACGAGGCCGACGAACCCGATCCCACCCGCCACAGACACCACCGCGCCGGTCAGCAGCGAGGCGACCACCAGAAGCACCCCGCGAAGGCGGTTCGCGTTCACGCCGAGGGACATCGCGGACTCATCCCCCGTCATCAACGCGTTCAGCGACCGAGACAGGAACGCCGCGATCAGACACGAGACCATCAACGCGACAGCGGGTCCGATGAGGCTGCTCATAGTGGCCGCCGACACGCTCCCGAGCAGGAAGAACAGCACGCTGACGACGTTCTGCGCATCCGTCGAGATCGTCAGGTAGCTCGTGACCGCGCTCAGCAAGGTTCCCAGAGCCACGCCGGCGAGGATCATACGAGTCGGTGACAGCGTGCCGTTCTTGCGGGCGAGCATCGCCACCGCCACGCACGCCGCCAGCGCCCCGACGAACGCGGCGACATTCAAGGACAGACCGCCGAGTGCAGCGGAGCCGAAGACGATCACCAGCACCGCGCCCACGCTCGCGCCGGAAGAAACACCGAGGATGTACGGCTCGGCGAGAGGGTTGCGGACCGTCACCTGCATCAGCGCTCCCGCAAGCGCCAGCCCGGCCCCAGCGAGGCCCGCCAGCACTGCGCGTGGGAGGCGGAACTGCCACACCGCCTGATCCTGCAACTGCGACAGGGAACCGTCCGACATCCACGGCATGCCCGGCAGCAGGTGCCCGAGGACGACGTGCGCGGCCTCACGCAGGCTCACCTGCACCGATCCAACCGCACCGGAGACCACGGCGAGCGCGCAGATCGCCAGCACAAGGAAAGCGCAGATCAGCCACGCCCGGAGACGCAGACGGCGACGGGTTCGTCCGGCGGTGGCGGCTCTCGTTTCGGAGGGGGCGGGAGCCGCGGGGGAGGAAGGTGGCACGGTAAGTCATCATAACGATAATCGTTATTGATAGAGTCGTAGCCGATGTGATCTCGCTTACTGGGCGCCCGGGTTCGCTCTGCGGGCCGCGCTCAGGTGCTGGTCGTCGGGTGCGACTGCCTCGGTGGGGCCCGGCGCCGCGGCATGGCGGCTACCTGCCTGAGGTGAGCGCCGATCTTGGCCTCACTCGGGAGCCCTATGTCGACCGGGGTGCACCACGCAGTGGTGCACCCCGGTTCGAGAATCGACGAGAAGCTCAGTGCTCGTCGTAGTGGTCGCCGTGCTCGGCGTGCTTGTGGCCGTCGTGGACGTAGTCCACGTGGTCGCCGTGCTCGACGGTCTCATGGCCGCAGTCCTGGCCGTGCTGGTGCTCGGCGTCGGTGTGCTCGGCGACCCGCTCGTGCTCGTCGTAGTGGTCGCCGTGCTCGGCGTGCTTGTGGCCGTCGTGGACGTAGTCCACATGATCGCCGTGCTGAACGGTCTCGTGCCCGCAGTCCTGGCCGTGCTGGTGCTCCGCGGCGGTGTGCTCGGCCACATGCTCGTGCTGCTCGATGGTGCTCATGAGGTCTCCTCTGCTGCTGGGGTGGATGACGGGGGATTGTCCACGTCGGTGTGATGGTCATGGTTCACGTGTGCAAGGGCGTCCTCGATCACGTGTGAGACGTGATGGTCGGTGAGCTGATAGACAACTTCTCGCCCTCGCCGCTGTCCGGTCACGAGATCCGACTGTCGGAGAGTTCGCAGGTGCTGCGACACCAATGGCTGCGAGAGCGCGGTGGCTTCGGTCAGCGCCTGCACGGATCGCGGACGATCTGCGAGCAGACGCATGATGAGCAGACGTGACTCGTTTCCGAGCTGCTTGAACAGCTGTGCCGCCTCGCGAACCCCGGTCTCCATGTCCATGACCTCATTCAAACAGTTATATTGCGATATGGCAATACCTGCATGGCTGGCGGTCACCGAGAAGCGGTCGCCCCCTCGCCGAGACGAGCAGTCGTGCTGCAATCACAGCGGTTCTCCTCACGGTGCGGCGATGAGGAGATCATGAGAGCTCTCGCGGGAGGGCAGGCAGGGGTGACACACCTGGGCCCGCAGGTTGTGCGATGCCGGGGCGCGGTCGCCACGGTCGACGAGCGCACCCCGTGCGCGATGCGGGACCCGGAGTGAACGGCGAGTCGTCCCCTGTGGGGGAACCGGACTCCCGCGCGGGGAATGCCGAGTGGTACGGCGCGCTCGTCGCGCCCGGTCTGCCGGCGATTCACGCCGCGACCCGGCACCAGATGGGCGCTCTCGATGGTGACGTCGTCGAGCGCGCAGGGCCGGAGGGCACCGGGGCCTGTCAGGTCTCTGCTGCGCCCTCCTGGGGCACGAAGGGTGCGAACGCGGGCACGGTTGTCACGAAGTCACCGCGCGGCCGGGCAGGCGGCGTGACGAGCGTGCGGTCGTCGACGCCCCTGTGTCGTCAGCGGGTCCACGGTGTCCTGGCGTCTCCGAGCGCGCAGACGGAGGCGGAAGGCGATGACGTCGTCTCTTCTTCCAGGGTGAGGGAGCGCTGCTCATGTTCGTGGCCCTCGTTCTCATGAATGGAGGATCCGCAGGCCTCGCTGTCGTAGGTCGCGCTCGATGCAGCCAGGAGTGATCCCGATGAGATCGGCGCGGATCTGTCACGAGAGCATCGATCCGGACCCGGTTGACGGAGGAGACTGCGGCGCCGGAGGTGCGACGCAGGGTGGCGCCGGACCGGGCAGACGCGTGCCTCCAAGGTGCTGCCGAATCGCACAATCCTCACGGGCGGGGTCAGAGTGACTGCTGGCTCGGGGTGATGCGGATGCCGGGGCCGAGGCCGATCGCTGCCGGAGCGAGCGAGGGGGGCAGGTCGACGTCGGGCCGGTCGAGCCGGGACGGCCCGCCGTCGACGACCCAGCGTCGCAGGGCCTCGGCGCGGTCGGTCTGTTCGGCCCCGGCGAGCCATACCGTGCGGCCCGACTGACCGGAGGGGCCGTGGTGGCGGGCGATACCGGCCAGCGCTGCGACCTCGCACCGACCGAGGCAGTCGGTGGTGATCAGGACCGCGCCCGGAGCTGCCCGGACGGCGGCGCCGAGCTCGTCCACGGTGCCGGCGGTGCCGGCCAGGCGTCGCAGCGCGGCGCATCGATGTCCCGCGCATACGGCCAGCAACGGACCGCTCGCCGCGGCGGTCGTGTCCTCTGCGTCGAGGAGTCGGCTGGGCCTGGAGTCGCCGGGGCGGATCATGCGGCATCGGATCCGTAGGCGGCGGCTGCGGTCCGTTCGCCGAGCCAGGGCGTCAGGTCGTCCTCGCGTCCGAGCCAGGGCGAGAGCCCGGCCTGCCACTCCTGCGCGGTCAGCAGGCAGTCCTCGAAGGCTTCTCGCACGCGCTGGGCATCGGCGGGATCGACGCCGGTGACGACCAGTCGGGTGGTGGGGTCCTCGGTGCCGGCGAACCCGTGGGCGCCGAGGGAGACCTGACCACCGGCTCCGTCCCACTGGCAGATCGTGCCCGGACGAGTGGGGAACCAGAAGTGACCGCGCCCGCGCAGACGCCCTGCTCCCAGGCGCTCGGCGTGCTCGAGGAAGCGATCCGGGTGGAAAGGCCGATCCGAGACCAGATCCAGGGTCCAGGTCCCGTGCTCCGCGGGGCCGTGGTGCGCCTCGACGGCGGCGGGATCGATGCGCTGCCCGGCCGTGCCGAGGTCGTGCGCGCCGTCCGTGAGCAGAGCCAGCGTGACGTCGTGCGCGTTGTCGAGCAGCAGCTGGTCGGGTGCGCGGAGGTGCTCGATGAGCTCGGCTCCGGGGCCGGCGGGGTCGCCGACGAGTGCTACGAGGTCGACGTACTCGATCTGTGCGGCGAGGGCCTCGCCGACGCTGCGCTCGTCCCCCTCGCCCCAGCAGAGACTGCGCTCCGTGAGGGTGGCATCGCCCAGCAGGTCCTGGGCCGCGCTGTCGGCATCGACGACAGCCGCGACCAGGCCGGCCCGCAGGCGCTCGAGACGGGGGATCAGAGTGCGCATCACGACCGCCGGATCGGCGGCGACGGGGAGCAGCAGCGCGATGGCCTCCCAGCGGGCCTCCTGGGCCAGGGCCTCGAGCACGGGGAGTGCGTCCTCCCGCATGGTGCAGGCGATGCACTCGTGCTCGAGGACGACCGGCGCGTTCTCGAGCACGGCGCCTCCGCCGAGCACCAGTCGTCGCAGGTCGCCCTCGGCGTCGAGGTCGTACCGCAGGACCGCGAGGTCCGGGGCGTCGAGCAGCAGGCCGGTGGCGACGGAGTCACGCAGCACCGCGTCGAGCGAGCAGACCACGGCCAGTGGGACGTGAGGTTCCGGAGACGGCTGGTCGGGCTTGGGTGCGGGGATCATGAGGGCCCATCTGTGGTGAGAACGGTTATCAATAGTGTACCGTCCTCATCATGTCCGCACGTTGTCAAGTCACCGGTGCCCGCCCGAGCTTCGGCCGCAGCGCCTCCCGCTCCCATCGCCGCACCTCGCGTCGGGTCGCCCCGAACCTCCAGAAGAAGACCTGCTGCGTGCCCTCCCTGAGGCGCCGCATCACGCTCCGCTCCACCGCGGTCGCCGGCTGCACCTATGTGACGACCAGGAACCGCCGCAACACGCCGGATCGACAGGTCGTGCGCAAGTACGACTCGGTCGTGCGTCGGGTCGTCGAGTTCCGTGAGGAGCGCTGAGATGGCGAAGACATCGAAGATCGCCAAGAACCTGCAGCGCCAGGAGACCGTCGCCCGCTACGCCGCACGCCGGGCCGAGCTCAAGCGCACGATCCGCAGCCCCCGGTCGACCTCCGCCGAGCGCGCCGAGGCCCAGCGCGCCGTGCAGCGGATGCCCCGCGACGCGAGTCCCACCCGGGTTCGCAACCGCGACGCGTCCGACGGTCGACCGCGCGGATACCTGCGCAGGTTCGGCGTGCCCCGAGTGACCGTGCGCGGCCTTGCGCACCGTGGCGAACTGCCCGGTGTCACGAAATCGAGCTGGTGAGCAGTGCCCGGCACGCCCCGCCCCCTGGTCCTGGCAGAGAAGGAGAACTCCATGAAGCCCACCACCCATCCCCCCTGCGTCCCCGTGGTCGTCCGTGACGAGCCCGCGGGAGTCGCCATGCTGACCGGCACGCCCCGCACCTCGAGCACCACGATGCCCTGGGAGGACGGCGACGAATACCCGGTGATCGACGTCGCGGTCTCCTCCGCATCCCGCCCCTTCGGCATCGGTCGATCCCGCGTGCTCGACACCGCGGGTCGGGTCGAGCGGTTCGACCGGCACTACGGGAAGGCGACACGATGAAGGTCCGTTCCTCCTTGCGCTCCCTCGCGCGCATGCCGGGAGCTCAGGTCGTCCGCCGACGGGGGCGCCTCTACGTCATCAACAAGCAGAACCCACGGTTCAAGGGCCGCCAGAAAGGTTGACCCGGAGACGGACGGCGTCCAGCAGTGCTGTTCTGGACCCTGTGTGACAGAACGGCCGCGAGAATGTCGAACCGGAACGTATCGGCAACCGCGGACGAATGTCCGGTCAGCGTCCCGCCAGGTGTGATGTCCAGGGGCGGTGCCGCGTGACCCGCGGGTGATCTGCTGACGGTCGAAGGCCTCCTGTTGCGAGAGCGGAGCTGTTGAGGAACCGCTTCACGCACACAGGAGGCTTTCTCCTGTCCCGCGCTCACGCCGTTCTGACCCCGTGCGCTCGTCTGCGGCTGGTTCGACTCCTCGTCGAGGATCAGGGGGCCTGTCGCTGTCGCGGCGACGATGGTCATGGTCCCGCCGCCAAGGGCCCGGAGGTGGGCGGCTCGCTTCCGGGCCGGGGGCCTCTCTGGGATGCGTGATCGATCCAGTCGGTCCCGCTCGATGCCGACCGGAGCGCCGCCGGTGGTGGTGGAGCGGATCGTCGAGGCCGGGTGGCGTCGACGGCTCTGCCCATCGGTCGGGTGCTTGGCGCGAAGCATGCACGGAGCTCGGGATCACCCACGATCGGACCCGGGCCTACCGGTCTCAGGCGAACGGGAAGACCGAACGGTTCCACCGCACGCTCGCTGATGGCTGGGACTACGCCCGCTTCTGCACATCAGGGATCGATCGCAGGGCAGCGCTGCCCGGATGGCTGCACTTCGATGATCGCCACCGGATCCACTCCGCGATCAGAGCCTCACTCGCCACCAGGATCAACAACCCCCCTGGACATCACGGCTGGGGGAGTCGAGTCCGAGATGGCTCAATGGGGTGTATCCAGGAGCGACGCTCGGCGCGTATCGATCGCCGCCGTTCCACTGGGTCCATGCCTGTTGGGTCCAGCGGTCCGTGCCGCGGAATCCTCAGTGCACCATGGCCCGAGATCGGTCCATGCCACGGGGCGTCACGAGAACTGCGCCATCGGGCGGTCGCCTCCATGTGCCGAGGGTGTCGGATGGGGTGCGCCGCGCGCTCCACGGCACCCGCTGCACGCCGCATCTGACATATAAGTCTTGACTAAAGCAAGGGTGGGGAGCGAGGATCAGGGCATGCACGCGCTCGATGTCCTCGGCGACCCCGTGCGGCGTCGGATCCTCGAGCTCCTCGCCGACGGAGGGGGGTCCGACACGTCTGAGCCCGGTGGGTCAGAGCCCGGCCTGCCAGCGCCCGGTGCGCCCGAGCTCGGCGCGTCCGGGCCTGGTGCCTCCGAGCTCGGTGCCGGCGAGATCGGCGAGATCGTGCAGCACGAGTTCGGGATCAGCCAACCGGCCGTCTCCCAGCATCTTCGGGTTCTTCGCGAGCACGGCTTCGCCACTGTGCGCGCCGAGGGTCGGCGCCGGCTCTACGCGCTCGACGCCCGCGGCCCGCAGGAGGCCCGGGAGTGGCTGACCCCGTTCGAGCGCTTCTGGCTGCCGACGCTCGATGCCCTCGGCACCGAGCTCGCTCGCGGGAAGCGCCAGCGGCGCCTCGCGGGATCAACAGCCCCCACCGCCACCACCGACTCCGCACCGGGCACCCCGCCCGGCGCGAGCACCACCACACAGAAGGAGACCTGACATGGTCGACGTCCCCGCCCAGCTGAAGTCCGTCACCCGCTCCTACCGCATCGAGGAGCGGGACGGCGCCCCCGCGCACGTGCAGTCCCTCGAGCAGACCTACCCCGCCGCGCTCGCGGACGTGTGGGACGCGGTCACCACCGCCGAGCGCATCCAGCGCTGGTTCCTGCCGGTCAGCGGCGACCTGACGCTCGGCGGTCGCTACCAGTTCGAGGGCAACGCCGGCGGGGAGATCACCGCCTGCGAACCCCCGGCCGACGGCACGGCCGAGTACTCCGCGACCTGGGAGATGATGGGCGCCGTCTCCTGGCTCACCATCCGTCTGGCCGCCGACGGCGAGGAGGCCACCCGCTTCGAGCTCGAGCACACCTCCCTCACCGCGGACGTCCCCGCCGAGATGTGGGAGACCTTCGGCCCCGGCGCCACCGGCGTGGGCTGGGACGGCGGCCTGCTGGGACTGGGCCTGCACCTCGGCGCCACCGAGGGCTCGCTCGCCCCCGGCGAGGCCGAGGCCTGGGCCGGGACCGAGGAGGGCCGGTCCTTCTACCGCGGCGCGGCAGACGGCTGGGCCGTCGCGCACGCCGCCTCCGGGGAGGATGCGGAGGTCGCCCAGCAGCGTGCCGACGCCACCTACGGCTTCTATACCGGCACCGGCCAGGAGAGCTGAGCCGCTGTGCTCACACGGCCCGGGCGATCACCACGAACTCCCGCCCGGGCCGGTCCGGGGCATCCCGGATCCCCTCGACCTCGAAGCCGGACGCCGCGAGCGTGCAGCGCAGCTCCTCCTCGCTGCGCCACCGCAGCGCCGAGGTGGACGTGAGCGTGACGCCGTCCTCGAAGGTGAACTCGTCGGCGAAGGTGACCAGCGGCAGCGCCACCTCGAAGCGCGTGGGCCGGACGACCACACGGCCCACCCCGGGGACCTCGTGGACGGACTCCTCCATGTCCGCCTGCCACTCCTCCCAGGCCCTGCGCTCCGGCCGACGGGTCTCGAACACGAGCGCCCCGCCCTCGCGCAGCGCGCCCCGGATCGCTCGCAGCGTCCCGGTCCAGGCCTGATCGGTGAGGAAGACCTGGGCGACGTTCCCGGTCATCACCGCGGCATCGGCGCCCGTGCCCATGCCCGAGGCAGTGCCCTCGCCGGCACGTGTCCCCTCTCCTGTGCCCGCGTCGGCGGTCGGAGCCGGCCCCGGGAGGTCCGCGGCGGTGCCGTGGAGCCAGGTCACCGCGTCACCGTGCGGCTTCGCGCGCGCGATGTCGAGGGAGGCACGGGCCGGATCCACGCCGGTGACGGTGAGCCCGTCGGCCGCGAGCCGGGTGGCGAGCGAGCCGGTCCCGCAGCCCACGTCGATCACGCTGCGCGCCCCGAGCTCGGCGAGGATCTCCTGATAGTGGTCCAGGTCGTCCCGCGCCCCGTCGAAGGTGTCGTAGCAGGCGGCCAGGCGAGGATCGGCGAAGATCGCATCGGGCTGGTCGGGCTGGTCGGGCTGGTCGGGCTGTGAAGGCATGAGGTGAGGCTAGGGCCGGTGGAGCAGGGAGGCGAGGGGATTCCTCGCTCGCCGCGGCTCCGCGACCTTCGCCTGTGCGGATCCGGCCCCGCCTCTCGCACGTCAGGTGACGCTCGTCCAGATGGTGTCCGCGTCGATCAGCCAGTGGTTGCGCAGGGTGAGCGCGCGCTCGGTCGCCGCGAGCGCCCCGGCGACGATCAGCGAGATGTTCAGCCAGGACGGCAGCTGGATCGGGGAGGTGAACGTGCCCACCCGCTCAGCGACCGGGTCGAGGCTGGTGAGGTGCTCCGCGGCCTGCGGGATCATCATCGCCAGCCCCACCAGCAGGATCACGATGGCCACGGCTCCGATCACGGCGCTGGCACCCGGGTGCCGCCGGCCGAAGCGGGCGCGCAGCCCCTCGAGCGAGCGCCGGTGCGGTCGCAGCGCCCTCGGCTCCCCGCCCTCCTCGGGCACGAAGTGCATCCTGGACAGACCGTACGTGCTCGTGGCCACCTCGACCGCGCCGCCGGGCACACTGAATGCCACGGGCGGGTTCGCGATGCTCTGCTGCACGCCATCGACGTAGAACTCGACCGGTGCGTGCCGTGCGCCCTCGGCGATCTTCCCGCCCTCGAGCTCGGTGGCCAGGAATCGCACGTCCACGGCGCAGCGCGCGGACCGGTTCACCCCGGGATCCGGATCGAGGAAGAACTGAGTGCGGGTAAGCAGGTTCCACCAGTTCAGGTCCTTGAGCGTGCTGCCGTTGCCGGGTTTGGCTCGGCGCAGCTGGCGCGAGCGCTGCATTCGCTTGAACATGGGTCCCCCGGGACGAGCGGCACGACGCCGCAGGACCGCGGCGCCTCTCCATTCCACCCGATGCGCGGCGGCCGAGACCAGTGCCAGATGTCATCTCGTCCCAAGGGAGGAGGGCGGGGCGCGGACCCCCGCCGCCCCACGGGACAACCTGCGCCACGCCTGCCCGCACCACGCCTGCCCGCACCACGCCTGACCACGCTGCGTCGGCCCGCACAGGCGGTTCCTCAGCCGCGGCGCAGCTCCCGCGGCAGCGCTTCGAGCAGCTGCAGCCACAGCTCGGCGGCGGTGGGGAAGCTCGGCACCGCGTGGCGCAGCACGTGCACCGGCACCTGGCCGACGATCGCGATGGTCGCGGCGTGGAGCAGCTCGGAGGCGTCGGGGCCCACGAACGTCGCGCCGACCAGCGTCCCGGAGGCCCGGTCCGCCACCAGCTGGGCGGTGCCGGTGACATCGTCGCGCAGCAGCGCGGACCCGGCGGCCGCACCGAAGGGCACGCGCGCGGTGACCACGTCGTGACCGGCCTCACGGGCCGCCGCCTCGGTGAGCCCCACCGAGGTGACCTGCGGGTCGGTGAACACCACCTGAGGTACCGGGACGGACTCCGGCACCGGTTCGAGCGCCTCGCCGGTGGCGGCGGCGCGGATCGCCTGCCCGATCACGCGGGCGCGGTACTTGCCCCAGTGCGTCAGCGGCGCCTCCCCGCTCGCATCACCGACGGCGTGCAGCCAGTCGGGCAGCGGAGCGCCGGTGGCGTCGTCCGAGGTGGGCTGCTGCGCACCGGTGATGTCCTGGTCCGTCAGCCCGATCTCCGCCAGGCCCACGTCCTCCAGGGCGGGACGCCGGCCGGTCGCGGCGAGCACCTCGTCGGCCGTGATCTCGCGACGGCCGCGCGCGTCCTCGACCTGCAGCGTCACGGGGCCGCCGTGGATCCGGCCGAGTCCCGTCTCGCGGACCGCGGAGCGCTCGCCGGAGACGACGGTGGTGCCGAGCTCGACGGTGACACCGCGCTCGCGCAGCGCCTCGAGCACGTGCCGGCCGGCGAAGGGCTCGGCGTCGCTGAGCAGCTGGGTGCCGCGCACCAGCATCGTCACCTGCGCGCCGAGCGCCGCCATCCAGGTCGCGGCCTCGACGGCGACCACGCCGCCGCCGATGATCACCAGGTGCCCGGGCACCTCCTGCACCCCGGTCGCATCCCGGGAGGTCCAGGGGGCCAGGTCCTGGAGCGGCGGTGGGATCGTCGCCCGGGACCCGGTCGCGAGGACCACGGCGCGGCGGGCGTGGACGCGGATCGGACCGATGGCGGTCTGCGTCGCGCCCGTCCCGCCTGTCGGTTCGACGAGCACCTCGCGCTCGCCGACGATCCGTCCCCGTCCGCGCACCACCTGCAGGCCCGCGCCCTCGGCCCACTCCGCCTGCCCCGAGTCGTCGTAGTGGGAGACCCAGGCATCGCGCCGGGCCAGCAGCTCGTCCCGCTCGAGCGAGGGGTCGGTGATGCCGGGCAGATGCGCGGCGGCATCGGCGACGGCGACCGGACGCAGCAGCGCCTTCGAGGGGATGCAGGCGTAGTAGGAGCATTCGCCGCCCAGCAGCTCGGACTCGACGATCACCGCGGTGAGGTCGGTGCCCTCGACCGCGTACTGGGCGACGTTCTCGCCGACCGGGCCGCCGCCGATCACGACGACGTCGGCGGTGAGATCGGTGAGGTCCGTGGGGGAGGTGGGGGTGTCGGAAGCGGGCGGGGGCGGGGTGCCGGGGCTCATGCCCGCACGCTACGCCGCCGCGCCGCTGCCGTCACGGGGTGCGCCGCTGTGGTCTCAGAACGGGTTCGGCGTCAGCGTGTACTTCGACTGCAGGTACTCGTGGATGCCCTCGGCACCGCCCTCGCGGCCCAGGCCCGACATCTTCCAGCCGCCGAACGGTGCCGCGGCGTTCGAGACCACGCCCACGTTCAGGCCCATCATCCCGGTCTCCAGCAGCTCGATCATCCGCTGCCCGCGGGCGAGGTCCTTCGTGTAGACGTAGGATACCAGCCCGTACTCGGTGCTGTTGGCGAGCCGCACGGCCTCCTCCTCGGTGTCGAAGGGGACGATCGCGAGCACGGGCCCGAAGATCTCCTCCCGCAGCAGCTCGCTGCCCTCGCGCACGTCGGTGAGCACCGTCGCCTCGAAGAAGGTGCCCGGCCCGTCGACCTTCGACCCGCCCGTGGTGAGCGTCGCGCCGCGGTCCACGGCATCGGAGACCAGCGTGCCGGCCTTCTCGACGGCATCCTCGTCGATCAGCGGGCCAATGGTCACGCCGTCCTCGGTGCCCCTGCCCATGCCGAAGGCGGTGACCTTCTCGGTGACGCGGCGGGCGAACTCGTCCGCGAGCGAGCGGTGGACGATGAAGCGGTTGGCGGCGGTGCAGGCCTGGCCGATGTTGCGGAACTTCGCGAGCATCGCCCCCTCGACCGCGGCGTCCAGGTCCGCGTCCTCGAAGATGACGAACGGGGCGTTGCCACCCAGCTCCATCGAGGTGCGCAGCACTCCCTTCGCGGCCTGGGCCAGCAGCGTCTGCCCCACTCCGGTGGAGCCGGTGAAGGAGAGCTTGCGCAGCCGAGGATCGGCGAGGATCGGCTCGGAGACGGCGCGGGAGGAGCGGGAGGTGACCACGTTGACCACGCCGGCAGGCAGTCCCGCCTCCTCGAGCAGCTTCACGAAGGCGAGCGTGGTCAGCGGCGTCAGCTGCGCGGGCTTGATGACCACGGTGCAGCCGGCCGCGAGCGCCGGGGCGATCTTCCGGGTCGCCATCGCCAGCGGGAAGTTCCACGGCGTGATCAGGAAGCACGGACCCACCGGATGCTGGGAGACGATCGTGCGACCGGTGCCCTCGGGGGTCGCGCCATAGCGACCCTGGACCCTCACCGCCTCCTCGCTGAACCAGCGCAGGAACTCGGCGCCGTACGTCACCTCGCCGCGGGACTCGGCCAGCGGCTTGCCCATCTCCAGAGTCATCAGCAGCGCGAACTCCTCGGCCCGCTCGGTGAGCAGGTCGAAGGCCGTGCGCAGCAGCTCGCCCCGCTCCCTGGCCGGGGTGCGCGACCAGGCGGGGAAGGCGTCCGCGGTCGCGTCCATCGCGGCCTGCGCGTCGGCGCTCGACGCGGAGGCGATCGTCCGGATCACCTCACCGGTGGCCGGGTCGCGCACCTCGAGGGTCTCCCCGCCCTCCGCGGCGCGCCAGCTCCCGTTGATGAACAACTGGTTCGGGACTCCGGCGAGCAGCTCCTGCTCGGCCTTCGTGGTCTCGCGGTTCTCGGTCATGGCTCTCCTCGCGTCGTCGGGTGTCGGGGTGGAAGGGCGGCAGGTCAGGACGCGGCGGGCACGCCGAGGGCCGCAGCGCTGCCGGGGACTGCAGCACCGTGGGCCGCCGGCAGCAGATGCCCGCGGAAGAACTCCGCCAGGCCTTCAGTGTCCTCCAAGGGGAAGACCCCTGCCACGTACTGGTCGGGACGCACCACCACCACGGCGCCGTCCCGCGAGATGCCGCGGGTGGTGAAGATGTCCACCGGGTCGAAGAACTCCGGGTCCCGACGATCGGTCGCATGGACCCGCTCTGGCCGGCGCAGCGACCTGGCCTGGCCGGCGCAGCGACCTGGCCTGGCCGGCGCGGTGCTACCGTGCAGCAGTTCCTGAGTCTCTCCGCCGAGGCGAGGGCCGACGGGTGCAGAGATCGACGGACGCAGAGACTGACGGACGCGGAAGCCGACGGAGGCGGAAGAGGGGCAGTGCGATGACCGAAGAGGTTCGATTCCCGAGCTCGGTGGGTCCCAACCTCGCGGGCGTGCTGGAGGCACCCGAGGGCGACGCCCGTGGCTGGGGCCTGCTGGTGCACGGATTTACCCTGGGCAAGGATTCCCCGGCGGCGTTCCGGATCACGCGGGGACTGGTGGAGCACGGCATCGGCATGCTCCGCTTCGACTGCCTCGGGCTCGGTGACTCCGGCGGCGAGTGGGGCGATGGATCCTTCACGGTGAAGGTCGATGACACCGTGCGCGCGGCGGAGTTCCTCGCCGAGCGCGGCACCCCGCCGTCCCTCCTGATCGGCCACTCCTGGGGCGGGGCGGCGGCCATCGTCGCAGCTCAGCGGATCCCGAGTGTCGCAGCGGTGGTGACGATCGGTGCGCCCTCGGAGCCTGCCCGGATCGAGCGCCACTACGACTCCGTGGTGGACCGCGTGATGGAGGACGGCACCGCGACGTGGCTGATCGGCGGGCGCGAGCTGACGCTGAAGCAGGACTTCGTCGAGGACGTGCGCTCTGCGGAGCTGATCGCCACGGTGCATACGCTGGATCGGCCGCTGCTGGTGATGCACTCGCCGTCCGACGCCACGGTGAGCATCGACAACGCGAGTGAGATCTTCCGCGCCGCCGTGCACCCGCGCAGCTTCATCGCCCTCGAGGGCTCCGATCACTTCCTCACCAAGGACGGTCAGGCCGAACGCGCCGCTCGGATCATCAGCGCCTGGGCGGATCCGTACCTGTAGGCACGTCCGGGGGAGCGGGCGTCTCACCGCTGCCGCCGCCCCACCTCCGCCCTGGCGCTCCCGCCGCCGCACACCCTCGGCTCCGCCGCGCCCCGATCCCGCGCCTCCGCCCCTGCTGCACCTGGTGCGCCTGCTGCACCTGCTGCACTTGGTGCGCCTGCCGGGACCTCGGGGTTGTGGATAACCGTGATGTGTGGAGGAAAGAATCCACTCTGAAACGCTCACGAGCGCCTGGATCCTCTTTCTGCCAGGGTTTGCGGGAGAGTCCGCGCCCGGTTATCCACAATATCTCCGGCAGCTTTCGATGGTCTGGGCATCTCGATAAAATACGGGGTATCGGACGGGCGCTGGAGCCCTCCGCGCATGGCTCGTCAGGGTCGTGGTTCCGCAGAGACGCCGGGGGAGGTGGGGAGCATGAGCGCAGCAGTGAGCGCGCCGTCGCCGTTCAAGGATGACGAGCACGGCAGCGACGGTCACGTGGGCGGGGTCGACGGATCGGCGGAGGCGGCCGGGGCTGCTGAGACGGCCGAAGAGGCGACCGAGCCGACGTTCCTGGAGTCTCTGCCGCGGCACCTGCGCAGCGTGAACGCACGTGCGGCCCTGACTCGTGAAGACCTGCCCCGGCGGGGTGGCAGTCTGGATGATCCCCAGCTCAGCGCGGCGACGCAGCGGGTCTGGGATGCGCAGGAGCGGGAAGCCCGCGGCCTGGCGGAGAAGTACCGGGCCCTGGCGGACCTGTACGAGCATGACGGGGACTATGAAGAGATCACCGAGCTGGATTCCGTGAACACCACTCGTGCCGCGCTCGCGCTGAGGGTGACCGGCAGTGCCGCCGGGTGGCAGCTGCGCGATGCGTATCAGGCGGTGCATCTGTTCCCCCAGTGCCTGGAGGCGCTCGAGTCGGGGTCCCTGCCGTCGACGTGGTTCCAGAAGATGCTGAGAACGTCTCGGTCATTATCGGATGATTCGCGGAGAAAGCTCGATGTCGCGGTCGCATCCTGGTCGCCGGATATCAGTCCGGAACGGTTCTTCACCCTGCTGAAGAAACTCATCGCCCTGCTCGAGCGGCGGGAGGATCGGCCTGATCCGCTCGCCTGCCTCACCCGCGGCGTGGCCCTGCTGCCGAGCCTCGAGCCGGGGATGGGGACGATGCAGATCAGCGGTCCGATCCCGGAGGTCCTCGCGCAGTGGAAGCAGCTGGACGAGTCCGCGCGCGCGGTCCAGTCCGCCCAGCGCGCCGCACTTCGTGAGGGCACGCCGATCCCGCACGACCCGGACGGTCGAGCCCTGGAGACGGGCAGGGCTCTGCCCCTTGCCGAGCTGCGATTCCTGCTGCTCGGCTCCGCAGCGTTCGACCTCGAGGGCGTCGTGGTCCCTGCGGGGAGGTTCCGGCTGAATGTGACGGTCCCAGCCCTGACGTTGCTGGGCGCCTCGGAGGAGCCGGGGATGCTCGAGGGCACGATCCCGCTGCCGCCGTCGATGGCGCGTTCCCTCGCAGGTGGTGAAGGGGCCTGGTACCGGGTCCTGGCCGAGCCGAGCACCGGGGCGTTCCTGCCGTTGCCGGCGGAGAAGCACGTACCCACCACCGCGATGCTCGAGCATCTCCGCCTGCGCAACAGCACGTGCGCGGTGCCGGGCTGCTCGCGCCCCACGTCATGGGCCTCCGAATGCGATCACATCGAGGAGTGCCAGCGCGGGAACCCCGATGCGGGCGGTCTCACGGAGATCGAGAACCTC
This sequence comes from Brachybacterium sp., assembly GCF_036379615.1. Classification (GTDB taxonomy): domain Bacteria; phylum Actinomycetota; class Actinomycetes; order Actinomycetales; family Dermabacteraceae; genus Brachybacterium. The sequence continues at coordinate 19,682 of NZ_DASVGJ010000058.1, forward strand.
CACCTGCTGTGCTGGCAGCACCACCTCGACAAGACCAACGGTCTGCTGGACCCCACCCGCCTGCCCACCACGCAGGCCGAGCCGGGCCGCACCCGCTGGAGCGTCGGCCGTCGAACCCCCAGCAACGGTCCTGGTGGGGTGGATGTGGTGACCGCGATCGATGACCTCGATACCGCGAGCGTCCAGATCGTTGACGACCTCACCCGGGCCTGGACCTGCTTCCTGCGAGGCACCCACGCCGCGGACCCCGCCACCTTCCCCGAACCCCCAGGTCCTCGCGGCAGTGGTCGAGCGGTTCCCCTCGGACGGCCCGCGGGTCACAGCGAGACCCCCTCCACTCCCACCCGCGACGAG
>NZ_DASVGJ010000059.1:0-6435 GCF_036379615.1 Brachybacterium sp.
CCCCGTGGTGGGTGGCCCCACGCGACGACAGATCGATCGGATGGCGTCGCCGGTGATCAGGCCTTCGGTGCGGTCATCGACAGCACGTCCAGCGCCGAGTCGAGCTGCTCCTCGGTGAGCTCGCCGCGCTCGACGAAGCCCAGCGCGATGACGGCCTCGCGCACGGAGATGCGCTCGGCGACAGCGTGCTTGGCGATCTTCGCGGCGGACTCGTAGCCGATCAGCTTGTTCAGCGGGGTGACGATCGAAGGGGAGGCCTCGGCGTAGAAGCGGGCCTTCTCCTCGTTGGCGACCAGGCCGTCGACGGTCTTGTCCGCCAGCACGGTGGAGGCGTTGGCGAGCAGGCGGATCGACTCCAGCAGGCTGGTGCCCATGAGCGGGATCTGCACGTTGAGTTCGAAGGAGCCCTGCGCGCCGCCCCAGGCGATGGCCGCGTCATTGCCCACGATCTTCGCGCACACCATCAGCACTGCCTCGGGGATCACGGGGTTGACCTTGCCGGGCATGATCGAGGAGCCGGGCTGCAGGTCGGGGATCGCGATCTCGCCGAGGCCGGTGTTCGGGCCGGAGCCCATCCAGCGCAGGTCGTTGCAGATCTTCGTGACGGAGACGGCGATCGTGCGCAGGGCGCCCGACATCTCGACGAGGCCGTCGCGGCTGGACTGCGCCTCGAAGTGGTTGCGCGCCTCGGTCAGGGGCAGGCCGGTCTGCTCGACGAGGTTCGCGATGACCTTCTGCGGGAAGCCGATCGGGGTGTTGATGCCGGTGCCCACTGCGGTGCCGCCCTGGGGGACCTCGGCCGTGCGGGGCAGGGCCGCCTCGACACGCTCGATGCCGTAACGGATCGAGGCCGCGTAGCCGCCGAACTCCTGACCGAGCGTGACCGGGGTGGCGTCCATGAGGTGGGTGCGGCCGGACTTCACGACGGTTTTCCACGCCTCGGCCTTCGTCTCGAGGGACTCGGCGAGATGGGCGAGGGCGGGGAGGAGCTGCTCGACGACGCCCTGCGTGACCGCGACATGCACGGACGTCGGGAACACGTCGTTGCTGGACTGCGAGCAGTTCACATGGTCGTTCGGGTGGGTGTCCACCCCGGCGTTCGTGGCGAGGGTGGCGAGCACCTCGTTCATGTTCATGTTCGAGCTGGTGCCCGAGCCGGTCTGGTAGGTGTCCACCGGGAACTGGTCGTCATGCTCGCCGGCGATCACGGAGTCCGCCGCGGCGACGATCGCGTCGGCGATGGTCCCGTCGAGGACCCCGAGCTCCTGGTTGGCGCGTGCGGCAGCCTTCTTCACCTGGGCGAGGGCATGGATGTGGGCGGGCTCCAGGCCCTGCCCGGAGATGGGGAAGTTCTCCACCGCTCGCTGGGTCTGGGCCCGGTACAGGGCCGAGGCGGGCACGCGGACCTCGCCCATGGTGTCGTGCTCGATGCGGTAGCCGTCCTGCTGCGCGGCGGGCGTGGACTGGTTCATGGAGAGGCCTCCCTCGGATGGTGGTGCGGTCAGTGCGGGGAACTGTAGAACGGTACGTGCTGAGAACGGTGGTGCGGGACGCACCGGGTGAGCCGCGTCTGCTTGCCGCGGAGCGGGACGGGGCTCCGCCGGGGCGGGGCTCTGCCGGGCGGGGCCTCGCCGGAGCGAGGTCAGGTGAGTTCGCGGCTCCAGGGAGGGTTCGCCCCGGCTCGGGACACGGTGATCGCCGCCAGCGCTGCGGCGCGCCGCAGCACGGTGGCGATCTCGTCGCTGGGCATCGAGGCGAGGTCGGGGCGGTGCTCGGCGCCGAGCACGCCCTTCGCCGCGAGCGCGTCGAGGATCCCGGCGGAGAAGGTGTCCCCGGCGCCGACGGTGTCGACGGTGTCCACCAGGACGGGGGAGACCTGCACCCGCCCGGAGGCCGCGAAGCCGACGGCGCCCTCGGCGCCCTGGGTGAGGACGGTCAGGGACGGGCCGAGGTCACGCCAGGAGTCGACGACCCCTTCGACGTCCGCGGTGTCGTACAACCAGGCGACGTCCTCATCCGAGGCCTTGACGACGTCGCTGAGGGCGATCGTCGCCTCGATCTGCGCTCGGACCTGGGACGCTTCGCCCATCAGGCTGGGGCGGGCATTGGGGTCGTAGCTGATGGTCGCGTGCTCCCGGTGGCGACGCAGCACCTCGGTCACCGTCGCCGCGCCCGGAGCGAGCACCGCAGCGATCGACGAGGTGTGCACGGCATCGATCGACTCGGGCAGGCCCGCCGGATCCGGGTCCCACAGGAGGTCGAACTCGTAGGACGCCGCACCCTCGGCATCCAGCATCGCCAGAGCTGTCGAGGTCGGTGCGGCGACCGAGCTGCCCGGGGTGAGCCGGACCCCGGACGCGTGCAGATGCGCTCGGATCGCGTCGCCCCGCGCATCGTCGCCGACGCGGGTGAGCAGGTCGGTGGAATGGCCGAGGCGGCTGAGCGCCACGGCCACGTTCATGGGGGATCCGCCGGGATGCTCACGACGAGCACCGTCGGCGTCGACGACGATGTCAGTGAGGGCTTCTCCGACGATCAGGAATCTCGCGGTCACCGTGCGATCATCGCAGGTTTCGCGGGGCGGGGCGACCACGAGCGCCTCGACGCCTCCCGCCCGTCCACCCACCAACCCGCCCGATCGCCCCATCGTCCGCCCGTTCGTCCACCCGCCCGATCATCCACCCACCCGCCCGTTCGTCCGCCCGCCCGTCCATCCGCGGCCGAGGGGTGGAACGCCTCACTCTGTGAGCCGTGCCCCCTGCGGGCAGGGACAATGGGCCCATGCACGATGACCACCCCGAGCCCGGCGAGCCGGCGTCTCGCCCTCAGCCGAAGTCCGCGTACGAGCTGCCGTCGAGGAAGAACACCGTCCTGCGCAACATGGTGTGGGCGCTCGCCCTGACCATGGCGGTGGTGATCGTGGTGGGCGTCGGGTTCTTCGGTGTGGGCAGCGACATGGAGCGCGAGCCGCTGGAGAACTCGGAGGTGGACGTCTCCGCGAGCGCCGAACGGGCTGCGGATGTTGCTCCCTTCCCGGTCGCCGTGCCCGAGTTGGGGGAGGGGTGGACCGTGCGCTCCGCTCGGTTCACGGAGGGTGAGCCCGCGAGCTGGGTGATCCGCTACTCCTCGCCGGAGGGTCGGCTGATCACCCTGATCGAAGAGCCCGAGATCGGTGCGCCCCTGCTCTCCTCGACGGTTCCCGGTGCGAGCGTCGAGGACGAGTATCAGCTCGAGGGCGCCGAGTGCAGTGCGCTGCGCGGAGGGGAGCAGGGCACGCAGCAGCTCGCACTCGTCTGTGAGGGGGAGTCCTTCGGTGTCCTCGTCCACGGTGACGCGGAGCAGGCGGAGCTCGAGGAGCTCGCGAGCGCCGCACTCGCCTCGATCGGCTGATCCACCGGAACCGATCGGCCGGGCCGTGGGAACCTGCGGACTACCCCTGGTCCGCGCCGTCGGACCGGCGCGCGGCGACGGCCTCGTCGAGGCGTTCCCGTGCACCGTCCAGCCACTGCTGGCAGCGCCGAGCGAGCATCTCCCCGCGCTCCCACAGACCGATGGAGTCCTCGAGACCGCCCTGGCCGGACTCGAGCCTCCGCACCACCTCGACGAGCTGGTCGCGGGCCGCCTCGTAGGACAGCTCGGCGATGTCTGCAGGCAGCGGCTGCGTGCCCTCGGCAGGGGTGACGGGGCCGGACTGCGTGCCGAGATCGCTGTCGACGGCGGTGGGGTCGTTCTCAGGGCTGCTGGTCGGGGTCATCGGGACTCCTCGGTGGGGTCGGACTGCGGGGACTGTGCAGGGACGGTGGGCTGTGCGGGCGGGAGGTAGGGATCGGACTCGGTGCGCTCCACTCCGAACCGGCCGCCGGCGACTCGTACCGAGAGGGGCTGGCCGACGGCCGGCTGCTCGGGCGTGCGGACGATCGTGCCGTCGGCGTCCTGGACCACGGCGTAGCCGCGCTCGAGGGTCGCCAGCGGGCTGAGTGAGCGCACCTGCCGGCCCAAATGGTCGATCTCGTCGGCCGCCCGGTCCAGGCGGGAGCCGATCAGGGTGCGGGCCAGTGCGATCCGAGAACGGATCTCGTCGGCGCGACCGGCGAGGATCGTGGAGGGGTTCTCGAGCACGGGCCGGGAGCGGGTCGCATCCAGGGCGGACTGCTCGCGCTCGATCCGGGCGCGGATCGCGGTGCGCAGCCGGGTGCGGCCCAGCTCCAGCTGCTCGACCTCGGCGATGATGTCGGGGACGACGCGCTTGGCGGCATCGGTGGGGGTGGAGGCGCGCACATCCGCGGCGAGGTCGATCAGCGGGGTGTCGACCTCGTGGCCGATCGCGGAGACGATCGGGGTCCTCGCGCCCGCGACCAGCCGGGTGAGCTGCTCGTCGGAGAAGGGGAGCAGGTCCTCGAGGGAGCCGCCGCCGCGGGAGATGATGATGACGTCGACCTCCTCGCGCTCGTCGAGCTCCTTGAGCGCAGCGGAGACCTCCCGCACCGCCTTCGTGCCCTGCACCGCGACCTCGCGGATCTCGAACTGCACGGCCGGCCAGCGGCGCCGGGCGTTGACGACCACGTCGCGCTCCGCGGCGGACTCGCGCCCGCAGATCAGCCCCACCACCCGGGGCAGGAAGGGCAGCGGCTGCTTGCGGGACGAGGCGAACAGCCCCTCCGCGGTGAGGACCCGCTTGAGCTGTTCGAGCCGGGCGAGCAGCTCGCCGAGCCCGACCGGGCGGATGTCGTCGGCCTCCAGCTGGAGGCTGCCGCGCTTGGACCAGAACGTGGGTTTGGCATGGATCACCACGCGCGCTCCGGGGACGGGCTCGACGGGCAGGGCGCGCAGCACATGCTCGCGCACGGGGACCGAGAAGGACATGTCCACGTCCACATCGCGCAGGGTCATGAAGCTCAGTCCCGCGCCGGGGCGGCGGTTGAGCTGGACGATCTCGCCCTCCACCCACAGCGGTGACATGCGCGCCACGTACTCGCCGACCTTCACCGACAGCTGGCGCAGCGGCCAGGGGTTCTCCGCGGTGGTCTGCGCTGCGGTGGTGGCGAGGGCGGGCCGCTGGGGCGAGGTCCCGTCCTCGGTCGGACCAGGGGAGGTCTGCGTCATGGGTCCACTCTGGCACGTCCTCCCGACAGCCAGCGGCCGGCCGGCGGGGAGGGGGACGAGCAGCCTCTGTGGAGGGATGGTGAGTCTTGCCCCACCGGCCTCCCACCAGGGCGCTCGCGCTCCTACGATGGGGGCGTGAGCACCGGAACAGTCCTTCTTGCCGAACCGCGCGGATACTGCGCGGGAGTCGACCGCGCCGTGGTCGCCGTCGAACGCGCCCTGGAGCACTACGACGAGACGATCTACGTGCGCCACGAGATCGTCCACAACAAGTTCGTCGTGGACCGCCTGAAGGAGAAGGGTGCCGTGTTCGTCGAGGAGGTCGACGAGATCCCCGAGGGATCGCTCGTGATCTTCTCCGCGCACGGCATCTCCCCGAAGGTCCGCGAGATGGCCGAGGAGCGCAACCTCCGCACCATCGATGCCACCTGCCCCCTGGTCACCAAGGTGCACAAGGAGGCGGTGCGCTTCGCCCGCCAGGACTACGACATCCTGCTGGTGGGTCACACCGGGCACGAGGAGGTCGAGGGCACTGCGGGTGAGGCCCCCGAACACGTGCAGATCGTGAACTCGCCCGATGACGTCGACAAGGTCACCGTGCGAGACCCCGAGAAGGTCGTGTGGCTCTCGCAGACCACCCTCAGCGTCGACGAGACGATGGAGACGGTCGACAAGCTGCGCGAACGCTTCCCGACCCTGCAGTCCCCGCCCAGCGACGACATCTGCTACGCCACCCAGAACCGCCAGGTCGCGATCAAGAAGATCGCCCCGGATGCGGATCTGGTGCTGGTGGTCGGCTCCCCGAACTCCTCCAACTCCGTGCGCCTGATGGAGGTCGCGAAGGAAGCCGGCGCCAAGGCCTCCCACCGCATCGACTCCATCTCCGAGCTGCGCGACGAGTGGTTCGAGGGCGTCGAGACCGTGGGCGTGACCTCCGGAGCCTCTGTGCCCGACGTGCTGGTCCAGCAGCTGCTGAACATCCTCGCCGAGCGTGGCTACGGCGATGTGAAGCCGGTGCGCACCGCCACCGAGGACCTCATGTTCTCGCTGCCCCGCGAGCTGCGTCAGGAGATGAAGGACCGCGGCGCGGCCGATCGTCGGCGCAAGCCCACCGGTGAGGCCGCCACGGCCGAGTCCTGATCCCGGCAGTGCTGACCTGAGCCCTGCAGGATCGTGCTGACCTCTGCCGGACTGTCGTGATCCCCGCAGGACATTCCTGACCTCGGCCGGTCCGCCCCGCACCGCGCAGGATCCGCAGGGCGGTCCGCGAGGAGCCCACCGATTGGGCATGATGGTCCGGTGACCCCTCGCGCGCCCGCCCGTCCCCTCGCC
>NZ_DASVGJ010000060.1:0-188396 GCF_036379615.1 Brachybacterium sp.
TCGCGCCGCAGGTCGACGGGATCCTGCTGTGCTCGAGCCGGATGGACGAGGAGTCGCTGCGGGAGGCCGCGACGTTCACCCGGCTCAGCCTGGTCAACCGGGTCTCCTCGCATCACCCCGGCGTCTTCGCCGATCCGATGCCCGGCATCCCCGCGGCGGTGCGGCATCTGCGCCGGCTCGGGCACCGCCGGATCGGGTACGTCGGGGGCCCTGCCGTGAGCCGTTCCGACCAGGTGCGGCGCGACGTCGTCGCGCGCATCTGCGAGGAGGCGGGACTGGAGTGGATCGAGATCGGCGCATTCGCCCCCACGGCAGAGGGCGGCCGCCAGGGCGCCGAGGCCCTGCTGCAGACCGACGCCACCGCGGTGCTGGTCTACAACGACCTCATGGCTCTCTCGCTCATGGAGCGACTGCGCAGCTACGGGATCGACGTGCCCGGCCAGATCAGCCTCGTGGGCTGGGACGACATCCCGTTCGCCGCGATGGTCACGCCCGGCCTGGCCACGGTGCTGGTGCCGCGATACGACATGGGGGCGACCGCGATCGACCTGCTCCATCAGTGGGGAGGGGAGCCGGCCCACATCGGGGTTCCCACCCGGTTCGTGCCGCGTGGCTCCATAGCCCGGGCGCCGGGCGATGACGGCAGGGGCTGAGGCGGTCTACGCTCCGACCATGAGCGATCTCCGCACCCCCATCGGCGATGTCCCGGGGATCGGCCGTCCCGCCGCCCGCGCCCTGTCCGAGCACGGCCTGAGCACCGTCGGCGAGCTCGACGGGCGCAGCTGGCCGGAGCTCGCCGCGCTCCACGGCGTCGGCCCCGCGGCCGGGCGCCGCCTGCAGCGGGTGCTCGCCGAGCACGGCGCCTCGCTGCAGGACCCTCCCGCGCCGCAGGCCCACCGGGACGTGATCACCCAGGGCGCCACCGGCGAGAACGCGAAGGACATCCGCACCCATGCCACCGCGGTCGACCCGGCGGAGTACGTCGACGGGCTCGACGGCCGCCGCCGCGCCGAGGGCGCGCAGCTGCTGGAGATCTACGACGCGGCCACCGGGGAGCGCGCCGTGATGTGGGGGCCGAGCATGATCGGCTACGGCGAGGTCCACTACCGCTACGCCACCGGTCGGGAGGGCGACACCTTCCAGCTCGGCTTCAGCCCGCGGAAGGCGGAGCTCGCCCTCTACGGCCTGCAGGGGTTCCCGCGCTCCGAGGAGCTGCTGGACGAGCTCGGCCCCCATCGGCGGGGGGCCGGGTGCCTGTGGGTGCGCTCGCTCGCGGCGATCGACGTCGGCGTGCTGGCCGAGCTCGTCGCCCATGCCTGGCGGTCCGGGCCCGACGCCACCGGCCCGGAGGGCTCCGCGGACTCGTAGGGCACCGCTGTCCTCCGGAGCGCTCCCGCGAAGGTGGCGCAGCGCTCATCGTGCGCCGCCGCGGATGCGTCCGGGTAAGGACGGGCCTACTGTGAACCCCGTCAGCTCCGGGACCGGCCCGGGGACGTTCGGAGTGGGAGGGGCGGGGATGGGCAGCTCGGCCCCGGAGCGCCGACGAACGGATCGGCACCTGTTCGTCGGCCGCCGCTCGAAGGCCGCCGTGGTGATCCTCGGCATCGGCGCCGCGATGGTCCTGGCGTACTCCCTGCTGTTCATGCTGCTGATGCGGGGCGAGGCGGCGGACCACTCCTGGGCCACGGCCGTCTACTGGACGATCACCACCATGTCCACCCTCGGGTACGGGGACATCACCTTCGACTCGGACCTGGGCCGGCTGTTCTCCCTCGCGGTGCTGCTCAGCGGCGTCGTCTACATGCTGGTGCTGCTGCCCTTCTTCGTCATCCAGTACGTCGTCACCCCGTGGCTCGACCATCGCCGCACCGCCCGCACCCCGCGCAAGGTCCACGCCGGGGTGCGGGATCACGTGCTGCTGGTGGGCTCCGATGCCGTCACCGAGGCGTTCGCCGCGCGTGCCGAACGCTCCCGCATCCCCGCCGTGGCGGTTCTCGAGGACGTCGTGCGTGCCCGGGAGCTGCACGACCAGGGGCGGCAGGTGATCGTGGGCCCCCTGGACTCCGCCGCGACCTATCGCAACGCGGGGGCCTCCCGCGCGCGTCTGGTCATCTCCACCCTCTCGGACACCGCGAACACGAACGTCGCCTTCACCGTTCGCCAGGCCGCGGCCCAGGTGCCGATCGCCGTCACCGCCTCCAAGCCCGTCTCCGTGGACGTGCTGGACCTCGCCGGTGCCGACCACGTGCTCGAGCTGGGGGCCGTTCTCGGCCGGGAGATGGCCTCGCGGGTGCTCGGCTCCACCGGCCGCTTCCACGCCATCGGCAACTTCGGGACCACCATCATCGCCGAGGCCGCGGCTCGGGGCACCACCCTGGTGGGGCTCACCCTGGGTGAGGCCCGGGCCCGGCTGCGCTCCAAGGTGCGGATCCTGGCGATCCTGCGCAAGGGCCGGCTGCGTGCGATGACGCCCGAACTGCGGATCTCCGATGCGACGGTGCTGGTGCTCGCCGGAAGGACGGAGGATCTCGCGCAGTTCGACGCGCAGTTCAAGTGCCGGGCGCCGTCCGAGGAGCCCGTCGTGATCCTCGGCGGCGGTCGCGTGGGACGCGCCGTCTCCCGGGCGCTGAGCGACGAAGGGGTGCCGAGCACCATCGTCGAGATGCTGCCCGGCAGGGTCGAGACCTCCTACTCCGTGCTCGAGGGGACCGCGAGCTATGCGGTGGTCCAAGGGGATGCCGCCGATCAGCGGATCCTGCGTCGCGCCGGCCTCGAACAGGCCTCGGCCGTGCTGATCACGCCCCGGGACGACGATCTCAACGTCTACCTCACCCTGTTCTGCCGTCGCCTGCGCCCCGAGCTCCAGGTGGTCTCCCGCGCCACCTACGAGCGCAACGTCGCGACCCTCTATCGCGCCGGCGCGGATGCGGTGCTCTCCTACGCGACCATCGGCGCGACAGACCTGTGGAACCACGCCGGACTCAGCCGCCGCGTCCTGGTCGCCGAGGGCAACGAGCTGTTCCTGGTGCCGCGGCCCTCCTCCCTGGTGCGCCGCGCGCTCAGCGACGACGAGGTGCATCGCCGCACCGGATGCCACATCGTGGCCGTGCTCGACGAGGACGGCACGCTGGGCTACGACACCGAGTCCATCCCCTCCGTCCCCGGCGAGCTGCTCCTGCTCGGCGACCGCCACGCCGAGCGGCGCTTCCGCGAGACCTATCTCGGCCGCCGGCGGGGACGCCGCTAGGCTGGAGGACCGTCCCTCCACCGCTGCTCAGGAGTCCCATGCCCTCCGCCCCCGTGAAGCTCGCCGTCGGCGACACCGCTCCCGCCCTCGACCTGCCCACCGCCGGCGGCGGACGGGTGGACCTCGCCGCGCTGCGCGGCGCCCCGGCGCTGCTGTGGTTCTATCCCGCGGCGAACACCTCCCTGTGCACGAAGCAGGCCTGCGACCTGCGCGACCACCACCAGATGTTCCTCGACGCCGGCTACCGGGTGATCGGCATCTCCCCGGACCCGATCACCGAGCTGGATCGATTCGTCGCCGAGCAGGAGCTGCCCTACACGCTCGCCTCCGACGAGTCCCATCAGGTGATGGAGGCCTACGGTGCCTGGGGCGAGAAGAACATGTACGGCAAGCTGGTCCAGGGCACGATCCGCTCGACCTTCGCGCTCGACGCCGAGGGGGTGCTGACCTTCGTGAAGTATCGCGTGGGCACCCCGAAGCACATCGCACTGCTGCAGGAGAAGCTCGCCCTCTGAACCCGGCGGCGAAGGTGTGACGTGATCTGCGCGCTCTCGCTTTGGAGCACTCCGCCCGCTCCCGTATGCTGTATCGGCGTGCCGGGTCCAGGTCCGGCGCCAGGAGACGTGGCAGAGCGGCCGAATGCGCTCCCCTGCTAAGGGAGTAGGCGACCAAAATCGCCTCGGAGGTTCAAATCCTCTCGTCTCCGCCGGCCAGAAAGGGCCGCTGACCAGGTGAAACACTTGGTTGGCGGCCCTTTTTCCGTGCCAGACGAGCTTCGCAATAGCACTCACGGCACCGCTCTGACCTGCTTTAATCTGGCAGGGATCTGGCACGGCCCGATCCATCTGGCACGTATCTGGCACGCGCTGGCCTCCTGCTGACGAGAGGATCGACATGGCTGGTAAGCGAGCGTTCGGCAGCATCCGGAAGCTGTCCTCAGGACGGTTCCAGGCACGGTACACCGGGCCTGACTTCGCGGTGCACAAGGCTCCGCGCACCTTCGCGAAGAAGGCCTACGCGGAGGCCTGGCTCGCGAGCGAGGACCAGCTGATCTCCTCGGGGGCTTGGAGCCCGCCAGAGCGTCGCCTTCTGCAGCAGGAGAGTGCGGGCGTAACGGTGGGGGAGTACGTCGAGACTGTGATCCAGCGCCGGATGAGGCGCACGCGCCGGCCGATCACGCAGACCACTGCCGATCTGTACCGCAAGGATTGGAAGAACCGTGGTCAGGATGCGCTGGGCGGCGTGGCGCTGACCGAGCTGACGGCGGCCGCTGTGACGGAGTGGTGGGACTCGCTCGGCAGCACGCCCACCCAGGACGGTCGCTGCTATGACCTGCTGAAGTCAGTGATGGCTGAGGCGGTGGAGGACGAGATCATCGACCGTAATCCGTGCCGGGTCCGCGGTGCCGGCAAGCCGGAGCCCAAGAAGCGCGGCGACGCAGTGACGGTTGAGGAGGGCAAGAAGTACATCCAAGCTGTGCCCCCGCAGTACCGACTGGCGCTGATGACGAGCCTGTGGTGCGGACTGCGCTCTGGGGAAGTACGGGGCCTGCGACGCCGGGACGTCGACCTGAAGACCGGAGAGCTGCGCATCGAGCAGGCCGTCAGCCGCGTGCGGGTCGACGACCACAGCTTCGACTGGAGGATCGACGCCCCGAAGACAGCAGCGGCTCTGCGGACGGTGTCCATGCCGCAGATGATGGTCGAGCCGCTGCGTGAACACCTTGCGAAGACGTCGCTCAAGACGCCAGATTCGCTCGTGTTTCCCGCCATCAATGACCCATCGAAGCCGATGGGTGAGGCGCTTCTGCGTCGCGCCCATCGCAAGGGGCTCGAGGCGATCGGCAAGCCTGATTTGACCGTCCATGACCTGCGTCGCTCAGCAGCGACTCTTGCTGCGCAAGGCGGGGCGACCACAGCCGAGCTGATGCGGCTACTCGGGCACACCACCGTGACCATGGCGATGGGCTACCAGGTGGCCAGCGACGCCCGTGACCGCGAACGCGCAAGGCGGCTGGACGAACGGATTCGTGAAGGCGACGAAAAGTCTGAATCCGACCCTGCGTGATCTGTTGGCTTCCGTTGTCCGGCAATGCTGGCTTCTGATATTATTGAGCCAGTCGGTGACTGCCTATGGGCGGTCTAGCGCAGAAATCTCCTGCATGATGCTGACCAATCCTGGGGCACCGCGAGATCGGGTGTCTGGCGACCAGATCGCCACTGGCCCGCGCGACGGAGCGGGCTCGCTGTACGCAGCCTGAGGCGATGGTCGCCGGGCCGGAGCTCCGATCGGCTTCGGTAGCACCCGCATGCGACGACGGGTCGTTACCGCTGGAGATACCGTGAGCGCACCCGTCATCGAACCCGCCTACCTGCCGATCCCCGCTGCCGCCAAGTACTTGGGCGTCAGCGTCGCGACGATCTACCGCCGCATCAACGACGGCACCTTGCAGGCCTACGACGTCGCCCCCAAGGGAGCTCGTCGCCGCACTCCGCGCGTCGCGCGCGCCGACATCGACGCACTTCTGCGCCCGTTGGACCCGACGGGGTTTCTTGAGTGACGGTGAGTCAGCCGTGCTGAACCACGCGCAGTGCGCGGCAGAGCGACCCTCGAGCGATCCTGATGAGGGGCGCGCCGGTTTCACGCACTATCGACCATTCCGTCTGCCTGTCTGACCAGGCGATTTGCGCCACCAGAATCGGTCAACTGGGTCCGCGGGTCAGCGTCATTCAATAGAGTGGGGGCATGGCTCTACAGACCGCTCTGATCGAGGACCGCCCGCTCGGTGCGCGGGGTTCGCGACGGCATATCAGCTCCGCGGAGGCTTCCGCGGAGCTTTCCCCCACGGCCTCTGCTGTCCTCGCAGCGCTTCCGTCCTGGTGGACTGCCAGAGCTGATGCGGCCGGCCTTGACGGAGTATGGCTGGACGTCACTCAGGCTGTATCGGCCGAGCCGCCCTTCTCCATGTCAGAGCTCCCGCAGCTTGAGGAGGAGTGGGGTGCGCTGACCGGCGAAGAGGTCGGGCAGGCTTACGTCGAGTCACTCAGTGCCGCAACACGCGCGCGCCACGGTCGGCACTACACCCCCGCGGAGCTTTCCCTGCCGCTCTGGTCGCAGGTGCGCGAGGCCCTCGGACGAGGGGGCGCAGCGGCCAAGACCTTGCCGGGTCTTGTGCGGGATCCTGCCTGCGGGGGAGGGGCACTGCTGCTCCCTGCCCTGCGGGAGCACCTGCGAGCGAGTGCCGGCGTCAACCCACGCCTGGTGCTGGCGGGTCTGCCGAACCTGCTCGAGGGCATCGACAACGACCCGGCCGCTGTGTGGGTCGCGAACCTCGTCCTCGCGGCCGAGATGCTTCCCACCCTTGCCCGCATCCCGGAGAAGGACCGCCGACCGCTACCGGCGCTCTGCCACGTCGGTGACGGCCTCGCGCCCGCCACGCGGAGCGCACGCGCCGTTGTTATGAACCCGCCTTACGGTCGTGTGAAGCTCTCCGACCAGGAGAGGGAGCGGTTCTCCCATGTCGTCTACGGCCACGCCAACATCTACGGATTGTTCATGGCCGCCGGTGCGGAAGGACTTGATGAACAGGGTGTCCTCGGTGCCCTCGTGCCCACATCCTTCCTCGCTGGACGCTACTTCTCGCCCCTCCGGGAGCACTTTTCGTCGACTCTGCGGCTGCGGGAGCTCGGGTTCGTAGAGAAGCGCTCCGGGGTGTTCTCGACCGTCTTGCAGGAGACCTGCCTCGCGACGTTCACGATGGCGCGCATACGACAGGCGAGCATCTCGACTCTGAACGACGAGGGTGTCTCGAAGGTCGCGAAGGTGCCGTCACCGCGCGGGTCCGAACCATGGATCATTCCTCGCCGGACCGACATCGCTGCTGTGTCGGCTGCCGCTTCGCAGATGCCCCTCACCCTGAGCAGCGCCGGTTGGCGCGTGTCTACAGGCCCCCTCGTCTGGAATCGCAGGCTCGCCGACCTCAACGACAGCTCCGGTGTCCCCGTCATCTGGTCAGCCGACTTCGACGGCGGCAGGTTGCACACCGACGCCCGGCGCGGTGCGATGCGGTTCTTCGTGGTGCGGTCTGATCGGGACCGCCGCACGATGCTCCTCTCCGAACCGGCCGTTCTCGTCCAGCGGACCACGGCCCCTGAGCAGACTCGTCGACTGACCAGCGTGCACCTCACCGCCGAGCACCTCGAGCACCTCGGCGGGTCCGTGGTGATCGAGAACCACGTCAACGTCCTGCGACCGACCTCGGCAGAGCCAGCCCTATCCATGAGTCTTCTGAGCCGCCTGTTGCAGAGCTCAGCGCTGGACGCGGTCGCTCGCTGCATTTCGGGGTCGGTGGCACTTTCGGCCTTCGAGCTGTCCGCGCTACCCCTGCCGTCAGCTGAAACACTTGCTTCGTGGGAACGGCTGGACGATCAGGAGTTGAGCGTCGCCGTGAGCAAGGAGTACCGGCTTGGAGGTCGCCTGTGAGGCCCGTGATCGATCCGGAACTCGCTGAGGAGCGCCTCGGCTGGATCTTCCCCCGTACAGCCTTCGACACCACCCTCTCGAGCCCGATCGCCTCCTGGGCAGTGGCGAGCCTGATCTACATGGACGCAGTCGCTCCTCTCGACGAGGATCCGCCGGTCTGGGCACGACCCACGACCATTCTCTGGCAGCAGCAGAACATGCTCGATGATCGCACCGAGGAGTCCGACCGCGTCGAATGGCGAAAGGCGGCACTCCGTGGACGGAAGGCATATGAGGAGCTTCTGGCCACGTGGGATATCGATATCGCTCCGCGATATCGCGAGAATAGCCGAGAAACGCTGCGCGATGACGTCTTCAAGGAGTGGCTTGGCCTCAACGTGATGCGGCAGCGCGCGGGCCTCAGCACGACCAGCAACCTCCCAAGGTGGGCAATCGAGGCCCACTTCGCCGATCTCTTCGATCCGACCCTCGAGGGCGATGAACTTACCGAGGCGATCAGCCGCTGGACTGACGAGTATCTCGACGCGGGTGCCCGGCTCCGTGCCCACCGCGGACGTGAGTCTGCCTCGTCAGAGTATGCAGTCACGGTCACTTTGCCTGACGGGCAGCAGCGCACACTCGAGCACGGGCAGTCGTCCGAGATCCTCAAAGGCGTGATCGAGGAGTGGGCTCCCCGGAAGCTGATCGATCCCGTCGTGCTCACCGTCAGCGAGCCGGGAGACAAGGTCTACGTCGGTGACCAGCGGACCCTGACTGTACTCGGAGTGCAGATCGATGCCGCGAGCCTGCTCCCGGATGCGGTCCTCGTGGATCTCGGGACCAAGCCTGCCGAGTTTTGGATCGTCGAGGCGGTCAACAGTGACGGGCCCATTCATGAGAGACGGAAGGCCGAGCTCCTCGAATGGGCTGCTGATCAGCGCATCAATCCAGACTCATGTCGCTTTCTTACGGCTTTCGCTTCGCGCAATGCGTCACCAGCCAAGCGGCGACTCAAGGACATCGCGGAGGGAACCTTCGTGTGGTTCCTCGATGAACCCGCTCTTGAGCTCGAGCTGTCCCTAATCGCTGATGGGTTTGAAAAGGTCATCCCACTTCAGCGACGATGACACTGACTGCACCGCAGGCGCTGTGAACATCGACGCCCAGACAGCCCTCGCTGGCCTACCCTCGACTCATGACCAGCCCTGTGCACCTCCCGCGCTTCGTGCCGCTCGAGCACGTGCAGGCGGAGCTGTCGATCTCGTATCAACAGGCTCTCGCCCTTGTCCGATCGGGCGATTTGCGCGCGATCAAGGTCGGCGGCAGGGGGCAGTGGCGGGTTTCGCTTGAGGCGCTCGAGCAGTACATCGCCGCGCGGTACGCCGAGACCTCAGCGATGGTCTCGAGCGTTGCCGGCCATGGTCTGCCGGATCCGGACTGCGAGTCCGGATACCCGATCGAGCAGCTTATCCAAGTGCTCGGTGAGGAGCATCGCGAACCGCTGCGGGGTTTCTCGATGATGCGCGCGAGCGTCGAGTGCCCCGAGCACGGCATCGTTCTGCAGGTTGTCGATGCGGAGCGATACGTGGAGCAACGGTCCCCGCGGTCGAAGTAGCGCAGCCGGCGGCTCCGTCGTGCGATGATCTCGGCATGCGACGACGCGACCCGGAAGCCCCTGACCCCGTGGACGAGCCCCTCGGCGACGAGCTTACGGACGACGAGCGTGCGGTGCTCGTGGATCCATCTGTCTGGGAGGCGGCACTGCGCGCGAGCGACCGTGGTGGTCAGCACCCTCGTCCCCGGCTCGAGTAGGGCTGAACTAGCGCGCTTCGGTCCACCATGACGGGAGCGGGTGGCCAGATCTCTCGATGATCCCGATGGCCTCGTGGACTGCGTTGGGGTCGGTGTGCGCGTCCTCGAGGGCAGTGCGCAGCAGAGCGTCAACATCCTCCGGAGTGTGGATGTAGTCGGCGGCGTCGAAATTGCTGTGCTCGTCGTTGCGACGATTCGCCCCTCCGAAGGGAGCGCGTCACGCCTACGGCACCGGCGTCTGGCGGTGTGCGGCTCTGGAACGATCAGGAGCTGTACGCACCACGGCCAGCAAGGGCCGTGTACAACGTCTGCCTGCTGACTCCGAGCTGTCGCGCGATCGCCGCCTTGGAAGCCCCTGCAGCGATGCGCTCGCGCGCGAAGGCGATCTGATCGGAGTCCATTCGCGGTGCACGCTCGTAGACGCCGCGCTCCTTCGCCAGCGCGATCCCCTCGGCCTGACGCTCGCGGATCGTGGCCCGCTCGAGCTGCGCGACCGCGGCCAGGATCGTCAGCATGAACTCGCCCTGCGGGCTGTCGGTGTTCAGCGACGGGTTGTCCACGAACTCCACCGCGGCCCCGCGATCACGCAGCTGCCGGATGAGCGCGAGCAGGTCGGTGGTGGATCGGGAGAGCCGGTCGGGCGACTTCACCCGCACCACGTCGCCTTCGCGGACGTAGGTGAGCAGCTCGGTGAGCGCTGGTCGTCCAGTGACGTCCTTGCCGCTGATCTTCTCGGTGTACAGCCGGTCGACCTCCCCGAGAGCGTGCACCTGACGCGCCTCGTTCTGGTCCATCGCACTGACTCGGACATACCCGACGATCTGCCCTTTGGGGTGCGTCGGCCCGCGTCTGACCTGTCCATCCATCTCTTGACCCTCTCTACGACTGTGTCCAACTGCTGTTCAGCGGACCGTGATTGACGGCTGGGCTCGCCCCAGCACCTGCTGTCCACTCAGGTACACCCTGATGGGCACTGACGGACAGGAAGAAGGGGTGGGGTGACCTGCAGTAGGTGACCCCACCCCTCCGGCACTTCAGAGCACGAACCCAGCGAGGGCCTTCCCTGCGCCCGAGCACATGCGACCGAACTCGCCGAGCTCGGCCTGATGGTGGGTGTTCGCCGGCCCGTCGTCGTCGAACCCGTCCGCGGACCCCAGGGTGGTCTCATCGATCAGCATCGACTCCTCACCGCTCTGATCGAAGCCGGGGGCATTGCCCTCCCACCGGACCGTCGTATAACCGTTGCCCTCGGACTGCACGCTTGCGTACGCCTCGAAGTCCACCGTGCCGATGCAGGTGTAGGAGATGTAGTGCAGCTGGCCGTCCGTGATCTGCCACGACTCGATGGTGGGCGAGAAGTTCTGGATCGCCCGGAGGTAGGTCACCGTGCCCTCCGAGGTGTCCACGAGCGGGATGCCGGTCGGTGCCGGCAGAGCGCCGCCGCCGTCGCTGGGCAGCGCGACCTCACCACCCTCGTCGCTCGGCTGGGTGACCTCGCCCCCGCCGTCGCTCGGCGCAGGCGCTGCGGTGGGCTCGGTCGCTGTGTCGGTCGGTGCCGGGGCGGGTGCCGGCTGCTCGGCCGGCTGCTGCGCGACGGGCTGTGTCGGGGCCGGCTGTGCCGCGGCCTCGCGGTCTGCCTCTGCTCCGGCGTAGCTGCAACCGGCGAGGCCGATGGTGCCGAGGGCGAGCAGGCTGATGAGCTCCCTCGTGATCGTCATGGTGGTGAAGTCCTTTCGGTGAGATGGGGTTGGTCCGGTGTGCTCGTCAGGCTGTCTGCCCAGGGCCCGCCGACGGAGCGGCGGGCTCCACGGGGGCCGCCGGCGCGACAGGAGCCGGACGGGCCGTACGCGTCCGGACGGCCCGCAGGAGTCCGGCGAACAGCGTCGGGAAGCAGATGAACGCAGCGACCACGCCACCGGCGGCCAGCGCCATCCAGATGTTCGTGAAGATGGTCAGCGCCCAGGTGACCGTCTGACGCAGGAGCACGAACGCGACGCCGTAGCCGATGGAGATGAGCACCAGGCGCAGCAGAGAGCTGTGGTCGATGTAGGCCTGGATCATCCCGGCGATTGCCTTGAGAGCGTTGCGACCCTCCTGGATGCGCGAGTCCTCGCTCGGCTCGCCGCCGAGCACGATGAAGCCGTTGCGGATCATGAGCTGGAAGAGCATGGCGAGGACCGCCGAGGTGCCGGTGGCGGCGATCTCGAGCAGCCCCCACTGGGTGAGGCCGTAGGCGAGCGAGACGAGCGATCCGATCGCGAGGAAGGTCGCGAGGACCCGCCAGATGTGGGCCCCTGAGTCGAAGTTCGTGTTGTGGATGTGGATGTCGGGCTGGGTGGTCATGACAGCTCCTTCTCGGTGGTGGTGACGGTGGGGATGATCTGCGCGACGGCCTCGATGTCGATGTCGTCGATGTCGAAGGGCTCGTCGTCGAAAGCGGGCTCGGGATCGTCGGCCTCCGGCTCGTCACTGTCGAACTCGACCTCCGGCTCGCTCGCATCGACGTCAGGGGCGTCGCTCTCCGGGTCGTCGGGCACGTCCGACAGGTCCGGGAGGATCTGGAAGGCCGCGTCCTCGAGCTCGGGCTCCTTGGTCGTGCTCGCCACGACCGGCGCGGTTGCCGCGGCACCGCCGAGGATCCGCACCGAGGGGTCGACCGCTCTGCCGTCGCGGGACGCGGCGGCCGCTGTCGCGCGGCGGACGGTCGGCGCGACCCATCCCCACGACCAAGCGCGGTACACGCTCCACAGAAGACCGAGGACCAGCTGGATCTCGAGGAAGGAGATGGTGCCGGCTGCGTACCAGCGCGAGAGCGCCGCGGGAGCGAGCATCCCGCCGCTCGCCTCCTCGTACACGGCAGCGAGGGGGTGGATGAGGATCAGGTCCAGTCCGAGCCGGCGACCCATCACGGCGGCGGCGGCGATCACGGCGGCGAGCAGTAGCGGCGGCCAGGGGCGCGAGACGTGGGGACGCAGGACCGTCCGCCACACCTGGTAAACGACGTGGCTGACCGCCCATGCAATGCCGACAGTGAGCGGCAGGGCGTAGCAGAACAGCAGCACGTAGGCGATCGCGCCGAGGGCCGACGTCTTGGAGTCGTCGTGGTGGGTCCACTGGGAGAAGCGTCCCTTGGTGATCTCCTCGTGCAGCGCGGAGTCGCCGACGCCGGTCGCCGCGCGCTCGCGCTTGCGAGCGGCACGGGCGAGCAGGTCCGCACGGCGCATCGCGGCGTGACGGTCCCACCAGCGCCG
The DNA here is from genome assembly GCF_036379615.1 of Brachybacterium sp. Lineage (GTDB taxonomy): Bacteria > Actinomycetota > Actinomycetes > Actinomycetales > Dermabacteraceae > Brachybacterium. The sequence continues at coordinate 12,772 of NZ_DASVGJ010000060.1, forward strand.
GCCCTTGATCCACGCGGCGCGCTCGGCCTCGTACATCGGCTCAGGCATGGCCGACCCCCACGACCGCGCTGAGCGGGATCGCGCCCGCAGCTGCGAGCGGCGAGGCGGTCGTACCGGCGACGTAGCCGATGAAGAAGACCGTCAGGCAGGCGATCACCAGGATGATCGCGCCGAAGACCAGACGCCACATGGCGGGTTCTCCTATCCAGAGTCCAGTGCGCGGGCGAGTGCCCGGCGACAGAGCCGACAGAACGAGGCGCGCCCGGGGGCGGGCGCGGCACTTCGTACGGTGGTGGCCGCCGCGGATGGTCGGCCTATGAGCTCTCGTGGAGCTCCGGATGCCCCCATTCTAGCGGACCCACTTGAATTAAATCAAGAGGGCCCGCTAGAATCTCTGGCATGAAGGTGAACATCCCGGACGACGACTCCCGACAGCTCTCGCAGCTGCTCCGCGGCGCGGAGAAGACACGCGCCAAGGCCCGTGGACAGCCGGTGCGCATCAGCGCCGTCGCATGGGTGCGCGGCGCGATCGCCGCCGCGAGGAAGGACAAGGACCTCGCTCGGCGCATCGCCGAGCAGATCCCCGACACCCGCCACGGAGGGGCGCGACCGGGAGCAGGTAGACCACGCGGCAGCACGAGCAGTCAGGAGGAGATGTGACGACCGAGCGCAGCACCAGGGAGGGAGCCGCCAGCTGACCGACCCGCACGACGAGCGCGACGCACCCTACACAGGCACTGCTGAGGCAGAGCCGCCAGCAGGAGATGAGATCCGCTCCCCGGGCACGAGGCCCGCAGGAGCACTACACACGAAGGAGACCGACCATGACCGATCAGACCAAGCGCAGTCGGTGGGGCAGCCGCAAGCAGACGGGTGGGGCACCCGAGGAGGGGCGGCCCTACGTGGGGTTCGCGATGGACGCGACGGGGCAGACCACCGGCCTCGCCGAAGGCGGTGTGCACACGCTCGTGCTCGCTGGCTCCGGCGTCGGCAAGAGCCGCCGGGTGCTGGTGCCGAGCATCCTCCTGTGGAAGGACAGCGTCGTCGCCGTTAGCGCCAAGAGCGACCTCGCCGAGATGTCCGCGCGGATGCGCGCGACCAAGGGCGGTCCGATGTACGTCATGGACCTCACCGGCCAGGCGGACTGGGACAAGCTGCCGAGCGACGTGACCCGCCTGAGCAGCGACCCGTGCGCGCTCCTCACATGGGATGAGGATGGGTCCAACGACGACTCCGCGCTCGGGCTTGCGGAGCTGCTGACGAAGCTCGGCACGCTCGGCATGGGCGGTGGTGGCGGTGGCGGCGGCGACAGCGCCTTCTGGATGCAGCTCGCGCTCGGGACGCTCGCCTGTCTCGTGCAGGCAGGCGGTTTCTACCCGGACCCCGCGACGGGAGAGTCCGTCTGGGGCGGCGGCATCGAGTGGGTGATGCGTGCGGCACTGGACACCGGCGATGACGGGGGTGATGACGCCGAGGGTGACCTGCTGACGCCGAGCTGGACCACCGCGGCGCGGCGGTCCGAGCTCATGGGCTCCGTGCATGCGGACGACATCGTCCGCAGCAGGATGCTCGACCCCCGCCAGCGCGACTCGATCGGCATCAACCTCCGCGTGGCGCTCGGCAACTGGAAGAAGCGCACCGTCCGCGGGAAGGCGGGCGACGTGCCGTTCAGCCCCGACCTGCTCGAGCAGCCGGGCTCGACGCTGTATCTCGTCTCCCCGGACGACGGCGGTGGCGCGAGCGCGGCAGCGTCGGTGATCGAGTCCCTGGTGCGGCACTGGAAGCAGCACGCCATCACCAAGCGGCTGCCCAAGATCCAGATGGTCATCGACGAGTGCCCGCAGATCTGCCCGCTGCCCAACCTCGACCAGTACATCGGCGTGATGCGCAGCTACGGCATGCACTTCCTGGTGGCGGCGCAGCACTCGTCGCAGTTCGAGAAGCGGTTCGGTGACAAGGACGCCAAGGTGCTCTTGAACATCTTCCCCTCGATTCTGGTGGGTGTCGGCGCGATCGAGAGGGAGATCATCGACCAGGCAGCGTGGACGGTGCCGCCGACCGAGCGCAAGGTGTCCTCGATCGGCTCCGGTGGGCAGGAGAACTTCTCCTCCGACCAGACGACCTCGATGACGGGAGCGGAGCTGCTGCCGCGCTCCATGGACGAGGCCCGGCTGATTGTGCGCGGGATGCCCGGCATGCTCGTGAAGCTCGTGGACTACGAGCGCATGCTCAGCCGCGCCGCAGCGTGAGCGGCACCGCCCGCAGCTGAGCACAGGGAAGCGCCCCGGCCACCACGGTCGGGGCGCTTCTCGTTGTTGACTGTCGGAGCGGCAGGTCGGCACTCGCCCTCCGGGCGAGGGCCGGCAGAGCCGGCCCGGGTGCCTCCTTGACAGACTCCCTCGGACGTCCGACCACCGGACCATCCAGACCTCGGCCAGGAGAACACCATGAGCACCACGACGGCACCCGTCCGGAACATCACCGCCCGCGAGCTCTACGCGCGTGGCTGGACCAGCGAGCTGCGCCGCGCGCACCTGACGTCCACGGACTACGAGTATGACCTTGCGACCGTGAAGACGATCGAGACGACGGAGCTCTGGCAGCACGACGCCGCGCGCGCCGCCAGCGGCAAGCCCGTGTTCCTGTCGACCGAGCAGCTCGTCGATCGCGGCTGGACGCCAGCGGTCATCCTGCTGTGCATCGGCGATCCGGACGCGGTGGTCCCGCTCAACGCCTCCGGGGGCAGTGTCGTGAACTGGTACAGGGTGGTCCGCGTCGAAGAGGCAGAGCTCGGCCGCAGGTACGGCGCTGGGATGGATGAGATCCATCGTCGCGCGGTTGATACTCAGCCGGGGTGTGATGCCATGTGCGCCGCCGTGGAGCTGAGGCAGCAGCTCCAGATGATCGATCCGCCTGCGGACTGGTCGGCACTCGTGGAGCGGGCGCAGCAGCGCATCGACTACTACACGGCGGCGAAGGGTTCGCCGGCGGTCCAGCTGCAGGCGATGGAGCCCGAGCTCGTCAAGGACTGGTGCCGTCGTGTGCTGTGGCACGAGTGCACGAACTACGACCGGCTGCTGGGCCAGCTGCAGCGTGAGCACTCGGGTGTGCCCCGGCTGGCGGCGGTGTTCGCGGACACCACCGTCTGGACGAGGACCGAGCTGGTCGATTCCGCGATGGACCGTCTGCCCACGACTGCCGAGGGGAACGTCCCCAGCGCCGCATGACCGCCAACTACCAACGGGGAGCCCCGACCATCACGGTCGGGGCTCTCTATTTTTTCCGCTGCGCCCGGCGCTGTGAGCGCCGACGGTGCATGGACGCAGTCGCCCCCCGGACGCCACCGCGGACCACGAGACGGCCCCGGCGTTCCGACCTCACGACCGAACTCCCACCACCGCAGCGGCAACGGCACCGGACACCGATGAGACCGGCCGTTCCCACAGGACTGACCACGACCTCCCGGTGGGCTGATGACCCCGAGGGCGGATGACTTCACCACCGTCGACCCGCGCACGCGCGAGGGGCTGATGCGTCGACGTTGAGTGTGTGCACGCCCCCACCCGATCATGTGCACACATGCCGACTGGAGGCGTGCACACACGGCAAGGGAGAATCAGAGGCACGCAATCTAACTCGCTGCGCGAGTTAGCGGCCCCTTGCGGGGCCAGACGCCAGCGGCGTACAATTGAGACCGCTACACCTGCGGGTTCTCCTGCCAGATTTCTCGCGCATGCTCGTCCTCCGGGGCGGTCATATTCACCTTGCTGAAATGACCCCCGTCCGGCGTGTCCGGACTTCCCGGACAGAGACGGAGCAGGCAGATGAGCAGGGGCGGAGTTGTCACCTTCCGAGGGACGGCACAGGCCGCGGAGAACTACCTCCGCGAGACGTACCTCCGCGAGGGCAAGGACCTCCCCGTCACCCACATCGCGGTGGAGAACGGCAAGGCGTCGGCCCGCGAGATCGACGGCGAGCAGTTCCGTCGCTGGATGGAGCACCGCGACCCGTTCGATGCCAACTCGCCCGTGCGCGGTCAACAGCGCGGAGGTCAGCGCAAGTCGCCGGTGTACCACGAGGTGCTCGTCTCGTCCTCGAAGTCGCTGTCGCTCGCGGCAGCTGCGAACCCCCGGATCGGTGAGGCGCTCGAGGCCGCGATGGACCGTGCGACGACCGCGTCGGTCGAGGCGTTCGCGGTGCACGCGGCAGGGCGTGCGGTCATGAAGACTCGTGGCCCGCAGGTCGCGGTGCGCGCTTCTCGCGTCGAGGCGACGCACGTTCAGCACACGAGCTCGCGTGGGGGAGACCCGCACTATCACCGTCATGTGCAGCTGCTGCCGAGGGTGGAGGTTGAGACCCGCAAGGGCCTCGAGTGGAAGGCCGTCGACGGGGCGATGGTCTACGCCGCGGCGGGTCGGATGTCGGCAGCGGCGGACCTCGCGATGTCGACGGATCCGGAGTTGCGTCGCGTCATCGCGGAGGAGGGCTACACGTGGGAGCCCGGCGTTGGCGGCGGCAAGATCGCCGAGTTCGAGCCGCTGGTGGACGAGTTCTCCTCGCGTCGCGACCAGGTCGCCGCGCACAAGGAGGCGGCCGAGGCGTCATGGCGGTCGGAGAACCCGGGCAAGGAGCCGAGCGCCGCGCAGGTGCGCAAGTGGGATCAGCTCGGGTGGGCGACGGACCGTCCGGAGAAGAAGGCCACGGCGAAGACGGCGGCGGGCGTGCTCGAGGACAAGGCGCAGCGGCTGGCTGAGGTCGTTCAGCAGAACGAGGCACGCACCGTCATGCGGGAGGACCCGGCGACCATCGACGCCGAGGTGATCGCCCGTGAGGCGATCAAGGACCTCGAGGCGCACAGCACGGCGTTCTCCCGGATGGAGCTGCTGGCGGCGATCGACCGTCGGGTGGCCGACACGTACGTCTTGGGCGAGGACGCGCTCACCGTGCGGTCCGCCGCGATCGAAGCGGCGACCGGCGAGGTGCTCGAGCTCGACGGGCTCGACCCGCAGAACGATGCCAAGCGGACGCGCTTCACGACCCGACGCGTGGTCACCAACGATCGGGAGGTGATGCGTCGTCTGCAGGAGCGCGGACAGCGCGGTGGACGTGACGGGTACGTGACCGAGAACAGGGGCAGCTTCTCGCTCAGCGAGGACCAGGCAGCAGCGGCGCGCTCGATCACCGGCAACCACGCGCTCGTCGTCGTCGAGGGCGCTGCGGGCAGCGGCAAGACCACCATGCTCGAGGCGGCGAACGAGGAGCTGATCGCGCAGGACCGTCGCCTGGTCGCCGTCTCGCCGACCAAGCGCGGCGCGCTCGAGATGGGGAAGTCCATCGGCGCGCAGGCGACGAGCGTGCACGGCCTGCTGGTCGCCGCGGGCGCGTCGTTCGATGACCGTGGGCGCTGGACGCTCCCCGAGCAGTGGAAGCCGCAGTTGTTCGAGTGGCGCATGGACAAGGACAGCGTCCTGGTCGTCGACGAGGCCGGCATGCTCGACAAGGAGACGGCATGGGCGCTGCACCGGTACGCGGACGACAAGGGCGTCGGCAGCATCGTCCTGCTCGGCGACTCCAAGCAGCTGCCGGCCGTCGGCCGCGGCGGCTACCTGCGTGACGCGTGGGCGGCGACTTCGGCATACCACGACCTCACCAACGTCCAGCGGTTCCGGATCGCCGACGGCACGAGCACGACCCCGCAGATCGACACCGAGTACGCCGACGCGTCGCTGAAGCTCCGCGAGCGGGAGGAGCCGGGCGCGTTCGTCGCGATGCTGCAGGAGCGCGGTCAGGTGCGCACGGGCGAGGTCGACGAGGTCATCGGCCGGGTCGCCGAGACGGTCGCGCTCGAGACGACGGCCGGGGAGAACTCGATCGCCGTCGCGTCAACCAACACGGTCGCCCAGCGCATCAACCGCGCCGTCTACGACGAGCTCGTCGCCAACAGGACGATCGACGCCAGCGTCGTCGTGCGCGGCCGGGACGGTGACCCGATCGCCAAGGGCGCGCGCGTCGCGACCCGACTGAACGACCGGGAGATGGACGTCGCGAACCGTCAGGTCTGGGAGGTCCGCTCCGTGCAGGAGAACGGGTCGGTCATCGTCAAGGACGTCGAGTCGGGTCACCACCGGACGCTGGACCCCAACTACGTGCGCGAGAACGTCCAGCTCGCGTTCGCGGTCACCGCGCACGGCGCGCAGGGCATGACCGTCGACACCGCACACATGGTGCTGTCAGGCCAGACCGACGCGGCCGGGCTCTACGTCGGCCTCACCCGCGGCCGGTACGCGAACTTGCTCCACGCGGTCGCTGAGGACGACGCGGACGTGCTCGAGCAGTTCACCGCTGCCGTCTCCCGTGTCCGAGGGGACGAGGGTCTCAGCGCCGTGCAGGCGACGATCGCACGCGAGCACGACAAGCAGAAGACCATCGAGGCTCAGCCCGAGCGGAAGTCGCTGGACCTGTCGCTCGAGGACGAGCCGTTCGAGCTCGAGCCGAAACTTCGTCGTCAGTGGGTTCTCGAGGGAGCGAAGACTGAGGCGTCGGTGCAGGACGCACCGGCCGCGCCGTCTGATCCGCTGGACGTCTACCGCGGCGAGTACGCGAGCGAGCTCGCGGTGCTTCATCAGCGGGCGCTGGACTTCGCACGCGAGGACTACCCGGCTGGTGACGAGGAGTACTGGCGGGCGGCCGCGGAGGTGAAGCTCGTGAACGAGGCGTACTTCGCGCAGCGGGCAATGCACTGGCAGCCGGGCAAGCCCGACGTCTTCCTCGCGCGGCTCGAGGGGGTCCGCGCGGAGGCCGCCGAGCAGGAGCGACTGGCGGCGCAGCAGCGCGAGCAGGAGCAGATCCGCCAGGCCGAGCAGGAGCGCGTGGCGAAGGAGGCCCGCTACCAGCGTGTCCACGAGGTGATGACCGAGGCGAAGCTCCGCTACCCGGAGGAGCTGAAGCGGTTCGCCACTACTCGCCGCGTGGAGCTCGCGACCGCCGCCCCGTCGATGTCGAAGAACGACGCGACCGGTCAGGTCCTGCGAGAGCTGAATGCCGCCGCGGGCGACGGGTCGCTCATCGACACGCTGCAGGGCATCCGCATCCAGAACCACCGTGCACAGATCGCGAAGGAGGCGCGCCAGGAGCGGCGCGCCCCGTCGATCCATGAGCGGCTGGCACGGGCCAACCAGAAGAGCCGGGAGAGGGAGGCGAGCCAGGATCACGGCATGGAGCTCTGAGCAGTACCCACCAGCAGTACCCACCACGAGATAGGAGTCAGGCATGGCACAGCAGACGGTGAACCCCAAGGACGTCCAGAAGGTGCAGTCGGCAATCCGCATCGACGGCATGGAGGCGGCAAAGAAGCGGTTCGGGGAGGACTCCCCGGAGTTCAGGAAGGCGCAGCAGGACCGGCAGCGCCGGCGGATGGTCGCGCGTCGGGAGCAGGCGGCCCGGCACGCGGCCGAGGCCAGGACGACCAAGGGGCAGCAGGCGTCCCCGACCGGTCAGGCCCAGGACGCGGGCAAGCGTCAGGCCGAGGCGGCGGAGGCGGCCAAACGCCGGCAGCCGCAGACCTCGGATCGGACGGCGCAGAGCCAGCAGCAGGCTCGGGCGCAGGCTCAGCGTGCTCAGGCCCAGCGCACCCAGGCCCAGGCACAGGCGCGTGCGCGCGCTCAGAGCCAGGCGCAGGCCGAGAGCAGGGCGCGGTCGCAGGCTCAGGTGCAGCGGGCGCACCAGACGGCGACGGAGGCGGCTGCACGGCGCAAGCAGCAGCAGTCCCCGGCGGCCGAGCGGACCTCCCGTGCTCCGCGGCAGGCTCCGGCGGCGGCGGCGCGGGCCACCGCGGCGCAGGCGCAGGGGCAGTCGGCGACGGAGCGCTTGCAGGCGATGCAGCGCCGGCAGGCGCAGCTGCGGGCTCGTCAGCCCCAGTTGCAGTCCCAGGGTCAGGCGATGTGACCATGTGGAACGGACCTGCGCTCCACGGCGACGAGGTGTTCGCCGGCGGTTACCGGATCTGCCCCGAGTGCGACGAGATGGCCGCGCTGTACGCGGGGGAGCCGATCGAGCACGCTCCCACCTGCCCCAAGGCCGAGGGTCGCCCGCTGCGCACGTGAGCGGGCACCCAGGGTATGAAGAAGCCCCGTCGGAGCGATCCGGCGGGGCTTCTTCGTGAAGTGGCTCAGGAGGCGAGCTGACCCCACTGGGGCGTCTCGGGCTCCTCCTCGTCCTCGTCGTCGCTCTGAGGGGCCGTCAGGGGCTTCTGGACGGGCTGGACGGGCGTCGGGGCGGTCCGACCCCGCCCCCGCTTCTCGCGCTTCTCACGGCGCTCCTCGCGCTCGAGGTGGCGCATCTCGACGCCCCCCTTGTCCTCCGTCTTCAGGCGGCCCAGCAAAGCGGGGTCGGCCTCCTCGATGATCGTCTCGAGCATGGTCAGCAGGCGCTCGGTGCGCTCCTCCTCCTTCTTGTCGACGGGCACCGCGACGGTGCCGCGATCGGTGATGCGGCTCGTCGGGGTCTCGGGATCGACTTCGAGCAGGTCGTACAGAGCGTCGACGACGCGGTAGGCGCTGAGCCCGGCGACCTTCGCCGCGGCCTGGAGCGCTGCCTCCGCGGCCTTGTTCTCGGCCTGCAGGGCCTCGAGCTGGCGCTGCAGCTCGGCCTGCTGCTCGCGGATCGCCTTCTCCTCGCGGGTGAGCTTGCGGTTGAGAGCCATGATGGATGTCCTATCTGTCGGGTTCTTCGGTGGGTGTTGGGGTACTGCGGTCAGGTGGTCAGGTGTTTGCGGTCAGGCCGCGTCCGGGGCGTCCTCGGCGGCGTTGACCCAGACTCCGGTCCCCGGGGCGGGGGTGTAGTCCCGGAGCTTGCAGGCACGGCAGGTGCAGTCGTCCTCGCAGGGCAGGTCGCCCGGCAGTGGCTTCGCCGAGCCCGGCACCTTCCGCTTGATCCCGGCCAGGCCGTCGTTCTTGCACCAATACGTCGACCAGTGCCTCCGACGCTCGTCCCAGAACTCCGGGATCCGATAGGTCTCGATCAGGGACTCGCGAACGCCAGTCACACCGCTCGGACGCTCGACCTTGACCCGCTCCTTACCTTCCCCATCGGTAACCATCTCAGCCCACCAGTCCGAGTCGTATTCGATGATCATCAGAAGCTCCTTCAGGAACTTCGGGTATCCCACCTTCTTGCCTCCCGGAATCATCTTGTCCAACCACTCCTTGTACAGCGGATAAAGGAATCCCTTAATGGGGAGCGTGTCCCAACGGAACAGGTCCCGATTCTCGGCCCAGAAGTGCTGGATGGGATCATTGAACTCCACGTACTCCGCGAGGTACTTCTGGCTCGCCACGGGCTCGCTCAGCCGGTAGTAGTCACCAGGGGCCGTGGCCCCGACCTTGTTCATCGCGTACCAGGCGACGTACTCGAGGACCTCCGGGCGCGCGAGGTAGTCGTCCTTGATGTACGTATTCTCCTTGCCCGTGAAGCTCTTCGAGAAGGGGATGAAGAGGAGGCGGCGGTAGAAAGAGCCGGTCTTGTCGCTCACCTTCGGCATGTCATTGAGACACTGCACCATGAACCCCTTCCACTTGAAGTTGATCATGTCCTTGAACTTGACATTGACCTGAAAGTGGTCGCCGGTGACGGCCGCCTTGAAAGCGGCCATCTTCTCCGTGAACGCATTCACGTCGTTCTCGTCGACAATGACGGCGTGCGTACGCAGAAGGCTTTCGAGGGCGAAGTCCTTGGCGAAGTCGGTGATCGAGATCGAGGCGTGCGCGGCGGGTCCGAGTATGTTGCGCATAAGTGCGCACAAGGTGCCCTTGCCGTTGTTACCCTTCTCGGAGATGAAGAACGCCGTCTTCTTCCAGGAGACGAACGGGCGAAGGGACGCTCCGATGACCTCCCAGAGAAGTTCCGTGATCCCCTCACCACCCTCCCAGTCGCCGAGGTCATCCATCCACTCCCGCACCTCCCATCCGTTCGGCCCGTCGGTGGCGACGTTGTCGAAGATCCGCACCTCGGGGAGCTCCGGAACATCCAGGTACCGCACCTCAGTCTTCGTCACGAAGATGAACTCGGGTGCGAACGGGTTCAGCGACTTGGGGGCGAAATGGAAGTGCTTACCTTCGATCTCGAGGTCCAAGTCGGTGTTGCCGTAGTGGAAGATCCCGTTCTTGAAAGCGATCAGGTCGGGGTGACTCGTGATCGGCTTGCGGTCGGCGAACCCCTTGAGGAGCTTCAGAACGGACTCTGCGTCGTAGGGCGAAAGGTCCTCGTTGTAGTGCTTCCGAGCCACCTCGACGATGCTGTCTTCGTCGGTGTCGTACGTACCCGCGCGCGGCCCGTCCCCTACGTAGACGGCGATCAAGTCGGTCTTGCGGGGGCGAGTGAGATCGACGGGGTTGATGAGCACGGCGTGGTTGAAATGCTTCATGAACCTCGCGATCTGCCGGGGCGTGAGGGACTTCAGCAGGGTCATCTTCCCGGCGGTGGGCGTACCCTTCGGCATTTCATCGTTCCGCTTCGTCAGCAGCCTGTTCGTGATGTGCACGACGAAGCTGGAGAAGTCGGTGTCGAGTACGACGCTCCTCGGGACCCCACGCAGGACGGCCGTCGTAATGTTCGTGATGATCGCGCTCTGGGTCGCGAAGGTGATGCGCGGCTGGAGCCAGCGCTCGGCACTCGCGAGCGCGGCTTCCGCCCAGTCGGGGAGCGGGATCTCCTCCGCCGGCGGCGGGACGAGCTCGAGCGGCGGGGCGGTGTCGGGGCCATCGAGATCGTCATCCCAAATGGGCTGCTCGTACTTGTTCTCGGCGTCGCTGTATGCCACGATGAAAGGGCCTTTCAGGAGATGGTGCCGCGAATGAGTTGCAGGCTCAGCGGCGAGGTTCAGACTGGGGGAGTGCGCCGTCGGCTAAGCCGGCGGCGTTCTTCTTTGTCCTCAGGAGGCGAGGAGGTCGCGCAGCGCTGCGCGGTGCAGGTCGTCCATCGTGGGCCAGCTCCGGATCACCTGGGCGGTCACGTCGGCGATCTCGCGGGTGTCCTGCGAGCTCTGCCGGGGAGCCACGTACTCCTGCATGGACGCGGGCACGAGACGGCCGGGGATGTGGAGCCGCCACAGGTCAGACCGGCGGATCCCGACACCACGGCCGCCCAGCCGCTCGGTGGGGACGACGCCGCGGGCGATGTGGTCGCGGATGGTCGGCTCGGAGCCGAACGCCGGGAGGTGGCCCGGTACGCGGATCTGGCTGACCTCGCCGATCGTCAGGATCGGGTCGCCCTCGTCGGAGCGCAGCATCTCGACCGAGCGCGGGAGGGTCTGCACCGGGCCGACGTCGGCCAGGGGTGCATCAGGGGTGGAATCAGCAGACATGGAGAGTCCTCAGGGTGCGGGGAGTCATCCGGTTCCCGGCCTCGTCTGGGCTCTATTCACCGGCCACTATCAGGGATGCTGGCCGGGTTTGGGTACCCGGACCCTGTGGGATCTGCTGGAGTGGGTATATTTTACATGGCTCCTTCAGGTCTCGCAAGGTGCTTAAGCAACATCTTCACCTGCGCCGATCGTGACTGACGGCGAACGGCCGCTCGGGCAGAGCGGTCCCACGGTGATCACGACGCAGGCAAGACGCGACCGGACTCGAGCCGAGGGGAACGCGGCGCTGGTGCGCAGTCGGGGGTCAAGAAGGCCTTCGGGCGCGGCCTCCGGCCGCCCCACGCAAAGTCAGCCAGGCGAGGGGGCAGCCTCCGAGCCGAGGTTGCCGGGCCCTACGCGCGCGGCCGCGAGCCGCGCGTAGCCGCACCGCCATCTCGAGCGGCATCCCACCGGCCCGACAGCAGAGCGAGGGACGGGCAGTCATGGCAGTAATGAAACGCAACTGCCATGACTGCATGACTGGCATGACTACTGCCATGACTGCCGAGGTTGCCCGGACCCGCGACCGCGAAGGCGGCGCGCGGCCGGCGACGGAGCTGGCCGCGGTGGTGATGTCGAACTGCTTGTTGAGCGGCGCTCCAACACGGCCTCCGGTCGCGTTCTCCCAGGTCAGACAGGGGGAGGGGAGGGGGTCAACGCGAACCCGACGTGTCGGTGTTGAGGCTGCGAGGGCACACTTCAACAGACATCAGCCCAGGTCAGAGTACGAAACCGAAGTGATTGTTGAGGTGTTGAGGCGATTCGGCAGGATTCTGCCGTAGAACATGCAGCGGCTACAGCCCTCGGGGTGGAAGTTCCCTATGAACCTCTCTGGATCACCTCAACACTTCAACACTCGGTCTAATAAGGGCCTCTGACCTGGAGTGATGCGTGTTGAAGTGGATCCTCCTCACTTCAACACTGCAGGCTGATCTCCCCCGAAATCTGACCCTGACCTGCGGTGATGGTTGTTGAGGCGTACTTCAACACCCCTGCGACCCCGGACCCTGGCGTCCCCCTCCCCTGACCTCTGACACCCCTGGGGGAGCTGGCCGCGGTGGCGATGTCGAGCTGCCTGTTGAGCGGCGCTCCAACACGGCCTCCGGTCGCGTTCTCGCAGGTCGGACAGGGGAGGGGGAGGGGTCGAGGTGAACCCACCGGGTCGGTGTTGAGGTTGCCGGAGCGCACTTCAACAGGCATCAGCGCAGGTCAGAACGGGAAACGGGGCTGAATGTTGAGGTGGTTGAGGCGATTCGGCAGAACCCCGCCGTAGAACATGCTGCATCGGGGCCCCACCACGGGCCTCCGGCAGATTTGCTCTACGAACCTCTCTAGATCACTTCAACACTTCAACATTTGGCCTAGAGAGGGACTCTGACCTGCAGTGATGCGTGTTGAAGCGGATCTTCTTCACTTCAACACGGCAGGCCGATCTCCCCCCGGGATCCGAATCTGACCTGTGGTGATGGGTGTTGAGGCATACTTCAACCCCCTGCGATCGGCAGCGCTGATGCCCGAGTGCGCCGCCTGCGGCGAGCCCCGCCCCCTCCCCTGACCCCTGAGATCCCGAGGGAGATCAAGCGCTCGCCCTCTCCTCCTGGACGACTCCCCGTGGAGGGGCGGGCCGGAGGCGCGCCCCGGCAGATAGGCCTAGCCCGCAGTTCTCAAGGCCTCGCGTGATTCTCTCGAGCGTTCTGCAGGGGTCATTCTGGCGGTGCGATGCTGGTTTATCAGCATGCCTCGTCGACCTGCAGAAGAAAGTCGAGAAAAGTTGGTCCAACCCCTTCCCTTTCGGTCGCCGGGGCCATACATTTGGAGCACCACAGCAGAACCGGCAGGAGTTCTAGCCAAGCCCCTGCAGCTGTGGCCATCTCTCGCTCTAGAGGAGTCACTATGACCGCCATTGCCGGCACCCCGTCCATCTCGTCCACCGCCGATTCCCGTTCGCTTCTGTGCAGGCTTCGTGCCGCATGGGCCAATGAGGATGGTTCCGCAGTCGCCTCGTCCTTCTTCGGCAGGCTCTGCCTCCTCGCGGCGGGTACTTGCTCCGCGGTCGCGCTCTCCCCGCTTCTGGGCGTCGGCCATGACACCGCGGCGATGCTGACTCTCGGCGAGGTGCAGGTCGCGCAGGAGGCTCACTGGCTCCTCGGTGCCGGCGAGGGGTCGGCGACGTACGTGTCCGAGGACGCCCTCGTCGAGGACAGCTTCCTCCGGCACGGCGTCACCGGCATCGCGACTGGTCCCGTCTCCCACCCCAGCGACTACACCGGCGACGCGACCTACTGGGTGATGTCGGCCTCCGACTCCGGCACGGTGTTCCTGCAGCTCGGCGACCAGTTCGGCGAACCCCTCGAGCTGGAGGAGGGTTGCGTCGTGCCTGACCTCGCGCCCATGGCCGGTGCGCAGGAGGAGGAGCTCACCGCTCTCGCGCAGCAGCTGCGCGAGGAGGCCGCAGCCGACACGAGCCCCTTCGTCGAACGTCTGCAGGATCTGCGTGACGCCGGCGAGGCCGTCACCGAGGAGGTTGGCGAGGTCGCTGCTGGTGCTGCCGAGTGACGCGGTGCACCTCCGATATTCCTCATTCCTCGTGTAGACTGGCTTTGTCTCTGTAGAGCGAGACATTGCCTCTGGCCGAGGCAGCAGGAACCCCACCTCCCGAGGTGGGGTTCTTGTCGTTCCGACACCCTCTCCTTGCATTCTCCTGCGGTTCGCTCTGAGAAGAGATAGTGCCGGTTTGGCACCGGCATGTTGGTTTATCAACGTGGCCGTGCGAGCCCTTCAAAGTCTTACGCGACAAACCTTCTCGGGTGATGCTTCAGCGAGTAGAATAGGTGGTATCTAAGAGGCCCCATTTCGGGGTTTCACGAACCTCGAACGGGGGATGTATGTCCACATTCTCAGCACGTACCGCCGTGGCGCGTACGGCTTCTCTCGTCATCGTCTCGAGCCTCATGCTCGGCGGCGCTCTGACACTCGGTCCGACGGCCCCGGCGCACGCGGGCCCGACCACCCTCACGACCACCTCGCAGGACGACGGCCGCGCCGAGTTCGTCGTCGAGCCGCTCGAACTCGCGCCGCTGCCCGGTGTCGGCGGCGTCGAGGCGCTCCCGCTGGAGTGGCCCTCGGGCACGACCGTGACGTACCAGTGGTCCGTCGACGGTGAGCTCATCGACTGGGTGACCGGTCCCACCTTCCTGTTCGACCAGCCCTGGTACGGGGACAAGGACCTGACGCTGACCGTCAGCGCCTCGCACCCGGAGTACCAGCCGGCGAGCTTCACCTCGGCCCCGTGGCACATCGCGGACTCCGACATCCAGCTGCGCCGCACGCTGTCCTCGTCGATCCCGGCGATCACGGGGCTTCAGGACGGGCACCCGCCGCAGGTGCACCAGCAGCTCTCGGTGGCGACCGCCAACTGGACCGAGGGCACGAGGTTCTCCTTCCAGTGGCTCGCCGACGGCAAGCCGATCACCGGCGCGACGAAGCGCGACTTCACCGTCACCTCGGCTCAGGCCGGCGCGAAGCTCTCCGTGGAAGTGCTCGGAGTCAAGGTCGACTACCTGCCTAGGAACCACGTCTCGGCCGAGACCGCCTCTGTCCCGACCTCCGTGACCCCGCGGGTGACCCTCCCGACGAGCGCGACCGTGGGCACGACCCTCAAGGCCGAGACCGGCTCCTGGCCCGGCTGGAAGGCCCGGGAGTTCTTCTGGAAGGTCGACGGCGTCGTGGACAGCGAGGTCGACTTCTCCTCCGACGAGTACGTGCTCAGCGACAGGCACGTCGGGCACGAGATCAGCCTGACGACGGTGTGGTTCTACTTCGGTGACTCGGAGGGGACATTCGACCAGGTTGGCGTCGACAGCATCACCACGACGAAGGTCGCTGGTCTGGTCGAGCAGACCGGCGGC
This sequence comes from Brachybacterium sp., assembly GCF_036379615.1. Taxonomy (GTDB): domain Bacteria; phylum Actinomycetota; class Actinomycetes; order Actinomycetales; family Dermabacteraceae; genus Brachybacterium. The sequence goes on from NZ_DASVGJ010000060.1 coordinate 28,078, forward strand.
TCTGTGGCGGTCGCGGGCACCCCTGTGGTTGGCAAGACGATCGTCGCCGAGACCGCCGGTTGGGCGAAGGGCACGAAGCTCTCGTACGAGTGGCTCGCCGACGGTGAGGTGATCCCCGGCCAGACCGAGGACCGCATCAAGCCTCCGCGCGACACCACCGGCAAGCGCATCACCGTCAAGGTGACCGGCGTCCTCGCTGGCCACACCGACCGCACCGTCGAGTCGGACCCGAGCGAGGCCGTCAGCCTCCCGGCCATGCCCAAGGCGACCGTCTCGGTGACGGGCACCGAGCATGTCGGGTCGACCTTGACGGCAACCTCGCACGGCTGGCCCGAGGGCACGAAGCTGACCTACAAGTGGGAAGTCTCGACGCGCCCTGACGGCCACGGCTACGTGACTATCCCGGGCGCGACCGGTCCGAGCCTGACCCTGACGTCCGACCTCATCGACCAGAACGTCATCGTCTCCGTGAAGGGGACGCACCCGGACTACATCTCCGGGAGCGCGTCGGGGAACAGCGACGGCCCGGTCCTCCCGGAGGCGCAGACCCCGGGCAAGACCACGGTCACCGGCACGCTCCGCGTCGGCGAGACGATCACCGCGGTCCCGCAGGGCTGGGTGCCCGACACCCGGTACGAGTACGTCTGGGCGGCCGGCCACAGCGCAAATCTGCACTGGCTCGAGGGCGACGGCGGACCCCGCCTGACGATTACCCCCGACCTCGCTGGCAAGGACATCGGCCTCCTGGTCATCGGTGCCCGCGACGGCTACCCCGAGAAGCGGCTCTCGAGCGTGCACGGCACGGTCGCGCCGGGCGTCCTGGACGCCCCGGTCCCCGACATCGCTGGCACCCCCACCGTCGGGCACACGCTGAGCGCGATGCCGGAGCAGTGGACCAAGGGCACCAAGCTCACCTACCAGTGGTACGCCGACGGCGTCGCCCTGGACAACGAGATCTTCGCCAAGCTCTCGGTGTCGCCCGAGCACGTCGGCAAGGAGATCACGGTCACCGTCACGGGCGTCCTGGACGGCTACACGAGCGCTGAGCAGACCTCCGCAGCGACCACCCCGGTCAAGGCCGGAACCATGACCGGCCCCACGCCGGGCCTGTCCGGCAGCAGCCGCATCGGCAAGACGATCATCGCGACTCTGGGCACGTGGCCCGAGGGCACGACGCTCTCCTACCAGTGGAAGGCCAACGGCGTCGCGATCAAGGGCGCGACCAAGTCGTCGATGTCCGTCACGCCGTCGCTGAAGGGCAAGCGCCTCGCGGTAACGGTCACGGGTGAGCGGGCTGGTTTCGAGACCGTCTCGCACACCTCGCGTGTCTCCAAGCCCGTCGCCTCCGGCGTCCTGTCGACCTCGACTCCGAAGGTCAGCGGCACCGCGAAGGTGGGACAGAAGCTCACGGCGAAGACCGGCACCTGGACGAAGGGCACCAAGCTCTCGTACCAGTGGAAGGCGAACGGCAAGTCGATCAAGGGTGCGACGAAGTCGACCTACACCCCCGCGGCGTCCACCGTCGGCGAGCCCATCACCGTGACCGTCACGGGCTCCAAGAGCGGGTACTCCACCGTCTCGAAGACCTCGAAGGCGACCTCGAAGGTCACCCGCGCCACGCTGAAGTCGCCCACCCCGAAGGTCTCGGGGTCGGCTCGGGTGGGCTCGAAGCTGACCGCGAAGGCCGGCAGCTGGACCTCCGGCACGAAGCTTTCGTACCAGTGGTACGCGAACGGCAAGCCCATCAAGGGTGCGACAAAGTCTTCCCTCGTGCTGAAGTCGGCACACAAGGGCAAGGCCATCACCGTCAAGGTCAAGGCGGCCAAGAGCGGCTACATCGCCGTCTTGAAGACCTCTGGCAAGACGGCGAAGGTTCTTAGTCGGCGGTAAGCAACCCGGCCCCTCCGTCGACGGCTGGCAGCGATCGTGACTGCGATTGCGGAGCCCTCCAACGTAGAGCGCCCCGAGGATCGCCTCGGGGCGCTCGTCGTCGCACAGCCCATCAGGGGCGAGCCCAGGAAACCTCGTCCGGCGCTACTCCGTGCCGGAACGCCTCGCGCGCGTTCGCGAGGCTGAGCGGTTTGCCGTAGACCAGGCGGGGAGTGCTTTCGATGGGGAGGTCCCGGAGCACGCCGTAGCGGGCGAGGTACCAGCCCGCCTGAGTCACCGGTTGCTCCTTCTCGAGCCCGGGCGGTACCGATAGCACGTACCCGAGCAGCTGATGGATCACGTCGCTGGCCAGGTCTGCGTTCGGCTGAGTGCCCCGAAGTGACTTCATCTCGATCAGCGTCCCATACAGCATCTGGCACGCATCGCCATGGCCGCGCCGCGGCCGGGTGATCGAGCTCATCAGTGGCGAGAGGGGAAGGGATACAAGCCGCCACGTCGACCAAGCTAGCGGTGGTGGCGATCTACTCGGTGCCGGGGATCATTAGGAGCTCGCTGGAGCTCGCAATCTGCTCGAACATGACGCCGTCCTCACTGGGCCGGGCAACACGCGTGAAGTCGCCACGGGACTGATGGGCTAGGGCAAGAGCATCTTGCACGTTCTTCCAGGCTGCTGAGCGGAGAAGCTCAGTCGGCGTCAACTGTCCGCACGCCTGCCCCAGCGCATTGTTTGCCGAGCAGCTCAGGGACGCCCTAGAGAGCGTTACGGCATCGTTACATGTTTCCGAGTACGCGCACTGCGCATCCAACAGCACATCCGACCAGTTCCACAGCCTCTTCCCAGGAACTTGGGGCTTACCTGCACAAACTCGTCGACGGCAGACCGCGTGACAGTGGGGCAACCTGCCGATGTCCATCAGCAGATCCCGTACCCCCTGGCCCTGACAAAAGAGACATACGGTGCAAAAAATCTGTCTGGTAAGTTGCCCGATATCCCCCAGGAATGTACGGTCGACGGACAGATTAATTCCGCATACGGGGGTTTCAGTGTTGAAAAGCGACGTTCACAGCGCGAACAAGTTCAAGACAGGCACCGTGAACCCTACGCGGGTGTCTTTGATGTTCACTCTTGTCGCGGCGGCAATCCTGGCATTCGGGGTGCCGGCGGCAAATGCGGCAAACTACTATTATGCGTCAAATAGCATGACTCGTGAGAACTCTGGCCACGATTCTGGCGTGCGTTCAGTGATCACTGGAGGCTCCGCAAGGGCAGACGGCCTAAATGCGGAGGGTGCACAGCCGACGGTTACGATCAAGACGTATCACCCCGCTCCGGGGTATAAGGAGATTGCACGTTCAACTGGGGGTAGTGGTGCAAACCTCACTCATTCTCGCGCAACAAGAGTGCATTCTGCATGCTCGTGGACGTGGAGTTTCGGGAGTGGGAGCATTGGAAGCTTGCCGATGACGTGTTCTGCGCGATCCTAGCACCAACACTTGGTGCTAGTGAAATGACGAAATGGAGGCAATGATGAAGAAGCTGAGCAAGAGAAATATTCTGATTCCCGGTGCCCTGCTACTGGCTGTCGCGTGCACAGCGGTTCCAGCGTACGCGGACGGTGCACACTCGACTCCGGTTGAAACCTTGTTGCCAGAGTTCGACGAGTCGCAGAGCGCCAAGGATCTAGTCCTCGCAGAAGAGGCGGATTTGGGGGCGCTGGGTGGGATTGATCCAGCGAGCGTGCGTCTCTTGGGTGAGGATGAGCTTGGGACCTACTGGCTGGGACGAGCTGGTAGTTCTGAGGTATGTCTTGTCGTCCAAGCACCCGGTGAATATGAGGTTACATCGTCGACCTGCGCCGATATCGGTCAGTTTAGTAGAACGGGACTTTCGTTGCGAACGGGCGAAACTGCCGATGCGGACAACAATCCAGAGGCATATCTCATGCCTGCAGACGTGTCATCGAGTGAGCTCGAGCCATACTCTGCGTCGGGTGCGAATTTTGTGCCCCAAACCGCAGAGGCTGGAATCCGTAGTGGGCTTCTGGTTGTTCGAAGCGGAGATGCGGACCGTGTCCTCGAGCCAACGAAGATCTCGAGGGAGGACGGCTCGACCTTCGAGTTCACCCCCCTCGATGATGCGGAGTGAGCTCAAGCATGGAAGAGGATTGCGTCTGTATGACTACCGTTTGGAGCAGGATTCCAATGATCGCCGCCGCGTTGGCGGCGGCGATTCTGATACTGGGCCCCTCCGTCTCGGCACACGCCGCTACTTACACGTATGCGAATGATGTTCGTCTCGCGTCGGGAGCTCAACGTGATAGCGGCACACGTGCCACGATTAGCGGAGGTTCAGTACAGCTCACCCTGGGGATTTCAGTCACTCAGTATATTAAAACGTACTACCCGGCACCTGGCTATAAGGAAGTTGCGCGAAATGCCACTGGGGCTGGTCAAGTAGGACATTTATCGCACACGAGGGTAAAGAACGCAACGAGTGCGTGTGGCTGGTATAATAGCGGCGGAGGAGTCGCGAGTATTACATGTAAGGTGAGGACTTGATGGGCGAGTTTTCTGTCGTGATGCAAAGGTGGGGTAGTGGTGTGAGATGAGAATTTTCTTTGGTTTCCTTTCGGGGGCGGCAATTGCGATTGTCCACGTCCTACTCGTTGGGATTTCCTCGATCCAGGCTTCCGGGAGTCGGTCCGGTGCCGTATACGATCTAAGCAATATAGTCGTGGCGGTTACCGAGCCGCGGCTTCCCATTCTCTCTTCGGTATCGATCGTTGCTTTGAGTGCGCTTTGTGTTGCGGTGATTGTTACGCGTGTGAGCCGCTTTAGCGTCGGAGTTCGCAGGGGTGTTCGCATCGGGTATTCAGTTCTGGGTCTTATTGCAGTCGTGATGGCATACATAATGATGGATGTGCCACCGGAGGGGTTCCTCGAGGGGTGGCGTGGCTGGTTAGCCGAAGGCGGCTCTATGCCAGTATTTCAGCTCTGCGTCGTCACGGCTGCCGTCAGCTTTTTTGTTGGGATGGGTAGGCGAGAAAGGGAAGTGACTGATTTCTCTTCCTGAATAGCGGTGGGCCTGTGGCGGGCGCTGAGGCTTGCGATCGCACTTGGTTCAGACCTGAGGTCCTCGCCGTCGTCGAGGTCGAGCTCGTTGGTCTCGACGTCGACATCACGGTGTACCAGCAGATCTGCGGCGAAGGCCGGATTGCAGCGATGCTGTCCGCGGACAACGCGCGCACTGTGCTGGATCAGAGCGTCTCCGGTACCTGGAGCTGATCGACTGCCGAATCCGAGCACCTGCGAAAGGCTCCGAGGGATCACCCTCGGGGCCTTTCTTCTTCCCCGAGTCTGCTGCCGCGCCCTGGGCGTGATGCGATCCTGGACTACGCTCGGAGTGCCTACTACGAGGAGGTCCGTGATGTGCGGCCGCTACGTGCTCGAGCTCGACACCCAGGGAATGCTCCACTCCTACGCCATCGGCTCCGACCCCGCCTTCGACTGGGAGGCGGTCTTCTCGATCGCCCCGCGGACGAAGGCCCCGGTGGTGCGCGAGCACTACGACGAGGACTCCGGCGAGGTGCAGCGCACCCTCGAGCTCGCGCGCTGGGGCTTCAAGCCCGGATGGGCCAAGGAGAAGGGGCCCCGCCCGATCAACGCCCGCTTCGAGACCGCGCACACCAACGGCATGTTCCGCGCCGGCTTCGCGAGCTCGCGCGCCGTCGTGCCGATGTCGGGCTACTACGAGTGGGTCGAGATGGATGACGGCAAGCAGCCCTACTTCGTCCACGCCGACGGCGGCGAGCTGCTGCACGCCGCCGGTCTCACCACCGCCGAGCAGAACAGCGACGGCGAGTGGGACGTCTCCTTCACGATCATCACGCGCGAGGCGAGGGACGCCGCCGGTGACGTCCACGATCGGATGCCGGCGTTCCTCGGCGACGAGCTGATGGGGGAGTGGCTCGCGCCGGGCAAGCTCGAGAAGGACGAGCGCGAGCACCTCCACGGTGTGCTCGGCGAGGTCTCCGAGAAGATCGCTGCGTCGCTGGTGACTCAACCGGTCGACCGCGCGGTGAACAACGTGCGGACCCTGGACCGGAACGACTCCGGGCTCATCGCGCCCGTCGAGCTCTCCTAGCTCAGCTCCCCCGGCTGGATGCCGCGTCGGAACGCCTCGCGGGCGACCTCGAGGTCGAGGGGTTTACCGTAGAGCCGACTCGGGATCTCCTCGATCGGGAAGTCCCAGAGCAGGCCGTAGCGGGCGAGGTACCAGCCGGCCCGCGTGATCGGACCCGTCTGCTCGAGCTTCGGCGGCACCGAGAGCACGTAGCCCAGCAGTTGACGGATGACGTCTCCGGTCAGCAGCGTCTGCACCCTGGTGCTGCCGCCGGACTTCACCTCGATCAGGGTCCCGTCCAGCAGCAGGTCCGCGTTCCCGTGCCCGCACCGCGGCTGCACGACCGACCCCTCCACCTGCGACGGTGCGGGGAGCGCCTGTGTCGCGAGGTGCAGCATGTCCGCGACGGCTGATATCTCGGCGAGGTCCGCAATCTCGAGCAGTTCGCCGAGGTGGGAGGTACCCAGCCGGCTGTGACGGCGCTCTGGCGAATCGCAGAGCATCGGCTCCCGTCCGACGGCCGCATGTAGTCCGAGCACCATTCCGTGCCGGCCGAGCCCGGTCCTGCGGTGCTCGTCCTCGATCGTGTCCTCGCGCAGGGGGGCGAGCATGCCGCGGAGCGTGCGCAGGTAGTGCTTCCACACGTCGTCCTCGACCTCGAGCTCCGCGGAGGTCTTCAGCTCCCCGGTTGCACGATGTCGCAGTCCGAACGCCTGCTGCCGCACTCGGTGCCGGCCCCACTCGGCCGTATCCGTGATCGACCCCTTGGAGTAGCGCAGCGTCAGGAGCTCATCGATGGCGTTGCCGACCGCGGCATCACCCGCGGCAGCGGTGACGAGAGAGGTCATGCCGTGCAGGCGCGTGTGGCTCGTGAACTCGAGCGGTCCGGACCTCGTCTGCACGATCGTTGACGGCTCGTTCGTCGGTCGGAGCTGGACGCCGTCAAGGTTGCGGTAGTGCTCCCTGAGATATCGGTTCCGCGCGTGCCAATCTTGCATCCGCTTCGCGACAGCAACGTCTCGGCTGGCCACCGTTAACGCCCGAGATAAACGTCGACAGCGCCGATCTTGGATCTCGAGCCCTCTGAGAAATACGCGGTGCATCGCATCGGCTCCGTGCCGTCATCGCTGTTCACACGGGTGATGAGCCGAACACCGTCGGAGAGTCTGTCGATGTCAAATGCGGTGGCCTCTCTAGAATCAAAGTGTGAGGTGGCCCGAGTAGCGTCGCTATCGGGCAGGGTCGCTCGGTCGTTACGCCTCAGGGAACGACAGCAGGCGCGCCTTGGCGGCAGCGAACTCCTCGTCCGTCAGGACACCGGCATCACGGAGTTCTGCGAGCTTCGCGAGGCGCGACACCAGATCGTCGCCCGAGGCCGCGGTGACTCCCGGAGTCGGAAGCGCCGGTGGCATCGCGGGAGAGGCCGGCATCGTGACAGTCACGTTGTTCTGCTTGGCCGCAGCAATCCGCTCGCGAAGCTCAGACATCTCGGCGCGAGCACGCGTGTACTCGCCGTTGCTGCACGGCAGGGTATTGCTGAGGGTGTACGGATCTCCCGAGTTGGCATTGCGGCTCTTCGTCGAGCCTTGCCAGAAGTCGTGGTTGGCGGTTCCCTGGTATGACGCTGTCAGCACCTCGAGAACACTTCCTCCGAACTGCTTGTTGAACTCGAGGGCATTGATGTCATGGTAGTAGAAGGTCGTGCTCCGGCTTCCGAACATCGTTCCCGTCATGAACCCCTGCGTGTTCCCGCCCTTGATGATCATCAGTCGATCGCTGAAGCACGCCATACATCCTGCGCCGATGCTCGTGAAGATGAACCATGGCTCTTCGCCCTGGTGGCAGTGCTGGAGGATGATCAAGCCGCCGGTCTTGTTCGGAGGCCCAGTCGGGATCTTGGTGCGGGGCCAGGACTTCGTTCTTGCCCGCTCCTTAAGTGCCTGCTGATGTTCCCGCTCGGCTTGGTCCTGCGCCTGGCGCACCGACAATTCCGCGGCGCGTGCTGCGGCGCTCTCCTTGCGCTGCTGGGTGCGGGTCTCCTTGGCGACCTCCTTGTCCGTCGGTACGAAGTTGGCGGCCAGTTCGCGGCGTCGCGTGAGCCACGCGTTCCATGCCTCTGCGTTGGGGCCGAGGCGGGGGAAGGTGTCGAGTGCCGCCTTGAGCGCGATCCACTCCTCCTTCGCGAGCTTTTTGATGGTGACGTCTGCGCTGCCATCCCTGAGGTGTATGACGAAACTGCGATTATCCGTGTCCTCATAGCCGGTGACATTGGCGTACATGAAACGCACGAGAGGCTTCGAGAAAAAGAAACCCGCAAAACCCAGAGTGGTCAGGTAGAAGCTGGCTATGTCGTTGCTGAAGGTCGAGCAGCTCCCGATGAAGAACGTGACTTCGCGCGGCTCGAGCCGGGCTTTTCTCTTGGTGATCGCCTTTGGGCTGTTGTCGTACTTGGCAGCCTCAGTGATCTCCGGCTCCATCCCCCACCTCCACGTTGTCCAGTTTGTGGACATTCTACGGGTGGCGCGGACATCGGAAGGCCCGTTTGTGCCTGGGACTACGCTTGTGCTCATCGACGACGAGGAGGCCGCGATGTGCGGACGGTTCGTGCTCGACTACGATCTGATCACGACCCAGCCTGCAGGGGAGCTTCCACGGTGACAGATGCGTCCCGTTGAGTTGCCAGCGCGCTTCAGCGACAACTGCATCGGTGAACTGGCTCAGCGAGCCCGAGCTACGAAGACCATCACCGGGGCGGTGTCATCGAACGGAGTTCTGGACCAGTCGCCGTAGACCGCTTCGATGTCGAAGTCCGCAGTCCGGAGGTCGCGCTCAATCTCCACGCGGTAACGGAACCTGAGGGCTTCCCTGATGGTGACGGTATCGCCTGTACGGGTGAAAAGGTTGTGAGCAGTGATCTGGACCGTACGGTCATCAACGAGCTCCGCATCCATCCACTCGACAAGCGGACCGTGCTGGGTATCCCTGCTATTCCTATCGGGAGCGGCCCAGCCCTCCCATGCGCGGGCCGACGGATTGCGGCTATCGAAAGCGAGGGTGCCGCCCACACTCATGCTTGCGCGAAGGTCACTCAGCGTCCTCGTCCAGTCAGGATTGGAAATGTGTTGAGCAACGTTGCCGGTCATGACAGCGAAATCAAACTGCGCTCGCGGGACGCTTGAGCTGTCTCCCACTACCCATGTAGCCCGCTGACCACCGGGCCGATCCCGTGCGAAAGCGATCATCGTAGGCGAAGGATCGACGCCGACGACGGTCCGATTCCCGGTCGCGAGCCTGACCGTCAACATGCCCGTCCCGCACCCCAGGTCGAGGACCTCGTGGGCCTGGCGCTCATCCGCGAGAGCGCGAAAGAAGGCATGGTCCGGGCCTTCCGGATTGTCCTCGTCGTAGAGGTCAACGATGCGGGAATCGTAGTCAGTCATCAGACCAGGGTAGGTGGGCCGTCCACAGAATTATGGGCAGTAGTGGCCCAGGTCCCCGCACACCGATGGTGCTGTCCCACAAACTGTCGCATATGACCCAGAGGAGTCTCTCGGGACCTCGGTGTCGATCTTGTCCCGCGGAGTCATGTTGAGTGCCAGGCGTTGCGGATCTCGCGGAGCTGGTGCTCAAGACTCATCCGCTCCGTGTCGATGAAGAGATCTGCCGCGGGCGGCGTCGCGATCATGTCATGGAGGACCACGAACTCCTGGTCGGTCAGATAGACAGGGCGAGTGGTGGCGCGCTCTTGCGCACCCGCCAACGAGACCTGGAGGTGGACCACGAAGCAACCCGGCAGCTCGCGACGGTAGACCTTGAGCGAGGATGCGGTCACGAAGTCGGCGACCGCGACATCAAAGGCGGCGTTTCCGAAGTTCCGAGCTAGCGCAGAGACGTTCCGAGCGGATAGGAGGAACTGTTCCTCACCATCGTGACCGCTCCACAACGTTCGCTCTCCGGAGACGACAAGCTGTCGAACGTCGTCGCCATCGATCGCCGCACAACGGTCGCGTTCGCGAGCTAGTACTCGGACGCAGGTCGACTTCCCTACAGCTGGTCCACCGCTAAGAATCAAGGGACGCAACGATACCTCCGGCTCAGTTCGACGGTGTGCTGGAGTCGAGGCTACGGGTCTGTCTCGGACGCGGCACCTCATTTCTCCAGGCTGCCGGCACTCCTGCCCAGCTCCGGGTCGTCAAGAACAACTCACGATCACCTCGCTACCGCTCCGCGCCGCACCATAAACGGTCCGTAATGGCACGATCATTACCCGCGAGGCGAGGGACGCCGCCGGTGACGTCCACGATCGGATGCCGGCGTTCCTCGACGACGAGGTGATGAGGGAGTGGATCGCTCCGGGCAAGCTCGAGAAGGACGAGCGCGAGCACCTCCACGGCGCGCTCGGCGAGGTCTCCGAGAAGATCGCGAGGACGCTCGTCACCCATCCCGTGGATCGCGCCGTGAACAACGTGCGGACCCTGGACCGCAGCGACTCGGGGCTCATCGCGCCGATCGACTTGGGGTGACCGCCCGGCACTGCCTTCTCCCGTTGTGTTTATGGTGTTTAGGGGTACGATCGTGGGCATGAACAAGGACTGGCTGACCACAGGAGAGACGGCGGGCATGCTCGGCGTCTCGCGTCAGCATGTCGTCGATCTCTGCGACCGCGGCGAGCTGCCATGCTCGCGTGCCGGCAGTCATCGTCGGATCCGTCGCCGCGACGTCCAGCAGCTGCTCGAACCGTCCTTGACCCGCGAGCAGGAGAAGAGCCTCTGGCTCCACCGTGCGTTGATGGGGCCGCTGATGATCGACCCGACCACGGTGCTGGATCAGGCGCGTCAGAACATCATGGTGTGGCTGCCGCAGCACCGCAGCGACGGCATGGCGGCGGGTTACCTCGAGCAGTGGCTGGAGATAGTGGACGGCGGCGTCGATGACGTCGCGGAAGTCCTCGTAGGCACCGACGACCGCTCCAGCGAACTCCGGCAGAATTCACCCTTCGCGGGCGTGCTCTCGGACCAGGTTCGACGGCGCGTGCTTGCGTCCTTCCGGGAGCACTGGGGCCAGGAGCATTCGGCCGCGTGAAACGCCAGGAGCTCGCGCACATCCTGCGCGCTGCGTGCGACATCGCTGGCGACCGCGACGTCCTCGTGATCGGGTCGCAGTCGATCCTCGGCACCTTCGACGAGGACGATCTGCCGGCCGCCGCAACTGCGTCCATCGAGGCGGACATCGCCTTCCTCGACGACCCTGAGCGGATCAAGGCCGACGACGTCGAAGGAGCGATCGGCGAGATGTCCTCGTTCCATCGCTCCTACGGCGTCTACGCAGAGGGTGTCCACGTCTCGACCGCGGAGTATTTGCCGCGAGGCTGGCGGGACCGACTCATCAGCTGGCAGCTGCGATCATCCGAGCCTGCGGATCCGCACTTCCTCGAGCCCCACGACCTCGCGATCTCGAAGCTCGGCGCGGCCCGGGAGAAGGACCTGGACTTCGTGGACGCGCTCATCGAAGCCCGCCTGCTGCACGTCACGACCCTGCGCGAGCGATGCGCGCTGCTCCCCGACGAGCACACCCTCGTGCGCGGCAGGATCGACGGCTTCCTCAAGCGGTACACCGGGTCGGGTTCGGACACCGTCCATTGACCCGCCGGGGTCGATGGCGGCGCTGAGCGCGGAGACGCGCCTCGTCGCGGCTCAGGCGATAACGCGGTGGACGCGGTGCTTCGGCCCGCCCGTGAACCCGAAGGCCTGGTACTGCCGGTACAGGTCCGCGGAGTTCGCGGTCGCGACAACCACATCGCCCGTCGCCGGCACGGTATCGAGTGCGCGGAGGGCGAGCTGGATGCCCGTGAGGTTGGTGCCGGGGAGTTGCGCGAGCCCGGCGATCTCCCACCGCTGGCCCTCCGGAGTCTCCGACCCCCACGGGAACAGAGAGCCACCGCCGCGCGGCAGCAGGAACAGCAGCCCGATCATGAACATCGTGGTCACCACTCCGAAGGTCAGCATGATCCACCGCCCGGGAACGATGAGCCCCAGCAACACGGGCACCCCCGCAAAGTAGACGGCGAACAGGCAGATCATTACCGGGAACAGCACGAGCAGGTCCAAGATCGGTCTCGAGCGGTACAGCATCACCATGCCCGTGCGCGTGGGATCGAGATAGAGGCCGCGACGAAGCGTGCCGGGGATGACCGACAGGAGCGTCCACGGAAGCGCAAGCGGTGCGAGGACGAAGTGCGGGGTGAAAGCGCGGGCCATGATCCACGCGGCACGGAAGATGCGATAGCTGGGCCGAGGGGTCATGGGATCCATCCTCGCAGGACGCGCTCCTGTGCCGGCACCAGGCATGGTCAGCGCTTCGCCCGCAACGACTCGGCGTCGAGACGCCCTCACGGCGAACTTCCGGTGACGGTGCAAGGTTCGACCTCCGCGCGTCGCACCTGGCCGCTACGGTCAGTGATATGACGACATGGGAGCCGAAGGATGTGGCCGAGAAGCTCGGTCTGAAGAACGACAATTACTACGTGCGCGAGATCCTCCGTGACAAGTACCCCGAGCACCCGAAGGGAAAGCCATGGAAGCTCACCCGGGAGATGATCCAGGCCGTCGGGACGCAGAACATCTCTCGCGGGACGACGACCCCGGAGAAGGTCGAAAAGTTGCTCGCAGAGTTCGATGCCGCTCAGACCAGTGCTCCCGAGGTCGCGGTGGGGTCGATCGAGCGTGAACCGCTTGCCTGCGAGGTCAATACGGGAGACGGGCCGGTCAGCCGAGAGGCGGAGCGGCTGCTCGAGTGCGCGCGCAGCGGTGGGTCCGTGCTCACCGATCACGACGTGTGGACCGACGAGAACATCCAGATCCTCGTCGACCGATTCGTGAAGCGCCCCGATGTCTCGGGCCAGGACTTCTTCACAAAGCTGGACCTGCAGCTGGAAGGGGTCGCCGACGACGTCCGTGTGCTGTTCGCGGAGCTCTTCCTGCTGCAGATGCTGCCGTTGGTGCAGTTCCTCCCCGGCAGGAAGATCGCCAATATTCAAAGGGTGCTGCGGGACGCGAGCGGAGAGTACGAGATTCCGCCGGAGATCCTCGAGGCACTCGAATCTCCTGTCTTCCGTGGCGGAGTCGCCTTCGGCATCCGGCGCTTCCAGCAGCTCTCCACGCTGATCGAGTTCGTTCGTCACCTGCGCACCCTTACCCCAGAGGAGATCCAGCGAGGTCGAGAGGAGCCGCTCGAGTGGCGCAAGATCATCGGAAGCGCGCCCGGATCCCCTGAGCTGTCCCTGCGCAGCTCGCTCACGTATCTGGGACACCCTGACTACTTCTTCCCCATCGTCTCCAGCGAGGACAAGAAGAGGATCGTCGCGGCGTTCTTCCCCGCGCAAACCGGCCGGGAGGCGAGTGGTGATGTCGACGTCGACCTCGCGGCGTTGCGTGAGTGGCTCTCGCCGTCGCCGGGCCCCCTGCCCGAGTTCTACCGGCCGCCGCTGGCGGACTTCTGGATCGCTGACGATGAGGCCGTCGACCCGGAGGTGGATGAGGTGACCGATGATGAGGAGCTCGCGCCGTACACCGTGGAGTCGATCGTCGAAGACGGAGCGTTCCACTCGCCGCAGGAGCTGCGCGCCATCGTGGACCGCTGGCAGTCGACGAAGAACATCGTCCTGCAGGGCGCGCCCGGGACCGGGAAGACCTGGCTTGCGCGCCGGCTGGCATACGCGCTGATCGGGTTCGAGGACGAGGAGAGCGTCCGTGCAGTGCAGTTCCACCCTGGCACCTCCTACGAGGACTTCGTGCGCGGCTGGCGGCCGAGCGGCGATGGGACTCTCGAGCTCGTGGACGGCCCGCTGCTGCAGCATGCCGAGTTCGCACGCGAGAACCTCGACATCCCGCACGTCGTGATCATCGAGGAGTTCAACCGGGGCAACCCCGCCCAGGCCCTCGGCGAGATGCTGACGCTGCTCGAGCACACCAAGCGCAGCGAGCGAGACGCCCTCGAGCTGACCTACACCCATGACGATGAGGATCGCTTCTACCTGCCGGAGAACCTGTACGTCATCGGCACGATGAACACCGCGGACCGGTCGCTCGCACTGGTCGACTTCGCGCTGCGCCGCCGCTTCGCGTTCTTCGAGCTCGAGCCGCAATTCAACGACGCCTGGAAGGCCCACCTTCGGGACAAGTTCCGCACCGCGCCAACAGGACACATCGACGAGATCGCGCGCCGGATCACTGCGATGAACGACCAGATCGCCGCCGACCCGAGCCTCGGAAAGTCCTTCCGCATCGGCCACTCGTACTTCACCCCGGAAGTGGAGGCGAGCGAGCTGTGGCCGTGGTTCGAGGCGGTCGTGGAGACGTCGGTCGCCCCGCAGCTGCGGGAGTACTGGTACGACCGACCGGAAACGGTGGACGCGATCGTCGGCCGACTGCGCGCGGAGCTCTGAGGTGTTCGTCGCCGGCGAGGGCTCGACTCGGATCGACGTGCGCAGCGTCTGGTTCCTGCTGCTGTACGCCTCGGAGTTCCTCGAGAGACTCACCGGTGAGGATCGGGAGCGGCTCCTGCGCGGAGAACGCGACAACGACCTGCTGGACGCTCTCGCGGACGTCCTTGCCGCGCGGGTCGAGCGCCGGGTTCGCACGATGCTCGCTCTCGGCTATCGCCGGCGGATCGAGCCGTTGACCCGGGTTCGTGGTCGCATCGACCACCTCGGCACAGCCCGTGGACAGCTAATGCAGTCGGGTCGAGTGCTGTGCCGCTACGACGAGCAGACGGTGGATCTGCCGCGCTACCGGTCGATGCTCGTCACGCTGCGGCGTGCAGCGCCCCGAGCGATCTCGGACGACGTGCGCCGGCGATGCCTGACCACCGCGCAGATGCTCGAGCGGTGCGGTGTGAGCCCCGTGGACCCGACGCCGGCCCAGCTGTCGACGGAGCAGTTCGGGCACTTCGACGGGGAGGACCGGACACTGCTGGCGCTGAGCTCCCTGGTGCGGGACATGTGCGCGCCCGAGCACGCTCCCGGTACGAATGAGCTGCCGGAGATCCTGCGGCAGAAGGAGGGCGCGATGCGAGCGCTCTTCGAGAAGGCAGTGCGCGGTTTCTACCGCCACCACCTCGTATCGCAGGGGTACGCGGTGAAGAGCGCCAGCCAACCGTGGCCCGCGACGGGCGACCCGGCCGACCTCGCGTTCCTGCCGAACCTCAACGCCGACGTGGTGATCAGCGGGCACGGCGAGCAGGTGATCATCGAGTGCAAGTTCGCACCGATCTTCACCCACCACCGGGACAAGGCGATGATCAAGCCCGACCATGTGCGCCAGCTGGTCTCCTACGCTTCGGTGTTCAGGGCGACGTTTGCGGGGAAGACCCGCGCGGTGCTGCTCGGCGCGCTGGTCGGCGGCTCCCCGGGCCGTGACCTGGACGTCACGATCGACGGGATCCCCTTCGCGGTGCGGCAGGTCGATCTGGCCGCGAGGCCGGCTGAGATCCGCTCGGCGTTGTCCAGAGCGTGGGACCGGGCAAACCGCGCCGTGAACAATGTCCGGCCCCTGGACCGCACCGATCCCGCGCTGATCGAGCCCGTCGAGCTGTAGCAACCTGACACGGTCGGCCGAGCACCGCCTCGGTACGCGACCCCCAAAGAGATGCGCTCGATCCCGGCATCAAGGCCGTGATCGAGCGCATCTCTTCAGTTCCGCCGTTCGAGAATCGGTGGCTCGAACTCATCGAACGTGTTCGTCAGGATCAGTCTCCATGTCGTCTTCCGCTGTTTCAGAGCGGGTGCGCAATCTATCCCCCACAACAAAAGCGAGAGCGACGCCAATCATTGCGATCGTCACTCGGACGGCGCTGGGGAAAGGGGAGCCGTAGGCAATGAGTGCAGTGCTAGCAACAATCACTCCCACGATAATGAGTCTATCTCTGAACATGAACATAGACATATCCACACCCTACACCCTGCTGTGTACACCCTTAGGGGAGGCAGGTGATGTGACTGGCGGCGAAACCTGCCACCATTCCAACCGGGATGACGGCGAGTGCGCCCTCGCGCTGCGCCAAGGCGGGCGCGCGACGCGAGGACGGCGAGTCGATGGGCGGCCGGGAGCTGTGCCGCGGAGGTCGACCCACTGCCGGGGCGGATCATTCCCGCGTTTGCCGCAACCTGAGCTCGGCAATCAGCACAACAATCACTCCGATAGCTGGGAGCAATGTGACATACACCGGCGGATGGATTACGCCAAGGAGCGCAAGCACTCCCAAAAGAATGCCAATCGCTACGAAAGTGTATCCAATCGGCTTAACGCTTCGCATCTAACCAATCCTCTCTTGGCGCAAAACTATCGGGTCAGGCGAAGGGGTTGCATGCTCCGACGCCGTTCAGCAGCCAGTACCAAGTCACGCTACCGTCCGCTTCCTGGCACAGCCCGATGATTCCACTGGCGGCGGCAAGTGCGGTCGCCACGGCCCCGCCGGCGATGCCCCCTACACCAGTCTCGGACGTGGCGAGGCCGATTCCTCCGGCGATCGCCGAAGCCGTCGCGGTGCCCGCAGTGACCTTTCCGGCAAGGTAGCTGTCGAAGTGGATCTTCAGGCCGTACCAGTGGGCCGAGATAGAGCCGTGTGGCCCCGTGTACATGGTCTTTCCCCCGGCCTGTGGGCGAATTGCGCCGTTGGTGCTTCCAGCGCCGACGCTCTCGTTCCAGGCATCAACAGCTGCGCGGACCTCGTCGGTCGCAGCCGCACCAATTTCACGCGTGGCGGCCGCTTCGTCCAGCTCGTAGCGCTGGCCTGTCTGGGTGACGAACTTGTCAGCGGCAGCGATCTGCTCGTCGGTGAGGTCGAGGCTCGGGGAATTGCCCGTCGCGCCCGTTGCTCGCGGAAGAGGCTGCGTCGAATCGGCTGAGGCCGAGGCGGCCGAGCCGGTGCCGAGCACGGCGGCAATCAGAGTTCCGCCACCCAGCATGAATGCGCGCCTGCGATCAACATTGAGTTCAGACAGATTGGGCATGTTCATTCATCCCTTCGGGTTGACTTCATGGCGGCCCCATCCCGCCATCTCCATCGGGGCACTAGCAGGTTAAGCATCCTCAAAAAGGTGAGTCAAATCGCATGAACGTCGCCCGGTGTCATAGATGCCTCGTGGCATGTCCGTCCGACGCCATGATCTTCAGCGGACGCGCGGTCATGTGCATACTCTGCGCTGAAGGAGCAGATCCGTCTCTGAACCCGCTCCCGCACCGACACGGGCAAGGCATCGGATCCTCATCCGCCCTCAGCACCAGGAGCTCAGCGTGCACCACGGCATCGTGACGACCCCGCGAAGGACCGGGCTCTGATGGTGCGCGGACGCCTCACTGTCGCCGAGCGTGAGCGGATCGCGCGTACCGGCCACGAGCGGTACACCGCGGGGGAGTCCTGGGCAGCGATCGCCCATGACCTCGACCTGCACCCCGGCAGCCTTCGCCGCATCGTCGCTGAGCTGCGCCCCGTGGAGTACCGCCGCTGGGGCCAGAAACCCGTAGCGGATCCCACCGAGGTCGCGCGCCGGCGCGATGCGGGGG
The DNA here is from genome assembly GCF_036379615.1 of Brachybacterium sp. Taxonomy (GTDB): domain Bacteria; phylum Actinomycetota; class Actinomycetes; order Actinomycetales; family Dermabacteraceae; genus Brachybacterium. Next base: position 45,652 of record NZ_DASVGJ010000060.1, read on the forward strand.
AGACCCTCGATGCGATCGCCGAGGCGCTCGAGTGCTCGAGAACCGCAGTGCGCACCGCGCTCGAGGCGACCCAGGGGTTGAGGGCGACCCGTTACCCAGCGCTCCAGACGCGCAGGACACCCACTGCCGCGGAGCTCACTGAGCTGCGCCGGTTGCTCGAGCAGTGCCCTCCCGCGCCGCGCGCTCGGCCCGGGCACCGCGACATGGGAGGCCCCGAGGGGCTCACCGTCGCCGAGAGATGCCTCGCCCTCGTCGGGGACGGGGTGCCGATGCAGACGCTCTCGCTCGCCCTTGAGCATGGGGCGACCTGGGTGCACTGGCTGCTCGGCAAGCACGGCCTGCGACCGGTGCAGCGGCAGGCGCGCAGCACGAGCCGGAGGACGCGCTCGGCGTGACCTAGGGCGTGTCTCCTAAGCTTGTGGGGGTCGAGGGCGTGATGGTGGATGAATGAGTCGCCGACGTGTGTTGTCCGAGGCCCAGTGGGAGGCCATCGAGCCCCTTCTGCCGGCTCAACGCCCCTGGTCAGGTAGGCCGAGGCGGGATCATCGTCAGGTGGTCGAGGGAATCATCTACCGATACCGGTGCGGGATCGCCTGGCGCGACCTCCCCTCCGACTTCGGGCCCTGGCAGACGGTGTGGAAACGCCACCGCGCTTGGTCCGCAGACGGCACCTGGGACCGCATCCTTGACGCGCTCCTGGTCCGTGCCGACGCGAACGGGAAGTTGGACTGGTCGGTTGCCGTCGACTCCACGATCTGCCGCGCTCACCAGCACGGCACTAATCTCGAGCGCACCACAGGGGGCATTGTGGAAACACAAGAATCTTCGCGTCGAGCCGCCTGACCACGCGCTGGGGCGCTCCCGCGGCGGACTCTCGACCAAGATCCATCAGCTCGTCGACGGCCACGGCCTGCCCCTGGTAGTCCTGTGCGGGCCCGGGCAGAACGGTGACTCACCGATGCTGGCTCCTCTGCTCGATGGCCTCTCCGTCGCCCGCCAGGGGCCTGGCCGGCCACGCACAAGACCGGACATGCTGCGCGGTGATAAGGCCTACTCCTCTCGGGCCACCCGCGAGACCCTCCGCCGTCGCGGGATCAAGGCCGTCATCCCCGAGCCCCGCGACCAGCAGCAGCATCGCAGCAACCGCGGGTCCCGCGGAGGCCGACCCGTCGGGCTGGACACCGAGGCGTACCGGGGTCGCAACGTCATCGAACGCGGCTATAGCGACGTGAAGCAATGGCGGGGCTTGGCCACCCGCTACGACAAGCTCGCCCTGACCTACCGCGCCGGAACCGTTCTCCGCGCCATCATTCAATGGCTCAACCACCTGCTTTAGAGGTGTGCTCAGACCAGGGGCTTCTTGTAAAAGACTGCCGCGTCCTCGTAGCCGAGCCTGAGATAGAACGGTCCTGCTCGTCGACTCGCAAGCGCCAAGTAAGAGGCACCGCGCTCGGCCGCCCAGTTCTCGGCGTGTTCCATCAGCTCCCGCCCGACGCCAAATCGGCGATGACTCTTGGCGACCATCACTTCCTCGACCCAGGCGACAGGTCCGTTGGCAACGAAGGTCAGACGGCTGTTGGCCAATACGTACCCCACGATCTGGTGCCCCGTCACCTCGGCGACCGCGACGAGCGTGTCGGCGGTTTCGCTGAGCGTTCGCCAGGTCGTCTCGAACTCGCGGCGTTCTGGAGCGAACGAGGGTCCGAAGTCGTGGACCAAGGGCCACACCTGATCTGCGTCTCCCAATCGTGCGGGGCGGATGAGCACTCGCTGGTTCTCTAGCACACGCACAGTCTCCCCGATCGCACAACTGCGCTGGAAGACTTTAGCGACACGCCCTAGGTGCCTCAGCGAGCTACCCGGCCGGTCGGTCCCTCGTGAGCTCGAAGATCGCGAGCTCCACCTGCGTCCGGGTTCGAGCGAACGGCCCACCCCAAGCGTCGAGCAGCTCGAGGTATCGCTCGTAGCTCGGAGTCCTCGAGGTCGACAGCCCCTCGGAGGGCGTCGTGTGCTCTCGGAGCCAGGTGATCACCCGCTTGTCGAGGATCGGGGCGACCTCGGAGCCGTCGACCGCCCCGGTCATCGAGGCGAAGGCGAGCCACTTCGTGAAGAACGCACCGCCGAGGTGCTTCACCTGCCCCTGAGACGCCTTCCTGCCGGGCGACCGCGGTGACTGCGGCGGTCAGGGTGGGGGTGCTCCTGCTGGTGCTCTCGCACGAGCCGCACGCACCTCGCGCGCAGTTGGGAATCGATCTTCCTCGGCATGCTATCGATCCTTCCGGACTCAAACAGCAGCGGGATCAACCCTGGGCCGATTCAATCATCCGCACCGCCTGAGGCCCTGACGCCGAAACAATCGAGATGCGTGCTCTAAGCAGTCATCCTTGACAGCAGACTATGAGCATGTACGGTGGTGTTCATCACAGCGTCTACTGGACAACTACCAGAGCAGTCGGGCGCGCAAAAGCCAAAGCATGTACTACAGGGTCGTGGTTACCGATGGTCTTTGATCTAATGCGCATTATCGCGGGCAGTTTGCTGGTTGTCGCTGGCATCGCCAAGCTAAGGGAGGGGCCGAGCCAATTAATTCTCCAGATTCGGGCCTTCAAGATGACGCGGCCTAGAACCGAAAAACCCCTAGCCATGGTACTGCCTGCGGTTGAGATTCTCGTGGGAATGGCAGTAGTGATCAATATGGCGGGGCCTTGGGTTCTGGTAGCTTCAGCAATCTTCGCCGCATACACAGCCGTGATTTCTGTTGCTATCGCTCGGAGACTACCGACATCGTGTGGTTGCTTCGGCTCGCTATCTAAGAGAAGGGCGAGCCCGATCCTGGTGGCGCGGAACCTGTTCTTTATTGCACTTCTAGTACCCGCCATCATCGGACTTGGATCTTCTTCGCTCCCGTGGAATGCATGGGCCGTCGCAACGCTTGGCGCATCGCTGGTGATTCTTGCCGCCATTATTGCGAAGCAGAGCATGAGCGGCCTTTCCGACAGTCTAACCGCATAGAACTTAAACTTCATTCAGAAGTAGCACTTTCAGAGAAAGTTGAACACTAGCAGGGGAGAGATAATGAAACTGATGCGAAGAACTCTCATCGGTGGCGGTTTCGTCGCGGCGCTCTCGGCGCTGTTCCCAGAGTTCGCCCGCGCAGAGTCGAACACCAGAGGCGCAGGTAGCGACCAACTGGCATGGTTTTGGCAAGGGGTTAACAGTGTCCTGATGGACGACTCGACGCTCTCGGAACACGCAGACTTGTACATGGATGACGTGGCCCGCACCGAGGTCTTTCTCGGCGGGGCCTCAGAGCAGTATGGCCCGATAGGTGCAATCTCTGATCTTGGGCCGAATAAGCTACTGGCCTTCGCGGTTCCGATGGCGAACTCGAACCTCTACTTCCGGCATGTCGAGCTTTCTCCGGACGGCACGAAATTGCGTACAGCGTCAACCGTTTTTGAAGTGAATGAAGCGGCCGAGACCGCTCGCTTTTCTGAGACGGCCCCGGACGGCCAGACACTTGCTTCTAGATCTCTGTCCCGAGCGCCTGGCCCATGCCCTGATCCGCTCGTGAAGTGCAGCTGCACAGGAAGCTCTTCCAGCTGTCGCACGTGCCGTGAGTTCGATCGCGCTAGCGCGGGCCTTTGCTGCGCGGGATGTGCCTTCTCCGGTAGCGCTTGGCAGCTCTTCCTCGCGTGCGCAGTATTGCTCTGCTCCGCCTGTTTGGCGAACAACTGCACGGGAGGGTACGTCTATGCTTGCTGCAACTAGGGATGTCGGCAGGCAGCAACGCATTAGAGTTGGCGAGATTGTTTTTCTTGTCGCAACCCTCGCTTATTGCATTCTCGCGACAGCGTACTTCGGTGTCGCCGGCGCGGAGGTGCCGGGGCTGACGGTCGTGCTTCTGCTTGCAGCGCTTTGGGCGAATTGGCTCGGACTGGTGTATGTTTCACTTGCCCTTCGGGGCAATATCCCGAGGTCGCGGCTATGGATTGCTATCCTTGGCGGCGTGGGAGTTGTTCTGTCCGTTCTGCTCTACGTGGTCGCGTAAGCGGCGGCGGGTCTCGCCCGCTAGTTGTTGCGTGAATCACCCCGGGTTTGTCAGAGGCTCGCAAGTGCCGCGTCGGCGGTTGCCGGTACGGTCTGGTGGTGATGGTAGTTCTCCTTGAGTTCGACGGGCGGGATCATGCCGATCTGGCCGTGAAGTTGCCGGTGGTTAACGAGTCAATGTAGTCGGCGGTTGCGATCTCGAGTTCGTCGATGTTCTCCCAGGGCCCGAGATTGCGGACCAGCTCCTACTTGAACAGCGAGTTGAAGGGCTCTACCAGGGCGTTACCATAGGAGTCGCCGGTCGAGCCGACTGACGCGACCGCGCCGGCTTATGCAAGCCGCTCGGTGTAGCGGAAGGCGACGTACTGGACGCCCCTATCACCGTGGTGCGTGAGCCCGGAGATTTCATGATACTCAGCGGACGCGAGGCCATGTGCGTACTCTTCGCTGGAGGAGCGGATCCGTTTCTGCCCCCCCCGCGCCGACGCGGGAAACGCGCTCGTGCTGCCGAGCTCGGTGCAGGGCAAGCAGGTCACCGTGGAGGTCACCGGCAGGAGGAGCGGCTACGCGACCGCCTCGAAGACCTCCGACAAGACCGCGAAGGTGGCGGCGAAGAAGCGCTGATCCGCACCCACCGATGACGAGGCCCCGAGGGTGATCCCCTCGGGGCCTCGTTCTCTGTCGGGCTGGCGGCGCACACTGGGCTCATGACGATGATGGGCGAGACGATCCACGAATACGACGGACTGCAGGTCATCCCGCCGCTGACCCGCACGCCCGGCGGCTGGGTGGAGCAGTCGCCGACACCCTGTCCCGAGTGCTCGGGCACCCAGCACCTCGTCGGCTGGCACGCCTGCAGCTGCCGCAGCGACACCCTTGCCCCTGGGCACCGCACCTGGATCTGCCAGCGCTGCGACCACCGACGGATCCTGGGGTGCGTTGGCGTCTCAGGCCTTGCAATTATTTGAAGCGGGAGTGAGAAGCCGAATGTGATAGCACCCGTACTCGTTATACCAGATCCGCCACGTGGATCCTTCATCGTCGATGGCATCGAGTTGATCGCATTCTGGCATAAAATACTTCTGAGGGTCGTCGTAGGACCAAGTGCCTTCGCTGACCGCACGACGTTCTTTCGCAACCGAGAAGCCAAAGTCCCTCAACCTGGCTGGGTGTAATACTTCGATCTCGAAGATCGCATGCCAGATTATTACGTCCTCGATGGCCTCAGGGATATAGTCATCCTTCGGCTCCCATCCAGCGGCGAGACACCAACCGGCCCAGTAGCGCACCTGCATTGCATGTGATCGACCCAAAGGTGTAGTCAATGATGCAGCCCTTTCAAGCGTCAATCTCAAATTTAGAGAGTCGAAGAGTTCTAGCTCAGCCGGTGCGGCCGCCCGCTGGCGATGGGATCCCTTGTTGATTTCTTGCATGAGATCCCAGTCGCTCGAAACTATCTGGATCCACTCGCGTAGGTGATTGGGGTCGGTGCGATCAAAAGATGAGTCAGAGAACACGGGGAGTGCCGCGTTTGGGAGGGTGAGGGGCATGGTGGTCTTCTTTCGATCCGAATGTCTACTGTTCGGGGAGGCAGTGGGGTAAGTCTACTTTTCCCTTTTGGGCTCTCGTGGTAATTATTGATTGGCCGTCTGTGGTGCCGGTCCGTAGAAATGGATGGGCTCTGGTTCTCTGGGGTGTGATTCGAAGTGCGGATCGCCCACGGTCTGGGGCGAGCGCAGCTCGAGTGCTCGGGTGTGTGGGGCGCGTGGCCCGTCGGCGTCGGTGGTCGCGTAGTCGAGCGATGCCTATTCGCTTCCGGCGGATGAGTGAGTTCTGCGGAGCAGAACCGGGAAGAGTGATGGAGGGGACGCATGAGGACGCCGAGGGCCGTCTGTGCGAACGCGACTCAGGCCGCAGGCGTTGCGGCGCTCTCAGGCCTTCGCGGCGTTTGTCGTCAGACCGAGAGCCCCGGAGATGTACTCAGCCGCGATCTCACGGGCGTGAGCCATGAAGGACTCGGACTGGCCCTGGATGGCAGGCACGCCCGCAGCGGCTTCCGCAGCCCAAGCTTGGACGTCAACTCGGACGCGCGTCTTTCCGGTACGCTCCGCCTTCTTGCGGTGCTTCTCGATGACGGTGTGCGCGCTCTTGTCGATCATCTCGATGATCAGCTCGGCGCGCTTCGTCGGATCGAGCGAGCGGAAGCTCACGAGATCGGCGTCCGCGAGATTGGCGGCGTTGGTCTCGGCCTCGAGGAACTCTTCCTGGGTCTGGCACTTGGGGCACAGTAGGCCGACCAAAACTCCCGTCTTGAAGTTCGCGTTCCACCTCGTCGCGTCTGTGAGCTTGTCGGAGAAGGGGCGCATGCATCGCGAGCACCTGTTGCGGGTGTTGGTTGCAAAGATCATCGTAGGTTTGCTTTCTTGTGGTGGTTCGACTTGTCGTCGCTCTTCGAGCTTTTCCCCGGAGCAGCTGTGCTGCTCCTTCGCTTGTCACTCGTCCTTAAGTAGCTGCGCCACTCGCTGACTTGTCGCTCGTCATGCTCTTCCCCGGAGCAGCTGTGCTGCTCCCCAGCCGGACACAGTCCGGCTCAGCCCCTTCCGACGTTGCTCGTCTACCGCTGCTCGGGACGGGCGTGTCACTTGCGCGAGCGGGCTTCGCCTGTGCGCTCACGCTCCTATAACTGCTGCGCCGGTCGGCGCAGCTCTATAACCGCGCACGTCGTGCAGCCGTATGACCAGGTGGCGGCAGCCCCGGCCTGGCGCTCGCGGTGCGAGCTTGTTGAGGCTTGTTGCGCCGATTTGACACGATGGATAGGATCTCCTCGACCCAGCGGGTTAAACAGAAAGTCTCTTCAAGACTCACCCCGGGTCGGCTCTGCCGACCGAGTCACAAGACTCGCAGGGTCGAGGAGAAGCGCCACGACATCGCCGATGACGCGGAGTGGTAGCTCCCCGATCAGTGCCCGGTTGTTGATGCCCCGATGGAACGTGCCGTCCAGCTCCCGTTGCCATCGATACGAAGCAGGTTCAGTCGACCTGTGACCTCAACGGAGCCGTCGACGTAGATGTGGCCCTCGTCCGCGTAGACGCCGTGCTGGCCGGGATCCCCATGCAGCTGAGATGTCTGCACGTGCCCGGCGACGATCGTCTTGCCGACCTCATGGGGTCCGACGGAGGCCGGGTTCTTCTCGGTGAGGACGTAGTCCGGCGTCGCGTGCCGCCAGAGGTCTCCTGCGTCCTCGTCGATACCGGCATGCACCCAGATGTGGAGTTCGGTCTCATGCACGAGCGGCAGCCTGCGAAGCCACGTGACGAGATCCCTGTGACGAGTGAGGATCGCGCGCTTGATGTTGCCGTTCATCGACTCGCCGTCGAGGTCGGTTGCGTCGTCGCCCGGGACGTCATGACCGAGGGCGAGAGCTAGCTCCAACGGCGACAGGAACGACCGCACAGTGGTGAAGCCAGCATCGGCAAGCAGCCAGCTGTAGTCGTCGTCCTCGCCGTCCAGCCACTCAAGGAATGCCACGTCGTGGTTCCCGAGGAGAGGGATGACGCGGCCGCTGTAGCGCTCCTGTGTCTGCCGGACGAGCTGAAGTACGCCGGCGCTGTCCGGGCCACGATCCACATAGTCGCCGAGCAACATCAGACGAGCGGCGCTATCACTATCGAGGTCGATGATGTCGAGCGCTGCGGCGAGCTGCTCTCGATGGCCGTGGACGTCAGAGAGCGCGTAGTAGCTGGGCACCTTGCCATTCTCGCCTACGGAAGGGGCGGGAGAGCTGCTCCCGATCGATAGCCGGCGGATCGGCATCGCTCAACGAAGTGGCTCCGCCGATGAGCTGGTCGGCGACGGATGGTCGGAGTTGGGTGCTGTGGACACCGTGACGCGGCGGTGGCCAGCGCCGAGCTGGGCCTCCCGCGGGAGCTATTCGTGGAAGCCTTCGGAGGATCGCGACCTTCCGGGAGCCAGTGCGTCGACGGGCGTGCCGCGCGTTCCTATATGAGTCGGCATGCAGTGTCGTTGATGCGCCCTTTCCATTTCCTGTATCAGGATGAGTGTCTTTCTGATGTTGCATCCTCGAGGCATCGTCGTGACTTCGCGTGAGAGAATGTGCGGTGTTGACGATGAATCGTCGGGTCGGCGGTCCTGTTGAGACGATCAGAGGTGTGCGGTGGGCAAGAATGCGATGCGGGGTCTTGATGCTGAGGTCGGAGAGGTCTGGGCGTACCGGGCGCGCCCAGGAGATCCCCTCACGCCTGTCACGGTGCTCCGGCACGACCCCGGGCCCCCTGCGCGGGTTGTCGTCCATCACGGGGTCGGAACGCCGGATGGCCTCGAGGAGCGAGTGACTCCCAACCGGCTCAAGGTGCAGTGGGATCAGGTTAATGACTTCATGGCGGAGGAAGCGCGGCGTGAAGCCTTCTGTGAACTAGGGCCGGAATACCTCGATTTCGGACCGAGGTGGGAATCTCCGGAGGAACTGGCGGTCACTGCGCTCTTCAGAGGTTTTGTCGATGATGACGTCGCTTCGCTCGGAATGGATATCCCTTGTCTGAGGATCGTCTCGGCTGACCGTCTCAGTAGGCTCTCCGGTGTCGCGAGTGGTGAGCTGACTGGGCACGACCTCACGCACGAAGACGGCGCGGTGACCGTCGCCCCGTGGCCGGTAGCTCTGGAGGTCGCGAAGTCGCTCGCGACGAGGTTCCCAGATCAGGTCATCCTGCAGCTCGAGGAAGAGGAGCGGGGGGTCCGGCGTCTGCTTGCAGATGCGCAGAACTGCTCGGAGCATGGGTCCGAGGAGCGGAGCCTTGACATCCGTCTCGATGACGAACGAGGCGAGCGTCAGTCTCGGGACCTCCGCCGCGAGTGGGTCGGCGACGACGCCCTCCTGGTCCGGGGCGAGGTTGCTGCGCTGCGTGCCGAGATCCAGCGAGTCACTGTTGCTGCTCGTGCCGCGGTCGCTGCTCTCGAGCGCGCTGGTTGTCGAGCTGAGGCAGACGAACTAAGGGAGGCGCTCGAAGGCGACAGGGGAGCGGCAGGGTGATGCCGCGTGGGTCCATCTGGCACGAGGGTCAAGGGGCGAGCTCGATCTGGCACGCCGTCCGCGGCCGGCCTTCCACGTGCCGACACGGCGCGAAGCATCTGGCACGTAGATGGCACGAAGGTCAACGGTTTGAACAAAAGGGCAGGTCAAGACGGGTGAGACGAGATGTTCAAATCCTCTCGTCTCCGCAGAAGAAGGCCCCTCACCTGCGGTGATTCCGCAGGGGAGGGGCTTTTTCCCTGGTCGGGCCTCGGTCGCTCCTCGCTCGGTGCTCGCTCAGTCCTCGCCGATGGTCGTCCACTCCGGGCCGTCGGACTCCAGCAGGTCCGGGTCGCGCACGACCTCCTGCTCGCTCTCCCCGCTGCGGAGCCGGCTGGCGAGCTCCTGCAGGGCCTCGCGCAGCACGGCGCGGGCGCGCGAGCCATCGCCGGCCGCGAGGGCGGCCAACAGGGCCTCGTGCACGGCGGTGATGTCGGCGCGGACGCCGAAGCCGCGGGGATCCGAGAAGCTGCCCATCCGGGTGAGGATCACGATCGTGCTCATCGCGGAGACCAGGAACCGGTTCCGGGCGCTCTCGGCGAGCAGCTGGTGCAGCTCCAGGTCGGCGTTGCCCGCCTCGATGACCTCCTCGGCCTCGAGCGCCCGACGGGTCCGCTCCAGGGCGTCCTGCAGAGGGGCCAGCAGGGAGACGGCGCCGTCCTCGTCGCCCGCCCCCCGCAGCGTGGCGACGCGGTCGGCCACGATCGTGGCCGCCTGCATCTCGATGCCTAGTCGGTAGTCGACGAAGTCCGACATGGTCTCGGCATCCATCGTGGTCACGAACAGTCCGCGGCCCGGGATCTGGGTGAGCAGGCCGTCGCGCACCAGGCGCTGGCAGGCCTCGCGCAGGGAGGAGCGGGAGATGCCCATCTGCTTGGACACCTGGACCTCGGGGATGGTGTCGCCGGGGCGCAGGTCCCCGACGTAGATCGCATTGCGCAGCTCGAGCTCGGCCTGGTCGATGATCGAGGGTCGACGGATGGGCTGCATCATCGGCAGCCGGACCGCCTCCTGGCGAGGGCGCATGTGATCCTCCTGTGCTGGTGCGCGAGGTCCGCGCGGTGCGTCGTCCCATCATCCGTCCTCCGGCCGCCCACGTCATTCCCGCCTCGCGTCATCGCCGTCACATCTGCCTCGAGCGGGCCTCGTCCGGGGCGCTTCCGGGGCTGCTCCGGGCCCCTCGGGGACGGTTCGCGGCGAACGTCCGGGACCTCGCGGCGGGTCACGACCCCATCACGAAAGCCGCCTCGACCGCGCCCCGACCCCGGGGGCCCCGTTAGCGTGGAGTGCGATCCGATCCGCCGATCCGCAGATTGTCCGACACCGAGTAGTGTTGCCGATCACAGCAGATCACGTCACACAGACGCCAAGGGAGCATCTCCATGCAGAACCGCCGCAGCTTCATCCGAGGGAGCGGGCTCGTCCTGTCGGCCGCCGCACTGGGCGGTCTCGCCGCCTGCAGCCGCACCAGCACCGGGGGAGGGGACACCGGCGGTGGCAGCGACGGCGGTGGGGGCGACCTGCTCAGCCAGCTGCAGGACGCCGGGACGATCACCGTCGGCTTCGCCGGGGAGGCGCCCTACAGCTTCGAGGACGGCGGCGAGCTGATGGGCGCGACCGTCGCCATGCACCGTGAGATCTTCGGCGAGCTGGGCATCGACACCGTCGAGGGCCGGCTCACCGATTGGAACTCGCTGATCCCGGGTCTGAACTCGCGGCAGTTCGATGCCGTCAGCGCCGGCATGTCGATCCTGCCCGAGCGCTGCGCCGAGGCCGCCTTCAGCGAGCCCGAGTTCCAGTACACGACCGCGCTGATGGTGCCCGAGGGCAACCCCGAGGGCCTGGTGGACATGCAGTCCTTCGTGGACTCCGGGCTGAAGGTCGCCACCATGTCCGGAGCGGTCGAGTCGGGATACGCGGAGACGCTGGGCCTGGACAGCATCGAGGTGGGCGGCCCGCAGGACGGCGTGGACGCGCTCAAGGCCGGCAACGCCGATGCCTTCGCCCTGACCGCCATCTCCCTGAACTGGCTGGCCGACAACACCGTCGACGGCGTCGAGGTGACCGACAGCTTCGTCGCGGAGCTCGACGGCGTCAAGCAGGTCGGCGCCGGCGGCACCGTCTTCCGCCAGGAGGACACCTCGGTGCTGGACGCCTACAACGAGAAGCTCGCCGAGATCATCGCGGATCCGGAGCGCTACCTGTCGATCGTGGGCGACTTCGGCTTCACCGAGGAGGAGCTGCCGCCGGAGGACATGACCGCCGAGATCCTCTGCTCCGGTGACCTCTCGTCCCTGCAGTGATCCCCCGCTCCATCGATGACGCCGTCCCGGCACGTGCCCTCGCGGGCCGTGCCGGGGCGTTCGTCGACCGGGAGGTGATGCCCCGATGGACGGAGTGATCGGCTTCTTCCTGGACCTCGGTCCGAACCTCCAGCTGGTGCTCGAGCGGATGTCGATGATCCTCGACGGCCTCGGGACCACCCTCCTGGCCACGGCGCTCGGAGCGCTGCTCGCGCTGGTGATCGCCTTCGTCTTCGGGCTGGCGCAGCTCTCGAAGATCTTCGTGGTGCGGGTCCTCGCGCGCCTCTTCGTCGAGTTCTTCCGAGGCACCTCGCTGGTGGTCCAGCTGTTCTGGCTCGCCTTCGTGCTCCCGCAGCTCCCGTACCCCCTGGGATTCCGGCTCGAACCGCTGCTGGTCGCCGTCCTGGCCCTGGGCCTGAACTACGGCGCCTACGCGGCGGAGGTCGTGCGCGGCTCGATCAACTCGGTGCCCAAGGGGCAGTACGAGGCGATCAGCGCCCTCAGCCTGAGTCCCGCGCGCGGCATGTTCCGCATCGTCATCCCCCAGGCATGGGCCCTCATGCTCCCCTCGCTGTCCAACCTGTGGATCCAGCTGCTCAAGGGGAGTGCGATCGTCAGCTCCGTGCTGCTGTACGACCTGTTCTTCCAGGTCGAACAGCTCCGTGACCGCACCGGCACCTGGTTCGCCTACCTCTTCGCCCTGCTGGCCTACTACCTGATCGCCTGGTTGATCGTGATCCTCATGAACGGACTCGAGGTGCAGGCCAAGCACCGGATCGGTCGCGGTCCCGCGCTGCGGCACAGCTGGCGCTCCCTCTTCCAGGCTCCCGGCACCACGCCCTCGGGCGGGAAGTCGGCCCGCGTGGTCCAGGACCGTGCGGTCGCGGCCGCGTCGGGACCGGCAGGAGGTGGTGCGGCATGAGCCCGGAGATCTCCTGGTGGAACTGGGACCACGCCGCCGCGGTCCTGCCCCTGCTGCTCGACGGATTCAAGATCACCCTGTTCGCCACCGTCATGGGCACCCTCATCGCGATCGTGCTCGGACTGGTGGTCGCCATCATCCGTCGCAGCGCACCCCCGCTCCTCAACAGGCCTTTCACCTGGCTGGTCGAGTTCATCCGCATGACCCCGCTGGTGGTGCAGCTGGTGTTCGCGAACCTCACGCTCTCCCCGTACGTCGACTCCACCCTCGCGATCGGCATCTGGGTGCTCGGCATCCACTACACGACGTACATGGCCGAGGTGTACCGCGCGGGGATCGACTCGGTGCCGACGGGCCAGTGGGAGGCGGCGACCGCGCTGTCCCTGCCGCGCGCACGCACCTGGCGCGCGGTCATCGCCCCGCAGGCGATCCGCAACACCCTGCCGGCGCTGGGCAACTACGCGATCTCGATGTTCAAGGAGACCCCGTTCCTCTACGTGATCTACATCCTGGAGATGGTGCGGGTCGCGCAGACCTACGGCGGTGACACCTTCCGGTACACCGAGGCGATCACGCTGGCCGGCCTGATCTTCCTGGCCGCCAGCTATCCCACCTCCCTCCTGATCCGACGACTGGAGAAGAAACTTGCCTGAGCACGAGCCTGAGAGCACTGCGAGCCCCGCCCCGGAGGGCTCCGCCCACATCGAGTTCCGGGACGTGGTCAAGAAGTTCGGTGACCACACCGTGCTGAACGACCTCAACTTCACCGTCAGCAAGGGAGAGCGCGTCACCCTGATCGGGCCCTCCGGCTCGGGGAAGACCACGATCCTGCGCCTGGTGATGACCCTCGAGGAGCTCACCGGCGGGTACATCCACGTCGGCGGGAACCCGTTGCAGTACGAGGAGCAGGGCGGGAAGCGGATGCGCATCCCCGACAAGCGCCGCCGCCGCACCACCACCGACATCGGCATGGTGTTCCAGCACTTCAACCTGTTCCCCAACATGACCGTGATGGAGAACGTCATCGAGGCGCCGATGCACGTGATGGGCCTGTCTAAGGCCGCGGCCGTCGAGAAGGCCGAGTCGCTGCTGGACAAGGTGGGCATGGCCTGGAAGAAGGACGCCCGACCCTCCGAGCTCTCGGGCGGTCAGCAGCAGCGCATCGCCATCGCCCGGGCGCTCGCCATGGATCCCGAGATCCTGCTCCTGGACGAGGTCACCTCGGCCCTGGATCCCGAGCTCGTGGGCGAGGTGCTCGCGGTGCTCAAGGACATCGCCGCCGAGACCGACATCTCGATGCTGATCGTCACCCATGAGATGCAGTTCGCGCGCGACGTCTCGGACCGCGTGATGATGTTCGACCAGGGCTCCGTCGTGGAGCAGGCCTCCCCGGAGCGGATCTTCAGCGATCCCGAGCACCAGCGCACCCGGGACTTCCTGCACGCCATCCTCTGATCCGTCCACCAGTCCGCGAACTGTCCCTCTCGGCTGCCGCGGCGCTCGTCGCTGTAGTCTGTGCCCGTTCGTTCCGCGCCGACGCGGTCGCCCTGCGTGTTCTGTCGGCGGCCGCTGTCCGGCGTGCCGACCCCAGGAGACCCTGTGCCACACCCCGACGCCATCGCCGTCCCGACGCTGACGAGCGAGTTCCCCGTCGTCGGCGACGACCCTCATATCGACGCCCCGCTGCGGGCGACCGTCCGCCGCCTGTCGACCCTGCTGGGCCGTGCCCTCGCAGACCAGCACGGACAGGAGATGCTCGACCTCGTCGAGCAGGTCCGCAAGCTGACGAAGGAGGCGAAGTCCGCCGATTCCGAGGCCAGTGCCCTGGACGTGCAGAAGCGGCTCGCCGAGCTCCCGATCGAGCAGGCCACGGCTCTGACGCGCGCGTTCGCGCAGTACTTCCTGCTCGCCAACGCGGCCGAGCAGGTCTACCGGGTGCGAGCGCTCGACGAGCGGCCCGGGGCCGAGTCCTGGATGCCGCGCACCGTGCGCGCCGTCCATGAGGAGCTCGGCCCGGAGGGTCTGCAGCAGGCCGTGGACTCCCTCGACGTGCGCCTGGTCTTCACCGCGCATCCCACGGAGGCCTCCCGCCGCGCCGTGTTGACGAAGCTCCGCCGCATCTCGGACATCCTCGGGGAGGAGACCGAGGAGGGGACGGTCGAGCGCCGGCGCCAGGACCGTGACCTCGCCGAGCTCGTCGAGACGCTGTGGCAGACCGACGAGCTGCGCCGCCAGCGCCCCACCCCGCAGGACGAGGCCCGCAACGCCCTGTACTACCTGCGCCAGATCTTCCGCCAGACGATGCCGGGCATGCTCGACGATCTGCGCGAGGAGCTGCGCGCCCACGGCGCAGACCTGCGCGACGGCCAGGTCCCGCTGCGCTTCGGCTCCTGGATCGGCGGCGACCGCGACGGCAACCCCTTCGTCACCGCCCAGGTCACCCGCGAGGTGCTGCAGCTGCAGGCCGAGACCTCGATCGACTTCGCCGTCGAGCTGCTCTCGGACCTGATCCTCGAGCTGTCGGTCTCCAGCGAGCTCACCGGCGAGGACGAGGCGCTGCGCGAGAGCCTGGCCGAGGACCTCTCCCACGAGTCCGAGCTCGATCCCCTCCAGCAGGACCTCTACCGCGAGGAGCCCTATCGCCTCAAGCTCGGGGCGATGCGCTCGAAGCTGCGCGCCACCAAGGAGCGCATCCGCACCGGCGACGCGCATGTCCACGGCCGCGACTACAGCGACGGCGCGGAGCTCCAGGAGGACTTCACGGTGCTGCGCGAGGCCCTGCGCCGCCACGGCGGGGAGCGCGCCGCCGACGGCGCCCTCGCCGTCGCGCAGCAGGTGCTGGCCGCCTCCGGCCTCAACCTCGCCACCCTCGACGTGCGAGAGCACTCCGAGAAGCATCACGAGGTGCTCGCGCTGCTGTTCGACCGGGTGGGCGAGCTGGACCGGCCCTACATGGAGCTGAGCCGCGAGGAGCGCACCTCGGTGCTGGGACGCGAGCTGGGCAGCCGGCGACCGCTGGTCGGCTCCGCGATCACCGAGGACTCCTCGATCCTCGACGACGCCACCCGCACCACCTACAACGTGTTCCGTGAGATCCGGGACGCGCACCGCCTCTACGGCACCTCCGTCATCGAGACGTACATCATCTCGATGACCCACGGCGCCGACGACGTGCTCGCGGCCGCGCTGCTGGCCCGCGAGGCGGGCCTGATCAGCATCGCCGGAAGCGAGGAGCATCGCGCCGACATCGGTTTCGTGCCGCTGCTGGAGGAGGTCTCCGAGCTGCGCCACGCGGGCGAGATCCTCGACGAGCTGCTGGGCGATCCCTCCTACCGGGAGATCGTCCGCCTGCGCGGCGATCGCCAGGAGGTCATGCTCGGCTACTCGGACGGCAACAAGGATGCCGGTGTGATCACCTCCCAGTGGGAGATCCACCAGGCCCAGCGTTCGCTGCGCGATACGGCGGCGCGCCACGGCGTGACCCTGCGCCTGTTCCACGGCCGCGGCGGGTCCGTCGGCCGCGGCGGCGGCCCCACCTATGACGCGATCCTGGCCCAGCCGTACGGCGTGCTCGAGGGCGAGATCAAGTTCACCGAGCAGGGCGAGGTCATCTCCGACAAGTACATGCTGCCCTCGCTGGCCCGGGAGAACCTGGACCTGTCGCTGGCCGCCGTGCTCGAGGGCTCCGCGCTGCACACCTCTCCGCGGTCCACCCCCGAGCAGCTGGAGCGTTTCGGCGAGGTCATGCAGTCGGTCTCCGATGCATCCTTCGCGCGCTACCGCACGCTGGTGGACGACGAGAACCTGCCGGAGTACTTCGTCTCCGCGACCCCGGTCGAGCAGCTCGGCGACCTGAACATCGGCTCGCGCCCCTCCAAGCGCACCACCTCCTCCAAGGGCTTGGACGGGCTGCGGGCGATCCCGTGGGTGTTCGGCTGGACCCAGTCGCGGCAGATCGTGCCCGGCTGGTTCGGCGCCGGTTCCGGCCTGAAGGCCGCCCGCGAGGCGGGCCTCGAGCCCGATCTGCACGAGATGTACCGCAACTGGCACTTCTTCCGCACCGTGATCAGCAACGTCGAGATGACGCTCGCGAAGACGGACATGCAGATCGCCGCGCACTACGTGCACTCGCTGGTGCCGGAGCACCTGTGGTACCTCTTCGACCTGATCCGTGAGGAGTACGAGCTCTCTGTCGCGGAGATCGAGCGGCTCACCGGGGTGCTGGATCTGCTGGACAACCAGCCCATCCTCAAGCGCACCCTCGCGGTGCGCGACCGCTACCTCGATCCGATCTCCTACATGCAGGTCGCGATGCTGCAGCGGGCGCGTGCCGCCTCGGCCCGCGGCGAGGAGCTCTCGCCCGAGCTGCAGCGCGCGCTGCTGACCACCATCAACGGTGTCGCAGCGGGTCTGAAGAACACCGGCTGAGCCCCGGCTCCGCACAGCGGCGCGGGCGGCACCCCCTGGGGTGCCGCCCGCGCCGTCGTCGTGCTGCCGGGCGTGGTCAGCGGGCGGTGCCGTCGACCGCGAACTGCTCGATCCGTGCCAGCTCCTCCTCGCCGAGGTCCAGCTTCTCGGCGGCGGCGATGTTCTGCTCGAGCTGCTGCACCGAGGAGGCCCCCACCAGGGCGGTGCTCACCTGCGGGTGGCGCAGGGTCCAGGCGAGGGCGAGCTGGGCGAGGCTCTGGCCGCGCTCCTCGGCGATCGCGGAGAGCCCGCGCACCCGCGCGAGGTAGTCCGAACCGGTGACCTGGCGCTCGCTGAGCGAGCCCCCGGAGCCCGCAGCCCGGGAGGTGTCCGGGACCCCGGTGAGGTAGCGGCTGGTGAGCAGTCCCTGCTGCAGCGGGGAGAAGACGGCCAGGCCCACACCGAGCTCGTCCACGGTCTCGAGCAGACCGCCCTCGACGTGGCGGTTGAACATCGAGTACGAGGGCTGGTGGATCAGCAGCGGCGTACCGAGGTCGGCCAGGATCTGCGCGGCCTGGCGAGTCTTCTCGGGGGAGTAGTTCGAGACTCCCGCGTACAGGGCGCGGCCGCTGCGGACGGCCTGGTCCAGGGCTCCCATGGTCTCCTCGAGCGGGGTCTCGGAGTCCCCGCGGTGGTGGTAGAAGATGTCCACGTGATCCAGGCCCAGGCGATCCAGCGACTGGTCCAGGGAGTTCAGCAGGTACTTCCGGGAGCCGCCGTCGCCGAAGGGGCCCTCCCACATGCGGTAGCCGGCCTTCGAGGAGATGACGAGCTCGTCGCGGTGGGCGCGGAAGTCCTGGGCGAGGATGCGGCCCAGCTGGGTCTCTGCACTGCCCGGGGGAGGGCCGTAGTTGTTGGCCAGGTCGAAGTGGTTCACGCCGAGGTCGAAGGCGCGGCGCACGATGGTGCGCAGGGTCAGGGGATCACGGTTCTCGCCGAAGTTCTGCCAGAGGCCCAGGGAGATCGGGGGCAGCTGTACGCCGGATCGGCCGACGCGACGGTACGGGGTGCGGTCATAGCGGGAGGCTGCCGGGAGGTAGGCGTCAGTGCTCATCTCCTGACCCTAGTCGCAGGCTCTCGTCGGCAAGGGCGGCCGTCCCGCCGGTGAGATGGCCGCGGCTCAGGCGGAGACGAGACGCGCGTCGAAGGCGATCCGCAGGAACTCCCGTGCGGGACGGTCCTCCTCAGCACGTGCCCAGGACATCACGGCCACGTCGAAGCAGGCGATGGCGGCGTGGACGATCGCCTCGGCGCGCACCTCCGTGTCGCTCCCCGCCAGTCTCTCGCGCACGAGCGGGACCAGCAGTCCGGCCCAGGACTGGTGCTTCTCGAGGTGGCGGGCCCGCAGCGTCGGAGCGCCGACCAGCACGAGGAGCATCTTCTTCTCCCGGGCGGCGTCCACCTGCGAGGTCGCGAGCATCCTGTCGAAGGCCGAGTGCAGGGAAGCCCATGCCGGCTCCTCGGACGGGCGGGCGATGAAGGCGTCCCGGACGGTCTCGCCCCAGAGCTCCGCGTCGCCCATCACCGTGTCCTCCTTCACGGGGAAGTAGCGGTTGAAGCTGCGGGTCGAGATGCCGGCGGCCGCGGCGATCTGGTCCACGGTCACCCTGTCGAAGCCGTGCTCGGCGAACAGGTCGATCGCGATGTCGGCGATGCGGGTGCGGACGGCGTCGCGCGTGATCTGACGCAGTGCGCGTGGCCGGGGCGGGGAGGTCTCAACCATGCGGCCATGATACGCCGAGAGCCAAAAGTGTCTGACTCAGACAGATGTGGCGTATGCTGACATCACAGTTCCCGACGAGAAGGATCCCTCATGCAGACACGAACCCTCGGCCAGCAGGGGCTCACCGCCTCCGCGATCGGCTACGGCGCCATGGGCACCAAGATGGCCTACGGTCCCAGCGACGACACCGAGTCCATCGCCGCCATCCGTCGCGCCCACGACTCGGGCGTCACCCACTTCGACACCGCCGAGCTCTACGGCTGGGGCGAGGGGGAGAAGCTCCTGGGCGCGGCGCTCCGCCCTATCCGGAACCAGGTCACCATCGCCACCAAGTTCGGGTTCACGCCCTCCTATGGCACCGATTCCCGGCCCGAGCACATCCGTGAGGTGGTCGAGGGAAGCCTGCGCAACCTCGGCGTCGACCATCTCGATGTGCTCTATCAGCACATCGATGATCCTGCCGTGCCGATCGAGGAGGTCGTGGGAGTGATGGCGGAGCAAGTCCAGGCCGGCACGGTCTCCTACCTCGGCCTGTCCAACACCTCCGTCGCGAACATCCGCCGCGCTCACGCCGTGCACCCGATCAGCGTGCTCCAGACCGAGTACTCGCTCTTCGCGAGGGAGGCGGAGGAGATCCTGCCCATCCTGGAGGAGCTGGGGATCGGACTGGTGGCCTACTCGCCGCTGGCCCGCGGATTCCTCACCGGCGCGGCGCGACCGCGGACAGCGTACGAAGCCGACGACGCCCGACAGCTCACCCCGTGGTGGGCACCGGGCAACTTCGAGGCCAACCAGGAACTGGTCGCCGAGCTCACGGCCCTCGCCGAGAGCCGGGACGCGACGATCTCCCAGCTGTCCCTTGCGTGGCTCCTCGCCCAGCACGAGGAGATCGTCCCCATCCCCGGCTCGCGCAGCGCCGCACGGGTGGACGAGAACATCGCCGCCGCAGCCCTCGAGCTCAGTGCCGCGGACCTCGATCGGATCGCGTCGATCGTCCCCGAGGGAGGCATCGGCGGGCGGCTGGACTTCTGAGCGCTCACCGATCGCCTACGGCATGCGCAGCGAGCGCTCCATGACGTCCATCCCGAGGCCGGCCACCTTCAGCCACTCGGGATTGCCCGCGAACGGGACGGAGCGGCCCACCGTGACGAAGCCGTGGCGCTCGTACCAGGCGTGCAGCTCGGGACGGGACTGCAGGACCTGGATCACCAGCAGGTCGATGCCCGCCTCGCGCAGGAGCTCGGCCTGCGCCTCCAGCAGGCGGCCCCCGAGCCCCCGGGACTGGGCCGAGGGATCCACGGCGAACAGGCCCAGCTCCGCCCGGCGCGTGCCGTCCGCGTCGGCGGGATCACGGCGGGTGTAGCAGCAGCCGACGGCCACGCCGCCTGTCTCGGCGACCAGCAGGGTGATCGCGGGATCGGCGAGCAGGGCCCGGACCTCGTCGGCGTCCGTCCGGTGGCCGTCCACCAGATGCGCTTCGGTGGTCCAGCCGCCCTCGCCGCGATAGGCCCGCTGCACCAGGTCCACCAGCGCGTCCACGTCGTCCTCGTGCGCGGGGCGGAGGAGCACCTCCGTGCCGCCCCGCGTGCCGGGCCGCGCCGTCATGAGGAGATGCGCCCGGTGCGCTGGAGCTCGACGAGCAGGCCATGGCCGTCGGGAGCGGAGAGGGTCAGCGGTGTTCCCTGGTGGAGACCGGAGGACTCCCGCGGTCGTCGGGAGCCGTGGGAGAGGATCTGCTCGGGCTCGGTGAGCTGACGGATCAGCACGGAGTCGACCTGCTCCGGGTGGCGGTCGGAGAACTCTGCATAGATCGTGGGGTCGTGCTGGCCATCGTCTCCCACCAGGATCCAGCGCAGCTCCGGGAACTCCGCGGCGAGCTGCTCCAGGGCACGATGCTTGTGCTCGGGGCCGGAGCGGAAGAATCCGGTGTTGGTCGGGCCCCAGTCGGTGAGCAGCAGCGGGCCGTCCGGATAGCCGTTGCGGTAGAGGAACCGTTTCAGCACGGGGAACACGTTCCAGGCGCCGGTGGAGAGGTAGAAGACAGGCATCGACGGGTGCTCGCGGGCCAGGCGCTGATAGAGCATCGGCATGCCGGGCACCACCTGCCGGGAGGACTGGTGGATCACGAAGGCGTTCCAGAAGGCGAGCATCGGCCGCGGCAGCCAGGTCACCATCACGGTGTCGTCGATGTCGCTGACCAGGCCGACCCGTGTCTCGCGCGGGACCACCGTGATGTCCGCCGTGACCTCGTTGCCGGGGACGGTCCACAGCACGGCCGCGTGGCGACCTGGGGACAGGGCGATGTCGAGCTCGGCGTCGACGATCCCGGACCGGTCCGCTCGCACCGTGAACTGCTGATCGCCGAGGAGCACGTGGACGGTGCGGTGAGGAGCCACCTGTGACGCGAAGTTCCGCCAGCCGCGCACCGCCATCGTGCGCATGTCGTGGACCGGCTGGTCGTGGAAGTCCGCAGGGGTGCCGGGCGAGGCGTAGAGGACCTTCGCCAGCACCCGCACCCGATCACCGGAGCCGAAGCCGTGGAACGGCTGGAGCCGCAGGTCCCAGCGCAGGCGACGCAGAGCGCCGCCCACCACCGAATTCTTGACGTCCTCGATCTGCGCCGCCCAGTGCGGGCGGTCGGTGCTCGAACGGGAGGCGACGGCGCGGAGCGCCCCGCGGGCCGAGCTCAGCCGTGACGAGATCCCCACCGGGGTCTCAGAGGCCGCGTGACATCTTCAGCCAGGCACCGTCGGGGTCATCCTCGACGATCTCCCAGCGGTCGCCCGTGTCGGCGAAGCCCAGCGCCTCGTAAAGGGCGCGAGCTCCATCGTTCTTCGGGCCGACGTACAGCGTGATGGTGTCCGCACCGTCCTCGCGCGACCACTCGAAGACGGCCTCGGCGAGCTTGCCGGCGATGCCCTCGTGACGTGACTTCGGGGTCACCCACATCGCCTGGAGCTCACGCTCGTTGGCGGGGGAGTCCTGCTCGTGGCGGACCGCGACGACCGCGACCGGCTGATCGTCCTCGACGGCCAGGAACCAGGCGGCGTCCTGCACGCGCTGCTCCCAGACGGTGTCCTCGTAGGTGGATTCCTTCTCCCAGCTCTGCCCGAAGGCGGCAGGATCCGTGCTGAGGGACCGGAGACGGATCTCGCGCACGAGCGACCAGTCGTCGTCGTGGGCGCGGATGATTTCGGCCATGGGTGTCCTCCTGAGCCGTCGTTGCGTGGTCACGGGCCGTGGGGCCCTGGCGATCATGCTCTCGCGTTGCCGCAGGCACCGCATGCACTCGCCATCCAGTGTACGTTCCCCAGCGGTTCGGCGCTCCCATCGGCTGGACGTTGACACAATGGGGGGATGGAGCCTCTTCGCCTGCTGACCGTCTGCACCGGCAATGTGTGCCGTTCCCCGGCCGCCGCGGTGATGCTGCGCGCCGCCCTCGCCGAGGAGGGGCTGGCCGGGCGTGTCGAGGTCGGATCCGCGGGCACCAGCTGGGAGGCGGAGGGGATGCCGATGGATGACCGCACCGAGCTCGCCCTCGAGCGCGCCGGCTACTCCCGCCCGTTCGAGCATGCCGCGCGCACCATCCACCTCACCGAGCTGCTGGCCTGGGATCTGGTGCTGCCGATGACGGCGGACCACGCCCAGCGCATGCGGCGGATGGTGGAGCAGGCGCCCGAGGGCGCCGCCGTGCCCGAGATCCGGATGTGGCGGCGCTTCGAGCCGGGCATCCCGGCGGAGGCGCCGGCGACGGATATCGCTGTCGAGGACCCGTGGTACGAGGGGCAGGGCGCCTTCGACCGGACGATCCGGCAGATGCAGCTGAGCGTGCCGGGAATCCTCGCGCGTGCCCGGGAGCTGCTCGCGGAGCGCTGAGGCGATCCCGCGGGGGAGTGGCTGCGAGGGGGCGGCCGTCCCGGCGTCAGCTCTCGTGCGCCGTCAGTCCTTGTGCCCGGTGGAGCGGTTGCTGTGGACGGTCGCACCGACGAACCCGGCCGTGGTGAGGAAGCCGATCCCGAGCGCGATGATGATGACCTGCCGCATCTTCCCGAACGCGGAGTCGGAGCCGTCGGAGATGGCGTTGAACAGCCGGACGACGGGACCGCCCTCCTCGGAGGCGGGGGTCGGCTGCGGGACCGGACTGGGGGAGAGGGGAGGCTCCTCGCTGGTGGCGGCTCCCGCCTGCTCACTGCTGTCTGACTCGCTGGTCACGGCGGAACCGCTGGTCTGGCTGGTCTCTCCGCGCTCTCCCGAACGGCTGGCGGCAGGGCTCTCGGGCTCCACCGGCGCATCCGTCGGATCTGCCGGGGCGGGCTCGGAGGCGGGAGCGGGAGCCGGCGCGGGTGCGGGCTCCGGTTCCGGTTCCGGTGACTCGCGCTCGGGTGTCAGCTCCGCCGGGGCGGAGGACTCGGTCTCGGTCGGCTCCGGTGCAGGGGGAGTCGTGGGCTCGGTCGACTCGGGGGGAGTGCTCGTTGTGGGTGACTCGGTGGGGGGATCCTCGGTCGCATTGTCCGTCGGATCCTCGGTCGGCCCGTCAGTCGCACCCTCGGTCGGCCCGTCGGTCGGATCCTCGGTCGGCCCGTCGGTCGGATCCTCGGTCGGCTCCTTGGTCGGTTTGCCAGACACGTCGTCGGTCGGCTGGGCCGCAACGTCGCCTCGATCGCCGCCATTACTCGATCCCCCGGACTCCTTGATCCCGCCGCTGGAGTCCCCGCCGCCTCCCGAGAGGTCGCACTCCAGAACTATGGCGAGGACGGAGCCCTTGTCGGGATCTCCGCAGACCGGATCGTGAACGGTGTTGCCGCCGGTTGAGATGCCATCGGAGTCGTGCACTTCCTCTGACTCGTCGGCACCGCCGGAGCCTTCGCCGACACTGTCCTCGGTGTCGGATTGCGAGCCCTCGACTTTGACTTCGCTGTCGGGAGTCTCGTCCTCGCCCTCGGTCGGCTCGGTCTCGTCCTCGGTCGGCTCGGGCCGATCCTCGATGGACTCGGGGTCCGGGGCCTCCACGACCGTGGACGTGCTCGACTCCGACTGCGACGTGGCATCTGGTGCGATGTCCGGGCTCTCCGCGAGGGCGGGAGCTGCGGCGAAGGGCGTCGCGACGGCGAGCGTCGCGGACACGGCACAGAGACGCGCACGCAGTCGCATAGGCGTGGTCCCCCCTCCCTTGTCGCGAGCTCAGCGGCTGCGGTCGGTGTCATGGCTGGTGGGTCCGACGGAGCACATTACCCTACCGACCCTTTACTTTCGACCCCATGTTTCACCCGTCGGAGGACCTGCGCAAGGGAGCTGTGCACGGGGCCACGCCCACGTGAGTTACGTCAAATTGGCCATAGCTTGACCAATGCTTTGCAAGCGACCTGCGGAAACAGTGCTCGCCCCGCGCAGGACCGCCTCGCAGGTGGGAGAACGGTTGCCCGAAAAGTGGTCGGCGGGTTTCGGTCCGGCGGGGCACCGCTGCGACGCCGGACCTGCTGTCACCCGGCGAGAGGGAGCGGGCGAGGGTCAGTCGGCGAGGGCCTCGTCCACGAGCGCCTTCGCGGCGTCCTGGACCTGTGCCAGGTGCTCCTCGCCCTGGAAGGACTCGGCGTAGATCTTGTAGATGTCCTCCGTGCCCGAGGGGCGAGCGGCGAACCAGGCCGACTCCGTGGACACCTTCAGGCCGCCGATCGCACCGCCCGCAGGAGCCTCCGTGATCGCCGAGACGATCGGCTCCCCGGCGAGCTCGGTGGCGCTGACCTGATCGGCGCTGAGCGCCTTCAGCTTCGCCTTCTGCTCCCGGTTCGCCGGGGCATCCGTGCGGGCGTAGTAGCTCGTGCCGAACTCCTCGACCAGCTCGGCGTGCAGGGTGCTGGGGGAGCGGCCCGTGACCGCTAGGATCTCCGAGGCCAGCAGCGCGAGGATGATGCCGTCCTTGTCCGTGGTCCACACCGAGCCGTCGTGGCGCAGGAACGAGGCGCCGGCGCTCTCCTCGCCGCCGAAGCCCACGGAGGAGTCGATCAGGCCCGGCACGAACCACTTGAAGCCCACCGGCACCTCGTACAGCTCGCGGCCCAGCGAGGCGACGACCCGGTCGATCAGGCTGGAGGAGACCAGGGTCTTGCCCACCTTCGCTGTCGTCGGCCAGTGCGGCCGGTGCGCGAAGAGGTAGCGGATCGCGGTGGCGAGGTAGTGGTTGGGGTTCATCAGCCCGGCGTCGGGCGTGACGATCCCGTGACGGTCCGCATCCGCGTCATTGCCGGTGGCGATGTCGTATTCGTCGCGCTTCTCGAGCAGCGAGGCCATCGCCCAGGGGCTCGAGCAGTCCATGCGGATCTTGCCGTCGCGGTCCAGGGTCATGAACGACCAGCGGGGATCCACCTCGGGGTTGACCACGGTGAGGTCGAGGTCGTGCATCTCGCCGATCTCGGCCCAGTAGTCCACCGCCGCGCCGCCCAGCGGATCCGCGCCGATGCGCACCCCGGCCCGACGTATCGCCTCGAGATCGATGACGTTCGGAAGATCCTGCACATAGGTGTGGAGGAAGTCGTAGCGCTCCGCGTCCTGCAGCGCCTTCTGGCGTCCGTGGCGGCGCACGCCGCGCAGGCTCTCGGTGAGCAGCTCGTTGGCGCGGTCCGCGATCCAGGAGGTCGCATCGGTGTCCGCGGGGCCGCCGTGGGGCGGGTTGTACTTGAAGCCGCCGTCCCGGGGCGGGTTGTGGCTGGGGGTGACCACGATGCCGTCGGCCCGCCCGGGATCGTTCGCCGCCCGGCCCCGGTTGTGCATCAGGATCGCGTGGGAGACCGCGGGGGTGGGGGTGTAGCCGTCGAGCGAGTCGACCTGGACGGCGACGTCGTTCGCGGCCAGCACCTCGAGCGCGGTGTCGAAGGCGGGGCGGGAGAGGGCGTGGGTGTCGCGCCCGATGAACAGCGGCCCCCGGATCCCCTGCGCGGCGCGGTACTCGACGATCGCCTGCGTGGTCGCGGCGATGTGGTCCTCGTTGAAGGCCGTGTCGAGCGAGGAGCCACGGTGTCCCGAGGTGCCGAAGGCGACCGCCTGATCGGGGTCCGCGGGGTCCGGATGGTTGTCGTAGTACGCGTCGAGGAGCGCGTCGACGTCGACGAGGTCCTCCTCCAGTGCCTTCTGGCCTGCACGGGGGTGCATCATCACCACTCCATCCTCGAGAGTCGGGGTCCTGGGCTCACTGTAGGACAGGGAGGGGGCCCGGGGACGGGGAGCGACTGCGTGCTGAGACGGCGCGGGCCCGCGTGGGTCAGGAGCGCCGCGAACGCACCAGCAGCACGATGCCGATGATGGTCAGCACCAGTCCGACCAGACCGGAGACCAGCCCGACGATCGGTCCGATCAGCAGCGGGGCGGCCATGCCGAACACGCTGTACGGGCCGAGGTAGGCAGGCTCCTCGGTGCCAGTGCAGGACACGGTGACGGTGGTGTCGTCGATCGCGGCCACGCCGAGGGTCTGCACGTACTCGGAGCCGTCGGCGAAGGTGATCGAGCTGGAGCTCGGCACCGTGGTCACCGCGCCGGGGTCCGAGCCCTCCGCCGTGCACTGCGCCGACGCGGCGTCAGCCTGCGGGACGTACACGATGAGCATCTCGTTGGCGCTCACCTCGACCTCGGCGGAGCCGCCCTCCATGACCGTCGGTCCCTGGGAGGCGTCGGCGGCGAGGGAGCCGACCGACCACACGATCCCGCCGATCGTCGCAGCGGGGCCGATCACCAGCAGGAGCACCAGGCCGATGATCAGCGGCCACAGGCCGCGGCGACGGCGAGGGCGGGACGGACCCGACGACGGCAGCGGACCGCCCCCTGGCTGCGGACCGCTCCCGGGCAGCGGACCCGTCTGCGGGGCGTAGGGGTCCCGCCCGTACGCGTCGGCCGCGCCGTGGGCCCCGGAGGTCCCGTGCGCATCGGGAGCGCCGTGCGCTCCGGGAGCGCCGTACGACCCCTGCGGGGCGGCCGACGGTGCGGAGCTCGGGGAGGGCGCGGTCGGTCCCGGCAGCCCGTAGCTGGGGCGCTGTCGCGGCGTGGGCGCCGCGGACTCACCGTCGGACATCAGTGCTCCTTCACGAGGTGGATCCGTCCAGGGTAGTGGCCCATCCTCCGAGGATCCGGGGACCTGGTCTCAGGATTCGGGCCTCAGGATTCGTGCCACGGCGTGCGGGCCACGGCGTGCGGGTCGCAGTGTCCGGGTCGCGGTGAGCGGGGTCGGGTCAGTGCCCGGTGACCTCCAGCATGATCCCCACGAGCGCTGCACCCAGCACCGCAGTGGCCAGCGGCGTGACCAGCCAGATCAGCACGATGGTCCGCGCCACCTTCCAGCGCACGTTCCGCAGCCCTTTGGCGGCCCCCGCGCCGACGACGCTCGAGGCCAGCGCGTGCGAGGTCGAGACGGGCGCGTCGAGGCCGAACAGGCTCACCGACATGGTCGCCGCGGCGGAGACCTCGGCCGCCAGTCCCTGGGCGACCGTCAGATCGGTGAGATGCCGTCCCAGGGTGCGGATGATCCGATGGCCGCCCATCAACGTCCCCGCCCCCACCGCGACCGAGACCGCGACCATCATCGGGACCATCCCGCTCGGCGACCACTCGGCGGCGGAGGCGGCGATCACGATCACCGCCAGCGGAAGTCGGGAGTCCGCGATCCCGTGCCCGGTCGCGACTGCGCCCGCGGAGAAGGTCTGGGCGAAGCGGAGATGACCGCGCTGCACGCGCTCGTTCCGCCCGGCGCGGAGCAGGGCCTGCATCAGCAGATAGGCGATCCCGGCGGACAGCAGCGGCCCCACGAGCGAGATGACCAGGAGTGACCCCAGCAGAGCCCAGGGGGCCGTTGCCCCGATCACGAGGGTGGCCCCGAGGGAGGCTCCGAAGAAGGCGTGCCAGGTGGAGGCCGGCATTCCGTACCACCAGGTGAGCAGATCCCATCCGACGGTGGCGAGCATGATCGCGAGCAGGGCCAGACCGAGCGTGTCCGGGACCTGGGCGGTCGCCTCGGTGAGTGGGGCCAGCCCCAGCAGGCGCACCGCCCACTCCGCGGTGACCAGGATCAGAGCCATCCCCAGCAGAGCCCCGAGCAGGTTCAGCAGAGCCGCCATCGCGAGCGCCGTGGACTCGCGCAGGGTGCGGGTCGCGATCGTGGTGGAGACCGCGTTGGACGCGTCGTGGAAACCGTTCATGTACGCCATGGCCAGCGCCATGACGACGACCAGGACGAGCAGGACCGGCGTCACTCAGGAGTCCTTGACCCGCAGCAGATCAGCGATCCGTGCGGCACGCTCCTGCAGGATGATGGTCTCCCGGATCGAGGCGGCGACATCGTGCAGGGGCAGCAGCTCCTGGCTCGCTCCGCCGCGCGAGTACAGCTCCCCGAGAGCGCGCCGCACCAGGCGGTCGCCCTGGCGCTTGAGCTTGCGGACCTGCTCGTAGTAGTCGCCCAGATCACGCACCCGTGCCAGCTTCCAGGTGACGGCCACGGTGAGCTCCGACGTCCGCTCGATGCCCTTGGCGGCGTCCAGCAGCGGGGTGGGCAGGGTGCCGACCTTCGAGATGACCATCAGCTCCGCAGTGTGCTCCATGGAGTCGACGGTGTCCGCGATGGTCAGCGCGAAGTCATAGAGCAGCTCGGCCTCGTAGGGCGTGATGAGCGAGTGCGCGAGCCGCTGCGCGATGCGTCGGCACAGCTCCTCGGAGACGGTCGCCTGCTCGTGCAGCCGGGGTGCGATGCGAGTGCGCTCGCGGTAGCCGTGACCGAGCAGCTTCGAATGGGTGTCCGCGGCCTGGACCAGCAGCTCGGACAGCTCCGCGAAGAGGTCGTAGAGGGGGCGCTCGGTGCGCTGCGGGAACAGCCGCGAGAGGAACTGCACCACTGGTGTCGCCTCCTCGCGCCGACGGGCGCCTGACGCCGCTGGTGCCCTCGGGAACGGGCGCGGATCGGTTCATGATGTGGGGCGCCGGACCGGGATGCGCCTGTCGGCGCGAAGGCCGCTCGAAGCGGCAAATGTTGGAGCCCGGGGCAACCGCGGCCCGACGCGGTCCCAATCGTAGAACACGACGGCGGCGCGGGAGCAAGCCGGGCCCGTGAGGTCATGGCGTGCGCCTCACTGCGCGCTGTCGCGACGCGTCGAGCCTCACCGCGCCGGGTGATGACTCGCCGCGATGCATCACGCCGGACCGTGAGCTCAGTCCAGCTGGCCGGTCTCCGCCCGGTGTCCGGCGGCGGTGAGCTCCTCCCCGGTGCTCAGCAGCCGCTCCGCCTGTCGCGTGCGCTCGTCGCCGGTGTCCTCGTCCGCCAGATGAGCCGTCCCGTGGGCCACGATCGTGGCCACCGCTCCCGCGCGACGCAGCGCCATCCCGAGGTCGCCGGTGAAGGCGCCGCGGAGGATGTCGTCCATCGTGCGATGCACCTGCGCGACATCCGGCGGCTCCGAGAAGCCCGAGAGGTAGCGCAGGCCCGGCACGGTGCGGGAGCCCGCGCGGTATCGGCGCACCACATCGTCGCCGTTGCGCTGCGACCACGTGTACAGCACATACAGGCGCCACAGCGCCCCGGGCAGCGTGGTCGCGGGGGCACCCGACCACAGGGCCGCGAGATCGGTGAGGCCGTCCTCGGAGGCGAGGGCGACGACGCGCTCGACGACCTCCGGATCCGAGCTGTGGAAGACACCGTCCAGCAGGGCGCGGGCGGAGTCGTGGGCAAGATCAGAGGAGGCCGCCGGATCCGGCGCGCCGGGGATGCTCTCTGCGACCGAGGCGTACAGCGGGGCAGGGCGGCGGAATCGAGGAGCGGGCGAGCCGTGCGAGGACATGCTCCGCACACTACGCGCCGGATCCCCCCGGTCGCACCACTGCGCGGGCAGCCGCTGCGTGGTCGACCACCGCGCGCTGCACCGCGGACCGCACTACTGTGGTGACATGACCATCCCCCGGCAGATCGGCCCCGAGTCCGGGCCGCGCACCGCCCTGCCCGACTACGGCCGCAGCAGCGCGACCGTCGAGCGCATGGTCTCCGACCTGCGCCGAGGAGCAGGGGCGAAGCGCCGCAGCGGGAGAAAGGTGCGCGCCCTGTTCCCGGCCGCCGCCACGAGGGACACCGCGCTGCGGGCCATCGTCTCCGCCCTGCTGCTGGGAGGTGCCCTGATCGCGGCCGTCGCGATCGCGCTGCTGCTGGCGACCGTCGAGGACGGCCGTTCTCCGGGGACCGGACTGCTGATCGTCCTGTTCGCGCTCGGCAGCTGCGGCCTGCTCCTGCTGCTGCTGGGCCTCCGCTTCGGCGCGGTGGCCCTGGCCACCGCGCGCTCCCGGGTCGAGATCTCCGAGGACGGCCTGTACGTGGTCGGGGCGTTCCGCTCCCGCAGCGTCGCCTGGCAGGACATCCACGCGGTCGAGTCCCGGGTGGTGCACCCCGTGCACTGGCTCACCGCCGCGCTGCGGCTGCGCGACGGCTCCCGCGTGCTGATGCCGGCCTTCGACCGCCACATCTGGACCTACGGGCAGCCCTCCGGACAGGACATCCGTGCCCTGCGGATCGAGCTGCGCAGGTACGAGCAGGCGGGCCGCCGCCCGTTCTGACCGCGCCAGAGGTGCGGGACGGGCCAGGGCCCGAGAAGGACCGCGGCAGGATCGATGAAGGAGGAGCGGCATGGACGCACTGCTGATGACGCTGGGCTCGGGCTGGGTGAGCGGGGTCCGGCCCTACTTCATGATGTTCCTGCTCGGGATCAGCGGGAGGGTGTTCGGCATCGAGCAGGTCCCCGAGGTGCTCCAGCGCACCGATCTGCTGGTGATCACCGGGATCCTGCTGCTGGTCGACCTCGCCGCGGACAAGATCGCCTTCCTCGACTCCTCCTGGGACCAGCTGCACACCGTGATCCGCCCCCTCGCCGGCGGCGCGATCGGCTACCTGCTGGGAGGCGAGACCGACACCACCACCGCGATCGTGATGGCAGTGATCGGCGGAGCCACCGCCTTCGGCGCCCACGCCGCGAAGTCCACCGCGCGGGCCGCGGTGAACGTCTCCCCGGAACCTGTCTCCAACGCGCTGGTCTCCACCGCTGAGGACGGCGCCGCGGTGGTCATGGGGCTGCTCACGCTCCTGCTGCCGGCGCTCGCCGCGGTGCTCGCCCTGGGCCTGCTG
Organism: Brachybacterium sp.; assembly: GCF_036379615.1. Lineage (GTDB taxonomy): Bacteria > Actinomycetota > Actinomycetes > Actinomycetales > Dermabacteraceae > Brachybacterium. Next base: position 76,339 of record NZ_DASVGJ010000060.1, read on the forward strand.
GGCCTCGGGATCTACCTGGTCGTACGGATCCGCCGCGTCTATCACGGCCTGAGGGGGCGGCTGAGCGAGGCCCGCGCCCGCCGAGCCGGAGCCCCGCCGACGGGGACGCCGCCGACGGGGGCCTGACCCCCGAGCTCCGAGCTCCGAGCTCCGAGGTCGGGCGCCAGGGTCAGGCGCCCGGCGTCCGGCTGACGCCGTCCTCCCACAGGGCGCGGGCGGCCTCGGTCACGGACTCGGCGCTGACATCGGAGACGCTGAGGACGCCCTCCTCGTCCAGCGGCAGGTGACCGGACTTCCAGCTGCCATCGGCCTCGACGTGGAACATCAGCGGGACCGGGTCCTGGGGGGCGGCCAGCTCGGTGCGGCGCAGGGAGACGGTGCGCTCGTTGCCGCCCTCGAGGAAGGCCACGACGATGTCGGAGACCGAGGCGGGGACCTGGTCCGGCCCCGGCAGGGCGGTGACCACGAAGGAGTCCAGCTCGTCCTGGGTGAGCATGATGACCGCCTCGTTGGCCTTGATGATGAAGGCCATGCGCATCGCCTCGCCCTCGGCGAGGGCGATCCCCAGCCAGCGATCGGCGGCGGTCAGCGCGGTCGCGACCACCTGGCCCTCCTCGCCCAGCAGCCACTGGCCGTCCTCGGAGCGCTCCACCTTCCCGCGGGCACGCAGGCCGGAGGTGACCGCAGCGGTGACGAACTCCTGCGCGGCCTCCGGAGCGCTGCGCAGTCCCACCTGCTCGCGCGTGATGCGACCGTTGTCGGTGTCCCGCAGGCCCAGCATGAAGTCGATCTCGTACGCCGTGTAGATCGTGACCTGCTCGTCGGTCGTGGTGCTCTCGCTCATAGGTCCCCCCGGGGTGTCGCGGTGCGGGCATCGAGGACGACGCCCGGCAGTGGTGTCACAGGAAGCATGTCAGATTCGCGCCGGGCGCGGATAAACTCGCAGGATGCAGCGGGAAGAACTCACGGACGCCGCCGCGGTGAGCACCGGGCTCGTCGGCGAGAGCACACGCGCGGTCTACCGCGACCTGCTGCGCTTCGGCCCCCGCTCCCGCAGCGAGCTGTCCGGGCGACTGGGGCTGTCCGCTCCCACGGTCACCCGCGTCACCCGGGACCTGCTCGAGCGAGACCTGCTCCACCCCCTGGACGCCGTGGCCCGCACCAAGGGACGCCCCCAGGAGCCGCTGGACATCGAGGAGAACCGCGGGCCCCGCTTCATCGGCATCAAGGTCACCTCCGAAGAGGTCCACGCCGTGGTGACCACCGTGCGCGGCAACGTCCTCGAGGAGCTCGTGCTCGCACTGGACAGCACCGCGCCGGAGTCGCTCCTGGAGACCCTCCTGGTCGCGGCCGAGGCGATGATCGCCGCGCACCCGTACGTGGCCGGGATCGGGGTGGGCCTGGGCGGCCTGGTGGCCGAGCGCCGCACAGTGGTCTCCTCGCACCTTCTGGACTGGGCGGAGCCCGTCGAGCTCGCCGCCGCCCTCGAGGACCGGGTCCACCTTCCGGTGGTCGTCGAGAACGACCTGGTCGCCATGGTGAGCGGACTGCACTGGTTCGGGATAGGCCGCACCTACGACTCCTTCGCGGTGCTCACCGTCGGCGCCGGGGTGGGGCTCGCGACCGTGATCGACGGCCGCGTGGTGCGCGGCCGCCACCACATGGCGGGGCTGACGGGACGGCTCCCCGTGGACCGCACAGCCGACGGAGATCCGATCCCGATCCGGGAGCTGGCGAGCACGGCGGCGGTGCTGCGGCGGGCACGGGAGCAGGGGGTGCTCACCGACGGGGACGGGATCGAGGAGCTGCGCGCCCTGATCACGGCCGAGGACTCCGGCGCCCTTGCGATCGCGGCGCAGACGGCGCGCGCGGTCGCGATCGCCGCTGTCGGCCTGGTCGCCGTGGTCGATCCCGAGGCGATCGTGCTCGGCGGCGAGAACGTGGACCTGCTGCGCGCGGCCGGCTCCGTCTTCGAGGACACCCTGCGCGAGGGCATCGGCGGAGGTCAGCGCGATCTCGTGGTGCGCACCCTCAGCGGAGACTTCGACGAGTGGGCGCGCGGGGTCGCCGTGATCGCCATCCAGGAGTTCGCCGGAGCCGTGCCCTGAGGCACGACCCCGGCGTGAGCAGCTGATCTGAGCTGTCACTCAAACGGCGCAGTCACTCGAACAGCGCGTCGACCCGTTCGTCGTAGGCGACGAAGTCCTCGCCGTCGGCCCGCCGCATCCAGCACTCGTCGAAGGCCGGCTGCATGATCGACATGATCGATGCCGAGTTCTCCACCAAGGGGTACAGCGAGGTCTCGCCGTTCGCCACCCGGTCCGTGAACGGGGTGACGTCCAGGCCCGCCTCGGCGTAGCTCGCGATCGCCGCCTCCGTGCCCGCGTCGGTCGCGGGGAAGAACGGCGCCCGCTCCCCGATGACCCGCTGCGCCTCGTCCGAGGCGAGGAAGGCGATCAGCCGCGCCGCCTCCTCCTTGTGCGGGGACTGCGAGGAGATCGAATCGCCGAGCCCGTTGAACATGGAGATCGCGGTGCCGACCGGGCCAGCGGGCAGCGGCGCGATCCCCAGGTCCATGCCCTCCATCCCCGCGAAGGTGGTGATCATCCACGAGCCCACCGTCGCCAGCGCCGCCGAGCCGGACTGCAGCTGGGTCTGAGCGGGGGAGGAGTCCCCGAAGGTGCCGAAGGGCGGGAAGAAGCCCTTGTCGACCAGGCCGAAGTACCAGTCCATCGTCGCGGTGAAGCGGTCGTCGTCGTAGTTGAAGCTGGTGCCCCAGGTCTCCGCGTCGGTGAAGGTCCATCCGGTCGAGAGAGCGAAGGGCGACCAGCTGGTCTGCCCGGTGTAGTCGGTCCCCGCATCAGCGGCGAGGCCGTACCGGGCGATGCTGGTCGGGTCGAAGCCGTCCTCATCGCCGCGCACGCCGTGGGTGTCCAGGGTGAGCCGGGCCAGCATCCGTTCGAAGCTGCCGCCGTCCTCGGGGTTCCAGTCCAGGCCCTCGAGGTCCTCGGGGGCGAGCCCCTCCTCGGCGAGGAGGTTCTTGTCGTACATCACCGCGATGGTGTCGTAGTCCTTGGGGATCCCGTAGCGGGTGCCGTCCTGATCGCTCCACAGCTCCTGGAGACCCTCCTGGAAGTGGTCTGCCGTGATGTCCGCGAGCGGGGCGAGGTCGTCCAGCGGGGCGATCACCCCGAGGCGCACGAACTCCGGGAAACGGGCGAGGTGGTCGGCGAAGGCATCCGGGCCGGCCTCCGCGACGAAGCTCGCGGTGAGCTTCGTCCAGTAGTCGTCCCAGCCCAGCTGCGTGATGCGCACGAAGACGTCCGGGTTCTGCTCCATGAACAGGTCGATCGCCGCGGAGTAGGCGGGCAGCTGATTGGCGTCCCACAACCAGTAGTCGATCTCGGTGGCACCTGCGGGAGCGGCGCTGCCGCCGCACGCCGCCAGAGCGGCGGAGCCGGCCGCACCGGCCGCGAGGGCCGCGGAGCCCTGCAGCAGGCGACGACGGGAGAGGGGGGAGCGGGGAGAATGTGCTCGGGTGTTCATGTCTGACCTCACTTGATCCCGCTGAAGCCGATGGAGTTGACGATCTTCTTCGCGAACAGGGCGAAGAGGATCAGCATGGGTGCGGCCGCGACCAGGGTCGCGGCCATCAGCCCCGACCAGTCCGGACCGGTGCCCGGTGCCTGGGCGCGGAAGACGCCCAGCGCGACGGTGAGGACGCGGGACTGATCGGTGTACGAGACCATCAGCGACCAGAAGTACTCGTTCCAGGCGGACATGTACGTCAGCAGCGCCAGGGTCGCCAGCGGCGCGCTCGCCATCGGCATGATCAGGGTGAAGAACACCCGCACCTTGCCGGCGCCGTCGATCAGCGCCGCCTCCTCGACCTCGCGCGAGATGTTGTTGAAGAACTGCCGCAGGAAGAAGATCGCGAAGCTCGAGATGAACAGCGAGGGCAGCATGATCCCCAGCAGCGTGTCCACCAGGCCCAGGTTCTTGATGAGGATGAAGTTGGGCAGCAGGGTGAAGATCTGCGGGATCATCAGCGATCCCAGGAAGATCATGAACACCGTCTCCCGGCCGCGCCAGCGCAGGCGTGAGAAGGCGTAGGCCGCCATCGCGCAGGAGAAGGTCTGCACGACGGTGATCGTGGTCGCGACGATCACCGAGTTCAGCAGGTAGCGCCAGAAGTTGATGGAGGCGCCGGAGCCGCCCTGGGAGATCGCGGTCTCGACGTCCTGGAGGCCGAAGACCCGTTCGAAGCCGCCGATGTTCAGCCCCACGGGGAGCAGGCTGGACGGATCGGTGGCCAGAGCATTGTTGCTGGACAGTGCGGTGCGCAGCATCCAGTAGAAGGGGAAGACGGTGAGGAACAGGAAGAAGATCATCACCGCCCACGCGAGGATCTTCCCCCAAGGGAAGGGGCGTCGGGGTCGGGTGCCGGCGGGACGCGCGGCGGTGGTGTCGGCGGCGACGGCGGGAGTGGTGGTGGTCATGGCTGCGTCCTCTCAGTCCAGGTCCGACTGACCGGCGTTGCTCATCCGGTACTGCGCGAAGGTGATGATCATGAGGATCACCAGAAGCGCCACCGACAGCGCCGAGGCGTAGCCGAACTCGTACTGGGCGAAGGCGTTGTCGTAGATGTACATCTGCAGCACCTTCGAGGCGTCGGCCGGGCCGCCGCCGGTGGTCACCGAGACGGTGTCGAAGACCTGGAAGGAGCCGATGATGGTCATGATCAGCACCAGCGCCAGGATCGGTCGCAGCAGCGGCATCGTGATCCGGCGGAACATCGCGATCTCCCCGGCGCCCTCCGTGCGGGCCGCCTCATAGAGGTGGGCGGGGATGGACTGCAGGCCCGCGAACAGCAGCAGGGCGGTGTAGCCCACATGCCGCCACACGTTGACCAGGGCGATCGTCGGGATCACCCAGGTCTCCGAGGCCCAGAAGGCGACCGGGTCGAAGCCGATCCACTGCAGGAAGATGTTGAAGATGCCCAGCTGGGTGTCCAGGATCCACAGGAACACGAGCGCCGCGACCACATTGGAGACGAGGTACGGCGCCAGCACCAGGGAGCGCAGGACCGTGGACTGGGTGAGGCGCTGCATGAGCACCGCGACCACCAGGGCCACGATCGTCTGGATGCCGATGTTGAGGATGACGTACCAGATCGTCACCTTCAGCGAGTTCCAGAACACCGGGTCGCTCAGCAGTCGGCTGTAGTTCTCCAGGCCCACCCACTGCGGAGGGGTGAGGGTCGTGTACTCCGTGAAGGAGTAGTACAGGCCGGTCAGCAGCGGCCAGACGAGGAACACCAGCAGGCCGACCGAGGCGGGCGTGATGAACAGCAGCGCGAGCTTCGTGTCGTCCTTCCGGCGGCGTCTGGTGGGGGCCGACCGCGTCGACGTCGTCGCGGTGGACATGGCTTCCTTCTTTCGGTGGGGGTGGGTCGGGGTCGGAACGTTCTTGTCAGTGCGCGGCGGCCGGGTCGGACTCGCGGCGCAGGGAGAGCAGCAGGCCCTGCTCGGGATCGATCAGCGGGGCGGTGAGCCCGGCGTGCAGCAGCACGGTGCCCGGCAGCACCAGGCCGTCCTCGTCCACGGCGCGCTGCCACCACGGCGGTGCGATCAGGTTCGAGGGGCGTTCGCCGATCAGCAGCGGGCGCAGGCGGTAGGTGGCGGCGGGGTCGAGCCCGGGCAGGCGCAGTCGGGGCTCCTGCGAGGTCGCGGCGCGGCCGACGGCGGAGAGCGAGAACAGGGCCTCGTCCCGTTCCGGCGAGACCACGCCCTGGAGCCACAGCGAGCTCTCGCCCCGGTCGGCGCGCACCAGGTCCCCGCGGAACAGCAGCTCCCGGCGCTCCCGGTAGAGCTCGATCCAGGCCCGCAGCTCGGCGAGCTCGGCCTCGCTCGCGTCGGCGAGGTCCCATTCGATGCCGAGGTGCCCGAACAGCGCCGAATGCGCACGGAAGGAGAGGGTGTGCAGGCGCCCGGTGGTGTGGGAGCGGCCGGAGGCGATGTGGCTGCCCATCAGCTCCAGCGGGATCAGCTGCGAGGTCCAGCGGTGCATCTGCTGGCGCTCGAGCGGATCGATGCAGTCCGAGACCCACACCCGGTCGGTGTGCTCGAGGACCTCCAGATCCACCCGTGCCCCGCCGGAGGCGCAGGCCTCGATCTCGAGGCCGGGGTGGGCGGCCTTCAGCTCGTCCATCAGCCGGTAGGCGGCCAGGGTCTGCTCGTGCACGGCGGCCCGGCCGGTGGCGCGGGTCGCGGCCTCCAGCAGGTCCCGGTTCTGGTCCCACTTGAGGTAGCCGATGTCGTAGGTGCTGAGCACCGCCATCATCTGGTCGCGCACGTGCGCGTAGGCCTGCGCGATCGTCAGGTTCAGCACCTGCTGATGCCGGGACTCGAGCGGCAGCGCCGACGGGGTGGGGCCCAGGATCCAGTCGGGGTGCGCCCGGGCGACCTCGGAGTCCTCGTTGACCATCTCCGGCTCGAACCACAGCCCGAACTCCATCCCGAGCCCTGTGACGTGGTCGACCAGGGGGCCCAGGCCGTCCGGCCAGACCTCGTCAGAGACCACCCAGTCGCCGAGGCCGGAGAAGTCGTCCCGGCGGGATCCGAACCAGCCGTCGTCCAGCACATAGCGCTCCACACCGAGGGCGGCGGCCCGGTCGGCGAGGTCGGTGAGTCGGGCGAGGTCGTGGTCGAAGTAGACCGCCTCCCACACGTTCAGGGTGACCGGGCGCCGACGGTCCACATGGTGCTCGCGGGCACGGAGATGGCGGTGGAAGCGGGAGGCCACGGCATCCAGCCCGTCGCCGTAGGAGGCGTACAGCCAGGGCCCGGTGTACCGCTCGCCGCGGTCCAGCCGCACCTCGCCGGGGAGCAGCAGCTCACCGCCGCCCAGCACACGGCGCCCGGTGTTGATCTGCTCGGCGAGGTGGCGGTGATTGCCGGAGAACGCGGTGTGCACGCCCCACACCTCGCCGCCGCGGAAGCCGAAGCCGGCGTGGCCGGCGTGGAGCACGTGGGCGGCGTCCGCCCCGGTGCGGCCCCGGCGGTTCTCCCGCAGGTGGGTGCCGACGGTGAAGGCGCGGCGCTGCGGGGTGCGCTCCTTGGTCCAGCGCCCGGCGAAGTCCAGCAGCTCGTCGGCCTCGGCCGGGACCGGCACGGCGAGGGTGAGCTCCTCGAGGGTGTAGGGGGCGGCGCCGGTGTTGGTGAGGGCGGCCCGCAGGCGCAGCAGTCCGGTGGGCAGCAGCTGCACCTCGAGGGCGGCCTCGAGGCCCTGCTCCGCATCGGCCAGCGCGAAGCCCACCGTCGCCGGGCCGGTCTCGAGGTGGGTCGCCGACGTCGGCTGCCCGTCGAGCTCGATGCCGCCGGTCACCAGGCGCGGGACCCAGCCTGAGCCGTCGGGCCGGGACCCTGAGAGCCCGGGCCGGCCGATCCAGCCGTCGGACTGCTGGGGGAGGAGCCCGATCCGCACCGGGACGTCCACGGCATTGTGCGGGACCGGGTCGATGGCCGCCTCGCACACCGCATCGAGGCCGGTGGCGGCGAGCTCACCGAGATCCGCGCCCCAGTGGGAGAGGACCGGGATCCGCCCGTCCGTGACGTCCAGGACCACGGAGACCCCGGCCGCGCGCAGGTGCAGGCGCTGTGTCGCGCCGGGGAGCGGCGCGGTGACGGTGGTGTCGACAGGGAGCCGGCGAGGGGTCAACGAGGGCCTCCAGGGGAGCAGATGACGAGCGCGAGGACGACCAGCCCGCGCATTACTGAAAGTATGAAAGTAAATGCCGTCGTGTCAAGTGCCGTCTCGCCGCGGGCTGTCGCGGCGCGGACCGGACCGCGCCCCCGCTACCCTGGCGCTCTACCCGAGACGGCCAGGAGTCCCCGAATGATCTTCACCCAGTCCTCGAAGCTGCGCGACGTGTGCTACGAGATCCGAGGACCGGTGCCCGCAGAGGCCGCACGGATGGAGGCCGAGGGTCACCAGATCATCAAGCTCAACATCGGCAACCCCGCCCCCTTCGGCTTCGAGGCGCCCGACGAGATCCTCGTGGACATGATCCGCACCCTGCCCACTGCGCAGGGCTACTCGGACTCCAAGGGGATCGTCTCCGCCCGTCGCGCGGTCGCGCAGTACTACCAGACCAAGGGCATGCCGGGGATGGAGCTGGATGACATCTACCTCGGCAACGGGGTCTCCGAGCTCATCCAGATGACCTGTCAGGCGCTCGTGGACGACGGCGACGAGGTGCTCGTGCCCGCGCCGGACTACCCGCTGTGGACGGCGTCGATCGCGCTCGCCGGCGGTCACGCCGTGCACTACCGCTGCGACGAGGAGCAGCAGTGGTGGCCTGACGTCTCCGACATCGCGGACAAGGTCACCCCCCGCACCAAGGCGATCGTCGTCATCAACCCCAACAACCCCACCGGTGCGGTCTACCCCGAGCACGTGCTGCGCGAGATCGTCGAGGTCGCCCGCAAGCACGGCCTGATGATCCTGGCCGACGAGATCTACGACAAGATCCTCTACGACGACGCGGTCCACACGCACATCGCACGCCTCGCCCCGGACCTGCTGACCATCACCTTCAACGGCCTGTCCAAGGCGTACCGGGTGGCCGGCTTCCGGGCCGGCTGGATGGCGCTGTACGGGCCGAAGGATCACGCGACGAGCTTCATCGAAGGCCTGGACGTGCTCTCGAACATGCGGCTGTGTCCGAACGTCCCCGCGCAGCACGTGATCGCGACCGCCCTCGGCGGCCAGCAGAGCGTCGGTGCCCTCCTGCTGCCCGGCGGGCGCCTGCGGGAGCAGCGCGACGTCGCCTACGAGGGGCTCAGCGCGATCGACGGCGTGCAGGTGGCCAAGGCGGCCGGAGCGCTGTACATGTTCCCGCGCATCGACCGCGAGATGTACCGGATCGACGATGACGAGCAGTTCGCCTACGACCTGCTCCGCTCGAAGAAGCTCCTCGTCACGCACGGCACCGGCTTCAACTATCCCGACCCCGACCACTTCCGGCTGGTCACCCTGCCGGCCGTGGACCTGCTCGCGGACGCCGTGGACCGCATCGCCGACCATCTCGCCTCGATCCGGCGCTGAGCCGCCGCGCTCGAGGCGGTGTCCTCGGCGGGGTCCTCGATGGCGTGGCGCGCGCCGCGTCAGATCAGCAGGCCGAGCACCGTGGCGAGGACGGCGAGCAGCGGGAGCGTGCCCTGCGTGACCGCCGCGCGGCGGTGGGCGCGGGAGCTCAGCAGCAGCACGGTCGCGGCGGCGAGCATCGCGCCGGTCCCCGCCAGCACGAGCGTCGCCCCCACCGTCACCGCCCCGAGCAGTGTGAGGGCCGCGCCGAGCGCCGCGAGCACGGCGAGGAAGAGGTTGTAGAAGCCCTGGTTGAAGGCCATCTGGCGGGTGGCGGCGATCTGCTCGGGGCTCTGCGGGCCGAACACCTTCTGTGCCTGCGGTCCGCCCCAGACGAGCGACTCCAGGCGGAAGATGACGACGTGGAGCGCGGCGGCGGCGAGTGCCAGGATCGAGCCGAGGATGAGCATGGTGGCCTCCGAAGCCTCATGGAATGATCGTTCCAGTATAGTGTGCGGGACCGCGCGCGTCTGCAGCAGTCCGTGTCCGCCTGCGCCTGTCGGCGGTGGGATGTGCGCCGGTGGTGCGCGGAACCGTGCGGCGAGCGGAAGGAGTGGGCATGGGGCGACGTACGACCTTCGTGCGGGAGGACGCAGTGAGCGCCGCCCGGGACGTGTTCTGGCAGGACGGCTACGACGGAGCCTCCATGGCGAGCCTCCAGTCGGCCACCGGACTGAATGCCAGCAGCCTCTATCACGCCTTCGGGTCCAAGCGCGGACTGTTCGATGCGGCGGTCGAGGACTACCTCGAGCGCGTGGTGCGGCCCGGGCTGGCCCGCTTCCACGGCGAGCGGGTCGACCCCGGGGCGCTCGCGCAGTACTTCGGAGCCGCCCGCGCGATCCTCGCAGATCCGACCGGCCGCGTCCTGCCCGACGGCTGCCTGCTGGTCAACACCGCCTGCTCGGGTCTCGCCCGGGACGACGGGATCGCCGAAGCGGTGGGTGCCTACCGCGCCGAGCTGCGGGCCGCCTTCCTGCGCGGCGCCGCAGCCCGGGCCCCGCACGAGCCGCCCGACGTGCACGAGCGTCTCGCCGAGACCCTCGTCGCGCTGCTGATCAGTGCGCTGGTCATGGCGCGGGTGGATCAGGCCGCGGCGCTCGCCGCCCTCGACGCCGCGCTCTCCCATCTCGCCGCTCGTGAGGGCTGACGCCGCGCGACCACGACCCGGCGCCCAGGGTCCGACATCCACGGCCCGGCGCCCGAGCCCCGGACCTCAGGGTCGCAGCAGCACCTTCCCCCGGCGGCCATCGGTGAGGGTCGCCGCGACGGCATCCACCGCCTCGTCGAGACCGAAGGTCGCCGCGACCGGGAGGGTGGCCTCCCCGGAGAGCAGGCCGCGGATGATCTCCTCGACCAGGCGCCGGCGCAGTGCGGCATCCATCCGGGTCGAGACGCGCGCGCCCCAGAACCCCTCCACGCGCAGATCGCGGAAGATGATCGGACCCGAGGGCAGGCTCATCACGGAGCCGCCCATCGCCCCGAACACCACGAGTCGCCCGCCGTCACCGATCAGGGTCATCACCTGGGCCGCGGCCTCTCCGCCCACGGAGTCGAGCCCGGCGGCCACATGGGCGTCGCCGATCAGGGCGCGGGCCTGCGCCTCCCAGTCGGGGTGGTCGGTCGCGACCACGTCGCCGATGCCCTGCTCGGCGAGCTCCTCGATGCCGTCGGTGCGGCGCACCAGGCTGATGACGCGGAGGCCGCGGGCCGCGGCGAACTGCGCCACGAGTCGGCCGACGGCACCCGTCGCGGCGTTCTGGACGAGCACCTCCCCGGGGGCGAGGGCCAGGTGCTCCAGCAGCGAGACGGCGCTGAAGGGCATCGCCACCAGTTGGGCGGCGGCCTCGTCCGGCAGCTCTGCAGGCAGCGGGATCAGCGAGGCGACGGGCGCGGTGAAGAGCTCCGCCCAGGTGCCGGGGACGGCAGTCGCCGCGACCCGGTCACCGACGGCGACCCCCTGGGCGCCCTCGCCGAGAGCCTCGACGATCGCGACCGCCTCGCTGCCGGGCCGGGCCGGGAGCTCGGGGCGGACGCCGTAGGTCCCGCGGATCGTCCACAGGTCGTGGTGATGGATCGGGCTCAGCACCATCCGCAGCAGCACCTCGCCGGAGGCCGGGGCCGGGGCCTCGACCTCCTGGGTGCGAAGGACGTCGGCGGGATCGCCGAACTGGTCGTAGGACACGGTGCGCATGGGGACCTCTCGATAGTGGAACGTGCGCTCCACAATAAGCCGTGCGACGGTCAGCACCATCAGGCGCGTTCCGAGCATCACAGACGGGGCATCACGGTCAGAGCATCACGGTCCGGGCATGCCGAAGGGCCGGGGTCGATCCGTCGTCGCGGATCGATCCCGGCCCTGTCGGGGTGCGGGGTGGGGCCGCTCAGGCGGGGGAGGGCTGGTGCGCCCCGTCGCGCGAGACGCGCACCATCTCCTCGCGCTCGACGACCTTGATGCGGGCCCGCGGCTCGCCGTCGGCATCGACCGCAGAGGCGCCCAGCGACTTCTCGTGCTCGTCCAGCGCCATCCAGCCGTCCCAGGTCGTGTACTGCACGCCGCGGTCCTCGAACAGGCGCAGGATCGCGTCATCGTCCCGCTCGGGTGCGGTGGGGAGGCTGCCGGCGGAGATGTCCTCGAGCAGCGCGGCGATCGTCTCGAGGGCATCGGACTTCGTCGCTCCGATGAGCCCCACCGGACCGCGCTTGATCCAGCCGTTGGCGTAGAGCCCGGGGATCACGCTGCCACCGGCCTCGGTGACCCGGCCGGCGGCATTGTGGATCACGCCGCGCTTCGCGTCGTAGGGGATGCCCGGCAGCTCGGAGCCGTGGTATCCGACGGCGCGGTAGACCGCGCCGAGCTCGTAGTCCACGAGCTCCCCGGTGCCCTCGACGTTGCCCTCGGCATCCAGTCGGGTGCGCTCGAAGCGCATCCCGGTGACGCGGCCGTCCTCGCCGAGGACCTTGACCGGGCGGTGCCAGAAGTGCATGTGCAGGCGGCGCCGCACGGGCCCGCCGTCCTTGTCCGTCGGCTCCTCGCCCGCGGCCTCACGTCGCTGCTGCTCCTCGAGCCATCCCACGAAGGTCTGGGTGACCTGAGCGGTGCGCTTGTCCGCGTGGATGATCTCCCACTCCGCCTCGGTGATCTGCTCGACGTCGCGGGGGTCCATGACCACCTGGAGGCCCTCGGGGTGGGCGAGCTCGCGCGCCTCGAGAGGGGAGAACTTCGTCTGGGCGGGACCGCGGCGCCCGAAGACGTGCACGTCCGTGGTCCGTGCGGCCTGCAGGCCCTCGTGCACGTTCGCAGGGATCTCGGTGCGCAGCAGCTCGTCGGCGCTCTTGGAGAGCACGCGGGCCACGTCGAGCGCGACGTTGCCGTTGCCGATCACCGCGACGGATTCGGCGTCCAGCTCCCAGGTGCGCGGGTAGTCGGGGTTGCCGTCGTACCAGGCCACGAAGTCCGCGGCGCCGTGGGAGCCCTCCAGCTCGATGCCGGGGATCGCGAGATCCGCATCCTTCAGGGCGCCGGTGGCGAAGAGGACCGCGTCGTAGTGGGTGCGCAGATCCTCGAGGGTGAGATCGGTGCCGAACTCCACGTCGCCGAGGAAGCGGATATCTCCGCGGCCCAGGATGCGGTGCAGGGCCGTGATGATGCCCTTGATGCGCGGATGGTCGGGGGCGACGCCGTAGCGGATCAGCCCGAAGGGGGCGGGCAGGCGGTCGAACAGGTCGATGCTGACCTCGAGCTCACCGCTCTTGACCGGCGCGGAGCGCAGCAGGGTCTCGGCGGCGTAGACGCCGGCCGGGCCGGAGCCGATCACGGCCAGACGGATGGGCTGCTGGGGGGAGGACATCTCACCTCGGTCTCGTGGCGCGATCGCGCCGGGTCGGATGCGGTCCGGAGCGGTCGCGGGTCTCGCGCCGCGCCACGCCCTGCACAGATTTCCGCACCATTCTATACGCGATATTCGCGACCTTCCCGGTCACTGTGAGCGGGCCGACGTGCCGCGCCCGGTCCGCCGAGCGCGACCCGCGGTGCACGTCATGACGGGCTGCCGCCCTCGGGCGGCTCCGGCACGACCCCGACGGCGACCTCCAGCGTGCTGGTCGCCCCGGGCGGTCCCACCACGATCCCCTTCAGCGGGGGCACGTCCGCATAGTCCCGGCCCCAGGCCGTGGTGACGAAGCGCTGGTCGACGAAGGTGCGGTTGGTGGGGTCGATGTCCACCCAGCCGGTGCCCGGGACCAGCACGCTCAGCCAGGCGTGGGATGCGGCGGAGCCGATCATCTCCCCGACGGGCGCTGTACCCAGCTCCCCGCCGACCGACGGGGCGGTGCGCAGGTACCCCGAGACGTAGCGGGCGGCGAGACCCGCCGCACGCACCGCGGCGACGCCGACGTGGGAGAAGTCCTGGCAGACCCCGTGCCGGGCGGCGAGCACCTCCTCGAGGGTCGAGGAGACGGTGGTGGCGGCGGAGTCGTAGGTGAAGTCCGTGTGGATCAGCGCGGTGAGATCCGCCAGGCATTCCCCGATGGCGCGCCCCGGCGTGAACACCTCGGCGGAGATCTCCCGGGCCGCGGTGCCGGCGGGGATGCGCGGCGAGGCGTGGACGAAGTCCAGTCCCGAGTCCGGCAGCAGCGATCCCCAGTTCTCGGGGGTGCACTGCTCCCAGGGGCGGGACATCGGCTCGAGCGGGTAGCGGCGCTCGGCGACCGAGACCCGGGCATGGGAATGCACGTCCAGCCGCGTGTGGGGAGTGTCCACCAGTAGGTACGTGGAGGAGTTCCCGTAGAAGTCGGTGTGCGCCGTGAGGCGGGCCGGGGCCGGGTCCACGACCACCTCATGGGAGAGGATCCGCTGGTGCGGGGTGGCGCGCGGCTCGATGTGCGCGCGGCCGTAGTTGCGCGAGACCGGCTTCGCGTACCGGTAGGAGGTGAGGTGGTGGACCCGGTAGTGGATCGGCTCGACCGCAGGGATCTCCTCCTCGCGCAGGGGGAGCAGCGGGCGTGGGCGGGCCGCGGCGACTGCGTGCCTCGGTTTTGGAGCGGTCTCAGACATCGTCGATCCCCCATCTCGAGGTGGATTCCGAAGGGCGGAAGAAGCGGTTCTCGACGGCGGTGGCGAGCTCGCGCAGCGTGTCCATGGCGGCGTCGGCCTCTTCCAGGAAGGCGGTGGGCGCCCCGTCGGAGGTCTCCCCGTCCAAGGGGTGCAGGAGCTCCTGGGGCTCCCAGCCGCCGATGCGGGTGCGCAGCGCGATCAGCGGGGCGCGCAGCTCGGGGGAGGGGGTGACCTCCGGCAGCCGGTCCAGGGCCAGCCCCAGCCGGTCCAGCTGGAAGGCGATCGACCGCGGGAGGGAGGTGTCCGCCAGCAGCAGCTCCAGCAGCAGCTCGGGCTGGACCGCGGCATGGTACGAGCGCCGGTAGGAGGCGCCGGACTCGGTGATCAGCGCCACCGCCCCGGCGATGCGGGCCTCTGCCGCACGGGAGCGCCGGCGCCCCAGGACGGACTTGAGCAGGGCCAGCAGGCTCATGGTGCGTTCGATCTTGCGCCCCACCTCCGTGAGGTCCCAGCCCAGGTTGCGGGGCATCGAGTCGGCGACCGCGCCGGAGAGGGTCAGGCAGCCGTCGACGATCTCCGTGAGGCCCTGCTCCTGCGGCGGTGAGGGAGGCGGAGAATCCTGCCCGCCGAGGGTGCGCAGGTGCTGGCTCATCCGTGCGATCACCGGCCAGATGTCGTCGGAGATCAGATCGCGCAGGGTGCGGGTGGTGTGGGCGAGGGCGGAGTACGACTGGGCGAGGGAGCCGGGGCGGTGGCGGTCGGTGAGCAGGCTCTCGATCTCGCGGCGCACGGTCTCGCGGGAGCGCAGGTCGAGGGCCGGGAAGCCCGGATAGGTGGTGGTGACCTCGGTGACCGCTCCCAGCAGGACCGCCTGGGCGGTGCCCGCGCTGGCGCTGCGCTCCGCGTCGAGGTCGTTGACGGTGTCCAGCACGGTGCGCAGCAGGCGGGCGGTGGAGTCGACCCGTTCGAGGTAGCGTCCGAACCAGAACAGGTCCGAGCCGATCGAGCGGGTCATCGCCGGGTAGGCGGTGAGCACGCCGGGAGAGGTCGCCCGCGAGAGCTCCGTGGGTCCGGAGACGTCCGCGAGCCCGGAGGCAGAGGCCCCGTGCTCGAGCGTCCGGTCGGTGTCCCCGACCCCGGGGACCGCGGCGGTCTCCGGGACGGTGACCCACACGTCCTTCAGCGCCTCGGGAGAGTCATCGGCGGTGACCCCGATCCCGCCGGGCAGCACCTCGTAGCCGTCCTCGGTGCCCATCACGAGCAGTCGGAGCCGCACCGGACGCTCGATCAGGTCATCGCCCCCGGACGGGTCCAGTCCGAGCCAGGTGGCCGGTTCGGTGTCGGGGCCGGCCGGGCGCAGCTGCAGATCCTCGTGCAGCAGCTGCCGGCAGAGGTCCGGGAGGGCGGAGCGCAGGTGAGGATTCTCCAGCAGGCCCGCACCGAGAGGATTGAAGATCTCCACGTCCCCGCAGCGCGCCGCCTCCACCAGACCGGTCACCCCGCCCAGCGGAGTGGGCCCGAGGTCGAGCGGGTCCACGAGAGGGGAGGGCACAAGGCGCAGCAGCGCATCGACGGCGTCGCCGGGATCGGAGTCCAGGCCGGGCAGGCGCAACGTCAGAGTGCCGGACCCCGTGCGCAGGTCGCCGACGGAGACCACGGGCGCTCCCAGCAGATTCGCCAGCCAGCTGTGGTCGAAGGCTCGCAGCGGATCCGAGGAGTCCTCGGTGAGGACCACGGTGCGGCCGGCCCGTCCGTCGGCCCGGGTGCGCTGATGCAGCGAGGTGCGCACGGTGTCGAAGAAGGGGTGCAGCCGGCGCAGCGGCGTGGAGCGGTACAGCGTCGGCGCGCAGCGGGAGAGCACCCGGCGCAGCTCGAGGGTGGTGCCGCCGCCATCGGGCACATCGACCGCGTCCTCGAGCACCACCCAGGAGCCGTCGGCCGTACGGGCCACCGTGCAGGTCAGCGCGAACAGATGGTGGTTCCCGCGCGTGGGCATGCCCACCGCGGTGCGGAGGTAGGCGGGGTCCTGCAGCAGCTGCGCGACCGGGGCGACGTCGGTCGCGAGCACCGTGCGAGGACCGTAGAGATCCGCGTACAGCGCATCGAGCAGTCGCATCCGCTGGACGAGGCCGGCGGAGAGCTGGGACCAGTCCTCGGCGTCCAGGACCACGGGGACGGGGTCGCCGACGGGCGCCGCGGCGGAGACATCGGCGGCGAACATGTTCGCCGCCGAGGCCGCCGCCCGTCGTCGACCCCGCGGGCCGAGAGCCTCGAGCTCATCGACCAGGGCCTGCGGAGGTGTGGAAGTCACCCGGACATCGTAGACACGCCTCCGCGGGCGGGCGCTCAGGAGGAGGCGGCGACCGGGATGCCCTCGGAGGGCTGGACCACCACGAAGCCCGGGCCATGGAAGCCGAGCTGGAAGGACTCGCCCGAGCCGCGACCGATGAGGGAGCCCATCTTGAAGTCGTTCTTGATCTGCGGCTGGAGGTTCGCCGACCAGCACACGGCGGCCTGCGGGTCCACGAAGGTGGGCTGCTGGGAGCAGTCCAGCAGCATCGGCGGGCCGTCGGAGGTCACCGCGACCATGCCCTGGCCCTGGAGGAACAGGTTGAACAGGCCACCGGCCATGAAGCCCGCGCCGCCGAGGGACTTGATGTCCCACTGGATGGAGCTGTCGAAGGCGAGCATGTTCTTGGTGTTCAGGGTGAGGGCCTCGCCTTCAAGCTGGATCAGGAAGATCTCGTTCGCCTGACGGGCGAAGAAGATCTCGCCCTGGCCGCGGGTGCGCATCATGTTGCCGCCCTCGCCGGTGGCCATCTTCTTCAGCAGCTTCATGCCGCCGCCGGAGCCCTGGTACGAGAAGTCCATCTGGCCCTGGTAGGCGACCATCGCTCCGGAGGCGGAGATGATCTCCGGGGCCTGGGGGTTCAGGGAGCAGCGCAGCATCTTGTTGGACTGCAGCGCCCAGCGCTCGTTGGTCTGGCGCTCCTGGTTGGACGCATCGAAGAGGTTCGATCGCATGGCGGCTGTGCCTTCCGTAGCTCGAGGATGCCGGGCGGCGGGGCCACGGCAGCGCGGCGCCCACCGCGCCGCGGGGTGATCGTCTCACGCCCCGGCGCGGTCGGGGGAGGCCTCGCTGAGGGTCGACCGGCCCGGCCCGTTGGACCGCGGGGACGGCCCGGTTCCGGGTCGGCGCGGTGCGGACCCTGTGGGGGAGCGGTGAAGCCGGCGCCGTTACGCGCGCGGGCCTCGTAGCATGGCGGTCATGGTCCCGTCCCGTACGCCCCGTCGCGAGTCCCGCGATCCGCGGCTCACCGCGCTCGCCGAGGAATCCGGCTACGAGATCCTCGGCAGGATCGGCGCCGGCGGCATGGGGATCGTCTATCGGGCGCACGACGCCGACGGGAACGATGTGGCGATCAAGCTGCTGCGTCACGAGATCTCCGACGACGCCCGGGCCCGGGACCGGCTGGCGCGAGAGGTCACGGCCCAGAAGCTGGTGCGCAACGACAACATCGTGCGGATCCTGGACGCGGAGCTCGACTCCCCGGAGGCCTTCGTGGTCACCGAGTTCATCCCCGGCCCCACCCTCGAGGATGCGGTGCGCACCCACGGCGGGCTCCATCCCGAGGCGGTGCGCGAGATCGGGCTGGTGATGGGGGAGACCCTGCGCGACATGCACGGCGCCGGGGTCATCCACCGCGACCTGAAGCCCAGCAACGTGATGCTGCGCGGCGCCGCCGAGCATGACCTCGCCGGCTTCGACCCCGCGGGCGACCGCCTGGACCCCGTGATCATCGACTTCGGCATCGCGATCGCCGCCGAGGAGTCGCGCCTGACCTCGACCGGACTGGTGATGGGCACCGCCGCCTATCTCGATCCCGAGGTGATCCGCACCGATCAGGCCGGGGAGGCCGGGGACTGGTGGGCCTGGGCGGCGCTGCTGTCCTTCGCGGCGACCGGCCGGGAGCCCTATGGCAGCGGCCGTGCTGATCTGGTCTTCCTGCGGGCCGAGCGGGGGGAGATCGACGTCGAGGGCGTCCCCACCGAGCTCGCGGACTGGTTGCGCGCGGCGCTGCACTCGGATCCCGCGCACCGTCCCGAACCGGTCCGGATGCTCGAGCAGCTCGCGGCCCTGGATCTCACCCGCTACGACGATCCGGGCGACACCGAGCTGCTCGACGCCGTCGGCCGCACGGCCGTGCTGCCGGTGGCCGTGTCGGAGGGCACGGCGTCGGAGTCCTCGCCGTCGGACGCCACGAGCTCGGGCGCCTCGATCTCGCACACCACGACGCCGACGCCCGTCGCCGAGGATGACGGCCCGCGCACCGAGGTCCTGCCCGCCGTGGGCACCCCGCCCGAGCAGCCCACGGAAGCACTCCCGCGGATCACCACGCCGGAGGAGCCGGTCACCGAGGCGCTGCCGGTGACCGGAGCACCCACCATGGCGCTGCCCGTGGTGCCGCCCTCCGGTGGGCCCGCCGCGCCGCCGCCGCAGCAGATGCCGGATCCGCGCCGCTCCCCGGTCACGCAGCCCGTAGCCCAGCAGCATCCTGCCCAGCAGCATCCTGCCCAGCAGCGGCCACCGGTGCAGCAGCATCCCGCCCCGCAGTACGGCTACGGCCAGCATCCGGATCCGCAGGTCCGTGCCCAGCAGGAGATGCAGGCGCGTCAGCAGTGGGCACCGGAGTACCCGCCAGCGGCCGGTGAGCCGCCGGCCGCCCACGGACCGTGGCCGGAGCCCCCGCCGCGGCGGCCGCTGCTGGTGTGGATCGGGCATCTGCTCATCGTGTGCCTCGCCGGGATCGCTCCCTATGCGTCCCTGGTCGTGCTGCTGCTGCTGGGCGCCGCCGCCCGCACCTGGGAGCGCTCGCACCGCAGCGTGACCACGCAGCGGATGCGCGGCGCGACCGGGTCCGGACCCAGCTGGCGCGTCGGGATGGCCAGCCCCTTCCGCTTCGTGCTGGGGCTGTTGGAGATCGCGCTGCAGGCTCTTCTGCCGCTGGTCCTCGGCGTGCTCGTGGGCATCGCCGTCGATGCGGGCTGGACCCTGCTGCGGGGCACCGCGCCTCCGGATGGCGCCCCCTTCGCCCTCGCGATCGCGATCACCCTGCTGATCACCTGGGTGGGCCTCGGAAGCGCCACCACCCGCAACGGCGCGCATCGGATGCTCGACGCCGCCGCACCGGATCGGCTCTGGGGCGCGGTGGTGCTGGTCCTGCTGCTCCTGCTGCTGGCGGCGGTGGTCTCCACGCTGCTGGCCCGGGAGGGGATGGTCGACTACTTCCCCTTCACCGGCGGACCGCGGCTCGAGGACATCGCTGTCTGGCGGCGGTGAAGCTCCGGGGCGCCCCGTCCCCGGCGTGCGGAATGCCACCCTGAGCACACAGACAGAGACCGTTAAACTCTCACCGACCCCTCATCCACTGCAGCCCATCCGGGGCGAGGAGATTCCATGGCCGCGTCCGGTCCGTCCAAGTCAGCTCAGGAGCGCCGGGAGGCTCAGCGGGAGGTGCTGCGCAAGCAGCGCCAGGCAGAGCTCTCCCGCCAGCGCACCGTGCGCACGATCGTGATCGCCGTCGTCACCGTGATCGCGCTCGCGCTGCTCTCCCTCGGCGGCGTGTACATCTACCGGGCGATGCAACCGGCCGGGCCCGTCGCCGTGCCCGAGGGGATGAGCGAGGACCAGCCGTACCTGAGCTTCGGCGCCCCCGAGGAGTCCGGCAAGCCGGTCCTCGAGATCCACCTGGACTTCATCTGCCCGGTCTGCGGCCAGTTCGAGCAGATCAACGGCGAGGACCTCCAGACGATCGTCGACAACGAGGAGGCGACCGTCCACATCGTGCCGCGGCGCTTCCTGGACGCTCGGTCGACCACCGGTGACTACTCCTCCCGCGCGGCCAGCGCCTTCGCGGCGGTCTACGAGCAGGACCCCGGCGCGGCCTGGAGGTTCCAGCAGCTGCTCTTCGAGAACCAGCCGGCAGAGGGAACCGCGGGCCTGACCGACGAGCAGCTGTGGTCCTTCGCCCAGGAGGCGGGCGCCGACGAGTCGGCCAAGGCCGCCGTCGACGGGAAGACGTACGTGCCGTGGGTCCGACAGGTCGCCGAGCCCTACGGCGCCGACAAGGCCAGCGGAACGCCCTACGTCGAGATCGACGGCACCCAGCTCGAGGACTGGAGCGCGCCGGGCGCGCTGCGCGAGACCGTGCTGGAGGCCGGCGGCTCCTCGGCCTCGGATGCCGGCGGGGCCTCCGACGGCGGCGAGAGCTGAGTCGAGGTCCTACACTTTCCGGGACCGGTCGATCGCTCGGCCGGTCCCGCCCGCTGGAGTGGCGCAACGGTAGCGCACCTGTCTTGTAAACAGGTGGTTGCGGGTTCGATTCCCGTCTCCAGCTCGAAGAAACAGCCCTTCACCTGCGAGAACATCCCTGAGGATGGTCGCTGGTGAGGGGCTGTCGTGCTCCTGCGGGGAGCTCCTGCGGGGTCAGAGCGTCTCGTAGGTCGCCCGGTTCACCATGAACCCCTTGCCGGTCATGGTGTTCCAGCAGGTCATGCCGTCGAAGCGGCTGGTGCAGGCCATATCGCCGTAGGTGGCGCTCTGGTCGTACTCGAGGGTCTCGGCCGAGTCGCTGAGGTAGGACGAGCCGCAGTCCGCGGTGGCCTCGCCCTCGGCGACCATGATCGAGAACGGCCCGTCCGAGCAGTCCTCGAGCCCGGCCTCGCTGAAGTCGCGGTCCACGACCGAGCAGGCCACCGAGTCCTCCTCCAGCAGGCACGTGATGTTGCCGGTGGGGGAGCTCAGCGCGGTCATCTCCTGCGCGTCGTCGGGGGCGGGGGAGACGGGGTCCTGGCTCGGGGTCTCCTCGGTCGCCTCCTCCGACGGCTCCTCGGTGGGTGCCTCCTGCGCCGACGTGGTCGAGCTGTCGCGCTGGTACTGCTCCTCGTCACCGCCGAGCCAGGCACGGCCCGCCAGAGCCGCGACGATCACCAGCAGCAGGGCCAGCACCAGGCAGCCGCCGCAGGCCCAGAGGGCCCGGACTCGCGTGCGGGAGCCGTCGTCATCGGTCTCCGTCGTACTCCCGGCGAAGCCCGGTGCGGGAGCGGGTGCGACGGCCGGCCCGCCCGGAGCCGGTGAGGCGCCGCGAGGTCCGGGCGCCGCGGGGGCGGCGGAGCTCGCGGCGGGCGCCGGGGTGCTCTCCGGCGCGCGCGGCGCAGGAGGCGCTGCCGGGGCCGGGAACGCGGTGGGAGCCGTCGGTGCGGGCTGCGGGGTCGCAGCGGTGGACGAGGCCGCAGGGCCCAGCGGCACCACGCCGGCATTCCGGGCGATCCTCACGGAGGAGGCAGGGGCGGCATCCGAGCCGCTCGACGCCGAGGGCGTCCCGAGGTCGCCCCAGACCGAGACGGCGTCGCGGTCCTCCTCGTCCTCCTCGGCGCCGGCGCCGGGCTCGGGGTCGGTCGCCGGAGCGAGGCTCTTCTCGTAGGCCTGCTTCGCCCACGGGTTGGTCGCCAGGATCCACTGGCGGGCCACCTCCGGGCACGACGGATTCAGCACGATCAGCTTCTGCAGCTGGGGGTGCTTCTCGGTGAGCTCGAGCAGGCGCTCCGGGCTGGTGCTCGGATCGCCGGCCTCCTCTGCCGCAGATCGGGGCTCTGCCACCGCATTCTCCCTTCGCCGCACGCCGCGCCGTCGGCGCCGTGCGCGCACCGGCTCCGTGCCGGGGCGTCATGTCGACAGTCGAGAATGGCACACGGCGCCGGGACGGTGCAGTCCGGCCCGTCCTGCGGCGGAGGCAGATCACGCCTGACCGGACGCGGCGACATGCGGTCGAGCCGTGGGGAGTGCACCCCATCGGTGCTGGTCAGGGGTGTTTCACACGGCTCGATGGGGATCTGCGCACACGCGCCCTCCCCGGGGAGCGCGGCTCACGGTGCCAGGTCACACGGGAGCCGGTTCGCCCGGTGCCGCCGGGGAGTTCTCCCCATGTCCATGGACCCGGGGTCTCGCTACTGTCGACCACTGAGCCGCGCAGGTGCCGCGGACGTTCATGGGAGACGGTGCCGGAGGTGCCGCGAGGGAGAGGGCGACGTGATCATCTGGCGAGGCTGGGGGTTCCTGGCAGTCGTGTACATCGGGCTGTGCGCGGCGTTCTTCGGAGGGCTGATCGGTGCCTCGCTCCTGCAGTCCTCGACGGCGGCGGGGCCGCTGGCGGGCCTGGGCATCCTCCTCGGCGGGGCGCTGACGGCGCTGCACGGCTGGTACCTCAACGTGCTCCGCCCCCGGACGCGGGCGGACCAGTGGGAGGAGGCCGAACGGCCCCGTCTCGAGGACGCGGCGGACCGCGGCGCGCTCGTGGTCGGCAACACGCGGCCCAGCAGTCCCGAGGAGGCGGCGCAGATGATCGAGTCCGTCATCGCCGACGGCCGCCGCACGCTCGGCCGTCACGGCCCCCATTCGGTGTTCTGGATCCCGATGGAGATCATCGGGATCCTGGCGATGGTGGGAGGGGTCATCCTCGCCGGTGCGACCCTCGTCGGCGCTCTCACGGGCTGAGGGTCCGCCGTCAGCTCTCCGATGAGGGCGGCTCCTCCGCCCCGATCACCGGCAGCGCGGTGGTGACCGTCATCGGCTCGCCGTCCGGATGCAGCGGGCGCACCTTGAGCCAGTAGTAGCCGTGCCCGCCGAGGGTGATGGTCAGTGCGCCGTCCTCGCCGATCGGGGGGAACTCGTGGCCGCCGAACAGGTCGCGCACGGTGCGTCGGGCGAGGCCGCCCGCGTCGAGAGCGGTGGTCACCGGCTGCGCGGACAGGTTGAACACGCACAGCAGCGTCTCGGCGTGATGCTCTGCGTCCTCCCCGTGCTCGGCGCCGTCATAGGTGCGGGTGAAGGCGAGCACCCGCTCCGAATCCGCGGGGATGCCGCGGTAGGCGCCCATGCCGAAGGCCTCGTGCTCCTTGCGCACCGCGAGCATCCAGCGCACGAAGTGCAGCAGGGAGCTCGAGTGCGCCATCTGCGCTTCGACGTTGGTGGTGGCGTAGTGGTAGACGAGGGACTGGATCACCGGCAGATACAGCTTGCCCGGATCGGTGATCTCGCTGAAGCCGGCGTTGCGGTCGGGCGTCCACTGCATCGGGGTGCGCACCGCATCGCGGTCGGTGAGCCAGATGTTGTCGCCCATCGCGATCTCGTCGCCGTAGTAGAGGAACGGGGAGCCGGGCAGCGACAGCAGCAGGCCGTGGATCAGCTCGAGCTCGCCGCGGGAGTTGTCCAGCAGCGGGGCCAGCCGGCGACGGATCCCCACGTTCGCCCGCATCCGGGAATCCGGTGCGTACCAGCCGAGCATCGCCGAGCGCTCCTCGCCGGTGACCATCTCGAGGGTGAGCTCGTCGTGGTTGCGCAGGAAGGTGCCCCACTGGGCGCCGGTGGGGATCTCCGGGGTGTCCTCGAGGATGTCGATGATCTGTCGGGCGCTGCCCTCTCGCAGCGCGTAGAACAGGCGCGGCATCACCGGGAAGTGGAAGCACATGTGGCACTCGGGCCTCTCGTCGGAGCCGAAGTAGTCCACGACGTCCGCCGGCCACTGGTTCGCCTCGGCGATGATCACCCGGCCGGGCCAGTGCTCGTCGACGAAGGTGCGCAGCTCGGCGAGGAAGTCGTGCGTGGCCGGGAGGTTCTCGCCGTCGGTCCCCTCCTGCTCGAAGAGATAGGGGATGGCATCGGCCCGGAAGCCGTCGATCCCCTTGTCCATCCAGAAGCGCACCACCTCGAACATCGCCTCGCGGACCTTCGGGTTCTCGAAGTTCAGGTCCGGCTGGTGGGAGAAGAAGCGGTGCCAGAAGAACTGCCGACGCACCGGGTCGAAGGCCCAGTTGGACTCCTCGGTGTCCACGAAGATGATGCGGGCCTCGGAGTAGAGGGAGTCGGTGGCCGACCACACGTAGAAGTCGCCGTAGGGGCCCTCGGGGTCCGAGCGGGACTCGAGGAACCACGGGTGCTTGTCGCTGGTGTGGTTCATCGGCAGGTCGATGATCACGCGGATCCCGCGCTGGTGCGCCTCGGAGACCAGGCGCTCGAAGTCGGTGATCGAGCCGAACTCCGGCAGCACCGACTCGTAGTCGGAGATGTCGTAGCCGCCGTCCCGCAGCGGAGAGGCCATGAACGGAGGCAGCCACAGGCAGTCGATGCCCAGCCACTGGAGGTAGTCCAGACGCTCGATGAGGCCGGTGAAGTCGCCGGTGCCGTCCCCGTTCCCGTCGGCGAAGGCGCGCACCAGCACCTCGTAGAAGACGGCCTTGCGATACCAGTGGGGGTCGTAGTCGACCCCTGGTCCCTGCGGCGTGAACTGTGCGGCGTTCAGGGGCATCGGATCCTCCACGGCGGTGACAGGGACGAGCGCTCGACGTGGCACCACAGTAGCGGCCTCCGTACCATGACGGTGGACGCCGCGGGCAGTGCGGCCCGCGGGCCGCAGCGGTCCGCGGGCGCTCGCCGCCCGTGGCGAGGAAGACAGGGGGCAGGGCATGGGGATGCCGCAGGGCGCAGGAGCGCCGCAGCCGTGGCAGGGAGGTCCGACGCAGCCCGGACCGGGAGAGCCGCCGAGGCGGTCCCGCGCCGGGCTCTGGGTCGGGCTGGCCTGCGTGCTCGTCGTGCTGGTGCTCGGCTTCCTCGCCGTGACCGGCGGTGTGGTCTATCTGGCCACCCGCGGCGGCGAGGACCCCGCCGCGTCCCCCACCACGGACGCCGTAGAGCTGGCGACCTTCGAGCACGACTACTTCACCTTCGACTACCCGGCCGGCTGGTTCGACCTCAGCGATGCCGAGACGCTCGAGGGCACCGGGGCGGTGGTGCAGCTGGGCGATGAGGACATCCCCCCGGACGCGTTCGACGAGTTCGCCCCCCAGAGCATCGTCGTGTACGTCTACGACTCCCAGTACCAGGCCGTCGGGGCCTGCCGGTCCCAGGCGGTGTGGAACGGCTTCGCCTGGGACGAGGCCGAGGATCCCGAGGAGCTCGAGCCGGTCACCCTGGGCGGCACGGCGGTCCCGGCCCACCGCACGCTGGGCACCCACGACGGTCAGGACGCGGTGGCGGAGATGTACTGCGCCGACGCCGGCACGAACCTCGTCCAGATCGTCGTCGAGACGCACGGGGCGAGCGAGCTGTCCCCCGAGGTGCGCGCGCTCCTGGAGACCTGGACCTGGCAGGGCGCGGCGGCCTGAGGGACGGCGGCGCAGTGCATGACGGGCGGCCAGCCGCGCAGACGCGCAATCGAGCAGGTGCGCAGACGCGGCTCGGCTCAGTCGGGAATCCGCCAGTCGATCGGCGCCGCACCCTGCTGCTCGAGCAGCGCGTTCGCCTGCGAGAACGGACGCGAGCCGAAGAACCCGCGGGAGGCCGACAGCGGGCTGGGATGCGCGCTGGCGAGGTGCGGCACCTCGCCCAGCAGGGGGATCAAGGACTGCGCGTCCCGACCCCACAGGATCGCCACCAGGGGGCCGCCGCGCTCCACCAGTGCGCGCAGCGCATGCTCGGTGATCTCCTCCCAGCCCCGTCGGCGGTGCGAGGCCGGTGCGCCGGGCATCACGGTGAGCACACGGTTCAGCAGCAGCACGCCCTGGTCCTGCCAGGCGGAGAGGTCGCCGTGCGAGGCGCGAGCGATCCCGAGATCGCTCTCGAGCTCCGTGTAGATGTTGCCCAGGGAGCGGGGGAGCGGCCGCACCTCGCGGTCCACCGCGAAGGAGAGACCGATCGGATGCCCCGGCGTGGGGTAGGGGTCCTGGCCCACGATCAACACGCGCACCTCGGACAGCGGCCGGGTGAAGGCACGCAGCACCTGGTCGCCGGCGGGCAGGTAGCCGCGGCCGGCCGCGGTCTCCGCGCGCAGGAAGTCGCCGAGGCCGTGGAGGCGATCCTCCACCGGGGCGAGCACCGCCGCCCAGTCGGCGGCGAGGGTCTGGGGGAGCGAGGTCGGCATGCGCTCAGTCTCCCATCCGCTCCGCGCAGCCGGCTCGGTGACCCGGCTCCCACCCTCGTCGTGCCCTCGGCGTGCCGGCGGCGCGCCGCGACCGACGCCGCCCCGAGCGCCCGTACCCTCGTGGCATGCCCGCCGACCCCGCCCCCGCTGTGGACCCCGCCGCAGCCGAGCACGACGCCGTCGAGCCCTCCGCAGCCGATGGACCCCCAGCCGACGCGGCCGAGGGGATGTCCGATGCGTCACTGCCCGGGCCCCAGGGCGGTCTGAGCGCACAGGACCGTCGGATCCTCGCGCTCGAGGGCCGCACCTTCCGGTATGTGGGCGCCAAGGAGCGGGCCATCCGCGAGGAGCTCGGGATCTCCAAGGTCGCCTACTACGTGCGGCTGAACTCCCTGCTCGACGAGCCGGCGGCGCTGCGTGCCGCCCCGTCGTTGATCCATCGGCTGCGCGGCCGACGGACCTCCGAGGACGGCGCCCCGGAGGGCGCCGGGGCCGCCGAGGGGACCCACCGCGTCGCCTGAGCCTCGGGGCTCCAGGGCGTGTGCTCCCGCGCGCAGTCCGGCAGAGCAGGTTTAATGGGGCCGTGGCTGATTCCCAGTATCCGTACCCCCCGGACCGTTTCGATGACGAGGCGGACGCCGTGTCCTTCCACGGCGCCCACCGCGCCGAGCTGCCGTTCTGGCGGGAGAACCTGCTGTACATCATCATCATCGGCGCTGCCGTGGTGCTGCTGGTCGTGCTCCTGTTCTTCATCGGCGGCATGGGGGGCTCGGGCGACGACCGCGCGGACGACCCCACCACTGCGGCCTCCGAGAGCGAGGCGGCCGAGGGCGAGGCGACCGAGTCCGAGGCCGAGGAGACCTCGGCGGCAGAGGCGGACAAGTCCACGCCGGTGCTGGTCGTCAACGCAGGAGGCATCAACGGCCTGGCCGGCACCTGGCAGTCCGCGCTCGAGGGCGACGGCTGGGAGGACGTGAGCCTCGCCACCGCGGACAACGCCCAGCAGGAAGCAGTGGTGTTCTACCGCTCCGAGGAGGACGCGGGGACCGCCCAGGCGCTCGCCGACAGCGTCGGCGCCGGTGAGGCGCGTCAGAGCGACGAGTATGACGCCGCCGTCACCTTCGTCGCGGTCTCCGAGCCCGGCGAGGACATGGGCGGCGAGGGCGAGGGCTGAGCGCCCTCCGAATGCCCGTCGCTCGTCCGCTGACAGCGCAGGGTCAGCACTCCCAGAGTTAGCACTCTCCCCCTCCGAGTGCTTATGATGATCTGGCACTCGGGGAACGAGAGTGACAGCGCGTCTCGCGCAGCTCTCCCGGACCCCGTGGGCATGATCGGCCGGCGGTCCACCGCCTGGTCGGCCACGAACATTCCGGCCCCGTGAGGGTGTCGTCGCCGTGGGACATGAACACGGCGGTGGCGCTCGTCCGTCGCGGGCACAGGGCCGGGTGGACACCACACCACACGGGAGAGATTCCATAATGGCCAAGCTCATCGCATACGACGAGGAGGCCCGGCGCGGCCTCGAGCGGGGAATGAACCAGCTCGCTGACGCCGTCAAGGTCACCCTCGGCCCCAAGGGTCGCAACGTCGTGCTCGAGAAGTCCTGGGGAGCACCCACCATCACCAACGACGGCGTGTCGATCGCCAAGGAGATCGAGCTCGACGATCCCTACGAGAAGATCGGCGCCGAGCTGGTGAAGGAGGTCGCCAAGAAGACCGACGACATCGCGGGCGACGGCACCACCACCGCCACCGTCCTCGCCCAGGCCCTGGTCAAGGAGGGCCTGCGCAACGTCGCCGCCGGCGCGAACCCGATCGCGCTCAAGCGCGGCATCGACCAGGCCGTGGCCGCGGTCTCGCAGACCCTGCTCGCGCAGGCCCACGAGATCGAGACCAAGGAGCAGATCGCCTCCACCGCCGCCATCTCCGCGGCCGACCCGGCCATCGGCGAGCTCATCGCCGAGGCCCTCGACAAGGTCGGCAAGGAAGGCGTGATCACAGTCGAGGAGTCCAACACCATGGGCCTCGAGCTGGAGCTCACCGAGGGCATGCGGTTCGACAAGGGCTACATCTCGCCCTACTTCGTCACCGACGCGGACCGCCAGGAGACCGTGCTCGAGGATCCCTACATCCTCCTGCTCTCCTCCAAGGTCTCCTCCGTCAAGGATCTGCTGCCGCTGCTGGAGAAGGTCATCCAGTCCGGCAAGCCGCTGGCGATCATCGCCGAGGACGTCGAGGGCGAGGCCCTCGCGGTGCTCGTCGTCAACAAGCTCAAGGGCTCCTTCAAGTCCGTGGCCGTCAAGGCTCCCGGCTTCGGCGATCGCCGCAAGGCGATGCTGGAGGACATGGCCATCCTCACCGGTGGCCAGGTCATCTCCGAGGAGGTCGGCCTCAAGCTGGAGACCGCGGGTCTCGAGCTGCTGGGCCAGGCGCGCAAGATCGTCGTCTCCAAGGACGAGACCACCCTGGTCGAGGGATCCGGCGACGCCGAGCGCATCGCCGCTCGCGTGTCCCAGATCCGCGCGGAGATCGAGAACTCCGACTCGGACTACGACCGCGAGAAGCTCCAGGAGCGCCTCGCGAAGCTGGCCGGCGGCGTGGCCGTCATCAAGGCCGGCGCGGCGACCGAGGTGGAGCTCAAGGAGCGCAAGCACCGCATCGAGGATGCCGTGCGCAACGCCAAGGCCGCTGTGGACGAGGGCGTCGTCGCCGGTGGCGGCGTCGCGCTGCTGCAGGCCGGTGCGGACACCTTCGGCAAGCTCACCCTCGAGGGTGACGAGGCCACCGGTGCCAACATCGTCCAGGTCGCCATCGAGGCCCCGCTCAAGCAGATCGCGGTCAACGCCGGTCTCGAGGGCGGCGTCGTCGCGGAGAAGGTCAAGTCGCTCCCCGTGGGCGAGGGCCTGAACGCCGCGACCGGCGAGTACGAGGACCTCCTCGCCGCCGGCATCATCGACCCGGTCAAGGTCACCCGCTCCGCGCTGCAGAACGCGGCGTCCATCGCGGGCCTGTTCCTCACCACCGAGGCCGTCGTGGCCGACAAGCCGGAGCCCGCTCCGGCCGGCGGCGGCGACGACATGGGCGGCATGGGCGGCATGGGTGGCATGGGCGGCATGATGTGATCCGCCGCCGGTCGACGTGCTGCGAGCTAGCGAGCGGCAGGAGACCGGTACAGGGATTCCCGCCTCACGGCTGACTCCTGCCGCTCGTACCCGAGCGCATGACGGGCCCCGATCCTCTCCGGAGGGTCGGGGCCCGTCGTCATGTCCGGGGGATCGGGGGTCCGGCCGGCCGTTCGTGACGCGCCTGCGCCGTCCAGCCCGCCGCGCGGTCCATGACCGTGCGGTGCAGGTCCTCGAAGGCGGCATCGGCGTGCTCCTCGTCCCCCGTCACGAGCAGCTCGGCCATGAGGCCGCGGAGCGCGCTGAGCACCCAAGCGGACATCGCGGCGGCCTCGTCCGCCGGGCAGCCCGCGCGCGCGACCCCTGCCGCGAGAGCCTGCGCGCGTTCGCCCATCGAGCGCGCGACGGCGGCCCGGACCGCGGTCTCGGAGTACATCGAGATGCCGGTGAGCTCGACGAAGAGCCGCACGTGCTGCCGGCCGTGCGGGGTGCGGGCCCGCTCCCAGATGTCTCGCAGGGGATCGGGGCGATTGTCTGCCTCGAGGTCGGGCAGGCTCAGGGCGCGGGCGATCGCCGCGTCGACGACCTCCGCCACGAGCGCCTCCCGATTCGAGAAGTGGTGCAGCAGCGTCGCATGGCTGATCCCCACCGATCGGGCGAGGGTGCGCAGGGACAGCGATCCGACGCCGTGCTCGAGGACGTGTGCGGTCGCCGCGGCGACGATCTCGCCGCGACGGTGCTCGAAACGGCGACGTCGGCCGTCGATGTGATCGGTCATGTCCCCCGTATACCACCGGATGCCGATCGCGGGACACCCCTGGCATCTGCCTATACCGATCGGTAGAGTCACTTCTGGCGCGATGCAGCGCCCCCGGGACCGCCGGGCCATCCTCCCTCCACGAGCCACCGAGGAGACGTCATGCACACACGCACCCGTCAGGTCAGCGCTCTGCTGGCAACCCTGATCGTCATGCTGGGAACCCTGTCGCTCACCCAGGCCTCGGCCCTGGCCGACAGCGGGCACCAACGGGGTCCCGATCCCACGCAGCAGAGCATCGAGGCCACGCGCGGCAGCTTCGACATCGACTCCACCAGGGTGTCCTCGCTGAGGGTCCGCGGCTTCGGCGGCGGCACCATCTATTACCCGACGTCCACGGCGGAGGGGACCTTCGGGGCGGTCGTCATCTCTCCGGGGTACACGGCGGGCCAGTCGAGCATCGCGTGGATGGGCCCCCGCTTCGCCTCCCAGGGCTTCGTGGTCTTCACGATCGACACCAACTCCCGCTACGACCAGCCCTCCTCGCGAGGCGATCAGCTGCTGGCCGCCCTGGACTATCTCACCGACAGCAGCGCCGTCAGCGACCGCATCGACCCCCAGCGCCTGGCCGTGATCGGGCACTCCATGGGCGGGGGCGGGACCCTCGAGGCCGCGAAGGATCGGCCCGAGCTGAAGGCCGCCGTGGCGATGACCCCGTGGAACCTCGACAAGTCCTGGCCGGAGATCTCGACCCCCACCCTCGTGGTCGGCGCGCAGAACGACTCGGTCGCCTCCGTGCGCACCCACGCCGTGCCGCTGTACGAGGGGATCCCGGAATCGACCGACAAGGCCTACCTGGAGCTGCGTGGCGCCTCGCACCTGGCGCCGAACCGTTCGAACACGAGCATCGCGAGCACCAGCATCGCCTGGCTCAAGCGATTCGTGGATGACGACGTCCGCTACGATCAGTTCGTCTGCCCCGGACCGCAGACGGGCCTCACCTGGAGCGATGCCAGGTCCACCTGCCCGTTCTGACCCCGCGTCAGCCGGCGGTGACGCGCGCGGCAGGAGGTGATCCCGCCTCAGGGATGACTCCTGCCGCTCGCCCCGAGCGTTCGACGGGCCCCGATCCTCTCCGGAGGGTCGGGGCCCGTCGCTGTGCTCGACCGGGCACGATGTGTTCATGACCTATGAGCTCCAGGAATCGATCATCGTCCCCGCCACCACGCAGGAGGTCCACGCGCTGGTCAGCGACGTCACCCGCACGGGGGAGTGGAGTCCGCAGTGCCACCGCTGCGAGTGGGAGGACGAGCGGCGCGGGAAGGGCGCCCGCTTCGTCGGGCACAACCGCACCCCGCAGCGGGAGTGGGAGACGGTCTCCGAGGTGATCGCGGACGTCCCCGGTGAGCACTTCGCGTGGTCCGTCGGCCCGGGCCGCGCCGAGTGGGGGTACCGGATGCGTCCGGTCGACGGCGGCACCGAGCTCACCGAGTACACGCGCACCACGCCGTCCTTCGAGGCGGTCTTCGCCGAGCGGTACGGAGATCGCGCGGAGGAGGAGATCCAGGTGCGCCACGAGGCCGCGCGCACCGGGATCCCCGCCACGCTCGAGGCGATCCGGGGCGTGCTCGCGAACGGCTGAGTGGCCGCACCCACCCGAGGCCGCCGAGCAGCCGACGACGCCCGTCCACCATGGCTGGACATCTGGATCTACGTATTCCGTGAGGGGAGACGGAAGTGGAATGTGGGGCCGCCCTGGGGCGGCGTCGTCGGCGAGGCTTGCGCGTCGACGCGCAGGGAAATCGGCAGTCATTGCAAAGAGTCGGCTGTCACCTGCGGCGATGGTCGAGAACTGCAGAGGGCGCCCAGGGTTCGACGGTGCTCAAGGATAGTTTCCAGGGCGTCCGGCATTGAGTCGGAAGGTGACCTGGGTTAGTGTATGCGTATGCACATGAGTTCACTGGACAAAGAGCTGCTCGGAGCGCGCGTCCGCGTCGTCAAGGAATCCGGCGTCCCGGATCGTTCGGCGCAGTCGGATCCCGAGGTGGAGGCGACCGTCTCCCGGATGCTCTCCGAGATCGAGGCCGAGGGCATGGATGCCGTGCGCCGCTACGCGCGCGAGCTCGACGGCGACCGCTCCGACAGCTTCCTGATCAGCTCCCCGCAGCTCGAAGCGGCGGGCGAGGAGCTCCCCGAGAGCCTCCGCGAGGCCCTCCGTGCGGGGGCCGAGCGCACCGGACGGTTCGCGACGTTGCAGCGTGAGCGGCTGCTCGACTTCGAAGAGGAGGTCGTCCCCGGGGTGGTCTGCGGTCAGCGGCACATCCCGGTCCAGAGCGTGGGCGCGTACCTGCCAGCGGGCCGTTTCCCACTGCTGGCCAGTGCCTTCATGACTGTCGGCGTGGCGGGCGTCGCCGGGGTGCCGAACCTCGTGGCCTGCACGCCGCCGAGCCGGGACGGCGTTGCGCACCCCGCGGTGCTCTACGCCGCGCACCTCTCCGGGGCCGAGCAGGTCTACGCGCTCGGAGGGGTCCAGGCGCTCGCCTCGATGGCCTTCGGTCTGCTCGACGCACCGCCGTCGGACCTGATCGTCGGCGCCGGCAACGCCTATGTCGCCGCCGCGAAGCGGCAGTTGTTCGGCCAGGTCGGGATCGACGTGCTCGCCGGTCCCTCCGAGGTGGCGGTCATCGCCGACGACTCCGCCCCCACCGAGATGGTCGCCGCCGATCTCCTCGGACAGGCCGAGCACGGACCGACCTCGCCCGCGTGTCTGGTGACCACCTCGGAGCGGATCGCCGCGGAGATCGAGGAGGAGATCGCACGCCAGCTGGAGGGGCTCGACACCGCGAGCATCGCCGGTGCCGCCTGGCGGGACTTCGGCTCCGTTTACCTCGCCGAGGACCGGCGTGCCGCCGTCGACATCATGAACCTGCTCGCTCCGGAGCACCTCGAGGTGCTCGCCGAGGACCTCGACTGGTATCTGGAGAACCTCACGAGCTACGGCTCCCTCTTCCTCGGGCCCTGGTCCACGGTCGCCTATGCGGACAAGGGGATGTCCGGGACCAATCACGTCCTGCCCACCGGCCGCAACGCGCGCTTCACCGGCGGGCTGTCCGTGGCGGGCTTCATGAAGTGCGTGACCTACCAGCGCGCGACGAAGGAGGCCACGGCGACACAGGCCGAGCCCGTCGTGACCATCTCGGAGTTCGAGGGGATGCCCGCGCACCGGGACTCCGCCGCGCTCCGCCTCCGCATGCTCCGCTCCGGCTGACCGCCGGGCACTCGATGTTCCGGGCCGCACCCGCGGTTCGCCGTCTCACAACGCAGTGAAGGACAGCGACATGACAGTGCACTCCATCCTCCCCTCCGCCACCCGCCGCGCCGCTCTGGCGGGGCTAGGCCTGGCAGGGCTCGCGGGCCTCACGGCCTGCGGGGCCGGCTCCCGCAACCCTGCCGAGCAGGCGGCGAAGGTCGCCTGCGAGGTGCCGCAGCCGGACTCGGCCGTCACCATCAACGTGCTCGCCTACAACTCCTCGTCGATCGACCCGTTCACCAATACGCTGGTAAACAGTTGCACGTCGGGGAACATCACGCTTCGGCACGAGCCGATCGACTTCGCGGGACAAGTGCAGCGCACCCAGGCGACGCTCGCGGGCGAGACAGGCACGTACGACATCATTGAGACGTACAGCTTCGTGATCCCCCAGTTCGGGGACGAGGGCACTGTCGTCGGCCTGAACCAGTACCTGGAGGAGTTCGGCGAGGCGTACGGTCTCGACGCGCTGAGCGACGCGATGCTCGAGGCGATGACCTACGACGGCGAGCTCTACGCCCTGCCGATGCAGGCGCAGATGCACCTCATGGCGTACCGCCAGGACATCTTCGATGAGCTGGGCCTCGAGGCGCCCGCCACCTTCGAGGAGCTGAGAGCGGCGGCAAAGGCGATCCAGGAGGCGGGGGAGATCGAGCACCCGATCGCCATGCCGCTCAAGGCCGATGCCGATCTCGCCACCGCCTACGACATGGCGCTGGGCAGCCTTGGGGTGGATATGACCGACGCGGAGGGGACGACGGGGAACTTCGACGCCCCCGAGGCCGCGCAGGCCTTCGAGGAGCTGATGTCGCTCATCCCCTACATGGATCCGGAGGTCACGACCTTCGACCAGCCGTCCGTTCAGCAGCAGATGTACAACGGCACAGCCGCCATCGCGATCATGTTCTCGGGGCGCATGAACGACCTCACCATGGAGTCGAACACCGAGCTCGCTCCGCAGTTCGCGTTTGCCCCGCCGCCCACCGTCGTCGAGGGCGGGCACTACTTCGCCTCGCTCTCCGTGGACGGCTGGTCGATCCCGACCAACGCGTCGACTGACAAGGCCTCGCTGTTCCAGATGATCGCCTCATCGCTGAGCGAGGAGGCGTCCCGGGAGGCCGTTCCGGCCGCGTACCCCGCCCGCGAGGGCATGGTCGACGAGGACTCGAGTCCGTACGCCGTCGCCGCGAACACGACGATCGAGGACGTCCCGCCCTCGGAGCCGTACCCCTGGACGGCAGAGCTCACGAACGCGATCACGCCGCTCATCGCGAGCGTCTTCCTCGAGCAGGTCTCCGTCGAGGACGGCCTGTCCCAGATGCAGACCACGAGCGCGGACCTGCTGGCCGCGTACTCGGGCTGAGCGCCGGAGCGCGACGATGGCGAAGGAAGGTGACGCATGAGGCGTCGGGAGTACGCAGTGCTCGTCGCACCCAGCATGATCGTAATGTTCGGCCTCCTGGCCCTCCCGCTGCTGCGCACGCTCCAATGGAGCTTCCAGCGCGTGGACTACGGGCAGCCGGGCACCTGGGTCGGGCTGACGAACTACACCTCCGCGCTGGGGGATCCCCGGTTCCTCCGGGCGATCGGTTTCACGATCGGGCTCACGGCGGCCACGTTCGTGGTGGTGGTGCTGATCGCATACGTGCTGGCGGTGCTGGTGAATCAGCTCGGTCGGATCCGTCCGCTGGTGCTGGGAACGCTGCTGGTGAGCTACGTGGTCCCCCAGGTGATCGGGGCGACGATGTTCGGATGGCTGTTCAACCCCAGCTTCGGCGGGGTCGCGAACCATCTGCTCACGCTGGTGACCGGCGAGGACGTCCTATGGCTCACCGAGGCCTGGCCCAACCGTCTGCTGCTGCTCCTGTCCGTGGCCTGGGGCCTGATCCCTTTCGCGATGCTCGTCATACTCGCAGGTCTGCAAGGAGTCCCAGAGGAGATGCTCGAGGCCGCGGAGCTCGACGGCGTCTCCACCCTCCAGCTCCATCTGAAAGTCATCGTCCCGACCATCCGGGGCGTGCTCGGCTTCGTCTCGCTGATCCTGATCATGGATGTGCTGCGAGTCTTCGATCAGCTCATTCCCCTGTCCCCGCAGGCGGTCCAGATCGGGAACGAGTCCGCGATGCTTTACATCTACAACATCGCCTTCCGCGACGGCGGCCAGCAGCTGGGGCTGGGCAGCGCCGTCAACATCCTCCTGATCGTCGTCATCTTCATCCTCCTGCTCCCGTTCCTGCGCGGAACGGCGAAGGAAGGGGCCCGCGCATGAGCTCGACCCGTCCCGCGAGGCAGAGGAACGCGGCCTCAGGGCGCCGACGGCGCGCAGGCGGCGCAGGAGGAGTGAAGCGCCTGCTGATCGGCATGTTCCTGCTGCTGTTCTGCCTGATGATGCTGTCCCCGGTGCTGTGGACGCTGGCGTCGGTCACCAAGCCGACCAACGTCGCCTTCCTGAACCCACCCGTCTTCACCTGGATTCCCACCCTGCAGGCGTTCGTCGACCTGTGGCAGACGACGAACTTCTACCTCGACCTCCTCAACACCGTCATCGTGGCGGTCGCCTCGACGATCGCCGCGCTGGTGCTCGGGATCCCGGCGGCGTACGCGCTCTCGCGCTTCCCCGGCTGGATCTCCGCCCTGCTCCTGGTGGTCGCCCTGATCTTCCGCGCGCTGCCGCGGTTCTCGATCCTGCTGCCGATGTATGACCTCGCACAGCAGCTGGGCATCTACGACACCCGCTTCGCGGTGGGGGCGGCGCTGGTCGCGATCAACCAGCCGTTCTCCATCTGGCTGCTGCGCAACTTCTTCGCCGAGATCCCGAGCTCCCTCGACGAGGCGGCGATGATCGACGGATGCAGTCGCTTCCAGACCCTGCTGCGCGTGATGATCCCGCTCATGGGGCCGGGGATCCTCACCGCCGGGATCTTTATGTTCCTGTTCGCGTTCCAGGAGTACCTCACGGCCGTCATCCTCAGCAACGTCGACGCCCGGACCGTCCCGGTGTTCATCGCGACTCAGCTGGGCCAGACTCTGCCCATGCTCCAGCAGGCGGGGGCGGCGTCGGTGCTGCTCACGCTGCCCGTGATCGCCTTCGCACTGATCGCGCAGAAGTACATGGTCGCCGGCCTCAACGCCGGATCGGTGAAGGGATGAGGCGTCAGCGGGGGAGGAGCCGACGGTGACCGCGGAGATCCCCGTCGTCCTCCTGCCGGGGATGAACTGCACCCCACGGCTCTGGGCGCCCGTCCTGCCCGCGCTGCGGGGGCGCACCGTCCACCACGGCGAGCTCCTCGGTGCCTCGCTCGAGCAGTGCGTGGAGAACCTGCTGGCCGTGCTCCCGGAGCGCTTCGCCCTGGCGGGGCTGAGCCTCGGAGGGATCGTCGCCATGGCGCTGCTGCGCACGGCGCCGGAGCGCGTCGACAGGCTCTGCCTGCTGGACACGAACGCTCGCGCGCCCGAACCCGTGCAGCTCGCGGCCTTCGCGCGTCAGCGCCGGAGGCTGGCGACCGGCGCCAGCGCTCAGGAGGTGCAGAGGGAGCTGCTGGACGTGCTCGTCCATCCTCGGCATCTGTCCCGGCTCGGGCGCGAGGTGGTCCGGATGGGGGAGGAGACCGGCGTCGACAGCCTCGCCCAGCAGTACGCGATCCAGGGCACGCGCCGGGACGAGCGCGATCATCTGCCCGGCATCGGGGTTCCGGTCTCCGTCGTTGCGGGCCGGGACGATGCGCTCTGTCCGCCGGAGCGGCACGAGGAGATCACGGCCCTGGTGCCCGACGCCACCCTCCGGCTCATCCCGCGCACCGGGCACCTGTCCCCCCTGGAGAGCCCGACCGAGGTCGCGAAGTCGCTGGTGGCCTGGTTGGAGCGCTGAGAGCACCCCTCCGGGCGGCGCTGCCCGCCCTGTTCTCAGCGATCTGACCTGGCCAGTCGGGAGAAGCTCGCCATCATGTGTGCTGCGAGGTTGTGGACGATCAGGCGGCAGCCCTGGGCAGAGGCAGCGTCAGCGCCGCCGAGGGTGGAGACGATGTCGGTCCGGACCGCGCCGGCCTCCCGACCGGCCCGATGCACCGCGTCCGTCAGCTGCGCGAGCGTACGGGTCTCCGCCTCGTCGTGGGCCAGGGCGAAGGCGAGGTCCCCGGGCCCGATCATGTACCCGTCGACCCCGGGGGTGGCGAGGATCGCCGGAGCGGCGTCCACGGCGGCGGGGGACTCGAGCATCACCAGCAGGAGATGGTCCTCGGCGGCGGCGGCGTGCTCCTCGGCCGAACGGGTGCCGAACCGCCCGGCGCGCGTGTAGGTGGCGATGCCCCTCTCGCCCTGCGGGGGATAACGGGCCCAGCGCACCGCCTCCGCCGCGCCGGCCGGGTCGTCGATGTGCGGGACCACCGCACCGGCGGCGCCGAGGTCGAGAGCGCGCTGGATGACGTGGGGGTCGCGCTCACCGGGCCGGACCAGCACCGGCAGGCCGTGCACCTGTGCCAGGGCGAGGTGGTGCTTGAGCGCCGTGGCGTCGTGCGGGCCGTGCTCGAGGTCCAGCACCAGGAAGTCCAGGCCGGCCACCGCGAGCATCTCCACGGTGTCCTCCGCGGGCATCCTCAGCAGTGCTCCGTGCAGCGAGGAGGAGATGCTCACCAGCTCCCTCATGCGACCATCCCCGCGGAGAGGTCCACGTCCGCCCCCGTCATCCCAGGCATGCCGAGGATCGAGTGCACCGCGCCGGCGACCTCCTCCGGGGTGACCATGCGCCCCAGAGCGGCACGCCCGACGAAGGCCTGACGGGCCTCCTCCGGCGTGATGCCGCGGCGTCTCGCCTCGGCCCGGTAGTTGTGCTCCATGCGCTCGCTCTCCACGGGGCCGGGGGACAGTGCGTTCACGCGCACACCCCCGCGCCCCGCCTCGAAGGCGAGCGTGGAGGTCAGGCCCAGCACGGCCATCTTGGAGGCGCAGTACGGGGTGCGACCCTCGAGAGGGCGCTTGCCGGAGACGGAGGCCAGGTTGATGATGTCGCCCGCGCCGCGGCGCATCATCCCGGGGAGCAGGGCACGGCACATGAGGAACGTGCCCCGCACGTTGACGGCGAAGACCTCGTCCCACTCCTCCGGATCGATGTCGACGAGATCTGCGACGGGGCCGCCGATCCCGGCGTTGTTGACGAGGATCGAGACGTCCTCGTCCCTGAGCCGCTCGGCAAGCGCTGTGACGTCCTCCGGGGAGGAGACGTCGCAGGGGGCGGGGAGCACGGCGCCGGGGTGCACGGCGGCGAGCTCTTCGAGCGGTGCCGGCCGACGGCCGA
This sequence comes from Brachybacterium sp., assembly GCF_036379615.1. Lineage (GTDB taxonomy): Bacteria > Actinomycetota > Actinomycetes > Actinomycetales > Dermabacteraceae > Brachybacterium. The sequence goes on from NZ_DASVGJ010000060.1 coordinate 114,993, forward strand.
CGGCGATCACGCGAGCGCCCGAGCGCACCAGGCGCGCGGCGATCGCCCGTCCCAGCCCGGTGCCGGCGCCGGTCACCACGGCCGTCCGGTCGGCGAGGTCCTCGGTGCCTGCGTGCTCGCCCGAATCCGTGCCTGTGACCATGCCTCAGCCCTCGGCCTTCGCCGCGGTGATCCAGTCGACGGGGTCTCCGCCGTGCAGGTGGGCGCGCAGGTCCCCGGAGCGTGCATGGCCCTCGAACCGCTCGACGCGCGCGGCGCGCCCGCACAGCCGTCCGAGCTCGGCGCTGGTCCGCGGAGAGGTGACCTCCTGGTACGTGACCGTCTTGAGGTACTTCCCGACCCACAGGCCGCCGGTGTAGCGGGCGGCGCCGCGGGTGGGCAGCACATGGTTGGTGCCGATGACCTTGTCCCCGTAGGAGACGCACGTGTTCTCACCGAGGAACAGCGCACCGTAGTCGTGCAGGCGCTCCAGTGCCTGTCGCGGCTCGGCGGTCATGACCTGGACGTGCTCGGCGGCGTTCTGGTCCGCGAGATGCCACAGCTCGTCCATGTCCTCGGCGATCTCGATGCGCCCGTGGTCGCGCCAGGCCGGGCCGGCCATGTCGCGGGTGGGCATGTCCACCAGGAGCCGCTCGACGATCTCGAGCACCTCTGCGGCCTGGGCCTCGTCCGTGGTGATCAGGACGGCAGGGGAGTCGGGGCCATGCTCTGCCTGGGAGAGGAGGTCGACGGCGATGGTGAACGGGTCCGCCGTGCCGTCGGCGAGGATGAGCACCTCTGTCGGGCCGGCGAAGAGGTCGATGCCCACCTCGCCGAACAGGAGGCGCTTCGCCTCGGCGACGAAGGCGTTCCCGGGGCCCGCCAGCAGATTCACCGGCGCGATGGTCTCGGTGCCCACGGCGAGGGCGGCCACCGCCTGCACGCCGCCCAGGACGTAGATCTCGTCGGCACCGGCGCTGCGCATGGCGGCGATCGTCGCCGCCGGGATCTCGCCCATGATCGGAGGGGTCGCCGCAGCCACCCGCTCGACGCCGGCGACCTTCGCGGTCACGATCGTCATGTGCGCGGAGGCGGTGAGCGGATAACGACCTCCCGGGACGTAGGAGCCGGCGCTCCGGATCGGAACGTGCGTGTGTCCGAGGAGCACCCCGGGCTGGGTCTCGATCTCGAGGTCCGTGAGCGTCCCGCGCTGCGCCTGCGCGAACTGCCTGACGGAGGCCTGCACAGTGCCGATGTCCTCGAGCGTCTGCGCGCTCAGCGGCGCGATGATCCGCTCGATTTCCTCGTCCCCCAGGCGGAACGAGTCGGGGGACCACGAATCGAACCGCTCCGAGTACCGGCGGACCGCCTCGTCTCCGTTGCTGCGGATGTCCTCGATGATCTCCTGGACGCGACCGGAGAGCTCGCGGGCCTCCGTGCGGCCGCTCCCACCCTCACCCGTGGCGGCCTTGAGCACCTTCACCATCAGTACACTCCTCCTTTGGCATGCGCATGCATGAAGTGCGGCAAGTGTGCCCGAGGTAGGCTCGGGGCGTCAAGGGGGCGGAGGCCTCTCGTTGCGAGGAGCAGGGGTGATGATGGTCAGCAGCAAGGATGTCGCGCGCCTCGCAGGGGTCTCCCAGCCCACCGTCTCCCGGGCCCTGCGCGGAGACCCTCGCCTGACCGAGGCCACGAAGCAGAAGGTGCGCAGCGCGGCCGAGCAGCTCGGGTACTCGCCCAACGCCTTCGGTCGCGCCCTGGCGACCGGGCGCTCCACGCGCGTGGGCCTGCTCGTCACGGATCTCGACAACCACTTCTTCATCAACGTCCTCGCGGCGATCCATGACGAGCTGGGTGGGAGTGGCCACGAGATGATCCTGCTGACGGAGTCCTCCGGGGCGGACGGGATCGAGGCGCGGGTCTCCTCCTTGGGGCTCGGTGGCGTCATCCTGGCGACCACGACGACCGCCTCGCTGCTGCCGATCCGGCTCGCGGACCGATCGATCCCGTTCGTCTACTTCAACCGCGTCTCGGAGCTGGTGGCCGCGGATTCTGTGCAGGTGGATCCCGAGGTCGGCCTCGGCGAGCTCGCGGCCGCCCTGGCGGAGCTCGGGCACGAGCAGGTCGGGGCGGTGCTCGGCCCCAGCAACACGAGCACGGGCGTGGCCCGGGAGTTCGCGCTGCGGCGGGCGCTCGCCGCTCATGGCCTGACGCTCCGCGATGAGAGCACCCGTCGCGGCGACTTCTCCGTGGAGTGCGGGAACCTCCTCGCCGGGGAGCTGCTCGACGCAGAGCGGCGCCCGTCGGTGATCGTCTGCGGGAACGACGACGTCGCCCTGGGGGCCCTGAACGCCGCGGCGGCCCGGGGTCTGAGGGTGCCCGAGGACGTGTCCGTGGTGGGCTTCGATGATCTGCCGACGGCGAGCTGGCCGATCGTGCAGCTGACGACCGTCCGCTACGACCTCGAGGGGATGGCCCGGGCGGCGGCTCGGGCGATGGTGCGACGGATGGAGAGTGTGCCGGGCGCCGAGGTTGAGCTCGAAGCCGTCGTGCTTCCCAGCTCGCTGGTGCGCCGACGCAGCCTCGGCGTCGCGCCCACCCGTTCCTGACCGCGCATCGGCGAGAGTCCCCGTCCGCGCCCCTGCGCGGCACCCCGGGCGGCCCCCGTGCCCGCTCGACCGTCCGGCCGGCCCCTGCGAGATGAGCTGTCGACATGTTGACGAACCGTGTGCATACGCATACCCTCGTGACGAAGCACAGTCGCGACGAGGAGGAGCGAGTCCGTGAGTCTGGACCCGATTGCATATCAGCCGTACAGCGATCCCGATGAGTTCATCCGCGAGGTGACCGACCGGATCTGGGTCGGTCGGGACATCGACCACATCATTGAGAACTACGAAGAGGATTCGATCGTCCACGGGAGCCTGGGGACGACCGTCGGCCGCCAGGGCGTCATCGACGGCACCACGATGAGGATCGCGACCGTCCCGCAGCACGTCGGGGTCGCCGAGGACGTCATCTGGGAGCAGAGGGGAGAGGACGCCTTCCTCAGCTCGCACCTGGTCTTCTCCAGTGACGAGCACATCGTCGACGGTCGCCTGCGCCGGGTGCGCTCCCGCACCGTCGCCAACTGCCTCTATCGGCGGGGGCGGATGGTGGAGGAGTGGGTGGTCCGCGACTCGCTCGCGGACTGCCTCCAGCGGGGGATCCCTCCGGAGGAGGCCGCTGCGGAGATGCGATTCGTCGGCCACGAGGGCTCCTGGACGCAGCAGTCGCCCGCGGACCCGCTGCGCAGCGGCGAGAGCGGACCGCGGCCCAGCACCGCGAACGCCAGCTGCGCGATGGTGCTGGACATGATCGAGGAGGTGTGGAACAAGCGGCGCCTAGATCAGGTCCACGAGTACATGGTCCGGGACCTCTTCCTCCACACCGTCGGCGACTCCACCGTCCTGCGCCCCGAGGGATATCAGAAGGACCTGCTCTCGCTCATCGCCCCGTTCACCGACTGCCGGTTCTCGGTGCGGGACGTCCAGGCCCACGACCATCCGGACTACGCGGGCCTGCGGGTCGCCGTGCTCTGGCAGATGACGGGCGTCTACGCCGGCGTCCCCTCGTTCGGCCCGCTCACGAACGCGCCGGTCGATCTGATGGGCGTCTCCCAGTTCCTTATCCAGAACGGACGGATCGTTCGAGAGATCCGGGTCTATGACGAGATCGCCCTGCGCGCGCAGATCGCCGTCCACCAGGACGAGAACTCCTCGATGATCGGCACCAACATCTACTGACGCCCCACCGGCAGGCCTCCGCCGGCACGCCGCCGGTGGCCCATCGGCCGCAGCGCCGCACCCCCGCATCCGCACCTCGACACCCGCCACAGGAGCAACGCCATGACCACGACCGCCCCCTCCGGCACCGACGCCGCGAGCCGCACCATCCTCCGCACCGACTGGGTCCCCTGCAAGACGGCCTTCATCGACACCAGGACGCCGGGCTCGGACCAGAAGGACAACTACTCCTTCATCGGCCCCGGGGTCAGCCAGAACTCCGACCAGTTCGTGAACATCGCCGAACCCCACGGCTTCAACATGGGCGCCGCCGGCATGCCGCACGGTCTCGTCAACAGCCTTCACCTGCACTTCACCGCCGAGGTGTTCATCAACTTCGACGGCGACTACCTGCTGCGCTGGGGAGCCGAGGGGGAGCAGGGGACGTACCGGTCCCTGGACGGCGACATCATCTCGGTGCCGCCGTGGGTCTTCCGCGGCTTCACCAACGAGGGCTCCGGCGACGGCGTCCTGCTCACCGTCCTCGGCCAGGACCGCACCGGAGGCATCATCTGGGGGCCCAAGGTCATCGAGGAGGCAGGGAAGCACGGCCTGTACCTGTCCTCGGACAACCAGCTCGTGGACACGACACAGGGTGACTCGCTTGAGGGGGTCGAGCTCATCGAGCCGATGCCGCAGGCGGAGATCGATCGGCTCGACGTCGTGACCGAGGAGCAGTTCGCGACGCGGGTCACCAGGCCGCAGGACCGTGTCTGGCAGGAGCGGCCGTTCCTCTGCTCGGTGCTGCCGGGCGGTCGTGCCGAGCTGTCCCTCATCATCGGGTACGGCCTCACCGAGCAGGTCCGTGACGTCCCGCGCCTGCACGATCCGCACTCCTTCACCGTGGCGTGGCTGCGGGCGGCGCAGGGGGAGGGCATGCTCGAGCACACGATCGACCGTCACCAGGTGCTGGTTGCACGGACCGGGAGCTGGGAGGTCGCCTTCGAGACAGAGGAGGGCCTGCAGACTGTGGAGCTGAACCGGCTCGACGCGGTCTCGATCCCCCCGGGCGCGCGTCGTTCCCTGAAGGCCCTGGCGGCGGGCGAGGACGGCACCTCTGAGATCCTCGTCGTCGTCGAGGGCGACGGCCGAGCGCATCAGCGGTGGAGCGATGAGGTGGTCGCCGCGGCGCAGGATGCCGGTTGGGTGCTCGATCCCAACGGTTACGTCGCGCCCTCGGCGCTGCTCGCGAACTCGCCGACCCCGCGCTGAGCGCATCGTGGACGGTGACCCCGTGCTGCGCGCGGCGGCCTGCCAGCTGCGCATCGACATCGACGCGCCGACACCGTTGGAGGAGATCGAACGGACCGTCGCGGACGCGGCCGGCGCCGGAGCGCGGCTGATCGTCCTCCCCGAGCTCGCACTGAGCGGATACGTGTTCCGCTCGGGTGACGAGCTGGAGGAGCTCGCGGAGCGGCCCGACGGACGCACCGCGGCGTTCGCTGCGCGGGTCAGCGCCGAGCACGGCTGCGTCCTCGTCGCGGGGTTCCCGGAGCGGGACGGCGCCCACGTGTGCAACAGCGCCGTGATCGCCGATCGGGGCGAGGTGCGCGGGATCTACCGGAAGGTGCATCTCTGGGACGAGGAGAAGCTCCTCTTCACGCCCGGGGACGGGCCGCCCCTGGTGGTGGACACGAGCCTCGGGCGGGTGGGCGTGATGATCTGCTACGACGCGGAGTTCCCCGAATGGGTGCGACGCGCGGCCCAGGATCGGGTCGACGTCCTCGCCGTGCCGGTCAACTGGCCGCTGATGCCCAGACCGGACGGCCAGGTCGCGGTGGAGGTCGCCAAGATCAGGGCGGCGGCCGCCGCCTACCGGGTGCCGATGGTCGTCGCCGACCGCTGCGGCCGCGAGCGCGGCACCGACTGGGTGGGCGGGAGCCTGGTCGCCGACGCCGGCGGATACCTGCTGGCGGGTCCCGCGACCACTGACGGGACGGCGGCGGCGGCGACGGTCATCGCCGACATCGATCTGCGCGACGGGCGGTGCAAGGCCCTCACGCGGCAGGCGCACGTCTGGGGCGACCGGCGGCCGGCGCTCTATGGGGACGACGACCGGTGACCCGACGACGTCGCGGGAGGACGGGCTCAGCGGGGCGACCTCCGCGGCGGGGCGTGCTCGCCGGTCGCTGACGATCGGCCGGGAAACCTCCGGCAAGAGCAGGCGCCCTCCCTCCTCCGCGGACATCATGGCTGGTGAAACCCGTCGAGGAGGCCGCGTGCCGACTCCTCGACGCCTTGAGGAGGAGGAGCGAATGAGGTCGAGGACGACCCCGAGACCACCAGGCCCACGACTCGGACGGCGCACGCTGCTGACGGGGATCCCGCTGCTCGGCGCCGGAGCGCTCGCGATGGCGGGCTGTGCACCGTCGGACGCCGGCGCGGCCACCGACGTCGAGAACATCCTGACGGTCTCCCTGAACCAGACCGAGACCCACCCCAGCTATCTCGCGCTGACCTACTTCGGCGAGCAGCTCGCCGAGGCGACGGGCGGCCGCTGGGGCGCCCGCATCTACGCCAATGAGGCGCTCGGCGCCCAGCAGGAGGTCGTCCAGCTCGTCTCCGACGGCAGCGTCGACATGGCGATCATCTCCGCTCCGCAGGTCGAGAACCTCTCGATGGCGTTCCGCCCGCTGAACCTGCCCGGCGCCTTCGTGGACATCGAGCACCAGACCGCCGTGCTGCAGGACGAGTCGATCGTGGGGGAGCTGTTCTCCTCCCTCGAGGACGAGCGGCGCCTGCGCGTGCTCGGCGGATTCACCCAGGGGTCCCGCCACGTCTACACCGACCGCGGCCCGATCGAGAGCCCCGAGGACCTCGCCGGGCTGAAGGTCCGCGTCCAGGAGTCCGACGTGTTCATGGCGCTGACCCGCGCGCTCGGCGCGTCACCCACCCCGATGGCCTACGGCGAGGTGTACACCGCGCTGCAGGCCGGGGTGCTCAACGGCGCCGAGAACAACGAGGTCAGCTACGTGACCCAGCGCCACTACGAGATCGCTCCGCACTTCACCCTCACCAACCACCTGGTGGGGCTCGACTACGTGATGGCGAACGTGGACCGGATCGGGGAGATGGACGGCGCGGACCAGGAGGCCTTCTCTCAGTGCTTCACCGCCGCGCAGGAGGAGTTCGTGCGCCTGTGGGCGCAGGAGACCGAGTCCAGCACGCAGGCGATGCTCGATGCGGGGGTCGAGATCACCGAACCCGATCCTGAGGCGTTCACCCCGGCGATCGAGGAGGTGGGGCGCTCCTTCCTGGGCAGCCCTGAGGACGAGGACCTGTACGAGCGCGTGCGCGCGCTCGCTGAGGACATGGGGGTTCAGCGATGAGCGCGCCGCGCAGAAGGATCGTCCAGGGCCTGACCTGGATCAGCATCGCGCTGTTCGTGGTGCTCGTGCTGGTGGTGATGTGGCAGGTGTTCACCCGCCAAGTGCTGCAGGCCCCGAGCGCCTGGACCACCACCGTCTCCCAGTACCTGTTCATCTGGCTGGTGCTCTTCGCGGTCGCGATGGTGTTCGGAGAGCGGGGCCATGTGGCGGTGGACTTCCTCGCCCGCCTGCTGCCGCGGCCCGCGCAGCGCGGCACGGCGATGCTCGTCGAGGTCGCGATCCTCGCCTTCGCCCTCCTGGGCCTGGTCTGGGGAGGGATCCGAGGCATGTCGATCTCCTTCGACCAGGCGATCCCGGGCCTGCCGGTCACGGTCGGGCAGATGTACCTGGCCCTGCCGGTAGCGGGCGTGCTCATCGCCCTGTTCGCGCTCGAGGACCTCGTGCGCGCCGCGCGCGGCGAGGACATGCTCGGCGGCGACGACGCCCAGGCCGAGGCGGCGCTCGAGGCCGCCGGTGCGGACACGACCGACGGCACCTCCCCGACCGGCCCGACCACGCAGAAGGGAGCCTGAGCCGTGGACCCCGCAACTCTCGCAGGCATCATCCTCATCTCCGGCGTCGTCGTGCTCATCGGCATCGGCGCCCCGATCGCCGTCGCGATCGGCCTGCCCTCGATCGTGGCGCTCGCCGCGGTGGTAGGCACCGAGCAGGCGGTGTTCGTCGCCTCCCAGCGCATGTTCACGGGGGCGAGCTCCTTCACGCTGCTGGCGATCCCGTTCTTCGTGCTCGCCGGTTCGCTGATGAACACCGGCGGCATCGCCGAGCGCCTCATCGACGCCGCCAAGGTGCTCGTGGGCCGGATGCCCGGCTCCCTCGCCCAGACGAACGTCGTGGGCAACGCCCTGTTCAGCTCCGTCTCCGGGGCGGCCGTGGCCTCGGCCGCGGCGATGGGCTCCACCCTCGGCCCCCGCATGCGCAAGGAGGGCTACGACCCGGCGTTCTCCGCCGCCGTCAACGCCGCCTCCGCGCCGGCGGGCATGATGATCCCGCCGTCGAACACCCTGATCGTGTACTCACTGGTTTCCTCGACCTCGGTGGCGACGCTGTTCATGGCGGGCTACGGTCCCGGCATCGTCTGGGTGCTCGCCTGCCTGATCGTCGTCGCGCTCATCGCCCGGCGCCGGCCCGACATGTTGACGCGCGGCGAGCGCATCCCGCTGGGCCTCGCGCTGCGGACCCTGCTCAAGGCGGTGCCCGCGATCTTCATGATCGTGGTCGTGGTCGGCGGCCTGCTGGCCGGCTTCTTCACCGCGACCGAGTCCGCGGTGATCGCCGTCGCGTACTCCTTCGTGCTGGGGCTCGTCTACCGGCAGCTCACGCTGAAGAACCTGCCCTCGGTGGTCGCGGGCGCCGCCCGCACGACCGCGGTCGTGATGCTGCTGGTGGCCGTCTCCTCGGCGCTGAGCTGGGTGCTGTCCTACGCGATGATCCCGCAGTCGATCTCCACGGCGCTGCTGGGGCTCGCGGACTCCACGACGGTCATCCTGCTGCTGATGATGCTGATCCTGCTGGCCGTGGGCGCCTTCATGGACCCCACCCCGGCGATCCTCATCTTCACGCCGATCTTCCTGCCGATCGCCCTCGAGCTCGGGGTGGATCCGATCCACTTCGGCATGATGATCACCTTCAACCTGTCGCTGGGCACGATCACCCCGCCCGTGGGGAACATCCTGTTCATCAGCGCGAAGGTGGGCGGGGTGCAGGTCGAGCCCGTCATCAAGGCGATGCTGCCGTTCTTCCTCGCCCTGTTCATCGGCCTGGTGCTGGTGGTGTTCATCCCGCAGATCTCGATGTTCCTGCCCGATCTGCTGGGCATGACCGGCGAGGCGGGCTGACCCGCCGGCGCGGTCTCACGGCGCGGCCGTTCCGCGCGACCACCGATCCCCGCATCCCTCTGCGGCGCAGAGGGATGCGGGGATCGTCGTGCCCGGGGCCTGCACGATGCTCAGACGAAGGGGTTCCAGAACCGCCCGCCGTTGACCACCAGCAGCATGAGCGGGATCACCACCAGCACCACGGCGACCGCGATCAGCACCAGGTCCCGGGCCCGCAGCGACGTGCTGACCAGCCAGGTGCGCCGCCTCCCACGCCCGAAGCCACGCAGCTCCATCGCGGCCGAGACCGACTCGATGCGGTCGAAGGTTCCCAGCAGCAGCGGCATCAGCACCGAGGCGAGGTTCCGCACCCGGGTGGAGAGACCGACGCCGCGGCTGGTGTCGAGGCCGCGCGCCTGCTGCGCCTGGGAGATCGTGCGGAACTCCCGCTGCAGGTCGGGGATGTACCGCAGCGCGAGCGACACGGCGTACGCGATCCGATAGGGCACGCCGATCCGCGCCAGGGAGGAGGCGAACTCCGGGGGGCGGGTGGTGGCCACGAAGAGGAGCACCGCCGGCAGCACTGCGACGTACTTCAGGGTGACCGCGAGCTGGTAGAACAGCTGCTCGGCGGTCACATCCCACTGCCAGGGGCCATCGAGCAGCAGGTGCCGGGTGCCGAACAGCTCCGTGCCGTAGCCGGGGGCGAACAGGAAGATCCCGATGTTGTTCAGCACCATGAACACCAGGATCAGCCACAGCACCACGGCAAGATCCCGCGGGCGCACCCGCGAGAACCCCCACAGCACGAGCGAGCCCAGCGACACCGCGGCGAGGTAGCGCACGTCGAAGCCGATCATCGCGCCGAGCACCACCCCGAGGGCGAGCATCAGCTTGGAGACGCCGGCGAGGGAGTGCAGGGGGCCCGGGCGGTCGATGTAGCCGAGGACGGGAGCGGTCATGGCGCCACCTCGCGCGCGGCCCGGTCCACCGCGACGAAGCGGCGGACGAGCCGGTGGGGTTCCGTGATGCCGCAGCGCCTGGCGAGGTCGTAGAGTCCCGTCGTCACCAGGTCGGCGCGTCGGGTGAGCTCCGGATCGGTGAGCACCACGGCCGGATCGTCGTCGGCCAGCAGGTCCCCGCCGGAGAGGACCAGCACCCGATCGGTGTATTCGAGGGCGAGGTGCATGTCGTGGGTGATCAGCACGACGGTGGTGCCGGCGTCGTTGACCCGGCGCAGGAACTCCATGAACTCGGTGTAGTGGGCGTGGTCCTGCCCGGCCGTGGGCTCGTCCAGGAGCAGCACCTCCGGCTCCAGGGCGAGGATCGCGGCGATGCTGACGCGCTTCTTCTGGCCGTGGCTGAGCGCCGAGAGCGGCCAGGTGCGGAACGGACGCAGCCCGCAGACCTCGAGCACGGCGGTCGTGCGCCGTGCGATCTCCTCCGCGTCGAGACCGCGGGTGCGCATCCCGAGCGCGATCTCGTCGGCCACCCGGGGCTGGGAGATCGACTGCCCGGGCTCCTGCAGCACGAAGCCCACCCGACGGCCGCGCTCGGCGAGGCTCCAGGAGGCGGCATCGGCCCCTCCGATCAGCACCTGACCGTCGGTCGTCCTCTCGAACCCGCAGATCACACGGGCGAGGGTCGACTTCCCGGCGCCGTTGGAGCCGAGCACCCCGATCATCTCGCCTCGCGCGATGCGGGCGTCGACACGGGACAGGGCGAGGGTGCTGCGTCCGGGGCCGACGGAGATCTCGCTGCGGACGCCGCGGAGCTCGAGCGCCGCCTCCGCAGCGTCCGGGCCCGCTTCTGCAGCATCCGTCCCCGCCGCCTCGGGCGCGTCGTCGACCGCCGCGTCCAGGACCCAGGCACGGACGGCGGCGATCTGCTGCGGGGTGAGGTGGATGTCGCTGCTGCGGGAGGGGCGCTGGCCGGCATGGGCCGGGACCCCGGCGTGGCGCAGGGCCGCGACGTGCAGCGGCGGGCGGATGCCGTGCTGCTCGAGCAGGCCGGAGGCGATGACCTCGTCCGGGGAGGCGTCGGCGATGATGCGTCCGCGGTCCATGAGCACGATGCGGTCCACGTCCCGGTGCAGGACGTCCTCGAGGCGGTGCTCGACGATCAGCACAGTGGTGCCGTGGTCCCGGTGCAGTGCGTCCACGAGCTCGACGGCGGCGCGACCGGTTGCCGGGTCGAGGTTCGCCAGCGGCTCGTCCAGCAGCAGCACCTCGACCTCGTCGACCAGCACGCCCGCGATCGCGACGCGCTGCTTCTGCCCGCCCGAGAGATCGTGCGGGGAGGACTCCAGACGGTCCTCGATGCCGGCGAGTCGTGCGGCGCTCTCGATCCGGGCGGGCATCTCCTCCCGGGGGACCTGCCGGTTCTCGAGGCTGAAGGCGATGTCCTCGACCACCGAGAGGCCCACGAACTGGCTGCTGCTGTCCTGCAGCACCGTGCCGACCACGCCCGAGGTCTCCACCAGCGGGATGCGAGCGGGGTCCTTCCCCTGCACGCGCACGGTGCCCGTGGCGGTGCCGCGGTGATGGTGCGGGATCAGTCCGTTCAGGGCGCGCAGCAGCGTGGACTTCCCGGAGCCGGAGGCGCCGACGACGGCGACCTTCTCCCCGCGCCGCACCACCAGGTCGATGTCGTGCAGGGTCGGGGCGGACTGCGCCCGGTACTGGAACGAGTACGCGGACAGCTCGATCAGCGGTTCCCCGGCAGGGCCGCGAGCATCCGGCATCGTCACTGGTCGTGGCTCAGCGACCCGGTCCTGGTGCGGGTGCGGGCGTAGAGGGAGAGGATCAGCAGGCCCAGCACCACGGCGGTCACCGAGTTCGACACGAAGGCGAGGGCGCCCTGGGTCCACACCTTGTTCGCCGGCTCCGAGTAGATCAGCACGTCGCCCAGCGGGGCGATCACCAGCCAGGCCACCAGGTTCGCGAGGACCACGGCCCCCGAGAACCGCAGCGCCGATCCCCGGCCGAACTCTCCGTCTGCCAGAGCATTGCGCAGCAGGAGCACCCCGACGAGCAGCCCGAAGACCCCGGAGGCCAGCTCCCAGCTGAGCCAGATCCCGTAGCCGGTGGCGTCGATGAGCAGATGGCCGATGAACCCGGCCAGCGCACCGACCAGCGGTCCGTAGAGCACGGCGAACACGGCGAGGATCGCGTACTGGATGCTGATCGAGGTGTTCGGGATCGGGGTCGGGATCGCGACGAAGCGTCCGAGCACGAAGAAGAGCGCGGCGCCGATGCCGATGGCGACCACCTGGGTCACGGGAGAGGTGCGGGTCATGACGGGTCCTTGTCGAGAGGTGGGGGAGGGTCAGCGCACGGGGTCGAGGGTCACGTGCCAGGACGCGCCGGTGCCGAGGGAGAAGGCGCGAGCGTAGTGACCACGATTGATCGCGATCGCCATCCTGTCCAGCGAGTTCACGTACAGCAGCGACTCGCCGATCTCGACGGAGGCGAAGCTGTGGGCATAGGTCACCTGCGCGGCGTGCACGACCGTGTCGTGGTGATGGACCCGCACCCTCACCCGGTCACCCGGGGCGACGGCGAGCTCGCGGAACAGCTCGCGAGGGATGGAGGTCCACAGGGAGCCGTAGCGCACGTCGAGGGTGTCGATGATCCCGCGGATCGAGCCGTCGCGCAGTGTCGGTGCGGTGATCGGCAGGCGCACCAGCTCACCGAGGTCCACGGTGCGGCCGACGTCCTCGAAAGAGGTCGCTGCGGAGGCCAGACGAGCGCCGGTGAAGGCGTAGATGTCCCGGCCGTGGAAGGTGTAGGACTCCTCGGAGCCGGGGCGGCGGTTGCGGGTCTCGTCGATCTCCCGCAGCTCGGTGATGCCGAAGATGTCCTCGAGGTGGGTGAGGGTGCCGTTGTCGGGGGTGACCACGTAGTGCCCGGTCGCGGTGCGGGCCACGACCGACAGCCGGTCCGAGCCCACCCCGGGGTCGACCACGGAGACGAACACGGTGCCCTCGGGCCAGTAGGTGAGCACCTGGGCGAGCCGGTAGGAGCCCTCCCAGATGTCATAGGGCGGGATGTTGTGGGTGACGTCGTGGATCCGCAGGGTGGGGTCGACGCCGACGGCCACGCCGTACATGGCGCTGACGGCGCCGTCGTCGAGGCCGAAATCTGACTGCAGGACGAGGGAGCTCATGGGGGAAGTATGGGTTCTCCGGCCACGGCCTGCACAGCTGTGAGACGCCATGAGACGCCGCCGAGCTCGGCGAGCCCTGTGCTCAGACCAGGAAGATCGGGATCAGCCCGGGGTTGTGCGCGTGGACGATCGCGAGGAAGACCACCACGTCGAACAGCAGGTGCACGATCAGCACGTACAGCAGGGACCCGGTGCGGGTGAAGAGCCAGCCCTGCAGCAGTGCGAACGGAGCGGTGAGCAGGGGCCCCCATTCCTGGTAGCCGAGCTCCCACAGGAAGGACACGAAGATGGTCGCCTGCAGGAGGTTGGCCGTCCAGAGCCCGAAGTGGCGGCGCAGCAGCGCGAAGCAGGTGCAGATGAAGAACAGCTCGTCCCACGTGCCCACGAAGTTCACGCCCACGAAGAAGCGACCCAGCGCCCCGGCGTCGGTGATGTGGGGCCAGTTCTCGTAGGCGCCCGAGGTGATGAAGTAGTAGGGCAGCAGCAGCCAGCCCAGCACCGGGACGGCGATGAGATATCCCCACTGCCAGCGGTTCCACGGCTGCCCGGAGAGCCACGGGAAGCGGATCGCCCGGCGTCGCAGGAGCAGGCGGTCCACCAGCAGCGGCAGGGTGACGGCGAGGATCAGCACGGTGCCGATGGTGAAGAACCGGTCCCAGTCCACGTCCGCCTTCACCGAGGTGACCGAGACGACGGCGATGCCGAGGCCGATCAGGGACAGGTCCTTGCCCAGCTCCCGCGAGACCAGGAACGCGCCGAGCAGGCTGAGCGCGAGCAGGCCGTGCCCCCAGCCGGCGAGCTGGAGCCCGAACAGCAGGAAGGCAGAGAGGGACACACCGAGGGCTGGCAGCAGACCGATCCGCGGGGTGGGCTGCGGAGCGGACGGCGCGGAGGACTGCGGCGGGGTCGATGCGGTCGGTTCAGCGGCGGGAGGGGGCGGCGTCGCCATGGGCACAGCATGCCATCCCGGCCGGCCGGTCGTGCGCACTCACATGTCGTTCGCGGCGATCACCAGCTCGGCGGTGTCCTCGCAGAGCACCGCGGGCGAGGACCTCATCGTCAGCGCACCGCCGCTCCGTCCAGCCCCCAGGCCTCGGCCAGCAGCTCGAGTCCGCGCAGCCGGTCCGCGGGATCGAAGTAGTAGGCGGTGAGGATGAGCTCGTCGGCCTCGGTGGCGGCGACGATCTCCTCGAGCTGGCGCACCACGGTGGCGGGGGAGCCGACGGCCCTGATCGACAGAGTCTAATCGACCTGGGAGAGCAGGTGCGGGTCGGCGACCTCCTCGATCGGGCGCGGCGGCTGGATCTTCTGTCGCTGACCGGTGACGACCCCCAGGAACATCTGCTGGAGCGTGGTGAACTGGCGCTGCGCCTCCTCGTCGGTCTCCGAGATCACCAGGTTCACGCCGACCATGGTGCGGGGTGCGGAGATCTGCGCCGAGGGGGCGCCGGCGTCGAAGTTGTCCCGGTAGGTGTGCAGGGCGTGCAGGTACTGGAAGGGCGCGAAGTGCGAGGCGACGGAGAACGGCATGCCCAGCTGGGCGGCCAGCCGTGCCCCGTTGGCGGTCGAGCCGAGGATCCACATCGGCACCTCGGTGCCGCGGGCGACGTCCGCCGTGATCGGCATCCCGCCGCTGGTCTCCTCGCGGGACCAGTCGCGCATCTGCTCGACCGCGGCGATGAACGCCGACGGCTCCGCGGAGGTGCGGGCCAGCAGCTGCGCGGTGAGCTGGTCGGTGCCCGGTGCGCGCCCCAGGCCCAGGTCGATCCGGTCGCCGTGGAACTGGACCAGGGTGCCGAACTGCTCGATGACGGAGAGCGGGGAGTGGTTGGGCAGCATGATGCCGCCGGAGCCGACGCGGATCCGCTCGGTGAGCGAGGCGGCGCGATCGATCAGCAGCGCCGTCGCGCTCGAGGCGAGGCTGTTCGTGTTGTGGTGCTCGGCGTACCAGAGCCGCTCATAGCCGAGGCGATCCGCGGCGCGGGCCCCCTCCATCGACGCGGCGATGGCCTCCCGCGTGGTCATGCCCTCCGAGATGGGGACGAGATCGAGCAGGGACAGCGGCACGTGAGGAGCGTTCATGCGTCTCAGGCTATCCAGGGACCGGTCGCAGCGGACGGCTCGAGGATGAGACCTTGTCGTCCTCGTCCCGGGGAAGGTCTCCGGGCTCTCCCGCGTTGATCACAGCATGAGGCTCTCCCTGCTCGACCGCTCCCGCACGCGCCATGGGCAGGCGGAGACCGCCGCTCTCACCCACTCCGTGGAGCGGGCCGTCGAGGTCGAAGCCCTGGGCTACGAGCGATTCTGGGTGGCCGAGCACCATACGGTGCCCGGCATCGCCAGCGGCTCCCCGGCGGTGCTGCTCGCCGCGATCGGGGTCCGCACCGCCCGGATCCGTCTCGGCTCCGGCGGCATCATGCTCCCCAACCATCGTCCGCTCGTGGTCGCCGAGCAGTTCCGGATGCTGGCGGCGCTGCATCCGGACCGCATCGACCTGGGGCTGGGCCGCTCGCTGGGCTTCACCGAACCGGTGCGGGCCGCTCTGGGCCGACTCGAGGCGGATCCGGCGTCCTTCGCCCGTGAGATCGCGGAGGTGCGCGGCTACCTCGAGAACTCGGCTCCGCTCACCGCCCGGCCCGCCGACGCCGGTGAGGTGCCGCTGTTCGTGCTCGCGACCGGCAGCGGGATCGACACCGCCGCCGAGCTGGGCCTGCCGGTGGTGCTCGGTGGCCAGTTCCTGGACTCCCCGGAGCTGCCGGAGCGGCTCGACGCCTATCGTCGAGCGTTCCGCCCGCATCGGGGCAGCGCCCCGCAGGTCATCGTCTCCGTGGACGCCCTGGTCGCGGACACCGACGCCGAGGCCCGGGAGCTCGCGCTGCCGGAG
The DNA here is from genome assembly GCF_036379615.1 of Brachybacterium sp. Lineage (GTDB taxonomy): Bacteria > Actinomycetota > Actinomycetes > Actinomycetales > Dermabacteraceae > Brachybacterium. Next base: position 131,050 of record NZ_DASVGJ010000060.1, read on the forward strand.
GTCTGGGCGATGGTGCGCTCGCGCACGACGGGGGAGTTCGGACCGCTCGAGCCGGTGGAGCGGATCCGCGCCGCGGAGATCAGCGAGCGGGAAGGCCGACGGCTCGAGCGCGGCCTCGCCGCGACCGTGGCGGGCTCGGCCTCCACGGTGCGCCTCCGGATCGAGCAGCTGCTCGAACGCACCGGTGCTGAGGAGATCCTCGCGACCGGCGCGACCTACGACCGCCGGGCGCTCGCCGCCTCGGATCGCGAGCTCGGACGACTGCTGCTGGGGTGAGCTGCGGTGACGCCGACGGTCTGCGCCGCCGTCCGCTCAGCCGACCTCCACCCCGAGGCTGAGCAGGATGTTCCCCAGCACCATGAGGGCGAGCACCACCAGAGCGCCGACCGGCACGGCACGCAGGCGCAGCGGCTCATGGGGCACCTCGGCGACGCTGCGCGCGAAGAGGTGGGACATCGGCGCGAACACCAGGAGCGCCCTCCCCGCCGCCAGGACCGCGATCTGGGCCGTGGCCGGGATGTCGGCCGGACTGATCGCGAGATACAGGACGCTCAGCAGCACCGAGATGATCATCCCGCAGAGCCAGGGGAACAGCGTCATGGCGTTGCGAGGTCGTGCCTCCGCCCCGGCATGGCGCGCCATGTGCGGGGCGAAGGCGCGCGCATTGAGGAACATCCCGCCCACGCCGGCCGCGAGGGCCACGAACTGGAGCGCGAAGGGGGGCCCGAGCAGCTGGGCCGCCATCCCCGTGTCCCCAGCGCCGAACGGGGTCAGGCACAGGTACATGATCCCCTCCTGCACCGAGACGAAGGCGAACCACAGCCACACCAGATGCAGGAGGTCACCGCGCGTGCGCAGCGGGGTCCACAGCTGCATGGCCATGCCCGTGACCAGGCTGAAGGCGGGGCCGGCGAGGAGCATCACCACCTGGTCCGCGTCAGAGGGCGAGTCCAGAGGGGTCACGCCGAAGGAGTACAGGCGATGCGCACGGAGTCCCGCCGACTCCCCGCGGCCTGCTCCTACAGGGCGCGGCCCGGGTTCATCAGCCCGTGCGGGTCGAAGGCCGCCTTCACCCGGCGTTGGAGCTCCCGCGAGACGGGGGAGAGCTCGAGGTCCAGCCATCGCTGCTTCGCGGTCCCGATGCCGTGCTCCCCGCTGATGGTGCCGCCGAGGTCGAGCGCCGCACGCACGACCTCGTCGGCGGCTGCGAGGATCTGTGCCGGCAGCGTGCCGGAGGGGTCCTCGGGGACGCCGGGCAGCGAGAGGGAGGGGTGCAGGTTGCCGTCCCCCGCGTGGGCGACGGCCGAGGTGGCCACGCCGTGGCGTCGGCCGATCTCCTCGATCCGGTCGACCATCTCCGCCAGGCGGGACTTCGGCACCGCCACGTCCTCGCCGAGCCGGGCCCGACCTCCGCCCGCGGCGCGGCTGGAGCGACGCAGCTCCCACAGGTGCGCCGCCTCCGCCTCGTCGTCGACGACCCGCACGTCGGCCCCCACCTCCCGGAGCGCGCGGGTGAGATCCGCGGCCTGCTCCTCGATGCCGTACCCGTCGAGCTCGATGAGCAGCACTGCGCCGGTGGAGCTCGGCACGCCGAGCTCCGGGTCCGCACCGAGGGAGGAGCCGTTGTGGGCGTCGATGTCCGTGACCGCGCCGACGTCCAGCAGCTCGGTCGCCGCCGGGCGCACCGGGGAGCGCGAGATCGCGTTCACTCCGCCGGTGGCCTGGGCGGTGGTGGTGAAGCGGGCCAGCACCGTGCGGCGCGCGACCGGCAGCGGCCGGATCCGCACGGTGGCGGCGACGATCACGGCGAGCGTGCCCTCGGAGCCGATCAGCAGCTGGGTGAGGTCGAGCCCGGTGACGCCCTTGAGGGAGCGGTGGCCGGTGCGCAGCAGTGTCCCGTCGGCCAGCACGACCTCGAGGCCGAGCACCGACTCCCGGGTCACGCCGTACTTCGCGCAGTGCAGGCCGCCGGCGTTGGTGGCGATGGTGCCCCCGATCGTCGAGATCGCGGCGCTCGCCGGGTCCGGGGCGTAGAAGAAGCCCTGCGGGGACAGGGCTGCGGAGATGTCGGCGGTGATCACTCCGGCCTCGACCACGGCCACCTCGTCGAGCACGTCGATCTCGCGGATCGCGCTCAGCCGCTCCAGGCCCAGCACGATCCCGCCGTCGATCGCCACCGCGCCGCCGGAGAGCCCGGAACCGGCGCCGCGCGGCACCACCGGCACGACCGCCTCGTGCGCGATCCGCATCGCGGCCTGCACGCCCTCGACGTCGTGGGGGAGCACCAGCACGAATCGCGTTCCCGCGGCGCCGGGGTCGGCCTGGTCGCCTCGGTAGTGCGGCCCGGGCGCCACCACCACCGCGTCCTCGCCGAGCGCCTCGCGCAGTCGGGCGGCAAGGGGTTCGAGGTCGCCGTCGGACGGGTCGGTGCCGGTCATGGGGTGCTCCTCGGAGAGGTGGTGCGCGTTCCGCGGGGGCGAGCCGTCCCCGCGATGTCAGATCCCTGCAGCCTCAGAACCCCGCGGGGCCGAATCCCTGTGCGCTCGCCTGCTGCGCGCCGTACTGCGCGTGCGCGGCGCCGTGCTGCGCGTACTGCCGCTGCACGCGGTCGTTGTGGCCGGAGGCGGCCAGGCAGGACCAGATCATGCTCGCGATCCAGATCGGGAGCCCCACCAGCGGAGCCAGCACCACCAGGAGCGCGCCCAGGCCGAAGGTCGCCAGCGAGATCAGCCCGACGAACACGCCGGCTATCACCGAGACCACGGCGGTGATGCCCAGCATGACCAGGGCTCCGGTGACGGTCGAGTAGAGCATGCCCAGAGGGCCGAAGAGGAACGTGAGCAGGAAGGCCAGCCCCACGCTCTTCCGGGGTGGGGGCGGCAGCGGTGCCGGCGCGGCCGCACGCCACGGGTCGTGGGGTGCGGTGCGGAGCTGGACCTCGGCGGGGCGGTGCGGGGGTGCCGTGCCCGGCCCGGCCAGCGGGTCGTAGCTGCGTCCCCCGGGGGCGACCATCCCGGTCCCGACGAGCTCTCCGGGAATCGTGTGCCCGTCGTCCCTCGCCGTCGTCCCGCTGTCGTGCGGCCAGTGAACCATCGTTCCCCCAGAGCGTTCGTGGTCGATCTGCTCATCGTAGGCAGTGTGCAGACCATCGTGCACGGACCTGTGGACGGTCACCGCGGTGGGCTCATCCTTCCGGCGGCCGCGTCGGGTCGTGGTCGTCGCCGTGGATCGGAACGTGCTGTTCCGGGATGTCCGCATAGGAGGCCGGGTCGGAGATCGGCTCGAGGTGGGTGAGCACGGTGAGGTCCGGCAGGCAGCCGCGCAGCTCCTCCTCGAGGCCCTCGATGTAGTCGTGGCCCCGCTTGACGGTCCATTCATCCGGCACCAGGACGTGCACGTTCATGTACTTCTGCTGCCCGGCCTCGCGGGTCTGCAGCCCGTGGAAGGTGACGGTGCCGTCGGTGCGGCGGCGCAGCACCTCGGTGATGATCTCGTGGTCCTCGTCCGGCAGCGCCTTGTCCAGCAGGCCGCCGGCGGACTCCTTCAGCAGTCCGATGCCGGTGACGATGATGTTCACGCCGACCGCGAAGGCCACCAGCGCATCCAGCCGCTCCCAGCCGGTCAGCGCCACCAGGCCCACGCCGATGAGGATCCCCGCGCTGGTGACCACATCGGTCATCAGGTGCTTGCCGTCGGCGCGCAGGGTGATCGAGTTGTGGGTCCTGCCCGCACGCAGCAGCACGATCGCCACGCCGCCGTTGATCAGCGAGGCGATCACCACGATGAGCAGCCCGATGCCGAGGTTCTCGAGCGGCCGTGGATTGATGAAGCGCTCGACCGCGGTGATCATGATGACCGCCGCGGCCACGAAGATCATCAGCCCCTCGACCGCGGCGGAGAAGTACTCGGCCTTCGCGCGGCCGTAGAGGAAGCGCTCGGTCGCGGGCCGGGCGGCGACGGTCAGCGCGATCAGGGCGACCACCGCGGCGACCAGGTTCACGGTCGACTCGGCCGCGTCGGAGAGCAGGCCGACGGAGCCCGTCATCGCCCAGGCGCCCGTCTTCAGGGCGATGGTGAGGATCGCGGCGACGATCGACAGCCACGCGAACTTGCGCAGATCGACGCGCTGGTCGGCAGGGGTGCTCATGCGGGGGAGTCCTTCGTGGGGGAGGGTCGGGGCGGATCGGGGGCGAGGGAGCCGTCGGCTGCGATGTGCTCGAAGATCTGCTCCACCAGCTGGACCACGTGCGGATCCTCGACGGTGTAGTAGCTGTGCCGTCCCTCCCGGGTCGCCGAGACGATGCCCGTCAGGCGGAGCTTGCGCAGGTGCTGGCTGGTGGTGGGCAGGCTCAGCCCCACCCGCTCGGCCAGCTCGCCCACGTCGAAGCGGCCCGAGCTCATCAGCCACACCAGCTGGAGCCGTGCGGGGCTGGCGAGCATGGAGAAGGTGTCCGCCGCGGCGGCGAGCTGCGGCTCGGTGGGCGGCTGGTGAGGGGGTGAGGTCATGGGCGGCATCCTCCCCCACGATTCGTCATTCGCGCAATCAACGAAGTGTGGGAGGTGAGGTGGCCGACAGGGGGTCTCTCGGGTCGGAGCGGCTCTATCCTGTGTCCCCCGAGACACCGTCGTCCGGAAAGGACACGCATGTACAACCTCGCCGTGGTGCTGGAGGACAGCGCCCGTACCGTCCCCGACAGGCCCGCCCTGGTGCTGGGGGAGACCATCCTGACCTACGCCCAGGTGGACGCCGCCGCGAATCGGGTGGCGCACCTCCTGGTCTCCCTCGGCGTCGAGCCCGGGGACCGGGTCGCGCTGAGCTGCCCCAACCTGCCGCAGTTCCCGATCGTCTACTTCGGGATCCTCAAGGCCGGAGCGGTGGTGGTGCCGCTGAACGTGCTGAACAAGTCCCGGGAGGTGACCTACTATCTCGAGGACGCCGAGGCCTCTGTGGTCTTCGCCTTCGAGGGCACCGAGGAGCTCCCCATCGGGCGCTTCGTGGTCGAAGGGGCGCAGGCCGCGGCCCGGCCCCCGCAGGTCGTGCTCATGACGGCCGACCCGCAGGCCGAGAGCCCCTACGAGGGCGTGCTCACGCTGGCCCGAGCCGTCGCGGAGCTCCCCGACACCTTCGAGACCGTCCTGCGCCGGGAGACGGACACCGCCGTGGTGCTCTACACCTCCGGCACCACCGGTCACCCCAAGGGTGCCGAGCTCAGCCATTCCAACCAGGTCATGAACGCCCTGACCTGCAACCGCCTGTTCGGCTCCCTGCCCGGGGAGGACGTCCATCTGGTCGCCCTGCCGCTGTTCCACACCTTCGGCGCCACGGTGAACCTCAACGCCGGCTTCTCCATGGGCGCCACCCTCGTGCTGCTGCCGCGCTTCGAACCCCGCCAGGCCCTGGATCTGCTGCTGGCCCACCGGGTGACCCTCTTCGCCGGGGTCCCCACCATGTGGTGGGCTCTGCTGCGGCTGCTCTCCGAGGGCGGGGCCGAGGTGGGGGACCTCGCCGAGCACCTGCGGCTGGGCGTCTCCGGCGGTTCGGCGCTGCCGATGGAGATCCTCCGCGGCGTGCACGAGACGCTCGGCATCTCGATCATGGAGGGCTACGGCCTCTCCGAGACCTCACCGGTGGCGAGCTTCTCACGACCCGAGCGGCCGCGGCCGGGCTCCATCGGCCTGCCGGTCTGGGGCGTCGAGATGGACCTCATCGACCCCACCGACCCGGACTGGGCGCGAGTGCGCGAGCCCGGCGCGATCGGGGAGATCGTGGTGCGCGGGCACAACATCATGACCGGCTACCTCCGCCGCCCCGAGGAGACCGCCGCCGTGATCCGGGACGGCTGGTTCCGCACCGGCGACCTGGGGCGCCGGGACGAGGACGGCTTCTACTTCGTGGTGGACCGCTCCAAGGACATGATCGTGCGCGGCGGCTACAACGTGTATCCGCGGGAGGTGGAGGAGGTGCTGCTCACCCATGAGCAGGTCTCCCTCGCCGCCGTGATCGGGGTGCCGCACGAGCGCCTCGGTGAGGAGATCACTGCCCATGTGATCCTCGAGAAGGGCGCCACGATCACCGTCGAGGAGCTGCGGGACTGGGCCAAGGAGCAGATGGCGGACTACAAGTACCCGCGGACGATCGTCATCGACGAGGAGCTGCCGATGACCTCCACCGGCAAGATCCTCAAGCGCGAGCTGCGCTGAGGGACCCGCTCCGGGTCCACCCGGATCGCTCAGTCCACGTATCGCGTGGGGGCTCCCGCGACCGGCAGGCCCAGCCGGTGGTACGCGCGGAACCCGCCGCGCAGGTCCGTCGCGCGGTGGAAGCCGAGGTCGCGCAGGTCGCGGGCGGCGAGCGTGGAGTGGTAGCCCTCGTTGCACAGCACGACCACCTCGTCGTCGAGCGCGGGGCCGTCCTCCATGCGCCAGGGGGCGCTCGGGTCCAGTCGCCACTCCAGCACCAGGCGTTCGATCACCACTGCGCCGGGCACGTGCCCTTCGACGTCGCGGGTGACGGCCGAGCGCACGTCGATCAGGTGCGCACCGCGGGCGAGGGCCGCCGGCACCTCGGCCGGTTCCAGCTGGGCCACGCCGTCCCGGGCCTGCGCGAGGATCTCGTCGATGCGGGGTGAGGGCGGGGGAGCGGACATGGTCCCAGTATGGCGCGCTGGTCCGTCGACGGGACGGCCCCGCCGGACGTGATGTCCGTCGGGGCCGCCCCGGTGCTCGCGAGGAGCGCTGCTCAGCGGCCGCGCCCCGAGGAGAACGCGGCGAGACCGCCCGAGCGGCCGTCCGAGCTCGAGGTCGAGTAGCTGGTGGAGGAGCCGCCCTGGCGACCGCCGGAACGGCCCTGGCCGGAGCGTCCGCGGCCGCCGGAGCGGGAACCGCCGCCGGCGCCACCCTGCTCGCGACGACCCGACTGGCCGTCCTGGCCGCCACGACGCCCGCCGCGGGAGCCCTGGCCCTCGCCGCCCTGGCTGTCACGACCGCCCTGGCCGCCGCGACCCTGTCCGCCGCGACCCTGGCCACCGCGCCCGCGGCCGCCGCCGCGCTCACCCTTCAGCCGCGCCTCGTCGAGCGGGGCCTCGGGCTGCTTCGGCTCGTGGGTCTCGACCCGCTCGCCGGGGGCGAGCTCGGCGAGCACCGGGCTCAGCGCCGTCACCGAGGCGTGGTGCGTGGCCGTGATCCCGGCCTTGCGCATCAGGTCGCTGACGTCGCGCTTCTGGTCCGGGGTCTGCACGGTGATCACGGTGCCGGACTCGCCGGCGCGGGCGGTGCGGCCGCTGCGGTGCAGGTACGCCTTGTGCTCGACGGGCGGATCGGCGTGGACCACCAGGGCCACCTCGTCGACGTGGATGCCGCGCGCGGCGATGTCGGTGCAGACCATGGTGGTCGCGGTCCCGGAGCCGAAGGCCTCGAGGTTCCGGGTGCGGGCGTTCTGGGAGAGGTTGCCGTGGAGGTCCACCGCGTCCACGCCGCGGGCGGAGAGCTTGCGGGCCAGGTTCTTCGCGCCGTACTTGGTGCGGGTGAACATGATCGTGCGCCCCGGTGCGGCGGCCAGGTCGCGCAGCACGTCGAAGCGGGCTGCGGAGTGCACCTCGAGCACGTGGTGCTCCATGGTGCCCACGGGGCTCGTGGCCGGATCCGCCGAGTGGGTGACGGGCTCGTGCAGGAACTCCTTGACGAGCTTGTTCACCCCGGAGTCGAGGGTTGCGGAGAAGAGCATCCGCTGGCCCTTGGGCGGGGTCTTCACGAGGATCTTGCGCACCATCGGCAGGAAGCCCATGTCGGCCATGTGGTCGGCCTCGTCGATGACGGTGATCTCGATCGCGCTGAGATCCACATGGCCCTGGTTCATGAGGTCCAGGAGTCGGCCGGGGCAGGCCACGAGCACGTCGACGCCCCGTGCCAGGGCATTCACCTGCGGGTTCTGGCCCACGCCGCCGAACACCACGGTGCTGCGCAGTCCTGCGGCGGCCTCCAGCGGCTTCAGCGACTCGGCGATCTGCGAGGCCAGCTCGCGGGTGGGGGCGAGCACCAGGGAACGGGGCCGACGGGCCACGCGCTTGCGCGGCTGCTCGATGAGGCGGGCCACCAGCGGCAGCAGGAAGGCGAAGGTCTTCCCCGAGCCGGTGCGGCCCCGGCCCAGCACGTCCCGGCCGGACAGCGAGTCCGGCAGGGTGGCGGCCTGGATGGGGGTGGGCTCGGTGATGCCCATCGGCGCGAGCGCGTCGGTCAGGGCGGACGGCACGCCGAGGCGTGCGAAGTCAGGGGTGGTCACGTGAGGTGATCCGTTCTGTGTGGTGCAATCCCGCCCGGGGCGTCGTCATGCGGCGCTGCGCGGAGCAGCGATCCTCGGCCGAAGCTGTCACCGGGACGGAGCCTGCCGATCTCGGGGTCCGACGCGGGGCGTCGGACCGGATCGGGGCTGTCCGTCCGGGACCTGTGCCGCGGCGGGAGGACGGCACTGCTGCTCACAGTACGCGCCGGTCACCTGCGTGGCGATGAACCGGCACGTCGGTGTGAGATACCACCGCCCGGCCGGGGCCGCTCGGGCGCTCACCCGGGGAGGTCCGGGAGGCGGGGCCGATGTTCCCACGTGGGAGGAGGGGTGGTCCCGTATCCTCGTCCCCACCGGCCGCTGTGCCGGCCCCGAGACCGACCTGAGGAAGGGCCCATGGCGCGACGTGTGAGCATCAAGGACGTCGCCCTGCGGGCCGGGGTCTCCTGGAAGACCGTCTCCAACGTGGTCAACGACCGGCCGGTGGTGCGGGAGGAGACGCGGGTCCGCGTGGAGCAGGCGATCGAGGAGCTCGGCTACGTGCCCAACCGTGCCGGCCGCGAGCTGCGAGGCGGACCCACCCACGCCCTGGCACTGGTGGTGCCGGAGCTGCAGAACCCCTACTTCGCCCGCCTCGCCGAGCGCATGCAGGTCGCCGCTCGGGAGCGCGGGTACATGGTGAGCGTCGAGGTCTCGCTCGGCGTCGCGGAGACCGAGCGCGCCCATCTGCGCGGGAACACCCCGCGCCCCGTCGACGCGGTGATCATCTCGCCCTCGGCGCTGACCCCGCCGGACCTCCAGGTCTCCGGGGGGCCGCGGGTGGTCCTGCTGGGCGAGATGCTGCCGGCCGCACCGGAGATCTCCCATGTGGCGATCGACAACGTCGCCTCCGCGGCGGACGTGGTGCGCCTCCTGGTCGCCCAGGGGCGGAGGCACCCGCTGTTCCTGGGAGGCGACGGGGCCGTGCGCTCGACCGCCACCGATCGACTGGCCGGCATCCGGGCGGCGCTGCGCTTCGCCGACCTCCCCCTCGAGGCGCAGCGGGTGCGCACCGTCGCGGGCTGGGACCGGGAATCCGGCCGCGAGGAGATGGAGCAGGTGCTCGCCTCGGGTCTCGAGGTCGACGCCGTGGTGGCCGGGAACGACCTGCTCGCCCTCGGTGCGATGTCTGCGCTGATCGAGCACGGGGTGGACGTTCCCGGAGAGGTGGCGGTGGTGGGCTGGGACGACATCCCCGAGGCGGCCTGGTCGCGGCCCGGGCTGACCACCATCGCCCCGGACCTCGAGGCCCTGGTCGCGGCCGCGCTGGACGCCGCCCTCGCGGACTCGACGCGGAAGGCCGGTGGTGACGGCGGCGCCTCCGTCGTCGGCGGGGTCGAGACAGTCGTCGGCCACCGACTCATCGAGCGCGGATCGACGTCCGCGGCCGCCGACCGCTGAGGGCAGGCGGTCCGGGCGGACCGCCGGCGTGATTCCCACGTTGCAATGCTGGCCGGGATGCGATGGAATGGTGCTGTCCGATCAGCGCAGATCCCGATCACAGGAGCCGCCCCGTGGCCTCACCCTCAGCCGACCACTCTGCAGACCATCTCCCCGCGAGCCTCTCGGCCCTCTTCGCCCGGGCCGGTGAGCTCGCCGACCTCCTCGATGCCCCGCTGTCGGCCGTCGCCGACGTGCCCCGGCCCGAGCACCCGCGCCCTCAGCTGCACCGGCCCACATGGCTCACCCTCAACGGGACCTGGCAGTTCGAGATCGACCAGGGCGACTCGGGCCGCGACCGCGGCCTGCTCGAGCGCGAGCTCGGCTCCGAGATCCTGGTGCCCTTCGCGCCGGAGACCGAGGCCTCCGGGATCGGCAACCGCGACTATCTCGAGGCCGTCTGGTACCGGCGCACCCCCACGATCCCTGCCGACTGGGAGGGCCTGCGCCCGATCCTGCGCTTCGAAGCCGTGGACCAGGATGCGACCGTCTGGGTGAACGGTCAGGAGGTCGCCCGTCACCGAGGCGGCTTCACCCCGTTCGCCGCCGATCTCTCGGGCGTCCCCGGCACCGGCCCCGGCGAGGAGGTCGAGATCGTCGTGCGCGCCCGGGACCCCCACGGCGTCCCGCAGGCCCGCGGCAAGCAGTCGCACGAGTTCCGACCCACCGCCGCGAACTACCACCGCACCACCGGGATCTGGCAGAGCGTCTGGCTCGAGGGGGTCCCCGCCGACGAGATCCGCTCGCTGCGGATCCTGCCCTCGCTGGGCGGGCGGTCCTTCGCGCTCGACGTGCCGCTGTCCCGGGCCACGCCGGGCACCCGTCTCGAGGTCGTCGCCTCCGTGCCGGGAGGCGAGGAGGTGGCGCGGGCCGCGGTGCGCGCCGATATCGACCTCGCCCCGCACCTCGAGCTCGTGATCCCCGAGGACGCGGTGCGGGTATGGGGCCCCGGCGCGCCCGAGCTCTACGCCCTCACTGTGCGCCTGCTCGACGGCGCGGGCGCGGTGCTCGACGAGGTGCGCTCCTACGCGGGGCTCCGCTCGACCTCCCTGCGGGACCACGAGTTCCGGATCAACGGCGAGAAGGTCTTCCAGCGGCTCGTCCTCGACCAGGGGTACTGGGAGGAGTCGTTCATGACCGCCCCCACGGATGCGGCGATCACCACCGACATCCGTCTCGCTCTCGAGGCCGGCTTCAACGGCGCCCGCCTGCACCAGAAGGTCTTCGAGCAGCGCATGCACTTCTGGTCGGACCTGCACGGCTACCTCACCTGGGGGGAGTTCGGCGACTGGGGCGTCCACGGCTTCGGCCCGGACGGGGACAACCAGCAGCCGCCGGCGACGTTCGTCGGCCAATGGATCGAGGCGGTCCAGCGCGATCTGAACCACCCCTCGATCGTCGGCTGGTGCCCGCTGAACGAGACCCACCAGCTCCTGCACGACCGCATCACACAGCTCGATGCGGTGACCCAGGCGATGTACGACGCGACCAAGCTCGCCGATCCCACCCGGCCGGTGCTGGATGCCTCGGGGTACTCCCATCGGGTGCGCGGGGCGGACATCTACGACTCCCACTCCTACGAGCAGGATCCGGAGCGCTTCCGCGAGGAGCAGTCCGGCCTCGCCGCCGGCGAGCCCTTCGTGAACCGTCGGGATCTGGGCCCCGACGACTTCCCCTTCGCCGACGGCGCCTTCTCCCTGCCCTTCGCCGGCCAGCCCTACTTCGTCTCGGAGTACGGCGGTATCTGGTGGAACGAGGAGGAGGCGCGCCGAGCCGAGGAGGCCGACCGCGCCGGCAACAACGCCGCCGAGTCCTGGGGCTACGGCCAGCGGATCCGCAGTGAGGAGGAGCTCTACGAGCGCTTCGAGGGCCTCACCCGGGTGCTGCTCGAGGACCCGCTGATGTTCGCCTACTGCTACACCCAGATGACGGACGTCTTCCAGGAGAAGAACGGCGTGGTCGACTTCGCGCGCGGTCGCAAGCTCGATCTCGCCCGCCTGCGCGCCGTGCAGGAGCGCACCGCCGCCTACGAACAGGACTGAGCGCGGGCCTGAGCGCGAGGGCCCGGCCGGCGAGGAGTAATCGCTGGCCGGGCCCTCGCCATGGAGGCACGATGAGCCCATGGTCGATCAATCGCGCCTCTGGGACGCCCACGCCGCCGCCGAGTACGACACCCCCGGGCAGGGGATGTTCGCCCCCGAGGTGCTCGGGCCGACGGTCGAGGTCCTGGCCGGACTCGCCGCCGGCGGCCGCGCCCTCGAGCTCGCGATCGGCACCGGGCGGGTCGCGCTCCCGCTGCGCGAGGCGGGAGTCGCGGTGAGCGGCATCGAGCTCTCGGAGCCGATGCTCGCGCGCCTGCGGGAGAAGGCGGGGGCCGACGAGATCCCCGTCGTGCACGGGGACATGACCACCGCGAGCGCGGGGGAGGGGTTCTCGCTCGCCTATCTGGTGTTCAACACGATCAGCAATCTGCTCACCCAGGAGGAGCAGGTCGAGTGCTTCCGCAATGCGGCTCGGCACCTCGCGCCGGGCGGCTGCTTCGTCATCGAGCTGTGGGTGCCGCAGCTGCGGGCGCTCGCCCCCGGTCATGGCGGCACGGTCGAGGTCTCCGAGCCGGGCTATCTGCTCGTGGACACCTATGATCTCCTCCGCCAGCAGGTCGTCTCCCATCACGTGCGCTTCGAGGCCCGGGTGGACGGGGCCCGCGGGGCGCGTCTGAATCGCACCCCGCACCGCTTCATCTGGCCCGCCGAGCTGGATCTCATGGCGCAGCTCGCCGGCTTCCAGCTGGAGAGCCGCTGGGCGGACTGGGACCGCTCGGAGTTCACCGCGGACTCCGCCAGCCATGTGAGCGTCTACCGGCTCCCTCGCTGAGCCAGTCTCCGCAGAGCCCGTCCCCGGGATCCGATTACGCTGGTGCGGTGACCTCCACCGACACCACGCACGCCGGCACGGCGACAGCCCGTCCTCCCCTGACCCTCGACGACGTCCCCGCCGTCACCGCGCTGCTGAACCGCATCGATGCGGCCGACGATCTCGGCGAACCCGCCGAGGAGCCCAGCATCCGCGAAGCGCTCGGCATGCCGGGGCTCGACCTGGAGCGCGACACCCTCGCAGTCCGTGCGGGGGAGGAGCTGCTCGGCTTCTCCGTGGTCGACGTCCACGACTCCCTGGATCGCGATGGCCGGGTGCGCTGTCAGCTGATGGGTGGGGTGGATCCCGACCACCGCCGCCGGGGATTGGGGACGGGCCTGTTCGACTGGGCCGAGGCCCGCGCCGCGCAGCTCGCCGCCGAGCGCCACCAGGAGGAGGTCGACGCCGTCTTCCGCGCCTCCGGCGGCCGCGACCCGGACCTCGACGCGGCGGAGGACGCCCCGCTGACCGGCGGCGCCGACGTGCGCCCCCTGCTGGAGCGGCGCGGCTACTCCCGGGCCCGCAGCTGGCTGGTGATGCGCCGCGAGCTGCCCGGTGCCGCACTCCCCGAGATCGCTCGTGACGGGGTGCAGGTGATCGCCCCCGAGGACTCCCGGGCCGAGCCCACTCGCCTCGCCCATCTCGCCGCCTTCGCCGACCATTGGGGCTCGGCGCCGGTCCCGCCCGAGCGCTGGGCGATCTGGTGGTCCTCCCACACCTCGCGTCGCGCACTCTCCAGCATCGCGCTCGACGCGGACGGCACCGTCCTCGCCTACGTGCTCACCTCGGAGGACAAGCCCGGCGTGCTCCACATCGCCCTGGTGGGCACCCGCCCGGAGGCCCGCGGTCGGGGGCTGGCGCGCGCCGTCATCGCCCGCAGCCTCGCCGCCGCCGCGGAGGCAGGGTATGCGAGCGCCGAGCTCGAGGTCGACGCCGAGTCCCTCACCGGTGCGACGCGGCTGTACGAAGCGCTCGGCTTCGCCCGTGAGGCCGTCTACGGCACCTACGAGAAGCCCGTCGGCCGACTGGTCTGAGGGGCAGCCGATGAGAGCAGTGCGCTTCGCGTCCTTCGGGACCCCGCCCGAGATGGTCGAGATGCCGGCCCCGGCGTGCCCGCCCCGGGGCGCGGTCGTCACCGTGCATGCCACCGGGGTGTGCCGCAGCGACTGGCACGCCTGGCAGGGGCACGACGACTCGGTGACGCTGCCGCACGTGCCTGGGCACGAGTTCGCAGGTGTCGTCGCGGAGGTGGGGGAGGAGGTCACAGGGTTCTCCGTGGGGGACCGGGTCACCGCACCGTTCATCCTGGCCTGCGGTCGCTGCGCGCAGTGCCTCGCAGGAGCTCCGCAGGTGTGCCCCGATCAGCAGCAGCCCGGCTTCGACCAGCAGGGCGCCTGGGCGGAGCAGGTGGTCGTGACGGAGGCCGCCCACAACCTCGTGGCGCTGCCGGACGGGATCGACATGACCCTCGCAGCGGGGCTCGGCTGCCGCGTGGGCACCGCGCACCATGCCGTGCGTGCGCAGGCCGCGGTGCTCCCCGGTGAGACCGTGGCGGTGTTCGGCTGCGGTGGGCTGGGGCTGGCCTGCGTGATGATCGCGCTGGCCGCCGGTGCCGAGGTGCTGGCGATCGACGTCTCCCCGACCGCCCTCGCCGCCGCCGAGGCGCTCGGCGCGCGAGCACTCCTCTCCGCGCCGGACATCGCGGAGCGGGTGGCCGAGACGACCGGCGGCGGCGCCCACGTCACCGTCGATGCGCTCGGCGCGGCGGCGACCGCGCGCGCCGCGATCTCCTCGCTGCGCCCCCGCGGCCGGCACGTGCAGGTGGGGCTGCTGCTCGGGGAGGATGCTGACCCGGCCCTGCCGATGGGGCGCGTGATCGCCCAGGAGCTCCAGATCCTGGGCAGCCATGGACTCGCCGTCGCCGAGTACGCCGAGCTGCTGGCGGACATCGCGGCGGGGCGACTGGACCTGGCACGGACCGTCGGCCGCATCATCGATGCGGACGATCTGCCCGCCGCGATGCTCGCGATGGATCACCCGCCCACCGCTGCCGGGATGACGGTGGCCCGCTGGGTCTGAACTGACCGGTCCGGTGCGCGCCTTCTGCTGTGGAAGCATTGAGCCCATGAGCATCACTGCAGCGGCCGACGGCTCCGCCCTCGGCAACCCCGGCCCGGCCGGCTGGGCCTGGTACATCGATGAGGACACCTGGCGCGCGGGCGGCTGGCCCCACGGCACCAACAACATGGGCGAGCTGAAGGCCGTGCTCGACCTACTCGAGGCCACAGCCGTCGACGCCGATCAGCACCTGCACATCCTGTGCGACAGCCAGTACGTCATCAACTCGGTCACCAAGTGGATGCCGGGATGGAAGCGCAAGGGCTGGCGCAAGAAGGACGGCAAGCCGGTGCTGAACGTCGAGCTGCTGAAGGACATCGATCGCGCGCTCGCCGGGCGCAGCGTCGAGTTCGAGTGGGTCAAGGGGCATTCCGGCCACGCGATGAATGAGGCGGCGGACAAGCGCGCCAACGCCGCCGCCACCGCCTTCCAGAGGAAGCAGGACCCGGACGTGGGGCCCGGCTATCGAGGGCGCGGGGGAGCGGTCGCAGCGCCTCCAGCCACCACGGCCACCGCCACCACAGCGCCCGCCGCTGCGGCTCCCGGCGTCGCGGCTCCCGGCCCAGCCTCCGAGTCGGCCGACGACCTCTTCAGCATGTTCGACCAGGTCGAGGAGGCTTCCGCTGCGAGCTGCAGCACCGCCGTGGAGGAGACCGCTCTGGTGGCCGATGGCCCGGGGACCACCGACTTCGAGCAGGTCACGGCCCGTGAGCAGGCGCTGCTGGGAGACCGTCTGCGCGCCGATCCGCCGAGCGCCGCCGAGCTGCTGCATCCCGCGTTCACCGAGATCGGCGCGAGCGGCCGACGCTATGACCGCGAGGAGATCCTCGCCCATCTCGCCCCGCTGGGGGACCTCGATGCCGCGGAGTTCGTCGCCGATGAGGTCGCGCCCGGTGTGGTGCTGCTGCGGTATGTGACCACAGGTCCCGCGGGGGCGGCCGAGCGCTCCTCTCTCTGGGTGCGCGAGAACGGCCGTTGGCTGCTGCGCCACCACCAGGGCACTCCGCTCGGCAGCTGACGCTGTCGCTCTCGCTGACGTGTGGGCGGGAGCTGGTCAAGGCGCCGGCCAGGGTGTCGAGGGGACCTCGGCAGGGCTGCGCGCCTCGAGAGGGCTACGGGGCGGATGATTCCCCTGGTGGCGCCAGATCTTCGTGGCCTTCCGCTGCGGGCGGCGGATCCGACGGCGCGGGCGGTGACTCCGTCGGCCCTGGCGGTGGATCCGGCCAAGGATTGATGAGCGGAGGAGTGGGGGATGCGCCGAGGGCTCCGTGCGGACTCACCCAGAGCCATCCCGCCGGCGGGATCGAGGAGTCGGAGGGTGACTGGTCGGTGCTGTCTGCTCTCGATCCCTGGTGCGACGCGGCATCCTCACCACGGGTCCGCGAGCGGCTCAGCGGACTGAGGATCCACAGTCCGTGCTCCTTGAGCAGGTTGCAGCGCGCGCACAGCCCTTGGCCATTCGCGAGGCTGGTCTCTCCGCCTCGATGGTGAGGGACGACGTGATCGCTGTGGCGGATCCTCGCATTGCACCAGGGGGTGCGACAGGTGGTGTCGCGCCAGAGGATCATCCGCGCCAGCCCCGCGGGGAAGGCGCGGGCCCGGGACTCCATCGCGACCAGCTCGCCGGTGCGCGGGCTCCGGTACAGCCGACGGAAGAACGCTGAGACCTCCTGGTCAGGGTGCATCTCCTCGTCGGCCCTCAGGTGGCCCGGCGGACTGCCGAGCAGGTTGTCGCGGACGATGTGCGCGGGAATCGTGCCGTAGCCCGCGAGCTCGGCGGTCTCGGCGTCGTCGTCCCGTCCCAGCAGCGCCGTGTCGGTGAGGACGATCCCGATGTCCAGGCCGGGGCGGAGGCGAGGCCGATCGGGACTCGGTGTCGCCTCGCCTGCGCCCCGGAGGACGTCCTCGACGAGCAGGTCCGCCTCCAGGGCGGGAAGGGAGGTCTTCGCGCCGGCGGCGCGGAGCGACTCGGCGCGCGTGTGCAGGGATTGCATCAGAGCGACGGCGTCGATCCCGCGCAGCACGGCGGTCATCCGGGCCATGCCGTCGGCCAGAGGGGTCATCCTCACGTGCCGGGCACGGGCGGCGCGCTCCGCTCGCTCGCGGGACGTCTCGGGTTCGAGCTTCTGGACCAGGTCCCGGACATCGGCCTGCAGACGCCTGCTGCCCTTGCCCTCGAAGAACTCGGGGTGCTCACGGAGGTGGTCGTCGATCCTGCGACAGGTGTCCGCACCGGCACCGTCGAGCGCGCCGGAGATCGCGGAGGCCTGGTGATCCGTCATGGCACCGGACCAGAGGCCGTCCACCGCACCGGGCATGTTCTGCACGAGCCGACGAGCCTTCGCCTGGGAGAGAGAGGAGGCGGACGGGGAGATCCGGCGCGCGAGCGCGATCTCCTGCCCGGCGCCGCGGCCCTGCCGGGAGGACGGCACGCCCTGCGCGGAATCATCGCGGCGGATCCGATCCTCGGCCGTGACCTGCCAGATCGCGCCGACCGCGGCGAGGGAGGCGCGCAGATGGTCGATCCCGGCGAGGACGGCGAGAGCCTCCTCGGCGCTCCCGGGGGTGGTGTCCGGCAGCGGATCGCGCACCGAGCGGGTCTGGGTGAACGCCAGCAGGGTTGCGGCGAGGACCTGAGCGAGCAGCGCGCGGGCCGGGGGACCGGCCTCGACCTCGCCGAAGCGAGCCAGCACCTCTTCGAGGACGTCCCCCGACGGAGCGATCACGTCCCGGCGAGGAGCGTCCTCGCCGGGGCGGTCCCCGCTGTGCATCGGTGTCGACATCATGCCGTCATCGTATGCAGGTTCGAAACAGGTCGCCACCCCGTGGGGAAATCTGTGGATGACACCCTGAGAATGTGGATGAAAATGTGCATGAGTGGTCACTGTGGAGGAAAGGTCGTCAACTCATGGCTCGCAGCCTCCGATGGCTCGTCGCCTGAGGCCCGCGATCCGCAAGGAGTGCAGAAATACAGAAACTCAGAAATGCAGAAATGCAGAAATGTCGAAAAGGCGGGAAGCGGCGAGGGGAAGAAGGGGGATGTGTCAAGGTCGCCCGGAGAATGTGGACGAATACCGCACCCTGTGTACTGAGCAGTCCCGAGCGCCAGCTTGGGTGAAGGGTGTCGCCGCCCCGAGTGTTGACGCCGTCGGACCCCTACTGTCTATGCTGTCTATAGACAGTAAGTTCACTCGGTGGGGAAGCGCGAAGGAGGGGGAGCGATGCACATCCCGATCGACCCCTCCGCCTCCGCGCCGATCTACGAGCAGATCCGCGAAGGCATCACCGCCGCGATCCTCACCGGTGACCTCGCCCCGGGCCAGGCACTCCCCTCGATCCGCTCCCTCGCCCGTGACCTGCGGGTCAGCGTCATCACCACCACCCGTGCCTACAACGAACTGGTCGCCGACGACCTCGTCGACGCCGTGCGGGGCAAGGGCGTGTTCGTCCGTGCCCAGGACCCGGACCAGCTGCGCCACCGGGCACTCGAGCAGATCGACGAAGCGCTCGATGCGGCGGTGCGCGTCGCCCGCAGCGCGGGGATCGAGGACCGGGAGCTGAGCAGCCGCCTCACGCAGAGACTCGAGGGGGAACGATGAACCACCACCGCAGCGACGCCGTGATCGTCCGCGGCCTGGACGTGCGCCTCCCTCCAGGGGAGCGGCCCTACGCCGAGGCGCTGCCCGCCGTGCGCGGGCTGGACCTCACGGTCCCGAGCGGCCAGGTCACCGTGATGGTCGGCGCCAACGGCGCCGGCAAGAGCACCACCCTGCGGGCGATCACCGGAGCGCATCCGTTCTCGGCCGGGTCGATCGAGGTGCTCGGCACCGCGCTCGGCCCGGCACGCGTCCCACCCCCGCAGGGCGTCGCCAGCGTCCCGGGTCTTTCCGCTCATCCGCGGCGTTGGACCCCGCGGCACGTGGCCCGACTGCGCCAGGACGCGCTCCCCGGCTTCGACACCGCGCGCTTCGAGGAGCTCCTGACCGCCTTCCGCGTCCCGCACGGGCAGGAGCTGAGGCGCCTGTCCCAGGGACAGGCCACCCAGCTGGGTCTCGCCGCCGCCCTGGCGCAGGACCCCCAGCTGCTCCTCCTCGACGAGCCCTTCGCCCCTCTCGATCCGCTGGCCCGCACCGAGCTCGTCGACGTGCTGCGGGACTTCATGACCGGTGAGGAGCGCACACTGCTGCTGGCCACCCACGACCTCGACGGCATCGAGCGCTTCGCGGACCATCTTGTGGTTCTCGCCCGGGGTGCCGATGTGCTCAGCGGTGATGTCGAGTCGCTGCGCGACGAGTTCCTGCTGTGCGAGCTCGAGCGGTCCGAGACCGTCGACCCGACAGATCAGGCCCTCGTGGGCGCGGTCACCACGGGGACGGGCACACGTGCCCTGATCGCCGTCGATGACGCCGTCGGCCTGCCGAGAATCGCCTCGCTGCGCCGGCCCGACGTGCATGAGATCGTCACCCACCTGCTGCGCGCCGCCCGCCACGAGGCCGAGCCTCCGAGGAGGACCGCACGATGACCAGCACCGACACCTCCCGCGCCTCTGCCATGCGGCCCGGTGACGTACAGCGGCCGGGCCTCGCCCTCCGCACCGAGCTGCGGCTGAACGCCGGCCGGGCAGCCATCACGCTTCTCGCCTGCGCCGTTGCGCTGGTCTGGGCGGCGATCTCCACCGACCAGTTCTCGGGGGTCCTCACCCTGTGGGCGGCGGTCGCCTGGTACCGCTACGGCCGCGCCGACACCATCGAGCGCGAGGAGCTGCGCGCGAGCCTCGGACTCAGCCGCGCGGACCGGGTGCGGGCCCGGGTGGTGCTGGTCCTCGCGGAGCAGGCCACGGTGGTCACCACGGTCGCCGCGTGCGCCGTGCTCTCCGTACGTCTGGGCAGGGCGAGCACCGGGGGAGCGGCCCCGTTCTCCTTCAGCGGCGACCCGTCGGGCCCGCAGCTGTGGATCGTCCTCGCCGGGGCGCTGTTCTCGGCGATCTCTCTGCTCGGTACGGGCATCGTGGTGGGCGGCGACTGCACGACGCGCCGACCCGCCCGGAGCATGGCGGTGCTGAGCCTTCTGACCTACTTCCTCGTCGGGCTGCTGCTGACGATCCCCCTGCTGCTCGTGACGATCGTGATGAACATCGACCCCTGGGACGGCACGCTCGGCACCCCGGTGGTCGCGGGTCTGCTCGCGGTGGCGGTCGTCGCGCTCGTGCTCGCGCTGCGCGCCAGGGCGCGCCGCTGGATCCGCGAGCTGGACTCCTCGCCGGAGGCGGTCGGCCGATGACTCCCCTCGACAGCGCCCTCGAGTCCTCCCTCGACACAGCCGTCTCCGTGCGCGGGCTCGAGGTGGATCTCCCCGACCCGAAGCGCTGGACCCGGCCGCTGCGCCACGTGCTGCGGGGCATCTCCTTCGACGTGCACCGCGGGCAGGTCACCGCCCTCGTCGGCACCAACGGCGCGGGCAAGACCACCCTGCTGCGCACCCTCTCCGGAGCGCTCGCGCCGAGCTCAGGAAGGGTCGAGGTCGAGGGAGCACCGATCGGCGGCCCCGAGGACGCCCTGCCCGCCGGGATCGGCATCGTGCCGGATGCCCCCTTCCAGCCCGAGCACTGGAGCGCCGACGACCTCGTGATCGCCCAGCGCCGGGCCGAACCCGACTACGACGCGCGCCTGGTCGGTCGCCTGCTGCGACAGGGCCGCATCACACCGTCGGCGCAGCTGCGCCGCCTCTCCGCGGGGCAGCGCACCCGGTTGCTGCTCGCCGTCGCCCTCGGCATCCGGCCCACTCTCCTGATGCTCGACGAGCCCTTCGCCCATCTGGACCCTCTTGCCCGCAGCGAGGTTCTCGATCAGCTGCGCGAGCACCTCGCCGGCGGTGAGGACCGCACGATCCTGCTGTCCACCCACGACCTCGGCGAGATCGACCGCTTCGTCGACCACGTCGTGCTCCTGCACGAGGGGAGAGTGGTGCTCGAGGGCAGTGCGCTCGACCTGCTCGAGGACCACGTGTTGGTCACCATAGAAGCCTCCGCCGCCCCGCCTGCCGCGATGCTGCAGGGCGCCCGCCGCAGCGGGGAGCTGCTCGAGGCGCTGGTCCGGGCCGAGGACGCCGTGGGGCTGGCAGGACTGATGGACCTGCGCCGCCCCACGCTCCAGGACGTCCTCACCTTCACCCTCCGGGAGGTCTCACGATGACCGGACGCACCGCGAACACCGTGCCGCAGCGCCCGTCGACCCCGCAGCGCCCTTCGACCCCGCTGCGCCGCGCGCTCGGCCATGAGCTGCGACGGCACCGGGACCTGTTCGCCGTGTACGGCACGTTCATGACGGTGACCCTGCTGTGTGCGGACCTCCTCGATCTGCGGCTCGGGTTCGTGCTGATCCTGCTCGCCGTGCGGCTCCCGGCCGATCTCGCCGATCCGGTGCTCGAGAACGGTGCACAGCTGCGCAGCGCCCTGGGGATCTCCCGCGCCGACGCAGTGCGGGCGCGCACTGTGCTGATCAGCGCCGGACAGCTGCTGCTCGTCCTGGGCACGGCCGGGGTGATCCTGCTCAGCGACTGGGCGCCCGGCACGCAGCACTGGAGCACGATTCAGGTGGCCACCTCGCAGAACCCCGGCCCCACATCCCCCACCCTGCGGGACCACCTCGTGGACATCGGGATGTTCAGCGGGGCGATCGCCTGGACCCATGCACTCATCGGCGGGGACGCGTTCCGGCCCGGGGCGGGACTGACCGGGCGCAGGGCGGTCTCGGTCTACCTCGGAGTCTGCCTCCTCCTCGGCATCGTGCTCTCCCTGAGCGGGATGCTGGCCGCTGAACTGCAGCTGCGCAGCGGCGCCGACGACGACCCCTACGCCCACCTCCGGTTCAGCAAGGATGCCGCGCAAGCGATCGCCCTGAGCCTCGCCCTCGGCGGCGGGATCACCGCCCTGGTGCTCCGCTGCCGGCGCTGGGTGCGCCGCGCCTGACCTGCACCCTGTGGGACCATGGCGCGCATGAGCCCCCGCCCTGCCGGCAGCGCCGCGCACCCCCTGCCGCGGCGGGCGCGGTGATGAGCTCCGTCCCCCTCGCGCAGCGCGCCGGTGGCCCGGATCTCGCCCGCGGGCTCTCGCTGCTGGGCATCGCCCTGGCCAACATGGTGGGCTGGCTGCACGGGCGGGAGTGGACCGTGCTGCTGAAGCAGCGCGAGGGAACGGGCCTGGATCGCACGGTCGACGTGCTCATCGCCCTGCTGGCCGACAACCGTGGCTTCCCGCTGTTCGCGCTGCTGTTCGGCTACGGCATCGGGGTGCTGTACCGCCGGTCCCGGGAGCGCGGGGAGGACGCACGACGGTTCATCCTGCGGATGGGCCGACGCCATCTGGTGCTGCTCGGCATCGGCCTCGCCCACGCGATCCTGCTGTTCTCCGGGGACATCCTGGTCGCCTACGCCATCATCGGCATGGTCGTGGTGCTGCTGGTCCCCCGGCACCGCGTCGCGCTGCCGCTGGCCGGGGTGATCGCCCTGCCAGCGCTCGGGGTGTGGGGCTGGACGGACGGCGTCATCGCTCTGAGCGGGCAGAGCGGGTACGCCGAAGCCTCCGCCCCCAGCTATCTCGCCGGAGTCGGGATCCGCTCGGGAGGTGTCCTGCGTGAGCTCGCCCTCGCGGTCCTCTACGACGCGGCTCTGCTCGCCCCGATGGCGCTCGGTGCTCTGCTGGCGCGCATCCATCTGCTCGAACGGGTCGAGGCGCACCGTGACCTGCTGCTGCCGCTGGCCCGCTGGGGGCTGGGGATCGGCCTGCTCGGGGCGGTGCCCCTCGCCTCCGTGCTCGTGCTCGATCCCGGCCACGCCCACCTCGACAGCCCGACGCTGCTGGGCGTGCTGGGCCTGCTGCATCAGTACTCGGGCCTGGCCGGTGCGCTCGGCCTCGCCGCGGCCGCGGCCCTGCTGGCCGAGCGGGTGCGCGGCGGCGGGACCCGCCCGACGAGGGCAGCCGGCGCCGCCGTGCGCGGCATCAAGGCGCTGGGCACCGTCTCGCTGAGCGCCTACCTCGCCCAGTCGGTGCTGTACATGGCGCTGTTCCCGCCGTACACGCTCGACCTCGGCGCACGGCTCGGCAGCGCCGGCACGGCCGTCATCGTGGTCGCGGGCTGGCTGGCCATGATCCCGCTCGCATCTCTGCTGCACCGTCGGGGCCGTCGCGGACCGCTCGAGGTGCTGCTGCGGCGCCTGGCCGGCCCCACCACCGCGGATCCGCGCCGAGCGCGCCCCTCAGTCCCCACCCCGAAGGGATCCCGATCGTGACCGTCTTCGCCGACACCCCGCGCTGGCCCCGCCACGGACTGCTGTGGGGGCATCTGATCTCCGACACCTCGCTCGAGGAGCTGCACGAGGTCGCCGACCGGGCGGGCCTGCCCCCGCGCTCCTTCGACCTGGACCATTACGACTGGCCCACCTCCGCGCGGGACGCCCTGGCGGCGGTGGGCGTGAGGTTCGTGGCCGACGGGGAGCTCACCCGGATCCTCATCGCCTCCGGCCTGCGGATCAGGCTCCGGGACCGCGCGGCGGCCCGTGCCCGGCGCAGCGCCGAGCATGCCGCCTCGCTCGGTGTGGAGCCGGTGCCGCGGGACCTCATCGTCGGCCTGCGCGGCCATGTCGATCCGCTGCCCGACGAGCCCGGCGCGTTCCGGCTCACGCGGGACCACCCGGAGGGTGCCCCGCGGATCGAAGCGCATGACGCGGACGGCCGCCGCGCAGCCGCAGCGCTGCTGGCCCGGCTCGAGGACCTCGCTCGCGCTCGCACCGGGTCCGGCTTCGTGGGCCAGGTGATGGACGGCCCGACGCCGGCCCCCTGACGCTCACGGCTCCCCAGGGGTGGTCTCCTCGCCCAGGGCCCGGCGCTGATCGGGCTCGACCTGCTGCTCCGGGGTGATCTCGGTGCCCTGCAGCTCGACCCAGAAGGTGGCGCCCCCGCCCGTGGTCCCGGTCACCCCGATCTCGCCGCGGTGCTGCTGCACGATCGAGGCGGCGATCGAGAGGCCGAGCCCTGCCCCGCCGCCCTGGCTCGCCGAGCGCACCCGGGAGGAGTCGGTGCGGTAGAAGCGCTCGAACACCTTCTCGCGCTGGTCGTCGTCGATGCCCTCGCCGTGATCGCGGACCTCGATGCGCACGGTCTCTGCGGAGGTGTAGCCCACCGCGATCTCGACCGGGGAGCCCTTGGGGGTGTGTCGGCTGGCGTTGCCCACCAGGTTCAGGATCACCTGGCGCAGCGAGGCCTCATCGCCCAGCACCCCGATCGCGAGGTGCGGCTGCACCGACAGCGGGGTCCCGGACAGCGAGGTCACCATCACCTGACGCCCCGGATCCAGGGCCCGCAGGTCCTGGGCCGCGTCGAAGAGGGCATCGGTGAAGTCCACCGGTTCGAGATCCAGCTCCGGCTTCTCGTCCAGCCGGGCCAGTCGCAGCAGGTTCTCCACCAGGGAGCCCATCCGTCGGGACTCGTCCTCGATGCGCCGCATCGCGGAGGCGACGTCCTCGTCATGGGGCAGCGCCCCCATCCGGTACAGCTCGCCGAAGCCGCGGATCGCCGCCAGCGGGGTGCGCAGCTCGTGCGAGGCGTCGCCCACGAAGCGCCGCATCCTCGCCTCGGACCGCGTGGCCCTCTCCTCCGAGGCGGACTGGGCGGCGAAGGACTGCTCGATGCGCACCAGCATCTCGTTCAGGGACAGCGCGAGCTCCTGCACCTCGAGGCTGGTCTCCGTCACCGGGACACGGCGCGAGAGATCGCCGCCGGCGATCTGGGAGGCGGTGGATTCGACATCCCGCAGCGGCTCGAGCGCCCGATGGGTGACGTATCCGCCGAGCCCCATCCCCACCAGCACCACGAGCGTGCCGACCAGCACGATGATCAGTGCCATCTCGTGCATCGTGCGGTCCACCCCGGTCAGCGGGAGGGCGACGAAGACGCTGCCGCCCTCCGGGGCGGAGTTCACCATCGCGACCACGCGCCAGCGGTTCTCCGAGGAGTCCAGCACGGTGAAGGGCCGGCCGCCGCGCTGGAGGATCTGCTCGTCGGTGAGGTCGGGGAAGGGGAGGGTGACGTGCCCGGGCCCGTAGTGCACCACCGCGTTCTCGATCGTGCGGCCGTGTCGATCCCGGACCTCGACCGCGTACTCGACCGGGGTGTAGGTGCTGTTCTGGATCGCTGCGTCGTCCCCCGCCAGCTCATGCTGGGCCAGGCTCAGCATGTCGCCCATCCCGGACTGCAGGTTGTTGTCGACCGACTGGATCAGGGTGCGGTTCAGCAGGAACAGCGACAGGCTCCCGGTGACGACGGTGCCGAGCACCAGCAGCAGCGAGATGAGGGCGACGATCCGTGTCCACAGCGACACGGGCCGTTCTGCTCGCAGGCTCGGCAGGGCCAATCCTCAGGAGCCTTCGGGAGCGCGCAGCACGTAGCCGATGCCTCGCTTGGTGTGGATCATCGGGTCGCCGATCACGTCGATCTTGCGCCGCAGGTAGGAGATGTAGGACTCCACGATCCCCACCTCGCCGGACCAGTCGTAGTCCCAGACGTGATCGAGGATCTGCGTCTTGGAGACCACACGACCGGCGTTGAGCATCAGGTACCGCAGCAGCTTGAACTCGGTGGGGGACAGCTCGATGTTCACGTCCGCACGGTGGACCTCGTGCGAGTCCTCGTCCAGGCGCAGGTCCGCGACCACCAGGGCGCTGTCCACCGTGGACTCCGTCCCGCCGTGTGTGCGGCGCAGCACGGCGCGGATGCGGGCCACGACCTCCTCGAGGCTGAACGGCTTGGTGACATAGTCGTCGCCGCCGACGGTGAGGCCGGCGACCTTGTCCTGGGTCTCGTCCTTGGCGGTGAGGAAGAGGATCGGGTACTGCTCGCCCCGGTCGCGCAGGCGGCGGGTGACGGTGAAGCCGTCCATGTCCGGCAGCATCACGTCCAGCACCACCAGATCGGGCTGGTTCTCGGTGGCCTCCCGGATCGCCTCGTTGCCGGTCGAGGCGGTGAACACCTCGAAGCCGGCGAAGCGGAGCGAGGTGGCGAGCAGGTCGCGGATGTTGGGTTCGTCGTCGACGACGAGGAGTCGTGCCTCGAAGTCCTGTTCCTCATGCGAAGTCATGCGACCACCGTCCTCCTCGAGGTTGGGAATCTGCTGGACGTCTGCTGGACGGGTTCAGCGGGTGGCGCGGTGGATCCTCTCCTGCTGCTTGCGCAGCTTGCGGATCGTGAGGCTCATCTGGAGCATCCGCACCGACCCGACCAGCGCCATCACCAGAGCGCCGGCGATCGCGGCGAGCAGCATCGCCACCCCGAGCGGGAGATCGAACTGTGCGCCGAAGTACTGGAACCCGGCGGTCACGTTGTTCTGGATCACGAAGATGAGCAGCAGCACGAGGATGATCGCGCCGAGGATCAGGCCGATCCACATGCCGGCCGTCTTGCCGCCGCTCGAGGTGTCCGGGACGTCCGCGGCGGGGTCGTCCTTCCGGGGCCGGTCCGTCCCGCGCCGGTCCGTCATGTGCCCGTCGGGATCGCGCCGGTCGGCGTCGGTCCGGCCGACCTCGCCGGGAGCCGTCGTGCTGCGGCGGTCGGTCGCCGGGGTCTCGAGGCGCTCGCCCGCGCGCTTCGCGTCGTCGCCTGCGGTGGGACGGGTGGGATCGTCGGATGAGCTCATGTCGATCTCCTGAGGGGATGGCCGACGGTGCGGCGGGGAGGGGTGTGCAGCGCCCACTCTAGCCAGGGCGGTGCGGCTCGGCGCGGACCGGCCTCAGCGCTCGTCGGCCGGACGCTCCTGCTGCGTGAGCTCCTCGGCGTCCACGATCGTGTACGCATACCCCTGCTCGGCGAGGAAGCGCTGGCGATGCGCCGCGTAGTCCTGGTCCTGGGTGTCCCGCATGACCACGGTGTAGAAGTGGGCGCTGCGGCCGTCGGTCTTCGGCCGCAGCAGCCGACCCAGACGCTGCGCCTCCTCCTGGCGGGAGCCGAACGCGCCGCTCACCTGCACCGCGACCGAGGCCTCCGGCAGATCGATGGAGAAGTTCGCGACCTTGGAGACGACCAGCCGGTCGATGGTGCCGGCGCGGAAGGCGTCGAACAGCTCCTGGCGGCGCCTGACCGGCGTCTGGCCGGTGATGAGATCCGCGCCGAGCCGCTCCGCGATCTCCTCGAGCTGATCGATGTACTGGCCGATCACGAGCATCGGCTCGCCCTGATGGCGCTGCGTGATCTTCTGGACCACGTCGATCTTGGCGGGATGGGCGGCGCCCAGGCGGGGCCGGTCCGAGGCCTCCGCCATCGCATAGGCCATGCGGTCCGAGGCCGGCATGGTCGCGCGCACCTCCGTGCAGACGGCGGGCGCGATGTAGCCCTGGGCCTCGATGTCCTTCCACGGGGCGTCGTAGCGCTTGGGGCCGATCAGGGAGAACACCTCGCCCTCGCGGCCGTCCTCGCGCACCAGGGTGGCCGTCAGCCCCAGCCGGCGCCTGGCCTGCAGGTCCGCGGTCATGCGGAACACCGGGGCGGGCAGCAGGTGCACCTCGTCGTAGACGATCAGGCCCCAGTCCCGGGCGCTCATCAGCTCCAGGTGGGGATGGACCCCGCCGCGCTTCATGGTGAGCACCTGGTAGGTCGCGATCGTCACCGGGCGCACCTCCTTGGAGGCGCCGGAGTACTCGCCGATCTCCTCCTCGGTGAGCGTGGTGCGGGCCAGCAGCTCGGTCTTCCACTGCCGCGCCGAGACCGTCGAGGTCACCAGGATCAGCGTGGTGCGCTGCATCGCGGCCATCGCCCCGGCGCCGACGAGGGTCTTGCCCGCGCCGCAGGGCAGCACCACCACTCCGCTGCCGCCGTGGCGGAAGCCGTCGACCGCCTCCTGCTGGTAGGGCCGCAGGGACCAGCCGTCCTCGGCGAGCGTGATCGGGTGCGCCTCGCCGTCGACGTAGCCGGCGTGGTCCTCGGCGGGCCAGCCGAGCTTCAGCAGCGCCTGCTTGAGGGCGCCGCGCTCGGAGGGGTGGACGGCGACCGTCGACTCGTCGATCCGGGCGCCGAGCATGCCCTGGATCCGCTTGGCCCGGGAGACCTCCTCGAGCACCGGCCGGTCCAGGGCGTGCAGCACCAGGCCGTGGGTGGGGTCCGAGCGCAGCTGCAAGCGGCCATAGCGGTCCATGGTGTCCGCGACGTCGATCAGCAGGGAGTGGGGGACCGGATAGCGGGAGTGGTCCACCAGCGCGGCGACCACGCTCTCGGCGTCGTAGCCGGCGGCCCGGGCGTTCCACAGGCCCAGATCGGTGATGCGGTAGGTGTGCACGTGCTCCGGGGCGCGCTCGAGCTCCGCGAAGGCGGCGATCGCGATCCGCGCGGTCTGCGCGGCCGGGTGGTCGACCTCGAGCAGGAGGGACTTGTCGCTCTGGACGATGAGAGGGCCGTCGGTCATCCCCTCAGGCTACGTCCCCGCTCAGGCCTCGGCGGGCTCGACGAGCGCGTTCCCCGTCACCCGCTGGTGCACGCCGAGCACCAGCAGCTGCACGATCGGGATCACGGCGACAGCGAGGATCGGGAGGATCAGGGTCAGACAGATCGCGACGGCGAGCAGCGTGGTGACGATGACCGTCCCGATGTTCTTCCCCACGAGACGCGCGCTGGCGGAGATCGCCTCACCGAAGCCTGCGTTGCGGGCGGCCTCGACGGTGGCGAAGTAGAGCAGGAAGGAGACGGCGATCGCCGGGAGATGGAACACGAAGCTCACGCCCTGTCCGAGCTGGTTCAGGACGCTGCTGAGGAGCGCGACCACGAACGCCATGGCGATGGTGGTCCCGTTGCCGAGGAAGCCCTCCTTGATCGTCGGCCGACGGCCGGCGAGGACTGCGGTGCCGGCACGGAGGATGCCCGAGGCCCACAGGGCGCCGACGAGCGCCATGAGGACCGAGATGATCAGGCCGCCGACGGTGACCGCCGGCGCCTCGGCGCCGTATGCCGGGGCTCCGCCGGTGCGGTAGGAGGTCATCGCGACCATGACGCTGATGGACACGAAGACGATGATCCCTGCGATCATCACCGCGCCGTAGACCAGCGCCGGCACCAGGAAGGCGCCGAGGTTGCGGGTGAGGGCGCTCCAGGCCCAGCGGATGGCGGCGGCCACCGGGCCGCCGGCGATCATCGGGGCGTTCGGGGAGGAGGACGGGCCGCCCTCGCGGGGCGCAGCGAGCTCAGGCCCGGGCCGGCTCCGGCAGCTCGCGGCCGTTGAGCCGTTCGAACATGCCGAGCTCGAAGAGCAGCAGGAAGGGGACCAGGGCGAGGACGGTGACGACGAGCGATCCGGCGATCGAGCCGATGATGCCGATCACGAGGTAGGTCACGATCGAGTTCGCGAGGTTGTTCCTGACCAGCGAGACGCTCTGCCGGAGCGCGGCGACCGGGGAGGCCCCGCGGGCGGCGGCCGGGACCGCGAAGATCAGCAGCACGGAGGCGATGAGGCCCGGGATGTACAGCAGCAGCATGCCCACCAGCGTGATCGCTCCGACCAGGAGGGCGGTGAGGATGATGCGCAGCGGTCCCACGAAGGCCTGGCCGAGGCGCGGGCGACCTCCCTCGAGGACCACCTCGGCCGCGCGGGCGGACCCGGACTGCCACAGCAGGAAGAAGGGGGCGCTGAGCAGAGCCGCACCGTAGAAGATCGCGAGGAACAGCAGCGTCGCCTCCAGCGGGGGCTCCTCGGAGGGGCCCAGCTCGGCGAGCATCGGGAACATCGCGACGACGCCGCCCACGAAGCCGCCGACCAGGAGCACGGTGATGACGAGGCAGTAGACGAGGCCGACGACCAGGAAGGACACCCAGTTGCGCAGCAGGGCGCTGCCGGCGAACCGGAGGGCGGCACCGAGATCCGCGCCCAGATCCTGGCCGGGCCCGGGACGGGGCGGGGTCGCGCCGACGGGCCCTGGCATGCCGGAGCCGTCGGGAACAGGGGTGCCGTCGGGAACAGGGGCCGAAGCCGGGTACGGCGACGGGGGAACGGTCATCGGGAGGGCTCTCTCGTGGCGCGTGAGCCGGTGCGTGCCGGCGGTCCTGGGCTGTCCCGCCCACAGTACGTGCCCGGAACCGTGGGACGGTGTCGTCCCACAGGAGGTGAGCGGTGCGCCACGGCAAGGCTCGGCACTCCGACGCAGTGTCGGGCCGAGGTCCCTAAGATGGACGCCGAAGGACCGGGACGCCCAGCGCCGCCGACCACCCCGTCGGCCGCCGCGGTCCCGCCCGGCTCGACTGTCACCCGACCTGAGGAGAACACATGGCTAGCTTCGCTCCGTCCCCCGCCGATGTCGCGGACATCGGCGTCACCGGAATGGCGGTGATGGGCTCCAACCTGGCCCGCAACTTCGCCCGGAACGGCTTCAAGGTCGCGATCCACAACCGCTCCGTCCCCAAGACCGAGAAGGTCATCGCCGATCACGGCACGGACGGCGAGTTCTACCCCTCGGAGTCCATGGCCGACTTCGTCGCCTCGCTGCAGAAGCCGCGCGTCGCGATCATCATGGTCAAGGCCGGCAAGCCCACCGACGCCGTCATCGACGAGCTCGCCTCCCTCATGGAGGAGGGGGACATCATCGTCGACGCCGGCAATGCGCTGTTCGGCGACACCCGCCGCCGCGAGGCCGCGCTGCGCGAGAAGGGCCTGCACTTCGTGGGCTCCGGCGTCTCCGGTGGTGAGGAGGGCGCGCTGAACGGCCCCTCGATCATGCCCGGCGGCACCAAGGAGTCCTACGACCGCCTCGGCCCGATGTTCGAGAAGATCTCCGCCCATGTCGACGGCGTGCCCTGCTGCACCCACGTCGGCGCCGATGGTGCCGGCCACTTCGTGAAGATGGTCCACAACGGCATCGAGTACGCGGACATGCAGGTCATCTCCGAGGCGTACGACCTGATGTCGAAGGCCCTCGGCATGGACGCCCCGGCCATCGGCGACGTCTTCGCCGAGTGGAACAAGGGCGACCTGGAGTCCTTCCTCATCGAGATCACCGCGGAGGTGCTCCACCACACCGACGCCACCTCCGGCAAGCCGTTCGTGGACGTCATCCTCGACCGCGCCGCCCAGAAGGGCACCGGCGCCTGGACCGTCCAGACGGCCCTGGACCTCGGCGTCCCGGTCACCGGTATCGCCGAGGCGACCTTCGCCCGCTCCACCTCGGGCTCGACCCCGCAGCGCGAGGCCGGCCGCAAGGTCCTGCCGGCCGAGGCGCAGACCCTCGAGATCGCCGACCCGGCGCAGTTCATCGACGACCTCCAGAAGGCGCTCTACGCCGCGAAGCTGGTCTCGTACTCGCAGGGCTTCGACGAGATCGCCGCCGGTGCGGAGGAGTTCGGCTGGGACATCGACCTGGGTGCGATGGCTCGGATCTGGCGCGGCGGCTGCATCATCCGCGCCCGCTTCCTCAACCGCATCACGGAGGCCTACGAGCGCGACGCGAAGCTCCCGCTGCTGCTGGCGGACGAGTACTTCACCACCGAGATCGCCAAGTGCATCCCGGCCTGGCGTCGGATCGTGGCCTTCGCCGCCTCGAGCGGCTACCCGGTCCCGGTGTTCTCCTCGACCCTGTCTTACTACGACGCGGTCCGCGCCGAGCGCCTCCCGGCCGCCCTGGTCCAGGCGCAGCGCGACTACTTCGGTGCGCACACCTACCAGCGCGTCGACGCCGAGGGCACCTTCCACGTGGAGTGGAGCGAGGACCGCCGCGAGACCACGCAGGACTGATCGCTCAGGGCGGGGTGCTCGCCCGCACCCCGCCCCGCGGACGACGAAGGCCCCGGACCAGCAGGTCCGGGGCCTTCGCCGTCTGGAGCGGCTCGTCACATACCGCTGGACGCGGCGACGCCGATGAGCACTGCGTAGAGGATGCCGACGATCACGTACAGCACGACGACGACGATCGTGATGATCATGGCGATCTTGGTGAACTTCTTCGCCGTCTCCGGCTCCTGGTCCGCCTTGAGGTAGCCGAGCAGGCCGAACACGCCGGCGATGACGCCACCGCAGATGAAGCCGACGATCGTCCAGATCAGTGCCTTCTTCTTGATGGCCTCGATGTCGTGGCCCGAGGTGGGTACGGTCATGGGAATCCCCTTCTTCCTGATGATCGAGCTCCGAGGGCGCTGGTGCCCCCGAACCCAGGTCGGGTGTTCTCGTGTGTCCGGTCCTGGCGTGCCGAATCATATCCCGATCCAGGGGGATCCACGCCATGGGGAGCACTCCCCATGACCGATGTGCATCAAGAGGTCAGCCCAGCGTCACCCGGTGGACCAGCACGGTGAACTCCTCGTCGCCCGCGGCGTCGCGGGCGCGCAGCCGCCCGCCCTCGAGGGAGAGGGGAAGGGCCCGCTTGACCACCACGCCTCCGCGACCGTCGACGATCCCCAGCGGGATCTCCTCGCCACGGGCGATCGCGTCGAGCAGGCGGTCGGTGACGGAGAGGTCGGCCCCGCCCTCCTCGGCGGCGCGCAGTCGAGCGACGGCCTCGGCGGCGGGTACGCGCAGCTCCGGCCCGTCGATGGTGACCAGGTCGGGCTCCACGGGACCGCCGCGCAGCGCATGGGTGAGCTCCTCCGCGACTGGCTTCCCGTCGGCTCCCACCGCCTGCGGGGACAGCCCGGCCAGGCGGGCGGTCTGGAGGGCGAAGCCGGGATCGGTGAGGGTGACGGCGACGGTGGGGGCCAGGCGGTGCAGGCCCAGAGCGGCCGCCTCGGGGGCGGCCTGCAGCAGATCGAGGACCTCGGCCTCGGCAGTCAGCACGGTGGTGGCACGGGAGACCTGGACCCGGCCGTGGCGTCGCTGCTCATCCCGCAGCAGATAGGTGAGCGACTGCGGGACGGGGGAGCGGGAGACCTCCGCCAGCAGGGACAGCAGCGCTTCGCCGTCACGTCCGTCGGCCAGGGCGCGGCGCACCGAGGCCGCGGTGAAGCGCAGGGTGAGCGCCCCGCCGCGGGAGACCGGCTCCGTCCAGTCCAGCAGCACCAGCAGGCGCTCCGCGGGCCGGCCGGGGATCACCACCGTGAGGTCCGCATCCAGCAGCACCTCCTGGACCGGTGGCGGGGCGGCCGCCTCGAGCGCGGCCGCGAGACGGTCATCGGCACTGGTGACATCCTCGTCCAGGGCGAGCACCAGCTCCTGGCCGAGCACGCTGAGAGCCCCGCCGTCGAGCACTCCCAGCACCTCGCCCTCGGCGAGCAGCGCGGAGGTCTCCTCCTGGATCACCTCCGCCGGGACCAGGGGAAACGCCCAGGCGAGCGCCGCAGCGAGGGAGTCCTCGGTGGCGTCGACGGAGGGGGAGGTGCGCAGCACGCGCAGCAGGCTGCCGCGGCGGGTGCGCACCCCGTCCCGGCGGGTGAGGTCCGAGAGCAGGGAACGGCCGGCGCCGGAGGAGTCCGGGGTGCCGACCACCGCGGCCAGGTGGTGCCCGCGCGCCCAGGCGAGGACGAGCTCCGCCCAGCGTCTCTCCGCGGGCAGCCGACGATGCGAGTCCCAGTCCCGGGTGGGGCGCCACTCCTGGCCGTCGTGCCCGATCAGCCCCGCCTGCCAGGCGGACTGCAGCACGGTCGCCAGGGAGATCACGGGGGTGCCGGCACGGTCGGCCATCCGCCGCAGATCCCGCTGGGGCAGCCCGCCGCGGCGCAGCACCCCGGGCGGGTCCTCGTCGAACCCCCGGACGGTGCCCAGCAGGCGCAGCGCCTCGAAGGCGCGCTCGACCGCCTGGGCGGTGCGCGAGCCGGGGATCCGCTCGGTGCGGTCGGGACCGGTGGGGAGCGGCCGCTGGGCCGCGTGGCTCCGCCGCACCCGTCCATCGCGCAGGGCGAGGTGGAGCGGGCGGGGGAGGTGCAGCGCCTCGCCGTCGGCCACCACGATCCCGGCGTCCAGCAGCTCCGCGGCGAGCCGGCCGGTGCCGGTGACCGTCGCGGGCCCCCAGGTGAGCGCCTCGAGCGCCTCCGCATGCGTGCGGCGGGCTCGCTCCACACGGCGGGCGGACTCCTCGGCCGACGGGTCCTCGGGGGAGGGTGCGGCCAGGCCCGCCGGGGTGCGCAGCCCGTCCCGCAGCGGACGGATCAGGGACATCTCGTCCTCGCCCCACACCAGGGCGAGGGTGATCAGACGTTCGAGCGCCGGAGCGATCGTGGCCGGGTCGGAGGAGACGGCGGCCGCCAGCTGAGCGGGGGAGCTGCGATCCTCGAGCACCGCGAGGGCCTCCACGAGGTGCAGCTCGGGCAGGGTCAGCGCCTCCAGGGCCCGCCGGGCGGAGGTGGCACCGCCGGCGCGGGCCGCGAGCGGTCCGATCCCGCGGGGCAGGGGCGAGGCGAGGTCCGGTCGGGCGACGAACAGGGCCTCGAGCCGGTCGTCGCCGAACCGTCGCAGGGAGTCCGCGAGGGACCGGATCACAGCGGTCATGATGCCTTCCAGCATAGGGTGATCCGCTGTGAGGTCCCGGAGCGCATCCGCCCCGCTCCTCGCCCCCATAGCCCAATCGGCAGAGGCGGCCGACTTAAAATCGGCACAGTCCGGGTTCGAGTCCCGGTGGGGGCACGGCGGCAGGTCGGCCACAATGGTGGCCATGACCTCCTCCGCCGACGACACGATCCCGATGAGCTCTGATGGCTCGACCGGCCCAGCCGGCCCAGCTGCTGACCCGCGCCCGCAGCTCGCCGCCCGACTCGACGAGGTGCTCGCCCGACTCGATGCCGCCGCCGAGCGCGTCGGCCGAGACAGCCGGGAGATCGCCGTGCTGCTGGCCACCAAGACCCGCACCCCGGAGGAGATCGCCGCGGCGGTGGAGCTGCTGCGCGCGCGGGATCGACGGATCGCGGTCGGCGAGAACCGGGCTCAGGAGATCGCCAAGCACGCCGATCCGCTGCTGGTGGACAACGGCGTGCCCCGCCACTTCATCGGCCGGCTGCAGACTAACAAGGCCCGAGACGTGGTCGCCTTCGCCGAGATGATCCAGAGCGTGGATCGTGAGGGGATCGCCGACGCGCTCGAGCGCCGCGCCGAGGCGGCGGGCGTGCGGCGGGACGTGCTGGTCCAGGTCAACACCTCCGGCGAGGAGTCCAAAGGCGGATTCGCTCCCACCGTGGAGGAGCTCGCCCCGATCGTGGAGCGGCTGCGGGGCAGCGAGGTGCTGCGGCCCGTCGGCCTGATGACGATCGGCGCCAACACCAGCGACGCCACCGCCGTGCGCGCCTCCCTGCGCCGGCTGCGGGAGCTGCGTGACGCCCTGCGCGAGCAGCTCGGGGCTCCCGAGCTCACCGAGCTGTCGATGGGCATGAGCGGAGACCTCGAGATTGCGGTGGAGGAGGGAGCGAGCATCGTCCGGCTCGGCTCGGCCGTCTTCGGCGCCCGCCCCAGCTGAGCTCTGCCCGAGGCCTATCCCGCGCCGGGGCCCACCAGCGCGGTCGGCAGGCCGTATTCGTCCTCGAGCACCTGGCAGGCGGCGCCGGCGGCGATCAGGTCCACGCCGCGGGTGGACAGCAGCACCTCGACGTGCCCCCGTGCCTCGGCCCGCAGGCCGTCGTCCAGCGCCCGGCGCACAGCCTCCATCGTCACCTGATGGTGGGCGTAGACGGAACGGCCGCCGAGCACCACCCGATCCACGTCGACCAGGCGCACCAGGTCCAGCACCACGGTGGCGAGCACCCTCGCGGCGCGCTCGGGGTCCTCATGGGCGAGCGCGGCGAGGTACTCGCTCTGCGCGCAGCCTCGCCGGCCGCACTCGCAGGGCAGGCCGTCCATCTGCACGACCATGTGCCCGGCCTCCCCGGCCTGGGCGTGCGCGCCCCGCACGATCGACCCGTCCAGGCGCAGGCTCGCCCCCAGCCCCTCCTCGGCGAGCACCAGAGCGGCGTTGTCGAGCAGCCCCGGCTGGGACCAGCTCTCGCCCACCAGCGCCGCCCGGGAGTCGTGGTCCAGGTGCACGGGCAGGCCGAGCTCCTCGAGCAGCAGATCGCGCAGCGGAGCCCCGCGCCAGGCGGTGACGGGGGAGAGGGACCCCAGGTAGACGCCCTCGACGGGATCGACGGGTCCCGGCATCCCGACCCCCACGCCCAGCAGCTCCCCGGGCCCGTGCCGGGAGAGCTCCCGGGCGGAGCGTGCGAGGGTGGTGATGAGGCTCGGCACCGGCTGCTCGTGGTCGATCTCCACGGTGTGCCGTGCGAGCACCTGGCCCGTGAGGTCGGCCACCACCCCGTGCAGTCGGGAGCGGGTCAGATGCAGTCCGATCGCACGGCGCGACTCGGGGACGATCCGGTACAGGGTGGTGGGCTTGCCCGGCCCGGAGGAGAAGGACCCGACCTCCGCCATCAGACCGCGGTCGATCAGCCGGGTGAGGATCTTCGAGATCGCCTGGGGCGTGACCTGCAGGGCTGCGGCGAGGCCCGTGCGTGCCACCGGCTCCCCGCGACGGGCGACGGCGAGCAGAGCGGCGTCATGGGCGCCTGCCACGCGGTCGAGGGGTCCGGTCGGTCTCACGGCGCTCATCCTCCCACGGCCGCCCACGGCCGCTCGCTCAGCAGCGCATGCTCCCTGTGACACGGATCGTCCCACCCGCCCTTGACGTATCGCAACAGCGTTGTCTTATCGTGGTCCCTCGGTCGATGACGCCCTCCTGACACTGACTCCCGATCATCGAGGACCCTTCATGATCCGCACCGTCCGATTCCGCCCGCTCCCGCCCCCGGAGCCGGCCGCCGCCGCGGCCGACGACTCCGCGCCCCACCAGCTCTCCGCGCGCCGCCGCACCTTCGCCCTGCTCGCTCTCGCCCTCGGCGGCATGGGCATCGGCGCCTCCGAGTTCGCGACCATGGGCCTGCTGCCGGGCATCGCGGACGGACTGCTCAGCACCCAGATGGACACCGATCCGGAAGCAGGCATCGCCCGCGCCGGTGGGCTGATCACCGCCTACGCGCTCGGCGTGGTGGTCGGAGCACCCGTCCTCGCCCTGCTGTCGGTGCGCTGGAGCCGCACCACGATGATCACGGCCCTGGCCATCGCCCTCGCGGCCGGGACCGTGCTGTCCGCGGCGATGCCCACCTTCGAGCTCACCGTGCTCGCCCGCTTCCTCGCCGGAGTGCCCCACGGCGCCTACTTCGGGGTCGCCTCGTTGCTGGCCGCCTCCCTCATGGGACCGGGCAGTCAGGGCAAGGGCGTCGCCGTGGCGCTGTCGGGGCTGACCGTCGCGAACCTCGTCGGCGTGCCGCTCATGACGGCGCTCGGGCAGGTCGCCGGCTGGCGCGTGGTCTACCTGGTGATCGCCGGGATCTTCCTGGTCACCGTGTTCGCCCTCCGCTGGGCCGTCCCTGCCCAGCCCGCGGTCCCCGGCCGTCGTGCCGTCGACGAGATCGTGGCCCTGCGCCGGGTGCAGCTGTGGGTGGTCATGGGCATCGCGGCGGTGGGATTCGCCGGCGGTTTCGCCGTGTTCAGCTACGTCGCCGACATCACCACCCAGGTCTCCGGCGCCTCCGCCTCCCTGGTCCCGTGGGTGCTCGCCTCGGCGGGCCTCGGCATGACCCTGGGCAACATCCTGGGCGGCGTGACCACCGACCGCTCCCTGCGCGGCACCCTGCTGGTGGGCTTCCCGCTCTACATCGCGGCGCTGGTGGGCCTGTTCCTCGCCGCTCCGGGATCGCTGGCCGGCCTGCTGATCGGCTTCTTCGCGGTCAACGTCGGCAGCTCCGCGCTCGGCCCCGCGCTGCAGACCTGGCTGATCCGAGTGGCCCATCGCTCCGAGGTGCTCGGCGCCTCGCTGAACCATGCCGCGTTCAACGTCGCCAACGCGCTCGGCGCGGCCCTCGGCGGGGCTGTGATCGCCGGCGGGCTCGGCTTCCGGGCGCCGATGGTGGTCGCGATCATGCTGGCGAGCATGGGCTTCCTCCTCGTCGTCGGGGCTCTGCTGGCGCTGCAGCTGCGCGCACGGCGCACCCGGGCCGTGCTGCGCGAGCACGAGGAGACCTACACCGGGCAGATCCCCGCGGTCGACCCGGAGCTGGCCGAGGCTGATCGCACCACTTCCGCCCCCAGCACCAGCACCACCGGCTCGATGCCCGTGCTGATCGTCTCCTGAGTCCCGGGCGGGTCGGTCGCGCCGCGTGAGCCGCCGCCGTCATAAACGGTCATGGGCCTTCGGGGTACGGCGTGGGGCGGTCCTACTGTGGTGGGGACGCCACCGACCCCAGGAGAGCCCGTGCACATCCAGACCGCCGCCGTGCATACCCTGAAGGACCTCGCGCACGGCGCCGTGGTCCCTCCGGTGCACCTCTCCTCGACCTTCGAGCTGGACCGCGCGAGCGAGGACGGTCAGTACGCCTATCAGCGCGGCGCCAATCCCACCCGTGCGCAGCTCGAGACGGTGCTCGCCGCCCTCGAGGGCGCCGCGCACGGTTTCGCCTTCGCCTCCGGGATGGCCGCGACCGCCGCCTCGCTGTCCACCCTGAGCGTCGGCGACGAGATCCTGCTGCCCGCGAGCGTCTACGGCGGCACCTACCGCTTCGTGGACCTGGTGCTGCCCGGCCGCGGAGTCACCGGCCGCTTCGTCGACGACCTCGGTGCGCTGAGCGATGCCGACTTCACCCCCGCCACCCGTGCCGTCTTCGTGGAGACCCCGGCCAACCCGACGCTGCGGATCACCGACCTGCGCCGCATCTCCGAGCTGGCGCACCGCCACGGTGCGCTGGTGATCGTCGACAACACCTTCATGACCCCCGTGCTGCAGAGACCCCTCGAGCTGGGGGCCGACGTCGTCGTGCAGTCCGCCACCAAGTACCTCGCCGGGCACTCGGACATGCTGGCCGGTGTCATCACCACGAACGACGACGCTCTCGCCGACGCCTTCCACCTCAGCCAGGTGGCGCAGGGCGGGGTGCTCGCGCCGCAGGACTCCTTCCGCCTGATCCAGTCGATCAAGACCCTGCCGCTGCGGCTCGAGCGCCAGCAGCAGAACGCCGAGGCGATCGTCGCCCATCTGCGCGACCGGGCGGACATCGCCCGGGTCCGCTATCCCGGCTCCCACAGCGAGGAGGAGGCGGCCGTCCACGCCTCCCAGGCCGTCGGCGGCGGGGCCGTGCTGTCCTTCGAGCTCGCCGACGGACTGGACAGGGTCGCCTTCCTCCAGGCGCTGCGCTACCCGGCCTATGCGGTGAGCCTCGGCGGGGTCGAGTCCCTGATCTGCCGTCCCGCCGCCATGACGCACGAGGCGATGACCGACGAGGCACGCCGGGCCGCGGGCATCTCCGAGGAGCTGCTGCGCCTCAGCGTCGGGATCGAGGATCTGAGCGACCTGCTGGAGGACCTCGACCAGGCCCTCGCCGCAGCCGCCCGCTGAGAGGGGCGCCCGCTTCGCCCAGGGCGGAGCGGGCACCCAGGTGGATCACGGGCTGCACCGCTACGATGGGCGAGTCGGTCCGACGGGTGCACCATGGCCCCTGTCGTCGACCCATCCGATCCCACGTGAGGAGCACCATGGCACGCCACAACATCGTGTTCGGCCAGGACCAGGCCGTGCAGGGCGGCGCGAACTACAACGCCCCCCGCTTCGGACAGTCCGCACAGGCCGCACCCGCTCAGAACACCCAGTGGTCCTCGGGCTTCGCTCCGCAGGGCGCAGGCTCCGCCGCGCAGAGCACCGAGCATCTCGAGGCGATGTACGCCCGGCCCTCCGCGAGCGGTCACGACACCGGCCGGATGACCATGCGGGATGCGCTCAACGCCATCACCGCGACCCTCGGCATCGTGATGGTCGTCGGCTTCGCCGTGGGCATCCTGCCCTACGCACTGGCGTTCGCGGCCGGCGACGCCGGGGCCCAGGCGGGCCTGATGATCACCGGTGCGGCGACCCTCATCGGTGTGATCGGCGGTCTCGTCACCGCGATGATCAACATCTTCAAGAAGCAGCCCTCGCCGTTCCTGGTGGTGCTCTACGCCGGATTCGAGGGCCTGTTCCTCGGCGGCCTCAGCGGCACCATGGAGTACTTCTACCCGGGCATCGCGCTGCAGGCCGTGGTGGGCACCCTCGCCGTCGCCGGCACGGTGCTGGTGCTGTTCCGGATGGGCGTGCTGCGCACCTCCCCGCGCCTGAACAAGATCTTCATGGTCGCGATGGTCGCCTACCTGCTGTTCGGGCTCGTGAACATCGGCGCGATGCTGCTGATGGGGCAGAGCCTGCGCGAGGGCGTCCTGGGACTGGCCATCGGCGGCATCGCCGTGGTGCTGGCCTCCTACTCTCTGGTGATGGACTTCGAGGGAGTCCAGCACGCCGCCGAGGCAGGCGTGCCGCGCAAGTACGCCTGGCGCCTCGCCTTCGGCGTCACGGTCACCATGGTCTGGCTCTACGTCGAGATCCTGCGGATCCTCATGATCCTGCGCGGCAGCGACTGAGCCCAGCTGATCGGCGCGACGCCCGCGCCCGTATGCTGAACGGCGGGTCCCCTCGGGGGCCCGCCGTTCCGCTTCCCCGAGAGGACCGAGGATGACCGCCGTCTGGCAGTGGGTGATGGACCACGGGGTCCTGGTCGCCACCGTTCTCTACTGGAGCGTGGACATGGCTCTGCGCCTGGTGGGGCTGATCGTCGTGCCCCGCAACCGGCGCCCGGGCTCGGCGATCGCCTGGCTGCTGGCGATCATGGTCTTCCCGCTCGTCGGTTTCCCCCTGTACCTGCTGCTGGGCAGCGCCCAGCTGCCCCGTCGGCGCCGCGAGAAGCAGAAGGTGATCAACCGTCTGATGCGGGTGCGGGCCCAGAACATCCCCGACAGCGCGCTCGACGAGGACGTGCCCAGCTGGCTGCAGTCCGCCGTGCGGCTGAACCGCGAGCTCGGCGCGTTCCCGCTGACCGGCAACAACTCCGCGGACCTCGAGATCGACTACGACACCTCGATCGCCGCGATGGCGGCCGACGTGCGCTCCGCGCGGGAGAGCGTGCACGTGCTCTTCTACATCATGGGACTCGACGAGGTCACCGAGGACTTCTTCGCGGCCCTCGGCGAGCGCGCGGAGGCGGGCCTCAGCGTGCGGGTGCTCTATGACCACTGGGGCGCCCTCAGCCACGGCGCGCAGTACCGGGCGATGCGCCGCCGGCTCGACGCCCACGGCATCGAGCACTTCCCGATGAACCCGATCAAGCCCATCCGCGACGGCGCCTTCCAGAGACCCGATCTGCGCAACCACCGCAAGATGGTGATCGTGGACGGGGAGATCGGCTGGATGGGCAGCCAGAACCTGATCGCCGCCCACTACGACAAGCCCTCGAACATCCGCCACGGTCTGCATTGGCAGGAGACGATGGTGCGCTTCCGCGGACCGATCGTCTCCGAGCTGAATCTGCTGTTCGCCACCGACTGGTTCTACGAGTCCGAGCAGATGCTCCCCTCGGAGATCGTGGTCAAGCCCTCGCCGGACACCTCCGGCAGCTACGAGTGCCAGCTGGTGCCCAGCGGGCCCGGGTTCGTCGCCGAGAACAACCTGGCCCTGTTCAACCAGCTGTTCTACTCCGCCACGGAGCGGATCGTCGCGGTCTCGCCCTACTTCGTGCCCGACGAGTCGATGTTCGCCGCCCTCATCACCGCCGCGCGCCGCGGGGTCGAGGTGGAGCTGTTCGTCTCCGAGATCGGCGACCAGTTCCTGGTCTTCCACGCCCAGCGCTCCTACTACTCGATGCTGCTCGAGGCCGGGGTGAGGATCTGGCTCTATCGCGCTCCGACGATCCTGCACGCCAAGCACGTCACCATCGACGACTCGGTCACCGTGATCGGCTCCTCGAACATGGACATGCGCTCGTTCCTGCTGCAGATGGAGTGCTCGCTGATGATCGGGGGCACCGATTTCATGGTGAAGATGCGCGAGGTGGAGGCGACCTATCGCTCACGCAGCCGCGAGCTCACCCTCGAGGAGTGGCAGGGACGCCCGCGGGTGATGCAGGTGGTCGACAACCTCTGCCGGCTCGCCTCCGCCGTGGTGTGACCAGGTGGTGCGACCAGGTGGCGGTTCCCGCCTCCGTCAGATCCCGGTGAGGGACTCGTAGGCCTGGTCCGCGGCCTCCTCGTGCTCGGTGACGCCCACGGCCGTCTCGGTGCCGAAGACGCTGGGTCCCTGATCCGTCTCGAGCACCACCACGACCAGCTCGGTGGCATCGGTCTTCTCCAGATGATCGCTGGCGAAGTTCACGATGGCCGTGGTCCGGTAGCCGGGCATCCCGGAGATGGTGACCGGCTCGGTGATCATGTCATCGAGCGTGCGACCCTTGGCGTCGCCCCAGATGTTCGAGGAGAAGAAGCAGTTCACGATCGATGTGGAGGCGGCCTCCGCGCCGGGGTACTCGACCCTGGGCTGCCACTCCACCAGCCCCACGAAGGTGGTCGAGTACCAGGAGTCCTCCACCATCGCCTGGGCGGCCTGCAGGTCGTTCGCGAACGAGACCCCCTGCGCGGCGCCGCGCTGGTCGTAGACGGGCGGCGGGATGAACTGCAGGCCGCCGCCGCGCAGCTTGCCCGAGGGGTTGCTCGAGGTGCGGTCGGTGGTGGAGGGC
This sequence comes from Brachybacterium sp., assembly GCF_036379615.1. Classification (GTDB taxonomy): domain Bacteria; phylum Actinomycetota; class Actinomycetes; order Actinomycetales; family Dermabacteraceae; genus Brachybacterium. Next base: position 173,388 of record NZ_DASVGJ010000060.1, read on the forward strand.
TGCCAGCAGCGCTCCGGCTCGACGTCCTTCGGGGTGGCGGAGGCGGATGCCGTGTCGGTCTCCGTGGGCTCCTGCGAGGTGGTCTCCGTCGTCGGGGACGCGATGGTGCCTTCGCCGCCCCCGCCCGAGCGCACCACCAGGTAGGCGACGGTGGCTCCCACGATCAGCAGGAACACGACGGCGAAGGCGATCCCGCCGATCAGTATCGCGGTGCCGCGGCCCCCGGGACCGGGGGACTGCTGCTGGGTCGTGGTGAACTGCGGTCCGGTGTGCACGGCGGCTCCTTCGGCGGATGGTCTCGTCCGGTCGTCACGCGACGACGTCGAGGCTCGCGATGATCTCCTCGAGCTCCTGGACATGTTCGGGTTGATCGGCGGCGACGTCACTGGCCAGGGCGCTGGGCCCGTTCGGGGTCTCGACGACGATCGAGGTGACGACCGAGGCGCTCGAGGACTCCAGCACCTCGGGGTCCTCGAAGTGGTAGGTGGCCTGGACGATCCAGGCGGCCTCGCCGTCCACGGACATGACCTCGGAGCGGTAGTCGGTCACCTCGGGATGCTCACCGAAGTGGGAGACGACGCCCGAGGTGGTGGCGTAGCACTGGAAGATCGCGACGGCCGCGGCCTCGAGGCCCGGGTAGCCGCCCTCGTCCTCGGGGAAGGAGACCCGGCCCAGGTTGACCACGCTGTACCAGGCGCCCTCGACGTTCCGGGCGTCGGCACCGACCTCGGTGAGGTAGGGGCTCGCCTGCACGCTCCAGCCCGCTCCCCAGGTGTCCGGAGACGTGTATTCGAGGTCGCCGCCGCGGACCTTGCCGGGAGCGGAGGCGGCCGCGGGCGGCGAGTTCTCCGGTATCGAGCACTCGGTGGTCGGTGCCTGGGTGAAGATCGGCGGGGGAGGGGCGATGTCCGGATCCTGGGGATCCGGCACGTACTCGGACTGTCCCTCCGCCGAGCGCTCCGCGGTGGGATAGGCCGTGGGGTCCGGATCCTCGAGCACCGAGCGGAAGACGGTCTGCGACAGGATCAGCGCGATCACGGCCAGCACCACGACGGAGCCGCCGATGACGGCGAGCATCGTGGTGCGGGAGCGGCGCAGGGCTCCCTCGCTGGGCTCGCCGAGGACGGCGGGACCGGTCCCGGAGCCGCCGGCCGGCATCTCTGCCGACGGACGGGAGGAGAAATCGGGCAGGCCGGAGCTCCCCGACCGCTGCTCGCCGCCTGGTTCCTGGTCCATCGCCACCTCCCTGACCCTGTGGTGCCCGCGGGCACCTCGGACGCCGCAGACCCTGCACCCCCGGTGCCGTCCGTGCGTCCGCCCCGGGTGATTCTCGCATGCCGGGTCCCGCACCCAGCTCCAGGATAGGGATGCCAGGCGCGGTTGGTACTCTCCGCTCACGGAGCAGGCACCGTGTCCTGCCTCCCGCAGCTCCCGCACCGCCGTCGGAGCCCGGATGTCCGAGAGATGGAGACCGCATGCGCCCGCCCCTCGTCCTGACCATCGCCGCCTCGGAGTCCGACGGGGCCGCCGGCCTCCAGGCGGATCTGAAGACCTTCACCGCCCTGGGCGTGTACGGGTCGAGCGCGGTCAGCATGGTCACCACCGTCACCGCCGCGCAGGTGCACAGCACGCACCCGCTGCCGGCGGAGGTCGTGCGCGCGCAGATCGAGGCGGTGGCCGCGGATCTCCCGCTGGACGTCACGAAGATCGGTGCTCTGGGCAGCGCCGCCGTCGTCGAGGCGGTCGCGACCGCGGTGACGACGCACCGGGACCGGCTGGGACGGATCGTCCTGGATCCGGTGATGGTCAGCGCCCACGGCACGCCCCTGATCACGGCCGAAGGCGCTGCTGCGCTCGGCCGGACGCTGCTGCCCCTGGCCGATGTGCTCACCCCCACCATGGCGGAGGCGGCGCAGCTGCTGGGCCGGCCGCTGGCCACCTCGATCGAGGAGATCCGGGAGCAGGCGCTCGCGCTGCAGGCCCTGGGCCCGCGGACGGTGCTGATCACCGGGAGGCTGCTGGACGGGGAGGATGTGGTCGACGTGCTCGTCCACGACGGCGGCACGGATCTGCTGCGCGCCCGCCGGGTCCCGGAGCGCAGGGTCCGGGGCGCCGGATCGACCCTGTCGGCCGCGATCGCGGCGCAGCTCGCCCGCATCGCGGCGTTCGACCGCGCGGGGGAGCTGGGGGAGATCGGGGAGAAGGGCTCCGACGACGACCTGGTCACGATCGTCGCCTCCGCGCGTGAGTTCGTCGCCAGCGCCACCGAGAACGCCCAGGACTGGCGGATCTCGCGGTCGGACTCCGGGTACGGTCCGCTCAATCACCTGATCACGCTGGACACCTGATCACGCTGGACACCTGAGCGGGGGCTACTCCTCCAGCAGGCCCAGCTCCTCCTTGAGGGCGAGCATCCGCGCGGCGGACTCCCGCACTCGGCGGGCCTGCTCCTGGCCCTGCTCGGCCCACTCCTGGATCGCGTCGACCAGCTCGCCGGTCAGGGAGGCGTCCGCAGTCAGCACGACGTCGCCCTCGGCCTCGAGCAGCCGGGTGGCCCGCTCGGGCACGGGGACCGCGGCGACGGCCTTCGCCGCGCCGATGTCGTCGGAGACCACGAGCCCGTCGAAGCCGAGCTCGCTGCGCAGGAGGTCCCGGATGGCGGCGGCGGAGAACATCGCGGGCACGTCCGGTTCCAGGTGGGGGTAGATCGCCGAGGACATCATCACGGCGGACGCCCCGGCCTCGATCCCGGCACGGAAGGAGTCCAGGAACGGATCGCCGGAGCCGGTGATCGGATCCTCGATGCCCTCGGCGGAGAAGTCCGTGTTCTCCTCGACGCGGCCCAGGCCCGGGAAGTGCTTGAGCGTGGCGCCGACGCCCTGGTCGGCGAGGGCCCGCGTCGCCGCGGCCACGCAGTCGCCGACGGCCTGCGGTGCCGTGCCGAAGCCGCGGTCCAGCGTCCCGACCGGCCCATTGGCGTTCCCGAGATCGGGATCGACCACATCGGCGACCGGGGAGAGGGCGAGCTGGATGCCGCGGGCCGCGAGATCCTCGCCGATGCTCGTGTACGCCTCGGTCACGGCCTGCGGTCCCTGGGCGCCCAGCTCCTCGGCCGACGGGGTGCGTCGGGCGGCGTCCCCGCGCAGCATCCGCACCTGGCCGCCCTCCTGGTCCACCGCGATCAGCGGCGCGAGGTCCGTGCGAGACCCCTCCCGCGCGGCGGCGACGATCGCGTCGACCGCGGCGGCGCTCTCCCAGACCTGCAGCAGGAAGATCCCGCCGGCGTGATGCTCGGTGAGCACCTCCGCCGGGATCTCGCTGCCCGCAGGAATGCCCACCAGCACCAGCTGACCGGCGAGCTCGCGGGGCGAGAGCTCCTCCAGCAGCAGCTCGGCACGCGATGGCGGTGCGGTCGTGGGCTCGGTGCTCGCCTCGGCGGTCGGTTCCGAGGTCGGGCCCTGCCCGGGATCCCTCCCTCCGCCGTCGCTCGCCCCGCGGTCGCCCGACGGGGTCGGCTCCTCACCGGTGCAGGCGGCGAGCGCCGCGACGGGGGCGAGGGTCAGCAGGTGACGACGTCTCATGCGGCGAGTCTTCCACGCAGCTCGGCCTGGCCGCACCGCACGCCATGGTCGATGACGGACGAGGAGAGGACGGGCGAGAAGAGGCGGCCCCGCCCGCCCGGCCACCGTAGGGTGGGCTCATGAACCTCTCGTCGCACGAGCATCCGCATGCCTCCCGGATCGAGGCCGGCACGGGCACCTCGCTGACCGACTGGACGGCGCGGATCGACGAGGCCGGGGGTCGGGACCTCGACCATGCCGCGATCGCCCGCCTCCTCCCGCAGCGGTGGGAGATCAGCGAATGGTGGGCGCAGGGGGTGACCGTCGCCTACGAGCAGGTCATCGGCCGGCGAGTGGTCGGGCAGAGCTGCGATGGCGACTTCTCCGCTTCCGCCTCCCGCACTGTGCCCGGGGATCCGGACTCCGTGCGCGAGCGCTGGCACGCCTTCATGACGCCCGAGCGCCGCGAGGAGCTCGGTCTCGCCGACCCCTCCCTCACCGACACCGCGGCATGGCGCTACTGGCGCGCGGCGGTCGACGACGGGACCCGGCTCTCGGTGAACATCACCGCCAAGGACGACGGGCGCAGCACCCTCGGCCTGGAGCACAAGGGCATCGAGACCGCCGACGGCCGGGAGGTCTGGAAGGCCGCCTGGAAGCGCACGCTCACCGACTTCCTCGCCAGCGCCGCTCTCCACGGCACGACCGGCACCACTGGTACCACCGACCCCGAGCAGGAGAACCGATGACTCAGACCCCGTCGACGCCGACAGCCGGCCCGCAGCTGCCCGCCCCCGATGGGAGCACGGACCCGCATCAGTGGCTCGAGGAGGTCACCGGCGAGAAGGCGCTGAGCTGGGTGCGGGAGCGCAACGCCGCCGCGGAGTCGGAGATCGACGCGGTCCCCGACCCCCGGGACCCGTCCGGCCCGCCGCTCGCGGAGACGCTGCAGGCAGAGATCCGCGAGATCCTCGACGCGAAGGACCGCATCCCCGGGGTCACCAAGCGCGGGGACTTCCTCTACAACTTCTGGACCGACGCCGAGCACGAGCGCGGGCTGTGGCGCCGCACCCCCCTGGAGTCCTACCGGACCGATCAGCCCGAGTGGGAGGTGCTGCTGGACGTCGACGCGCTCAACGAGGCCGAGGGGGAGGACTGGGTGTGGCACGGCGCGCGGCTGCTGCGCCCCGCGGGAGCGGCGGAGGGGGAGCTCTACCGTCATGCCCTGATCGACCTCTCCCACGGCGGCTCGGATGCCGATGTCACCCGCGAGTTCGATCTCGAGACCCTCTCCTTCGTGACCGCCGCCGAGGGCGGGTTCGAGCGTCCCGAGGCCAAGGGGTCCCTCGGGTGGATCGACGTCGACACCGTCTGGGTCGCCACCGACTTCGGCGAGGGCACGATGACCAGCTCCGGCTACGCCCGCCAGGCCCGTCTCTGGCGCCGCGGCACGGAGCTCGCGGAGGCCCAGCTCGTCCACGAGGTCGCCGAGGCGGACATGGCCGTCTTCGCCGCCCACGACTCGACGCCCGGCTGGGAGCGCGACTGGGTGATCGAGGCGCACGCTTTCTACGACAGCACGATCCACGTGGTGGACCGCGCACAGGAGCCGCCCGCGCTCACCCGGCTCGAGGTCCCCGCGGATCTCGAGGCGAGCGCGCATCGCGATCTGGGCATCTTCAGCCCCCGCAGCGAGTGGGAGATCGGGGAGGCGACGTATCCGTCCGGCTCCCTGGTCGTCGGGGACTTCGCCCGCTTCCTCGCGGGGGAGCCGGAGCTGCACATGCTGTTCACCCCCACCGAGACCACCTCGCTGGCGGACATGACCATCACCCGAACCGCCGTGGTGCTCTCGATCCTCGAGGACGTCGTGCACCGACTGGAGGTGCACACCCGCGACGAGCACGGTGCGTGGGTGCGCCAGGATCTCTATCCCGAGCTGCGCGGCGCGATCGGGGTCTCCGCGGTCGACGCGGACGAGAACGATGAGGTGTGGGTGAGCGTCACCGACTTCATCGAACCGACGCGGCTGCTGCTGGGCGACCTCTCGGGGGTCGCGGAGGGCGGGGAGCCCGGTGCGCTCGAGCTCGTGAAGTCCGCCCCGGCGCGATTCGACGCCGAGGGTCTCGATGTCAGCCAGCACTTCGCCCTCAGCGACGACGGCACCCGCATCCCGTACTTCGAGATCTCCCGGCTGGGCGCTGTCGGGACGGCGGGCGGCGCGGCGGGCACCGAAGGCGGCGCGGCCGGCACCGAAGGCGGTGCGGCGGGCACCGAGGGCGGGGCCCAGGCGCCCGACGGCCCGCGGCCGACGCTGCTGTACGGCTACGGCGGCTTCGAGATCTCGCTGACCCCCTCCTACCTGGGGGCGATCGGCAAGACCTGGCTCGAGCGCGGCGGCACCTATGTGCTGGCCAACATCCGCGGCGGTGGCGAATACGGTCCCCGCTGGCACCAGGCCGCCCTCAAGGAGAACCGCCACCGCGCCTACGAGGACTTCTCCTCGGTGGCGAAGGACCTGCTGGAGCGCGGGGTCACCGACCGCGAGCACCTCGCCGTGCGCGGCGGCTCCAACGGCGGCCTGCTCACCGGCAACATGCTCACTCAGTACCCGGAGCTGTTCGGCGCGGTGATCATCCAGGTGCCGCTGCTGGACATGAAGCGGTACAGCCATCTGCTGGCCGGTGCGTCCTGGATGGCCGAGTACGGGGACCCGGATACCGAGGACTGGGAGTACGTGCGCACCTTCAGCCCGTACCACCTGCTCGAGGAGGCACAGGCGCAGCAGTACCCGCCGACCTTCGTGCTGACCTCCACGCGCGATGATCGGGTGCATCCCGGCCATGCCCGGAAGTTCACCGCCGCGCTGGAGTCGCTCGGGGCCGATGTGCGCTCCTGGGAGAACATCGAGGGGGGCCATGGCGGCGCCGCGACCAATGAGCAGGCGGCTCGGATGAATGCGCTGCTGTACACCTTCCTGTGGGACACCATCGGGGCGGGCTCATGACCGTCGGCGGGTCGGCCCCTGATCCCGCACCCGTGCCCTCCCCGTCGGGCGTACCGGTCGAGGACCTCGATGCGCTCGTGGATCGCCTCGCCGCGGAACAGCAGACCCCCGAGCCCGGCACCGCTGGCGCGGGGGACGGCACGGCTGCCGCGCAGGGCGACGCCGCCGCCGTGGGCGCGAGCCGCCCGGAGCCGCCGCTGCTGGCCGGGGAGCGCGAGACCCTCGAGGGGTTCCTCGACTTCCTGCGCGCCACGATCCGGTGGAAGGCCGAGGGGCTCGACGACGCGCAGGCATCCCGCAGACTCGTCAGCTCCGAGACCACCGTGACCGGCATGCTCCATCATCTGGCGGACATCGAGCGCTACTGGTTCCGGGAGGTCCTGGGCGGTGTGCCGCTCGAGGACGTCGGCTACCGGTGGTCCGACGGTCACGACACCCGCCGGGAGTGGTCCCTGGCCCCGGAGGCCTCGCTCCGCGAGGCGCTCGCCGACTATCTCGCCGCCACCGATCAGTCGCGGGCCCAGCTCAGCGGCCGGGACCCCGAGGAGGAGCTGCGCGGCGGGAACGCGCCGCGCACCGTGCGCTGGGTGCTGACCCACATGGTCGAGGAGACCGCACGCCACGCCGGGCAGCTCGACATCCTGGTGGAGCTGCTGGACGGCCGGACCGGGGAATGAGGGCGGCCTCCGTGTCCCGTGCGACCGCCCGCTCCCTGACCGCCGACCTCTTCGACCGCGCGGCGCAGGACGACCTGCTCCAGCTGCGCAACGACCTGATGACGGTCTATCGCGAGTTCTCCACCGAGGATCCTCGGCTGTTCCCGCTGCGCTACGCGCGCACCGTGCCGCGCCGCCCGCGCCCCGGTGCACGACCGCGCCGAGCCGGTGGCGGTCCGTCCCGCGGGCCCGCGACCGCGGCGCCGCCGCTCGGCATCGCCGCACCGCAGGTGCCGGTGCTGATCATCCCCGACGGTCCCGCTCGGGCCTCAGTGCTGCCCTACGACGTGCTGCGGCGCAGCCTGGCAGGCCGCGGTCTGGACGTGGTGATGATGGAGCACCGCGGGGTCGGCCTCTCCCGTCTCGACGCCGAGGGCGAGGAGCTCCCCGCGCACGTGATGACCCTGCGGGAGGTGATCGGGGACCTGCTGGCCGTGCTCGACCACGCCCGCATCGAGCAGGCGGCCGTGGTGGGCAGCGGGTACGGCGCCTACCTCGCCCAGGTGCTCGCGATCCTGCACCCGCACCGGGTGCATTCACTGGTGCTCGACTCCCCGCTGACCGGTTCCGGGGATCAGGCCGTCGCCCAGCAGACCCTGCGCGCCCTGTACTGGGAGGGCGAGGAGCCGTCGACCTCGACGACCGCCAGCACCCTGCGCCGCCTGGTGGAGGAGGGGACGGTCGACGCCCGCCGCGCCGGGCCCGTGGTGCTCGCGGTCCATGAGCACGGCGGTCCGGAGGCGGTGCGGGATCTTGTGGACCTGCTGGCCCTGGGCCGCGGGAGCCTCACCTGGACGAGCGTGCGCCAGGTGCTCAACCAGGCGTGGCTGCAGTCCACGCCGTACGTCATGGAGCATGATCTCACCGCGCGGATCGCCCACACCGAGCTGGGCCGGGGCCATCACGCCGACGGCGGTCCGCTGGATCCCCTGCTGCTCGAGGCGGAGCAGGGACGGGCAGTGCCGCCGTTTCAGCAGGAGCGGCTGGACCTGCACCAGCTCGCTCCGGCGATCACCGCGCCGACACTGGTGATCACCGGCACCCAGGATCTGGTCTCGCCGCCGCGGATCGCCCGCGAGCTCGCGGAGCGGATCCCCTCGGCGCGCCTGCTCGAGGTGCCCGGCGCACGGCATTCGATCCTCGACACCCGCAGCCGGATCCTCCAGGTCGCCGCTCGCTGGAGCGCCTGCGGGACCGCGCACCAGCTGCCCGAGCGGGCCGCCGAGCTCGCAGCTCTGCCGGTCTCCGCGACGGACCTCGCGCTCTCGCGCGGTCTGCAGCTCGCCCTCGCCGCGGAGCGGCTCTCGCCCTGGCGGCTGCGCCTGCAGTCCGCACGCGTCGAACGGGAGCGGACGCAGCGGGTCAAGGCGCAGATCGACCCGCGCCACCATCGGGGCCGACGCCCCGCCGCCGATCGCGCGGACACGGTGTGACGCCGACCGCGCGGAGCTGGTGCGACGCCGGGGACGGCCCTGGAACAGTACTCTGACCTGTAGGGCCGACGGCCCGACTACTCATCGATCCGGGAGGGGGAGCACGGATGGGGTCCGGAAGGAGCCGGAGACGCGCCACCGGCATTCGCAGTGCGGTGCCGCTGCCCTCCTCGCAGAGGCTGCTGCGCGCGCTCGCCCTCGCGAGCGTCGTGATCGTCGGCGCGGTGTCCGGTCTCGGCGCGTTCGGGATGGGGCCGTTCTCGGCCCTGGCGGGGGACACCCAGCAGGAGCCGCCGCAGGAGGTGGAGGAGCTGCCCGCAGGCTCCGGCCCCTCCGACGGCGGCGGCGAGCAGCCGGTGCCGGCCGAGGCGATCCCCGAGGAGGACGGTCCCTCGGCCACGCCCTCGTCCGAGGAGACCGGAGCGGCGGAGGAGACGGTCCCTCCCGAGCCCGCCGAGCCCGTCGAGGAGGACGCCGACGCCGAGGACAGTGCTGAGGACAGTGCCGAGCGCGGTGCTGAGGACCCTGCCGACCACGAGCAGCGGCCGGCACCTGCCGAGCACCGCGGGGGCGGCCAGCGAGGGAACGGCGGCGGCTCCTCCGGCGGCAGCAACGGGGGCAGCGGCACCGCAGGGGGAGACGGCGGCAACGGGGGCGGCGACAGCTGGACCCCTCCGGCCCCGGCGACGCCCGAGGATCCGACCCCTCCGGCCCCGGCGACGCCCGAGGATCCGACCCCTCCGGAAGGTCCCGGCACCACGCCCCCGGAGACCACCGCTCCGGCGGATCCCGAGGACCCGGCGACGGACCCCACCACCCCGTCGGACCCGCCGGAGACCTCGGAACCCATGGACCCGCCGACTGAGGACGAGGTGGGCGACGGGGACGACGGCGGGACGGGGACACCGGGCGGTACAGACTCGGAGAGCCCCACCAGCGGCGCTACGGCCGACACACCACCGTGAACCCGCCCTCGGAGTAGTCCTCGTGGTACTCGACCTCCCACTCCTCCTGCGCCCAGGCCACCACATCCGACGGCGGGGCCCCGCTCCAGGAGAAGGCGAACTCATCGGTGAGCACGCAGTCGGGGACTCGCTGGTTGGGGCCGTGCAGCCACTGCACATCGTGGTCGGGGACCGCCGGGGCCATGAGCGTGATGTCCACGGCGAGCACCGCCCCGTCGGGCACCGCCTCGAGGGCCGCCGCCGCAGGCTCCGCCCGCCAGGTCGGCTCCCACTGCCCGGGTCGCAGCACGTCGAGGACCGGCATCGCCGGGCCCAGCACCAGGGTGACCGCGAGGGAGACCGCGACGGCGGTGCGGCGCACAGTGCGCGCGGGACGTGGGGCATCGGTGCGCCACCAGGCCGCTGCCCGCCCTGTGCGAGGGTCCCCGAGGGCGTCGAGCAGCGCGGCCAGCGCGATCGGCATCAGCACCGCGTTGTAGTGCCAGTACCAGTCCCAGTAGAACTCGACTGTCCCGGTGAAGCGCCAGGCGAGGGTGGGCAGCATCAGGACGATCAGCGGTGACCGGCCGCCGATGATCCCGGCCGCGAGCAGCAGCATCAGCGCGGTCAGCCATTTGACCGGTGGCCAGAGCACCTCCAGCGGCGAGCCGAGGTTGTCGGTGTAGTCGTACTGCCCGGCGGTGTTCAGCAGCGGCAGGAGCACGAAGGTCGACAGCACGAACCACCCCGCCCCCCAGCCGGCCAGCGCGAGCCCCTCGCCGCGGTGGGGGCGATGGCGCAGCGCGATCAGCACCCCGAGCAGGGCGACCGTCAGGCCCAGGTCCTCCTTGACCAGCACCAGCGGCGCCGCCCACAGGACAGCGGCTCGCACCCGCCCCTCCAGCAGCGCCGTCAGCGACAGCGCCAGCAGGGGCACCGCGAAGGCGATCTCGTGGAACTGGACCGCGGCGGCGGACTGCAGGCCGAAGGAGAAGACGTAGGCGGCGCCGGCGAGGGTGCCGAGCCGCGTTCCGAGCCGGTCGATCGCCAGGCGCGTCAGCGGGATCGCGGAGACGCCGAAGAGCAGCGCCTGCGTCCACAGCAGCGCCTCGCCCGAGGGCCAGACCCACCACACCGGTGCCAGCAGCACCAGCAGCGGATGGAAGTGGTCGCCGAGCAGATTCACCGCATCGCCCTTGATCGGAACGATCGGGGCGCGCATCTCGCCGTAGGCCCGGGCGAGCTGGGTGAAGATCCCCAGGTCCCACGACCGGGCGACGAGATTGCGGTACTGCTGGGAGCCCAGCACGCCGTAGGCGAGGGTCGCCGCGATCGCGAGCATCACCGGCGCCAACCGGCGCGTGGGCGCGTGCCGCCGCGGAGTCACCGTCGGGTCCTGCCGCGGCGGGGAGGCGGTGTCGGCGGGAATGTCCACGGTGCGAGGGTATACGGCGAGGACGCACCGCCCCGTGAGCCGTAGTATCTGCTCATGACCTCGGCCTCTTCGTCCTCCGCAGCGCCCGAACCCTCCGCGGCGCCTCCGCGATCCGCGGTGTCCGTGCGCTCCGTGCTCCGTCCTGCTGTCGCCGCGGCCGTGGTGGGCGGCCTCTCCCTCGTCGAGCCCCGGCGCCAGGGGCCGTGGGGGCGTGCCGCCTACCGTCTCGGCACCGCCGCGGCGAGCGGACTGCTCGTCGCCGACACCACGCGCGAGGAGGAGGCGCTGCTCTCGCGCGGGGTGGACGGGGTGCTCGTCGGCGCGGCGACCCTGGGGCTGATGGACCTCGCCGAGCACCTCGATGCCCGGGTGATCGACGCACTGGGCCGCGGCGGCGTGGGCCGGCCCCGGTGGGTGCTCGCCGCCCTCGGCGCGGCCGGCACCCTCGTGGTGTACGGCCTCGAGGCGCGCAGCGCACGGCGGCGGGGCGAGCTCGAGGCCGACGGCGGAGCCGGGGCCGACAGCTGGGCCGAGGACCTCGCCTCCCAGCGGGACCTCCCGGACGCGGTCCGCGCAGCGGTGGCGCACCTGCTCGCGCCGTCCGCCGACGGCACCGACCTGCCCGGGGCGGCCGCGCTGCGAGCGCAGCTCCCTAGCACCCGCGCCCACGGTCCCGCCGACGAGGCAGAGGTGTGGCTGCTCGTCCCCGAGACCGCCCAGCGCGCCGTGCCCCGGCACCAGACCTGGCCCGTGCGCGGCGCCTTCGTCCACGAGGGACGACGCCTCCTGATCGAGCTGCAGATCGACGACGGGCTGCTGAGCATGCTCAGCCTCATCCCGGCCGGCCCCGCGATCGGGCACGGCGGGATCGAGCACGACGGCGAGCACGACCTCGTGTCGTCGGGCCCGCTCGAGGCGCTGCTGCCGGAGCCTGCGGGGATCGAGATCCTCCGCGAGACCGAAGCCCCCTGACCGGGGACAGAAGGGACGACGGGCGCGGGGCGACACGCGCAGGTCGGGCAGCGCTCCCGCCGCGGATCTCGTGATTCGCCCCCGTCGCTGAACATCCCATGATGGAATGCTGGACGGTGGTGTGCACCGGGAGCTCCTGGGCGCGAGGACGCGCGGCACATCCCTCACCCCTCACCCACCCCGGAGGAATGCGACGATGCATGTCAACCGTTCAGATCTGCCCAGAGCCCGCGGAGTGCTCGCGGCCGGAGCCGGGGCCGCCCTGGTCGCCGGCCTGCTGGCCGCCCCACCCGCTCTCGCCGACGGCGACGGCCCAGAGCACCTGGGGTCCGCCTCGGACCTCGGCGTCGAGGTCCCCACCCCGGAGGACGTCCTGGACGCCGCCGAGACCGCGATCCCCGGCCGCTGGCTGGTCGAGGTCGCCGGGGACCCGGTGAAGCGCGGGGGCAGCGCCTCGACGAACGCGCGCGCCCAGGAGCAGGTCCACGAACGGGCCGAGGCCGCGGAGATCCCGATGGAGATCGAGGAGACCTTCGTGACCGGCTGGAACGGCATGTCGGTGTCGATGAACGACGCCGACGTCGCCAAGCTCCGCACCGTCAGCGGTGTGCGGGCCGTGTATCCGGTGCTCGAGGTGTCCGCGCCCGAGCCGAGCGACGCCTCCCCGCAGGACGTCTACGGCAACGCCATGACCGGTGTCGACCAGCTCCAGCAGGTCGACGGTCTCACCGGCGCAGGCGTCACCGTCGCCGTGATCGACTCGGGCATCGACTACAACCACCCCGACTTCGGCGGTTCCGGCACGAACGATCAGACCGCGGACTTCCCGGGGGACCGGGTCGTGGGCGGATACGACTTCGTGGGCGACGACTACGACGCCCGTGTGGCCGGCAGCGCCGTCGACCCGGATAAGTACCCGGACGACTGCGGCGGCCACGGCTCCCATGTCGCGGGGATCGTCGGCGCCGACGGCGATCCCGACGCCGGCGGGGTGCTCGGGGTGGCCCCCGGCGTGGACCTGCTCTCCTACCGGGTGTTCGGCTGCGAGGGCTCCAGCAGCACCGAGGTGATCCTCGAGGCGATGGAGCGGGCGATGGCCGACGGCGCCGACGTGGTGAACATGTCCCTCGGGGCGAGCTTCGCGACCTGGCAGGACTATCCGACCGCGCAGATGTCCGATGTCATGACCGACAACGGGATCACCATGGTGATCTCCGCCGGGAACGAGGGCACCGCGGGCACCTTCTCCAGCGGCGCCCCCGGCGTCTCGGCCGACGCGATCACCGTCGCCTCCGTGGACAACACCCACCTGCGCTCGCCCTACGCGACCGCGGCCGGGCAGGAGATCCCCCACGCCGGCGCCACCGGCGGGACCGACATCCCCACCACCGGCGAGCTCTCCCTGATCTCGGCCGGCGCCCCGGGCACTCCCGAGGCTCAGGGGTGCACAGCCTCCGCGGTCCCCGCGGCGACCGGACCCGGTCAGGCCCTGCTCATCGAGCGCGGGGTCTGCTCCTTCTACGAGAAGGCCCTCGCCGGCCAGGAGGCCGGCTACGACGCCGTGATCCTCTACAACAACGCCCCCGGCAGCGTGAACCCGACCGTCGAGGGTGACCCGGCGATCACGGTCCCCGTGGTGATGATCAGCCAGGCCGACGGCCTCGCCCTGCAGGAGGCGCTCGCCGCGGGCGATGCGACCTGGGCCTGGCAGGAGGGCACCGTGGTGGCGGAGAACGCGACCGGCGGGCTGGTCTCGGAGTTCTCCTCCTACGGCCTCACCGCCGAGCTCTCCCTGAAGCCGGACATCGCCGCCCCGGGCGGCGCGATCTGGTCCACCATCCCGCTCGAGCAGGGCGGTCATGGCGCCAAGTCCGGCACCTCGATGGCGGCCCCGCATGTGGCGGGAGCGGCAGCACTGCTGCTGGAGGCGACACCGGAGCTCGCTCCGGGCGATGTGAAGACCGCGATGATGAACAGCGCGGACCAGCTCACCTGGTCGCTGATGCCGGAGGCCGGCTACCTCGAGCCGGTCCACCGACAGGGCGCGGGCCTGCTCGACATGGTCGGTGCTCTGCACGGCACCACCCGCGTCGATCAGCGCTCGATCTCCCTCGGCGAGGGGGAGGACGGACCGCAGACCGTCACGCTCACCGTCAGCAACGACTCCGACGTGGAGCAGACCTACACGGTCGGCGTGCGTCATGGGATCGCCACCAGCCATCCCACCGATGACCCGGGGTTCTACGACGCCCCGGCCACCACCGAGCTCGGCGCCGACACGGTCACCGTGCCCGCCGGCGCCAGCACCGAGCTCGCCGTCACCCTCGGCGAGGACTTCGGCGAGGACGGCATCATCTACGGCGGCTGGGTCACCCTGACCGGCGCGGAGGACGACATCGTCGTGCCCTTCGCCGGACTCTCCGGGGACTACCAGGCGCTGCCGGTGCTGGATGACCAGGGGATGGGCCTGCCCGCCCTGGGCGTCTCCGACGGAGCCGGCGGCGTGCTGCTGGATCCCGAGGGCGGCCACACGTACACGATGCAGAATGGGGACATCCCCTATCTCGCGTACTACTTCGGCTACCCCGTCGAGCGGCTCGAGATCGACGCCTACCGGATCAACGGCGCGGGCAGGCCCAAGCCGGTCAGCCCGACCGACAGCCCGATCGCGGCGTCGGATCACCTGGGGCGCTCGGGCGAGCCGGAGGTCTTCGGATGGGACGGCAGCTATGCGCTGCGGAATGAGAAGCTCAAGTCCGTGAAGAACGGTGACTACTTCCTGGAGATGAAGGTGCTGAAGCCCCTGGGTGATCCGGAGAACCCGGACCACTGGGAGACGTTCACCTCCCCGCAGTTCACCATCGACAGCCCGAAGACGGGCAATCGCGGCGCCCAGTGAGGCGCCAGGCCCGGTGAGGGCAGCGGTCAGCGGAGGGGGGGGG
>NZ_DASVGJ010000061.1:0-252544 GCF_036379615.1 Brachybacterium sp.
TGCTCCATGGTGTGGACGCCGCCGTCGGGCAGCACCACCGCGACCTCCTGGGCGAGCGGCTTGAGGGTGCGCACGGTGACGCGACCCTCGTACTCGTGGGCACCGAGCACGGAGTGCGGCTCGTGGTAGCTGCCGGTCGCGGTCGCCCCGAGCTCGTGCTCGCCCAGCGGCATCACGGTCGCGCGCACGGCAGGGGAGCCGCCGACGGGACCGCCGACGGCGGGGGAGCCGGCGGGGGCGCCATCGGGAGCATTCGGCACACCGGCGGCACCGGTGGCGGCGGGAGCGGAGGGGCGGGAGGCCCGGGAACGGTCGGGAATCTCGGTCATGTCTCAGGTCTCCTCGGGGTGGACGATCCGCAGGACGTGCGCGGGCCGGTCGGCCGCGCTCAGGATCACGTGGGGCTCGCGGCCCCAGTGGAACCGCTCACCCGTGAGCAGGTCCTCGACCTCGAAGGACTCGCCGACCCCGAGCGCGTCGAGGTCCAGACGCACGGAGGTGCGGGCGTCGCGATCGTGAGCGGTCAGCGAGACCACCAGCACGGTGTCCGGGGAGCCGGTGCCCGTGGCGGCCGCGTCGAGGTGCTTGGAGAACACCAGCACCTGCTCGTCCGCGGCCTCGTGGAAGCGGATCGTGGTGAGGGTCTGCAGGGCGGGATGCTCGCGGCGGATCCGGTTCAGCCTCGCCAGCAGCGGCTCGAGGCTCTCCCCGCGTGCCAGCGCCCCGGCGTGGTCGCGGGGCTTGAACTCGTACTTCTCGTTGTCGATCTGCTCCTGGGCGCCGGGCCGGGGGACGTCCTCGACCAGCTCGTAGCCGCTGTAGATGCCCCAGGTGGGCACCAGTGTCGCGGCGAGGATCGCCCGCAGCACGAAGGCCCTGCGCCCGCCCGAGCTCATGTAGGGGGTGAGGATGTCGTGGGTGGTGGGCCAGAAGCTCGGCCGCATGTACGGCGCGGAGACCACCAGCTCCTCGAGGTACTCCCGCAGCTCCTCCGCGCTCTCGCGCCAGGTGAAGTAGGTGTAGGACTGGTGGTAGCCGACCTTGCCCAGGGTGTGCATCATCGTCGGGCGCGTGAACGCCTCGGCCAGGAAGATCACCTCGGGGTGCTTCGCATCGAACTCCGCCAGCAGCTCCTCCCAGAAGCGCACCGGCTTGGTGTGCGGGTTGTCCACGCGGAAGAGCGTCACCCCGTGCGCGACCCAGTGCTCGAGCATGTCCCGGATCGCGGCGTACAGGCCCTCGTAGTCGGTGTCGAAGCTCAGGGGATAGATGTCCTGGTACTTCTTCGGCGGGTTCTCGGCGTAGGCGATGGTGCCGTCGGCCCGCACCGTGAACCACTCGGGGTGCTCGCTCACCCACGGATGGTCGGGGGAGCACTGCAGGGCGATGTCCATGGCGACCTCGAGGTCGAGCTCCTTCGCCCGGGCGACGAAGGCGTCGAAGTCCTCGAGGGTGCCGAGCTCGGGGTGGATCGCGTCGTGGCCGCCCTCGGGGGAACCGATCGCGTAGGGGGATCCCGGATCGCCGGGCTGAGGGTCCAGGGTGTTGTTGCGACCCTTGCGGAACGTCGTGCCGATCGGATGGATCGGAGTGAGGTAGGCGACGTCGAAGCCCATCGCGGCGATCCGGTCCAGGGAGCGGGCGGCGGTGCGCAGGGTGCCGGAGGTCCAGCCGTGCTCGGGATCGAAGTGCGCCCCTTCGGAGCGGGGGAAGAACTCGTACCAGGAGCCGTACAGCGCCCGAGGCCGCTGGACGATCAGCGGATAGGGACCGGCGACGGTGACCCCCTCGCGCAGCGGACGCTCGGCGAGGATGCCGCGCAGGTCGGCGGCCAGAGCGGGCGCGACCCGCGAGGAGGCGGGCAGTCCGGGGGAGCGCAGGCTCTCGAGAGCGGCGCGCACCACCGGGCCGTCGGCCGCCGAGCGGGTCCCGGCCTCGATCTCGGCCAGCACCTGCGTGAGCACGACGGCGCCCTCGGCGCACACCAGGTCCGGGTCGATCCCGGCGGGGATCTTCACCTCGGCGGTGTGGGCCCAGCTCTCGTAGGGCGCCGAATAGGCCTCGATCCGGAAGGACCAGTGCCCGGTGCTCCCGGGGCGGATGGTGGTCTCCCACAGATCCAATCCGGGGTTGGTCGAGCGCAGCGCCTGCCGCTTCTCCTGCCCGTCGGGGGAGACCAGCACCAGCTGGACCCCCATCGCGTCGTGCCCCTCACGGAAGGCGTTGGCGCTGACCGTCACGGTCTCGCCCTCGACGCAGCGGGCGGGGAACCGCCCGCCGTCGACCACCGGCTGCACCCCCATGATCGGGATCCGACCGATGCCGGCTCCCAGTCCCGTGAGGTCTGTGGTCTCGGACATGGGCCCTCCTGCCTGAGCACTCGTCCTGGACGAGCAGCTCTGCGACGGTCGCGGTGACGGTCCTCACGATAGCCGCTCGGGAGCACCTCCTGCGGCGTCGGCCGCGATCCCGAGGACGACCACGGCTCCGGGCTCGATCCGGACCGTGCGGTCGGCCACCGGGGCGATGACGAGCGACCCGGGGGACTCCGCGGCGGTGTCCAGCAGCACCCGGGCGGCGCCCTGCGGCCAGGGCGCCTCGGGGAGCGGGAACTGCACCGCGGCGGCCTCGGAGGAGAGGATCACGAGCAGGTGCTCGGCGCCCTCACGGCCGCGGACCGCGGGACGCAGCATCGCGAGCAGATGCTGCGTGGGATCCATCCAGTCCTCATGCGTCATCGGCCGGCCGTCGCCGCGGAACCAGGCGACCTGACCGGCGTCCAGCGCAGCGGGCTCCGCAGGGCGCAGGAAGTGCGGCGAGCGCAGCTGGGGGTGCTCGCCCCGCAGCCGGAGCAGCCGAGAGGTGGTCTCGCGCAGGTCGTCGGCCCGCGCGCTGCGGGTCCACTCCACCCAGGAGATCTCGTTGTCCTGGCAGTAGGCGTTGTTGTTGCCCTGCTGGGTGCGTCCGCGCTCGTCTCCGGCGGTGAGCATCGGGGTGCCGGAGGCCAGCAGCAGCGTGGCGAGCATGCTGCGTGCGGTGCGGCGACGCGCCGCCTCGATCTCCCGTGCGCCGGCGACGCCCTCGCCGCCGTCCGGGAGCTCGCCCTCGTGACCGTGGTGGTAGGAGCGGTTGTCCGAGGTGCCGTCCCGGTTGTCCTCGCCGTTGGCGTCGTTGCGCTTGGTCTCGTAGACGGTGAGATCCCGCAGGGTGAAGCCGTCATGGGCGGTGACATAGTTGATCGAGGCCCAGGGCGAGCGCAGGCTGCGTCCCGGCGGCAGCTCGAGCGGGTCGCGAGCCGTGAACAGGTCGCTCGATCCGGCCAGCCGGGTCGCGAGGTCGCGGACTCCTCCCAGGGCGCTGTTCCCGGAGCGCTCGCGCATCGCCCGGTCCGAGAGCCAGAAGGCGCGCACGTCGTCGCGGAAGGCGTCGTTCCACTCCGCGAAGGGCACGGGGAAGCCTCCCGTCTGCCAGCCGCCGGTGCCCACGTCCCAGGGCTCCGCGATCAGCTTGACCCCGCGCAGGACGGGGTCGGTGGCGATCGCCCGCAGCAGCGGATGGTCGGGGCGGAAGCCGCTGTCGTCACGGCCCAGCGTCGCCGCCAGATCGAAGCGGAAGCCGTCCACGTGCATCTCCTGCACCCAGTAGCGCAGGGAGGCCAGGATCAGGTCCATCACGTGCACCGAGCGCGGGTCCAGGGTGCCGCCGGTCCCGGTGACGTCGAAGAACCGACCGTGGTCGCTCCAGTAGTACTCGAGGTTGTCCAGTCCGCGCAGCGAGAGGGAGGGTCCGTCGGCGCCCCCTTCGGCGGTGTGGTTGTAGACCACGTCGAGGATGACCTCGAATCCTGCGGCATGGAGGGTGCGCACCATGGTCCGGACCTCGTCGACCACCGCCTGCGCCCCGGCGTTCTGCGCCGCAGCGGTGGCGAGGGAGGGGTCCGGGGCGAAGTACGACATCGTCGAGTAGCCCCAGTAGTTCGTCAGCCCCAGCCGGGTCAGGTGCGCCTCGTCCATCGCCGCATGGATCGGCAGCAGCTCGACGCTGGTCACCCCCAGGCTGCGCAGGTATCCGGTCACCGCCGGATGGCCGAGGCCGGCGTAGGTGCCGCGCTGCTCGGGCGGCAGATCGGGATGCAGCTCGGTGAAGCCCTTCACGTGCATCTCGTAGAGCACGGTGGAGTCCCAGTCGACCTTCGGCCGCAGATCGTCCTGCCAGTCGAAGGTGTCGGTGACCACGACCGACCAGACCGCGTCGTCGCCGTTGTCGACCTCGTCGCGCCGCGACCCGTCCCCGACGCGGTCGAGCATCGCATCGACCTCGAAGGGGAAGAAGGAGCTCAGCAGCGGTGAGGAGTGCGAGACGCCGCGCCCCCAGGGATCCAGCAGCAGCTTGTACGGGGAGCACAGCATCCCGCCCGCCGGATCCCACGGACCGTCCACCCGCAGCCCGTACCGGGTCCCGGGGGTCATCCCGGTCACGTGGCCCCAGCGCAGTCCTCCGTCGAAGTGGCGCAGGCGCTGACGATGCTCGGTGGTGCCCCGGCGGATGCACAGGTCCACCGTGCCGGCGCGGGGCGCGGCGACCGCGAAGGTGCCCCGGCCCAGATCATCGACCACGAGGCCGGGAGAGGTGGGGGCGACGGGAGGAGTCGCACGATCGTCACGGTCTGCTGGCACCCGCGCATTCTCGCACCGCGCCGTGGCTGAATGGCCCTCGGGGTGACCGGTGCCGCTAGGATCATCGCGGTGGTCCTCGATCCGTCGCCGACGGGGCGAGGTCGCCCGCACGACAGATCCGCCCTGCGGATCCGCACGGCCACGGCCGGTCCGGCCTCGGGTCGCCTCGGGGGAGGGTCGCCGGCCGCGGGTCGCGGAGCGGGAGCACCAGCAGCACCAGCCGCACGAGTTGAACGCACGACGGGGGAACCGCAGCGCATGAGCAACCCACCCAGCCAGCATCCCGGAGACCCGGGACGCCCTGCAGCCCCGCCTGCCGTGCCGCCTGCGGCCTCGGGACCGTCGGCCACCTCTGCGCCGGGCCCCGGGCGCTCCGGAGGCGGGGCCTCGCGCCGCCCGGGGGACTTCGCCCCCGCGAGCGCCGCGGTCGCGCCCGGCGACCTCGAGCGCAGCGGCGCGATCATCCGGACCATCACCGGGGTCTTCCAGTCCCGGGTGGTGGGACAGGAGAACCTGCGCATGACCCTGGTCGCCGCGCTCGCCGCCGGTGGCCACGTGCTGCTGGAATCGGTGCCGGGACTGGCCAAGACCACCGCCGCGAGCGCCCTGGCCTCCTCGATCACGGGCTCCTTCGCGCGTATCCAGTGCACGCCGGACCTGATGCCCAACGACATCATCGGCACCCAGATCTTCAACTACGGCTCGGGCACCTTCACCACGCAGCTCGGTCCCGTGCACGCGAACGTGGTGCTGCTGGACGAGATCAACCGCTCGAGCGCGAAGACGCAGTCCGCGATGCTCGAGGCGATGCAGGAGCGGCAGACCTCCATCGGCGGCGAGGTGTACAAGCTGCCCGAACCGTTCATGGTCCTCGCCACCCAGAACCCGATCGAGGAGGAGGGCACGTACGTCCTCCCCGAGGCGCAGATGGATCGCTTCCTGATGAAGGAGATCCTCACCTACCCGCGCCCCGCCGAGGAGCACGAGATCCTCGACCGCTCCACCGCCGGCAGCCTCACCGGGCCGCGCGAGGCCGTGGGCACCGTGACCCTCGAGGACGTGCGCTTCCTCCAGGCGATGGTCGACCAGGTGTACGTGGACCCTGCCGTCAAGCGCTACATCATCGACCTGATCTTCACCACCCGCGGCTCCGGACCGCGCCCGGTCCCGAACCTCACCCAGTCCGTGCGCGTGGGAGCGAGCCCCCGCGGCTCGCTCGCCCTGATGCGCGTCGCACAGGCCCACGCCCTCCTGGGCGGCCGGGACTATGTCACCCCCGATGATGTGCGGGCCATGCGGTACGGAGTGCTGCGTCATCGCCTGGTGCTCACCTTCGACGCCCTGGCCAGCGGCATCAAGCCCGAGCAGATCATCGACGCGGTGTTCCACGCCGTGCCGATGCCCTGAGAGACCCACTGGACGAGACGGACGGAGCGCGACACCACCTCATGGCGACCTCGCTGCTGACCCGGGTCAAGGCCCGAGTCGACCTGCATACCTCGAACCGGGCGCGCGGCCTGATCCAGGGCCGCGGCCGCTCGCTGTTCAAGGGCAGCGGGGAGGACTTCGACGACCTGAAGTACTACCAGCCCGGTGACAAGATCTCCGACATCGACTGGAAGGCCACCGCCCGCTCCGGCGAACCGCTGATCCGGCAGTTCAACGAGGAGCGGGTGCGGCACCTCTCGATCGTCGCGGACACCTCCGCGGCAATGGCCGCCACCGCCGGCGACGGAAGCTCCAAGCGCGATGCCGCGATCCTCGCCGCCGGCATGATCTGCTTCCTCGCGCAGAAGAACGGCGACCTGGTGGGCCTGGTCGCAGGCGACGAGAGCCGGCCGATCCAGCTGCCCTCGCGCTCGAGCGACGGGCATCTCGAGCTGCTGCTGCGCACCGTGCAGCAGTCGACCACCACGGCGGCCGGTGCGGCCAGCAGCTCCTGGCTGCTGGAGCGCGCCTTCCGGGTCACCACCCGTCCCACCCTGATGACGATCATCACCGACGAGGCCCATCCGAGCGTCGAGGACTTCACGCTGCTGCGCCGGCTGACCACCCGCCACGACCTGCTGGTGATCCGGATCGCCGATGCCGATCCGCTGCAGGGCGCAGCGCTCGAGAACGACGTCGTGGACGTCGACGCCCCCCGCGAGATCGGCTCGATGGCACGCACCTCGAAGCGGGTCGCGCACGACGTCGCCGCCTACCGCGAGGCACGCCGGGAGGGCATCTCCGACATGCTGGATCGCCTGCACGTCAGCCACATGCTCACCCAGGGGGAGACCACCGTCGTGGACGACATGATCGCCCTGCTGCGGGCGAGGGAGTACCGCAATGCCCGTGCCTGACCGGCTCACCGGAGCCCTGCTCGGCAGGGCCGGCGGCGCGCTGAGCGCCGATCCCGCGCCGCCCGAGATCATCGCTCCGCCCCAGTACTCGATCGCCTGGGTGATCCTCGCGGTGCTGTGCGTGCTGGTGATCCTCGCGCTCGTGGTGGGCACCCTGAAGATCACCCGCGCCATCGAGAAGCGGATCGCCTTCCGGCGCCGCCCCAGCGACGTCGAGGCGCTGAAGGCGGAGTTCCTGCGCGCGGTCAACGACATCGCCGATCGCCACGAGGCCGACCAGCTGGGAGCCCGCGAGGGCCACCACGAGCTCACCGGGGTGATGCGACGTTTCGTGCGGCGCACCACGGGGCATGACGTCACCAGCCAGGATCTGGCGACGCTGCTGGCGGATGAGCGGACCCGCGCCGTCGGCGTGCTGATCGGGGACCTCTACGAGCCGGACTTCGCGATGGCCTCGGACCGCGATCTGCGCGAGTCGGTGCGTCGGGCCCGGGAGGTGATCCGCACATGGTCATGATCTTCTGGTGGGTCACCGGTCTGCTGCTGGTGGCGGCGCTCGCGGTCTGGGCGATCACGTTCTGGAACCGGCGGGCCATGCGCCGCTCCCCGGTGCTGGTCGCGAACTCTCAGTACATGGACCGGATCCCGAGCTTCGTGCGGGCCCAGCGGGCGGCCCGCGTGGCGCGGGTCCTGCAGGTGGCGATCGCGGTGCTCGCGGTGATCTCCGCCTCGGTGCTCTCGGGCAGGATCGCCAGCGAGCGCATCGCGACCCCGGAGTTCTCCTCCCGCGACATCGTGCTGTGCCTGGACGTGTCCGGCTCGATGTACGAGTACGACACCGAGATCCTCTCCACCTTCGCCGAGCTGGTCGACACCTTCGAGGGGGAGCGGGTGGCGCTGTCGATCTTCAACTCGACCAGCCGCACCGTGTTCCCGCTGACCAACGACTACGACCTCATCAAGCGCGAGCTCGAGGCCGGCGCCGAGGCGATCGACTTCGACGAGTTCGGGTACCGGCTGGGCTCCCAGGACTACTCCGAGGACAAGGTGCGCCAGTACGTCGAGTTCGTGGAGGGGACCCGCGGCATCGCCGATGAGGCCTCGATCGTGCCCGATGGCCTCGCCTCCTGCGCGCAGGTCTTCGACCAGGCGGAGGAGGACCGTTCGCGGTCGATCATCTTCGCGACCGACAACGAGGTCAACGGCGAGCCGATCTTCACCCTCCAGGAGGCGACCGAGCGGGTGTCCTCGCGAGAGATCGACCTGTACACCTTCTATCCCGGGGCCTACGAGTGCGGGCCCCAGTGCTTCGAGGAGCTCGAGGGCGCCACCGAGGATCAGGACGGTGCGCTGTACGAGTCCTCCGATCCGGACGCGATCCCCTCGATCATCGGGGAGATCCAGAAGACCCAGGCAGAGGTCCTGGGTGCGACGCCGACCGTGCTGAGGACGGACCATCCGGCCGTGGGCTTCGTGCTCACCTTCCTGTCCCTGCTGGGGATCCTGGTGCTGGGCTGGAGGACGCGCTGATGTATCTCGAGCACCTCATGCCCCTGTGGGCCACGATCCCCCTGTTCGGCGCGATGGCGGTGATGTGCATCGTGCTGCTGGTGCGCCGTCCCCGCCAGCGCGTGGCGTGGGGCCGCCGGCTGCTGATGGTCCTGCTGCTGCTGGTGGTCGCGCTGCGACCCGTGACCCCTCTCGAGGGGGAGCAGACGGAGCGGATGAACGCCAATGTGTTCTTCGTGGTGGACCGCACCGGATCGATGAACGCCGAGGACTATGCGGGCGAGCAGCCGCGGCTGGACGGGGTCCGGGCGGACATGGACCGGATCATGGGGATGACCGAGGGCGCCCGCTACTCGATCATCGCCTTCGACTCGACCGCCACCCAGCAGCTGCCGCTCACCACGGACGCCGGTGCCGCGCGCGCCTGGATCGACACCCTGGTCACCGAGCCCACCGCCTACTCCACCGGATCGAACGTGGACCGCGCGCTGACTCCGCTGCTGGTGGAGATCTCCGAGGCCAAGCGCGACGACCCCGACTCCAGCGTGCTGGTCTACTTCCTCTCCGACGGGGAGAACACCGATGAACGGGACTCGGAGTCCTTCAGCCAGGCGGCGGGCTTCGTCGATGGCGGGGGCGTGCTCGGCTACGGCACCGCCGAGGGCGGCCCGATGAAGGCCCAGGGCGGCCCGGACGACGGCGAGTACATCACCGGCCCGGACGGCGGCCAGGGCATCTCGAGCATCGACGAGGAGCAGCTGCAGACCATCGCCGGGGAGCTGGGCGTGCCCTATCTGCATCGCGAGGACCCCGAGGCGGCGATCGAGGGGACCATGGAGGGGATCACGCTGCGGCCGATCCCGACCGAGTCCAGCCGCGGCGTGGCGAGCTTCGAGGACTGGTACTGGGTCGCCGCCATCCCGCTGGCGGCGCTCCTGATCTGGGAGCTGGGAGAGATGACCTACCGCCTGCCGCGCAAGCTCGACCGCTACGACATCTCAGGAGCGCAGAGATGAGCACCCTGGTGACCCAGGACCCCCGCCCCGCGGCCTCGAGCGGGCCCTCCGGTGCCTCCGGCGGCGCAGCCGGCACCGCGCTCGCGCAGGAGGCGAGCGGCAGCCCGAAGGACTTCGGCCTGAACGTGAAGCGGCTGCGACGGACCCGGATCATCATCTTCGTGGTGCTCTCGCCGCTGATCGTGCTGCTGGCGCTGCTGGCGGTGCGCTTCGTCTCGATGCCGATCACGCAGGCGATGCATCTGGGCGCCTACGAGAAGCAGGACTACCCCGCGGCGATCGAGCGCCTGGCACCGGTGGAGCGGCTCAACTGGTTCGAGCCCTACCTGCCGCACCTGTCCAAGGGCACCGCCCTGCTCCAGCAGGGCGAGGACGCCGCTGCCGAGGAGGAGCTGCGCACGGCGATGGAGGAATGGGACGCCCACAGCGATCTGAACTCGCCGCTGCACGCCCAGTGCAAGATCCTCAACAACCTCGCGATCTCCATCGAGCGCCAGGCCGATCTGATCGAGGACCCTCAGGCGCGGGCAGATCGCCTCTTCGAGGCCGAGGATCTGCTGGCCCCCTGCGCGGGCGGCGGAGGCGGCGGCGAGGGGGAGGGCGAAGGCGGCTCCGGCTCCGGCAACGAGGACTCCGAGACCACCGAGGACAACGGCGAGCGGGTCGAGGAGAAGCGCCGGGAGGCCGACGAGGAGGCCGGCAACGACCCCGACGACCGCGGTCAGGAGCAGGGCGGCGGTGACGAGCAGGAAGGCACCCCCGGCCAGCAGGACCCCGGCGACCCCACCCGCGAGGACCCTGAAGGCGACGGTCCCGACGAGGAGGCTCCCACCGACGGGAACTCCGAGGAGGACCAGAAGGACGACGAGCTCGAGCAGCGCAACCGAGATGCCCAGGGCGGTGACGGGGAGGATGAGCCCGGCGGATCCGAGGACGATCCGGTGAAGCCATGGTGAGCGTCGGCGCGGGAGAGCACGCCGGCGGGGCGGACGAGCGGGCCTATCTCGACCACGCCGCGACCACGGTGCTGCGCCCGGCGGCACGGGACGCCTTCCTCGAGGCCTCCGCGGTGCCCGGCAATCCCTCCTCCGTGCACACCTCGGGCCGACGGGCGCGAGGAGTGCTCGACGAGGCCCTCGCACGGATCGCGGAGCTGCTCGGGGTGCCGCGCAGCTGGCTGCTCATGACCTCCGGCGGCACCGAGGCGGACAACCTGGCGCTGCGCGCGGTGCCGCTCGGGCTGCGGGAGAAGGACCCCGTGCGCACGGCGGTCGCGGTGGCCGCGAGCGATCATCCCGCCGTGCTCGCCACCGCCCGGTCCCTGTCCGCACCGGCCGGCACCGCAGGGCTCGAGGTGCGCGAGCTCCCGGTGGACGGTGTCGGTGCGCTGCGCTCGGACGGGATCGCCGAGGCGCTCGGCGGCGGGGACGTGGGAGTGGTCAGCGCCGCCCTGGTCAACAACGAGACCGGCGCCGTGCAGGACATCGCCGCGCTCGCACGGACGGCCCGGGCGCACGGCACCCTGGTGCACACCGACGCGGTCCAGGGGGTGGGCCACGTTGCGCTCCCGAGCTGGGACGACGTGGATCTGATGTCCCTCTCCGGTCACAAGCTCGGCGCCCCGGTGGGGGTGGGGGTGCTGGTGGCACGGCCCGAGATCCCCTTCGCCGCGCTCAGCACCGGCGGCGGCCAGCAGCGCGGAGTGCGCTCGGGCACTCTGGACGCGGCCCAGGCCGCAGCCTTCTGCGCGGCGCTCGAGGAGGTGCTCGCCGAGCGCGAGCAGGAGTCCGCGCGACTGCGGGCCCTGGCCTCGCGGCTCCGTCACGGACTGCGGGAGATCGATCCGCAGGTCCGCTTCACGCTCCCGGCGGATGCCGCGCAGTCCGGGCACATCGTGCACGCCGTGTTCCCCGGTGCGGACTCCGACGCGCTGCTCTTCCTGCTCGATGAGCGCGGGGTGGACTCCTCGGCAGGGTCGGCCTGCTCCGCGGGAGTGACCCAGGCCAGCTCCGTGCTGGCCGCGATGGGAGTGAGCGATCGCGCATCGCGCGGAGCGCTGCGCCTCTCGCTGGGCTGGACCAGCACGGCCCGCGACGTCGAGATCCTGCTGGCGGCGCTGCCCGAATCCTTGGCCAGGGCCCGCGCCGTGGGCGCGCTGTCACTCTGAGAGATCGCCCGTCGCCGCCCGCACGGGGCGCATCTCACGTTCACCGGACACCCGTCCCGGGCGCACGCCTCCGTACACTCGATGCGCAGGAACTGTGAAGATCAGCGGGGAAGGCGGCAGGGCATGAAGGTGCTGGCAGCGATGAGCGGCGGAGTGGATTCCGCCGTCGCCGCGGCGCGCGCCGCCGAGGCCGGCCACGAGGTGGTCGGCGTGCACATGGCGCTGTCGAAGAACCGGGACCAGACTCGCACCGGCTCCCGCGGCTGCTGCACCGTCGAGGACGCCTCCGATGCCCGACGCGCCGCCGAGAAGATCGGCATCCCGTACTACGTCTGGGACCTCTCGGACGACTTCCATGACCTGGTGGTCGAGGACTTCCTGTCCGAGTACGCGGCCGGCCGCACCCCGAACCCCTGCGTGCGCTGCAACGAACGGATCAAGTTCGCCGCGCTCCTGGAGCGCGCGACGCTGCTCGGCTTCGACGCCGTGTGCACCGGGCACTACGCCTCGATCCGCGCCGACGGACCGCAGGGGACGCCGTCGCTGCACCGCTCGCGCAACATGGACAAGGACCAGTCCTACGTGCTCGCGGTGATGGGCCCCGAGGCCGTGGGCCGGTCCCTGTTCCCGCTCGGGGAGTACGCGACCAAGGACGAGGTGCGTGCCGAGGCGCGCACCCGCGGCCTCGGCGTCTCCACCAAGCCCGACAGCTACGACATCTGCTTCGTCGCCGACGGCGACACCCGTGGCTTCCTCGAGCGGAACCTCGGCGAATCGCCCGGGGAGGTCGTGGACGAGACCGGGGAGGTCCTGGGAACGCACCGCGGCACCCACGGCTTCACCATCGGCCAGCGCAGGGGACTGGGCATCCAGCAGCCCGCACCCGACGGTGCTCCCCGCTATGTGGTCGACATCGATCCGACCTCCCGCCAGGTGGTGATCGGCGCCGCCGAGCTGCTGTCCACCCGGGAGCTGGTCGCCACGGACGTGATCTCCTTCGAACCGCTCGAGGTGGGCAGGGAGGTCCACGCCCAGATCCGTGCCCATGGCGAGGCGACCCCGGCGCGGATCCTCGAGGCCCCCGCCACGGACGGCACCGACGGGTCCGTCCTGCGCGTGGAGCTGAGCACACCCATCCGCGGCGTCGCCCCCGGCCAGACTCTCGTCCTCTATGACGCCGACCGGGTCCTCGCCGCCGCCACCCTGGAGAGACGCGCATGAAGCCACTGGTCACCCTCACCGGCGACGGCACCTTCCGGGCGCCCACTCCGGAGGAGTCGCTCCGCCTCGAACTTCCGGCGGACCCCCACCTCGCCGCGCTGATGCGACTGCGGGCGCTGCTGGGCGATGACCTCGAGGAGCAGATCACCACGCGCATGTACCTGCCCTCGGCCCTGGGACTGGACGACACCGATCACCTCCTCCCGGCGACCCTCGCCCTGCTCGCCGACACCACCGGTGACCTGGTCAGCTACGGCTGGCGCCTCGGCACCGGCACCGGACAGGCCTGGCGGCACGCCCGCGAGCTGCGGGAGCGGATGCTCGACGCCGCTCGGATCGCGCTGCTGGGCTACGAGGGACCGCTGATGACCACCGCGCTGGGTCCCGCGACCCTGTCCGCAGCGACCTTCCTGCAGTCGGGGGAGCGCACACTCGGTGATCCCGGCGCGGTGCGGGATCTGCCGATGCTGCTGGCGGAGGGTCTGGTCGAGCATCTCGGGATCCTCGCCGAACGGGTTCCGGGCGCCGAGCAGCACGTGCTGCTGCGGGAGGACGCGCTGGCGGCGGTCCACGAGGGCCGGATCCCCACCCCGTCGGGCCGTCGGCTCTACGACCCCGTCCCGGCCCCCGAGGTGGGGATGCTGTGGCGCATCCTGATGGTCGCTCTCGAGGAGTTCGGCCTCGGCCCGGACCAGGTCACCGTCGGCGTCGGCGCAGATCTGCGACTGCTCCGCGCCGCCCGCGATGCCGGGATCCGGCGGCTGGCGATCGCCCCGCGGCGGCTGCCTCCGCTGACCACCGAGACCGGTCGCGCGCTCTGGGAGGGCATCGCCGAGGCCTGCGACGACGGCGCCGTGCTCGAGGTGGTGGTCGATCCCCGCCCTGGCGGGAACCTCGGCCCCGAGCTCGAGATGATGCTGGAGACCTGGCGGCGGCTGGGCCACTCCGATGCCGATGCCGCGGGCGTCGCCGCCATCGCGCACACCGGGGCTTCCCACGCTGTCCACTCCGGTCGCATCGACCCCTCCACGCAGCCGGAGACCTCCACCCTGCTCGACGAGTCGGCGCTCGAGGCGCTGCTGCGCCAGGCGCCGGCGTGGGCGGAGCGCCTCGTCCGCTGAGGTCTCTCCCACCCCGCGGGGACGGGCGCTCGTCGGCCCCGTGCGTCACAATGTTCCGGTGACCACGAACGAGCAGGGACCCCGCGCCACCGACGACTCCGCCGCGTCGACCGATACCGCAGCTCCGGCTGACTCCGACGCGCCGACCGATACCGCCGCCGAGGGTCCTGCCGGCTCCGACAGCTCCGCTCAGCAGCGCATCGCCGAGC
Source organism: Brachybacterium sp. (assembly GCF_036379615.1). Lineage (GTDB taxonomy): Bacteria > Actinomycetota > Actinomycetes > Actinomycetales > Dermabacteraceae > Brachybacterium. The sequence goes on from NZ_DASVGJ010000061.1 coordinate 14,265, forward strand.
TCACCGCCCGGATCGAGCAGGCGCGCGTCGACTACTACGAGCACGACGCTCCCACCATGGCCGATGCCGAGTATGACGAGCTGGAGCAGGAGCTGCGCGGACTCGAGCAGGCCAATCCCCAGCTGGCGGCTGAGGACTCGCCCACCCGCACCGTGGGCGGCGCGCTCGCGGCGGGGCTGCCCACGATCGACCATGCCGAGCGGATGCAGAGCCTGGACAACGTCTTCTCCCTCGAGGAGCTGCGGGAGTGGTGCGCACACGCCGCTGCAGAGCTCGGCGGTCGGACGCGATTCCTCACCGAGCTGAAGATCGACGGGCTCGCGATCAATCTCCGCTACGAGGACGGCGAGCTGGTCACCGCCGCGACCCGCGGCGACGGCCGCACCGGCGAGGACGTCACCGTCAACGCCCTGCGCATCGAGGGGATCCCGCAGCGCCTGGAGGGCGAGGGGCACCCGCCGCTGGTGGAGGTGCGCGGCGAGGTGTTCATGCCGACCGACGACTTCGCACGGCTGAACGAGCTGCAGGTCGAGCTGCGAGAGCGCGCCGTCGCCGAGGCCCGCACCCGCTGGGAGTCGCGGGCCGCGAGCGGCAGGCGTCCCTTCGACGAGGAGCGCGAGCAGCTCGCCGCCATACGGCGCTTCCCCACCTTCGCCAACCCCCGCAACACGGCCGCCGGCGGTCTGCGCCAGCAGCTCGAGAAGAAGGAGGGCCTGGAGCGTGAGGCCGGCGAGGCGCGCCTGGCCTCCCTGCGCCTGACCGTCCACGGGCTCGGCGCCTGGCCGGACCCGCCGGTCGGCTCGCAGAGCGAGATGTACGAGCTGCTGAAGTCCTGGGGCCTGCCCACCAGCGCGCACCTCGGCGTGTCCGACACCGTCGATCAGGTCGCCGCCTACGTCGAGCACCATGGCGGGCACCGTCACGACCTCGAGCACGAGATCGACGGGATCGTCGTCAAGGTCGACTCCTTCGCGCAGCAGCGGGCGCTGGGCTCCACCTCCCGCGCCCCGCGCTGGGCGACCGCGGTGAAGTTCCCGCCCGAGGAGGTGACGACCAAGCTGCTGGACATCCAGGTGCAGGTGGGCCGCACCGGCCGCGTCACCCCCTTCGGGATCATGGAGCCGGTCACGGTCGCGGGCTCCACCGTGGAGAAGGCGACGCTGCACAACCAGTTCGACGTCGAGCGCAAGGGCGTGCTGATCGGTGACACGATCGTGCTGCGCAAGGCCGGGGACGTGATCCCCGAGATCCTCGGCCCGGTCGAGTCGCTGCGCGACGGCACCGAGCGCCCCTTCGTCATGCCCGCCGAGTGCCCCGCCTGCGGCACGGAGATCCGCCCCGAGAAGGAGGGGGACAAGGACTGGCGCTGCCCGAACCGTCGCGACTGCCCCGCCCAGGTCACGGGCCGGGTCGAGCATGCCGGTTCCCGCGGCGCCTTCGACATCGAGTCCCTCGGCGAGGAGAGCGCGATCGCGCTGACCGACCCGGACAAGCGCCGTCCCGAGGCCCTCGCGGCGCTGACCGAGGACCATGCGATCTACCTCCCGATCCGCGACATCACGGACACGGAGCTGGACGCTTTCGTGGTCGTGAAGAACGGCGACGTGGTCGAGGGGACCGACGGGGTGCCGCTGCTGCGGATCACCTCGGCGGAGGATCCGCTGCTGCCCGGCGTGCAGCAGCCCGTGATCGACACCGGCGCCGACCTGTTCGACCTCACCGCCGATGCACTCGCCGAGGTGGTCGTGTGGCAGCCGGAACGGCGCGACGGGGTGCCGACGGGCGACTGGCGCGTCCAGCCCGCCTTCTGGACCCGCCCCCAGTTCCGGCATTACAAGCGCCAGAACTCGTGGAAGCAGGTCAAGGAGCCCACGGCGCTGAAGACCACCGAGGAGCTCGTCGCGGAGCTCGAGAAGGCGAAGGCTCAGCCGTTGTGGCGGGTGCTGGTGGCGCTGTCGATCCGGCACGTCGGCCCGGCCGCGGCCCGCTCACTGGCGACGGCCTACGGCACGATGGACGCGATCCGCGAGGCGGGCGTGGAGCAGCTCGCGGAGGCCGACGGCGTCGGACAGATCATCGCCGAGGCCGTGGTGGAGTGGTTCGAGACGGACTGGCACCGCGAGATCGTCGATGGTTGGGCCGCTTCCGGCGTGCGCATGGCCGACGAGGTCGAGGAGGGCTTCGTCAAGACCCTCGAGGGCCTGACCGTCGTGGTCACCGGCGGGCTCGACGGGTTCTCCCGCGACGGTGCCAAGGAGGCGATCATCACCCGTGGCGGCAAGGCCTCGGGCTCCGTCTCGAAGAAGACCGACTTCGTGGTCGTCGGCGAGAACGCCGGCTCCAAGGAGACCAAGGCCCGGGACCTGGGGCTGCGGATCCTCGATGAGGCCGGCTTCGTCGCCCTGCTCGAGGGCGGCGCCGAGGCGGTCGCGATCGAGGACGCGGCGGACGCCGGGGCGCCGGATGCCGAGGAGCCGGGTGCTGAGGCGGGCGCCGAGCAGGGCGAGGGCGAGGGCCAGGACGCGGACTGAGCCGCTGACGAGCGGCTGAGGTCGGCTGGTGCTTGCCGCCGGCTCAGGCGTCCAGTGCGAGCGCGAGAGGAAGCACGGGACCGGCGCCCGCACGGCGCAGCGCACGCGCGGCGACGGTCATGGTCCAGCGGGAGGAGATCGAGTCGTCCACCAGCAGGATCGGGGCGCCGTCGAGCGCCGCGAGGCTCTGCTGCAGCTCGGCGGATAGCGTGAAGCGGTCCCAGAGATCCGCCAGGCGGAAGGCGCTGTTCCCGCCCGGACGCAGCGGCGCGGCGTCGGGGGCGAGGTCGAGGGCGCCGAGGTGCTGGAGCCGTCCCACCGAGGCGATGCCTGCGGCGAGGGCGCCGACGAGCCCGGGACGCGTCACCGAGGGGACCGCGACCACTGCCTCCGGGCGCTGCTGCCAGTCCCAGGCCGCGAGCACCTCGACGATGCGCTGTCCCAGGGCGTCCGGGACCTCGGAGTCGATCGGGCGTCCGTCCTCGTCGGTGCGCAGCACCTGACGCAGCAGGGTCGCCCAGCCGAGATCGGAGGTGCGGGCCAGCGCCCTGCCCTCGTCGGCACGCAGGGCGGCGGGGATGTTGCCGCGCGGGGTCCTGCCGTCCTCATCGGTCACTCCCAGCCTGTCCAGGCCCTGGGGCCACTGCGCCCGCGGCGCCACCGGCACCCCGACGCGATCCAGGACGGCGGAGACCTGCTGGGCGGCGCCCGCGGATCCTCCCTCAGCGCCATGCGCGCCGGACCCCGGCGCGGGATACCAGGGGGTGGTGCACACATCGCAGCGACCGCAGGGGCGTGCGGTCCCGTCGTCGAGCTGACGGGCCAGGAACATCATCCGGCACTGCGCCGGATCCCCGGGCTCGAGCCGCTCGTACTCGAGCATCGCCTGCTGTTCCTCGCGGCGCGCGCGGGCCACCTTCTCGTACCGCGGGCCGTCGTAGCTCCACGGGACCCCGGTCGCGATCCAGCCGCCCTTGACGTTCTGCACCGCTCCGTCGACGGCGAGCACCTTCAGCAGCAGCTCGAGCGCGGTGCGACGCACGTCCACCCGGGCTTCGAGCGCTGGGGTGGACAGCGGCCGATCGGACGAGGCCAGCGCGCTCAGCACCGCGCTCGCGCTCTCCTGCGAGGGCATCGAGGCGGTGGCGAAGTACTCCCAGATCGCACGGTCCTCACGGCCGGGCAGGAGCAGCACCTCGGCGGTGTCCGTGGCACGTCCGGCACGCCCCACCTGCTGGTAGTAGGCGACCGGGGAGCTCGGCGCTCCCAGATGCACCACGAAGCCCAGATCCGGTTTGTCGAATCCCATGCCCAGCGCGCTGGTCGCGGCCAGCGCCTTGACCTCGTTGTGCTTCAGCGCCCGCTCGAGCTCAGCCCGCTCCTCGGCGTCGGTGCGGCCGGTGTACGCGGCGACGCGTCGTCCCGGCCGGTCCAGCAGATCAGCGAGGTCCTCGGCGGCGGAGACCGTGAGCGTGTAGATGATGCCCGAGCCCGGCAGCTGATCGAGGTGCTCCACCAGATAGGCCAGTCGCGCGCGATCGTCCTCGAGAGTCAGGCAGCCGAGCCTCAGTGAGTCCCGGGTGAGGGCGCCGCGCAGGGTCAGCACCTCGCTGCCCGGTACCTCGAGCTGCTCGGCGACGTCGGAGACGACGCGGCTGTTCGCGGTCGCGGTGGTCGCGAGCACGGGCACCTCGGGACCGAGCTCGCCGACCAGGTCCCGCAGGCGTCGGTAGTCGGGGCGGAAGTCGTGGCCCCAGTCCGAGATGCAGTGGGCCTCGTCGATCACCAGCAGTCCGCAGCGCTCCACCAGGCGCGGCAGCTGCTCCTCCCGGAACCGGGGATTGACCAGACGCTCGGGGGAGACCAGCAGCACGTCGATCTCGTCGGCCGCGAGCCCGCTCTCGATGTCCGCCCACTCGGTGGGGTTCGCCGAGCTGATCGCCTCCGCACGCACCCCGGCGCGCCGTGCGGCGGCGACCTGATCGCGCATCAGGGCGATCAGCGGCGAGATGATCAGGGCGGGACCCGAGCCCCGCCGCCGCTGAAGCAGTGCGGAGAGGAAGTAGACCGCGGACTTCCCCCAGCCGGTGCGCTGCACCACCAGCACGCGACGCCGCTCCTCGACCAGTGCGGCGATCGCCTCGAACTGCCCCTCGTGGAAGCTCGCCTCGGCGCTCCCGGTGAGGGCGCGGAGGGCCTCGAGCGCCTCGACCTGCAGCGCGGAACCGCCGGTGCCGGCAGGAGAGAGGGGGACGGGCGCGGAAGAGGAGTCCATGCCCCCAGTGTCGCAAGGAGCGCCGACGCACGGGCGCCACGACGCCCGCTGTGGACGATGGGGACTGGGGAGGAACCGTCGCCGTCCCCCGAGGGGTGTTGGCCCCGCACGAAGTCTGAGACCACTCTCATCGGGCTCTCATCTCCGTGGACATCTGTCTCATTCCACCCCTTTACGGTGGGCCCATGAGCGAGGACGCCACCTTCCGACGCCCGCCGGGCGCATCCATCCCCGACACCACGACCACCAGAGTGCTCACCGGTCTGCTGACCGGAGCGCTGCTCACCGCGATCGCCCTGCCCGCACGACGCCTGGGTCGGGCCCCGCAGGAGGTGCGCGACTCGTTCCCCTTCAGCCACTACCCGATGTTCTCCTCGAAGCGGGCCGACCACTACTGGGTCACCCACCTCCTGGGCATCGAGGCCGACGGCACCGCACGGCCCCTGCACTACTCGTATCTCGGCACGGGCGGGCTGAACGCCGTGCGCCGGCAGGTGCGCCGCCGCGTGCGCGACGGGGACGGTCCGGTGCTCGCCGAGCACGCCGCCTCGCTCATCGCCCACCGGGACCGCCCGGTGGACCGCGGAGTGCTGCGCGTGCACGTGGTGCGCGGACGCTACCTCGTGGATCCCTTCATGCGCGGCGCGGAGCGGGCGGAGTTCACGACGAAGCTCACGGTCAGCGGGTCGGCGGAGGTGCCCGGCCGCGCGATCCTGCGCGCCGGCAAGGACCCTCTGGGCGTCACCGAGGGGGCGAGGGCATGAGCACTCTTCGCACTCTGGCCCACGCGGCACGTCGGCGCCTGGCACCGCGGGCCACTGCCACGACCCCCGCCCTGCTGAGGATCGCGGTCGGCGGCTACCACCTCTGGCACGTGGGGAGGCGGCGGAAGCTCTACCGCGGTGTCCACCGCACCGATCCGGCGAGCTTCGAGCCGGTGGGCCCTGCCCGCGTCCTGCGCCGGCCGCTGCCGCCCGTGGTCGCGGATCGCCTGCTGGACGCGTCCCTGGTCACCGGGGCACTGTTCACGGCGGGGATCGGCCACCGCGTGGTCGGGCCGCTGCACTCCGCGCTGCAGACCTGGAACTTCTCGTACCGCAATTCGTGGTCGATGGTCTATCACCACGAGAACAATCTCGTCCTGCACACCATGGTGCTCGGTGCGGCACCGACGGCCGACGCGCTGAGCGTCGACGCGCTGCTGCGCGACGGGCAGCTGCGCCCGTCGCGGCGCTCCTGGATGTACGGCGCAACCCCCACCGCGATGAATGCCGCGGTCTCCCTGACCTATCTCCTCGCCGGGATCGCGAAGTTCACCGGCGGGGCGGGAGCGTCCTGGGCGGACGGCGCGAACATGCGCGGGCAGGTCGCCTTCGACTCCCTGCGCAAGGAGATGCTGGGGGAGGAGTCCTCCCCGCTGGGCAGGGCCCTGTACCCGCGCAAGGAGCTGTTCACCCTGATGGCGGCGACCTCCCTGGTGGTCGAGCTGGGTGCGCCGCTGGCCGTGCTCGATCACCGGGCGGGAAAGCTGTTCGCGCTGGGCGCGTTCTCGATGCACTGGGGGATCAAGGCGATCATGCGCATCACGTTCCCGTACAACCTCTCGGGCGTGCTCTACCTGCCGTTCCTGCTGATGCCGCCGCCGGAGTCGCGCGAGGGCTGAGACCGACCGCCCGGAGGGCGGCGGCGCTCAGGAGCCCGCGGACTCCCCGTCCACGCCCTGGGCATCGAGTCGGCGCAGCCGCTCCGAGGTCGACTCGCCATCGCGCAGCGGATCCTCCTTGGTGGCCAGGGCGCGCCGCATCCGCTCCTCGAGCTCCTGCGCCTCACGGATCGCCGGATCCTCCGAGCGCTCCGAACTGTCCTCGGGATCGTGGGAGTGGTAGTCGCTGTGCGGATCGACGGTCATGTCGAGGTCCCTTCGTGACGGGCGGCCTGCGGCGGATCGGGAGGAGACAGTCTAACGACCACCTCCGGCGGAGCGTCGAGTCAGCCGGAGCGCTGAGTAGGCTCGCCCGCGTGCCCCGTCATTCCCGAGACTCGTCCCCGTCCCTGCGCCCGCTCGCCGGCGCCCGCCTCGCCGAGGCGCTGATCGCCGGCTGGCGTCCGATGCAGCGACTCGATGTCGACGGCTTCGCCCTGCTGCGCTCGCGCGGGATCACCCGGCGCGCCCACAGCATCCTCGCGCTCGATCCCCCGACCTCGCCCGATGGCCTCGCCAGCGCGCTGGAGCGGGTGGAGGCCCTGGCCGCGGCGGCGGGGGAGCGGCCCACGCACCGGATCATCGAGGGGGTCGCGCCCTCCGCGCTCGATGAGCTGCTCGCCGCTCGCGGGGACGAGGCGGTGGGCCACAGCGAGATCCTGGAGCTGCCGCTGACCGGCACGCTGCCGCGCCCTCATCCCGCCGCCGTGATCGCGACCGGCGGGCTGGACGAGGAGTGGTTCGAGGCCGCCTGGCGACTGGCCCCGCGCGAGGGGCCCCAGGCGCGGGAGACGCTGCGCGACATCCTCGCCGGCACCCCGGCGATCCAGGTCCGGCTCCCGGCGGGAGACGTCGCGGACGCCGCCGTCGGTCGCGCCGCCCTGGTCACCGCCGGGAAGGAGACCCTGGTCGTGCTCAACATGATCGCGGCGGACCCCGCACATCGTCGCCGCGGTCTGGGCCGCGCCCTGTCCAGCACCCTGCTCGCGCTCGCCGCGGTCCAGGGAGCACGCCGGGTGCTGCTCGAGGTCGAGTCCGACAACACCCCGGCGCGCACCCTGTACCGGGACCTCGGTTTCCGCCGGATCGGCGGCTATCACTACCGGGTGGGCCGGACACCCCAGGACCCGTCCTGAGCCGCGCGCCCGTCTCCTACCGGCTCGTTCCTCACCAGTACGTCGACCGACTCGGTCTGTGTGCCCGTCTCCTACCGGCTCGTTCCTCACCAGTACGTCGACCGACTCGGTCTGTCTGCCCGTCTCCTACCGGCTCGTTCCTCACCAGTACGTCGACCGGCCTAGAATGAGCCCCATGCCTTCGATCGGACGAGATGACGTCGCACGCCTCGCCGACCTCGCACGGATCCAGCTCACCGAGGAGGAGATCGTCCGGTTCGCCGGCGAGTTCGACTCCATCATGGACGCTGTCGCCTCCGTCTCCGAGGTCGCCACCGAGGAAGTCCCCGCGACGTCCCACCCCATTGCCATGACCAACGTCTTCCGCGAGGACGTCGTCGAGAACACGCTGACCCAGGAGCAGGCCCTCGCCGGCGCTCCTGAGGCGCAGGACGGCCGCTTCGCCGTCCCGCAGATCCTCGGCGAAGAATGATGAGTGTGAGCAGCCCTATGAACCAGACCGACATGATCCGCCGCAGCGCGTCGGCCCAGGCCGCCGCGCTCCGTGCCGGGGAGGTCTCCTCCGAGGAGCTCACCCGCGCCCATCTGGACCGCATCGCCGCCGTCGACGGCGACCTGAACGCGTTCCTCCACGTCAATACCGACGAGGCCCTCTCCGTGGCTCGTGACGTGGATTCCCGTCGCGCCGCCGGGGAGGAGCTGCACGCCCTCGCCGGGGTGCCCATCGCCGTCAAGGACGTCGTGGTCACCGAGGGCCAGCCCACGACCGCGGGCTCGAGGATCCTCGAGGGCTGGATCCCTCCCTACGACGCGACGCTCGTGCAGAAGCTCCGCGCCGCGGGACTGCCGATGCTGGGCAAGACCAACATGGACGAGTTCGCGATGGGCTCCTCCACCGAGTCCAGCGCCTACGGCCCCACCCGCAACCCCTGGGACCGTGACCGGATCCCGGGCGGCTCCGGCGGTGGCTCCGCGGCGGCCGTCGGCGCCTACGAGGCCCCGCTCGCGATCGGCACCGACACCGGCGGGTCGATCCGCCAGCCCGGCGCCGTCACCGGCACCGTGGGCGTCAAGCCCACCTACGGCTCCGTGTCCCGCTATGGGCTGATCGCCATGGCCAGCTCGCTGGACCAGGCCGGTCCCGTCACCCGCACCGTCGAGGACTCGGCGCTGCTGCACCAGCTGATCGCCGGCCACGACCCCCACGACTCGACCTCGCTGCCCGATCCCGTCGGCGATCTCGCCGCGGCCGCCCGCAGCCAGGACGTCAAGGGGCTGCGCGTGGGCGTCATCGAGGAGCTCGAGGGGGAGGGCTTCGCCCCCGAGGTCCGGGCCCGCTTCACCGAGTCCCTCGACCAGCTCGAGCGCGCCGGCGCGGAGATCGTGCGTGTGAAGTGCCCGAACTTCGAGTACGCCCTCGGCGCCTACTACCTGATCATGCCCTCGGAAGCCTCCTCGAACCTCGCGAAGTTCGACGGCATGCGCTTCGGCCTGCGGGTGGTCCCCGAGGACCACCCCACTGCGGAGAACGTCATGAAGGCGACCCGCGGGGCCGGCTTCGGCGACGAGGTCAAGCGCCGGATCCTGCTGGGCACCTACGCCCTCTCGGCCGGCTATTTCGATGCCTACTACGGCAGCGCCCAGAAGGTGCGCACGCTCGTGCAGCGAGATTTCGCCGCAGCCTTCGAGCAGGTCGACGTGCTCGCCTCGCCCACCGCTCCCACCGTCGCCTTCCGGCTCGGGGAGAAGGTCGACGATCCCACCGCGATGTACATGAACGACATCGCCACCATCCCCGCCAACCTCGCCGGCGTCCCGGGCATCTCGCTGCCCAGCGGTCTCGCCGAGGACGACCTGCCCGCCGGCATCCAGTTCCTCGCCCCGGCCCGCGCCGACGAGCGCCTGTACCGGGTGGGCGGCGCCCTGGAGGCGCTGCTGGAGGACTCCTGGGGCGGTCCGCTGCTGGCCAAGGCCCCCGAGCTCACCGGAGGAGCACACTGATGACTGCCACCGACATCGACCTCGTCGACTTCGACGACGCGATCGACCGCTACGACCCGGTGCTCGGCATCGAGGTCCACGTCGAGCTCGGCACCGCCACCAAGATGTTCGACGGGGCGCCGAACATCTTCGCCGCCGAGCCGAACACCGCGATCACCCCCACCTCCCTGGGGCTGCCCGGCTCCCTGCCGGTCGTCAACGGGAAGGCCGTCGAGTACGCGATCCGGATCGGCCTGGCGCTGAACTGCTCGATCGCCGAGACCTGCCGTTTCGCGCGCAAGCAGTACTTCTACCCGGACCTCACCAAGAACTTCCAGACCTCGCAGTACGACGAGCCCATCGCCTTCGACGGCTGGGTCGACGTGGAGCTCGAGGACGGGGAGATCATCCGGGTCGAGATCGAGCGCGCCCACATGGAGGAGGACGCCGGCAAGAACACCCACGTCGGCGGCGCCACCGGGCGCATCCACGGCGCCACCCACTCCCAGGTCGACTACAACCGCGCCGGCGTGCCGCTGGTCGAGATCGTCACCAAGCCGATCCCGCACACGAAGGGCCGTGCTCCCGAGGTCGCCGCCGCCTACGTGCGCACCCTGCGCGACATCTTCCGTGCGCTCGACGTCTCCGAGGCGCGGATGGAGCGCGGCAACGTGCGCGCCGACATCAACGTCTCCCTGCGCGAGACGCCCCAGTCACCGCTGGGCACCCGCACCGAGACCAAGAACGTGAACTCGTTCCGCTCGATCGAGCGGACGGTCCGCTCCGAGATCTCCCGCCACGCGGGCGTGCTCGACGCCGGCGGGTCGATCCTCCAGGAGACCCGCCACTTCCACGAGGACACCGGTGGCACCTCCTCGGGCCGGCCGAAGTCCGACGCGGAGGACTACCGCTACTTCCCCGAGCCCGATCTGGTGCCGGTCGCCCCCAGCCGTGAGTGGGTCGAGGAGATCCGCGCCGCGCTGCCCGAGCTGCCCGCGGCCCGTCGCCGCCGGCTGCGGGAGGAGTGGGGCTTCAGCGACCTCGAGATGCGCGACGCCATCAACGCCGACGCCCTCGACCTCATCGAGTCCACCGTCGCCGCCGGAGCGAGCGCCCAGAGCGCCCGCAAGTGGTGGATGGGCGAGCTGGCCCGCATCGCGAAGGACCGCGAGGCCGAGCTGCCGGAGCTCGCGATCACGCCGGCGCAGGTCGCCGAGCTGCAGGGCCTGGTCGACGGCAAGAAGATCAACGACAAGATCGCCAAGCAGGTCCTCACCAAGGTGCTGGACGGCCAGGGCGACCCATCCGCCATCGTCGAGTCCGAGGGCCTCGCCGTCGTCTCCGACGACTCGGTCCTCACCGGCGCCGTCGACCAGGCGATCGCCGACAACCCCGATGTGGTCGCCAAGATCCAGGGCGGCAAGGTCCAGGCGATCGGCGCCCTCATCGGCCCGATCATGAAGGCCACCCGCGGGCAGGCCGACGCCGGCCGCGTGCGCGAGATCATCATGGAGAAGCTCGGCGTGAGCTGAGCCCTCGCCGCACCGCGCATCCAGGACGGGCCGCCTCGTGCACGAGGCGGCCCGTCCTGTGCGTCGCGGGCTCCCGAGGGCCCGCTCAGGAACGGGTTCCGTGAGCGGCGCCCCCGTCGGCGAAGGACGCCGCGACCGCACCGCGCAGCAGGGGACGACGGAAGGTGCAACCCGCGGCGAGGGGCCGTTCGGGAAGCACTCAGCGGCTCTTGAGGACCAGTTCGGTCTCGGTGCGCAGGCCGATCGCTCCGACCTCGAGCATCCAGCGCGGCGTCGGCATCCCCACCCGGACGCCCAGGGTCTCGCGCACCACGCGCATGAGCTCGGCGTTGTCCTCCGGATGGGGCGAGGAGGGATTCTCCGGCCCGGCGAGCGACGGGGTTGCCTCGAGGACATCGAGGATGGCGAGGACGTCGTCGAGGTGGATCCAGCTGAAGCGCTGTCGACCGTGGCGCGAGCCCGGTTCATGGGCGGTTCCTGCGCGCCGACGGGTGGGCGTGACCGGCCACAGCGCACCACCCTGCAGAGGGTGGACCTCGGGGACCTGGCCTCCTCGCTGCTCTTCGCGGGAGAGATGGACAACCCCGTACGGCTGCGGGACTCTGGCGCCGTGCGGCCGTCGCGCGGAGAATGGCCCGGTGCCGGGCGTCCGCGTCCCGGTGACCGAGGAAGGGGCCACCATGATCACCATCCCGCCCACCCTGGTGCAGCGAGCGCCGACCCCCTACGCGGCCCTGGCGGCGTCCGTGACGATGGCCGAGCTGGACACGGTGATCCCGGCCGCGCTGGACGAGGTCGCCGCCCGACTCGCGGCACGGGGCATCGCTCCGATCGGCCCGCCGCTGATCCGCTACCGCGTGATCGACATGGACGGCCTCCTGCAGATCGAGAACGGCTGGCCGGTGGCGGACCTCGCCGGGGCACCCGACTCCCTCGTCCTGGACACGCTGCCGGGCGGCACCTACGGCTCCGCGACCTATCGCGACGTGCGCGAGGGGGTGGCGGGAAACGCCGCCCTGCTCGACTGGGGCCGGGAGCAGGGACACATGTGGGACCGCTGGGACACCCCCGAGGGCGATGCCTTCGCGAGCCGGATCGAGCTCTTCCTCACCGGGCCGGAGGAGGACCCGGACCCAGCGACCTGGCTCAACGAGGTGGCCATCAAGGTGGTCGGCTGAGCCGCGGACCACCGCCGACCGCACGTCCGCCGTCCGGATGCTGACACCACCATCTCGCATGGCGGCGTAGCATGACGGCATGGTCCAGCTCCGCTCCCGCACCTCCACCCACGGCCGCAACATGGCAGGCGCCCGCGCCCTCTGGCGCGCCACCGGCATGAAGAGCGGCGACTTCGGCAAACCGATCATCGCGATTGCGAACTCCTACACCCAGTTCGTTCCCGGCCACGTGCACCTGAAGAACATGGGAGACCTGGTCGCCGGGGCGATCGCCGAGGCAGGCGGCGTCTCCAAGGAGTTCAACACCATCGCCGTCGACGACGGCATCGCGATGGGCCACGGCGGCATGCTCTACTCGCTGCCCAGCCGCGACATCATCGCCGACTCGATCGAGTACATGGTCAACGCCCACACCGCGGACGCCCTGGTGTGCATCTCGAACTGCGACAAGATCACCCCCGGGCACCTGATGGCCGCGATGCGGCTGAACATCCCGGTCATCTTCGTCTCCGGCGGCCCGTCCGAGTCCGGCAAGCCCGTCGAGGGCGTCACCGAGCACCGCATCGACCTGGTCGATGCGATGTCGCTCTCCGCCGACGAATCGATCACCGATGCCCAGCTCGCCGAAGTGGAGGAGAACGCCTGCCCCACCTGCGGCTCCTGCTCGGGCATGTTCACCGCGAACTCCATGAACTGCCTGACGGAGGTGCTGGGCCTGTCCCTGCCCGGCAACGGCACCACCCTGGCCACCCACGCCTTCCGCAAGGAGCTCTTCCTCGAGGCAGGTCGGACGATCGTCGACCTCGCCACGCGCTACTACGAGGAGGGCGATGAGTCGGTGCTGCCCCGCTCGATCGCCACCAAGGCGGCCTTCTCCAACGCCATGGCGATGGACGTGGCGATGGGCGGCTCGACCAACACCATCCTCCACATCCTCGCCGTCGCGATCGAGGGCGGAGTCGACTTCGGCCTCGACGACATCGACCGCATCTCCCGCCTGGTGCCCACGCTGTCCAAGGTCGCCCCCAACGGCACCGCCCACGTGGAGGACGTCCACCGCGCCGGTGGGATCCCCGCGATCCTCGGCGAGCTGGACCGCGCCGGGCTGCTGGACCACACCGTCCACACCGTGCACTCGCCGGATCTGTCCAGCTGGCTCGCCGAGTGGGACGTGCGCGGGGGGACGGCCTCGAAGAAGGCCGAGGCGCTGTTCCACGCCGCCCCCGGCGGGGTGCGCACCACCCAGGCCTTCTCCACGACGAACACCTGGGACGAGCTCGACCTCGACGACGAGAACGGCGTGGTCCACTCCGTCCCGCACGCCTACAGCAAGGACGGCGGTCTCGCGGTCCTCAAGGGCAACCTCGCCCGGGACGGCGCGGTCTTCAAGACCGCCGGCATCACCGAGGACCTCTTCCACTTCGAGGGCACGGCGGTGGTCTGCGACTCGCAGGAGGAGGCGGTCCAGAAGATCCTCGACAAGACGGTGAAGGCCGGTGACGTCGTGGTGATCCGCTACGAGGGACCGCAGGGCGGCCCGGGCATGCAGGAGATGCTCTACCCGACTTCATTCCTCAAGGGTCGCGGCCTCGGCAAGACCTGCGCCCTGATCACCGATGGCCGCTTCTCGGGCGGCACCAGCGGCGTCTCCATCGGGCACATCTCCCCGGAAGCCGCCGAGGGCGGGCTGATCGGCCTCATCGAGGATGGCGACCGGATCGTCATCGACGTCGACAAGCGCCTGCTCGAGCTCGAGGTGCCCGAGGACGAGCTCGCCCGGCGCCGAGAGGCGAAGGGTCCGCTGCCGTGGCGCCCCGCGCACCGAGAGCGCCAGGTCTCCCAGGCCCTCAAGGTCTACGCGCATCTGGTGCGCTCGGCGACCTACGGCGCGACCCGTCGGCCGCTGGACTGACAGCCCGCGCACTCACCGCCTGCGGAGAGCACCGGGCAAAGGTCGTGCCGGTGGACGACGGTCCACCGGCACGACGGTCTGACCTTGTCAGGTGACGGCCAGGTGGATGCCGTGTCCGCATGGCGGACGGTGCGTGAACACGCCGGGGGACCGGATATCGTGTTCCCATGCACAGGACGATCCTTCTCGTAGTTACCGAGCGCGGCTGACGCCCACTCGTCACTACGAGCTGTCATCCGCGCCCCTCCCGAGCCCCAGGCGGAGGGGCTTTTTCGTGCGCCGGACCGGCACGGCGGAGGGAGGCGGAGGTCGATGCAGCAGTTGCCCGCCACGCCCACCGTCCGAGACGACGAAGGAGTTCCGATGAATGGACAGCAGATGACCGGCGCGCAGGCGCTGGTCGAGTCCCTCAAGCATGCCGGGGCAGAGGTCGTCTTCGGCCTTCCCGGTGGGGCGATCCTGCCCACCTACGATCCGCTCATGGACGCGGAGGGCCTGCGCCACGTGCTGGTCCGCCACGAGCAGGGCGCCGGCCACGCGGCCAGCGGCTACGCCCATGCGACCGGGAAGGTCGGCGTGTGCCTGGCCACGTCCGGCCCGGGCGCCACCAACCTCATCACCGCCATCGCGGATGCCCAGATGGACTCGATCCCGATGGTCGCGATCACCGGCCAGGTCGGCTCCGCCTTCATCGGCACGGACGCCTTCCAGGAGGCGGACATCGTCGGCATGACCATGCCGATCACCAAGCACAACTTCCTGGTCAAGGACGCCGCCGAGATCCCCAAGGTGATCAAGCAGGCCTTCCACATCGCCTCGACCGGTCGCCCCGGCGTGGTGCTCGTGGACGTCACCAAGGACGCCCAGCAGGCGCAGACGACCTTCGTGTGGCCCGAGGCCCTGGACCTGCCCGGCTACCGCCCCGCCCCGCGCCCGCACCACAAGCAGATCCGCGAGGCGGCCTCGATGCTGCTGGAGGCGCAGCGACCGGTGTTCCTGCTCGGCGGCGGTGTGCTGCGCGGGCGGGCCACCGCGGAGGTCCGCGAGCTCGTCGAGGCCTCCGGGGCGCCGTTCGTCACCACGCTGATGGCCCGCGGCGCGCTGCCCGACTCGCACCCCAGCCACCTGGGGATGCCCGGCATGCACGGCACGGTCGCCGCGGTCTCCGCGCTGCAGCGCTCGGACCTCATCGTGAACATCGGCGCCCGCTTCGACGACCGCGTCACGGGGGTGCTGGACTCCTTCGCCCCGGGGGCGAAGGTCGTCCATGCCGACATCGATCCGGCGGAGATCTCGAAGAACCGCACCGCGGACGTCCCGATCGTGGGCCAGGCCGCCGAGATCGCCCGTGCCCTCACGGCGGAGCTGCAGGAGCGTCTCGCCGTGGCGGACACCCGCAGCTACGAGAACTGGTGGAACACCCTGGACATGCTCCGGGACAACTACCCGCTGGGATGGACCGAGACCGAGGACGGCTTCACCGCCCCTCAGAAGGTGATCTCCCGGATCGGTGAGATCTCCGGGCCGGAGTCGATCTTCGTGGCCGGCGTGGGTCAGCACCAGATGTGGTCCAGCCAGTTCATCAAGTATGAGAACCCCTACACCTGGGTGAACTCCGGGGGCCTGGGCACCATGGGCTACTCGGTGCCCGCGGCGATGGGCGCGAAGGTCGGCCAGCCGGACAAGGTGGTGTGGTCCATCGACGGCGACGGCTGCTTCCAGATGACCAACCAGGAGCTCGCCACCTGCGTCATCAATGACATCCCGATCAAGGTCGCGGTCATCAACAACTCCAGCCTCGGCATGGTGCGCCAGTGGCAGAACCTGTTCTACGACCAGCGCTACTCCAACACGGAGCTCAACACCGGGCACGGCTCCCGCCGCGTCCCCGACTTCGTCAAGCTCGCCGACGCCTATGGGTGCGCCGGTCTGCGCTGCGAGCGGGACGAGGACATCGACGCCACCATCGCCCAGGCGATGGAGATCAACGACCGCCCGGTGGTCGTCGACTTCACCGTCAGCGCCGACGCGATGGTCTGGCCCATGGTGCCGTCCGGCGTCTCCAACGACGAGATCCAGATCGCGCAGGGCATGAGCCCCGAGTGGGAGAGGGACATCTGATCATGACCAGCAACACGAACGTGACCAGCCAGAGCACCGCACCGGCGCCGTCGGCGAGCACCACGGACTACGTGATGACGCCGGACGGCCAGACCCTCTCGGTCCTGGTGGAGAACAAGCCCGGCGCGCTCACCCGCGTCACCGCGCTGTTCTCCCGCCGCGGGTACAACATCTCCTCGCTCGCGGTCGGACCGACCGAGCACCCGGAGATCTCCCGCATCACGGTGGTGGTCGACGTCGAGCAGCACCGGCTCGAGCAGATCACCAAGCAGCTCAACAAGCTCGTCAACGTGCTCAAGATCGTCCAGCTCGACGCCCGCTCGACCGTGCAGCGCGAGCTGATCCTCATCAAGGTCACCGCCGACAACTCCACCCGCACCTCGGTGCTGGAGATCGTGCAGATGTTCCGGGCCAAGGTGGTCGACGCGGCCGCGGACTCCGTGACCGTCGAGGCCACCGGCACCCAGGACAAGCTCACCGCGCTGCTGGGGATGCTCGAATCCTTCGGCATCCGCGAGATCGTGAAGTCCGGCGAGGTCGCCATCGGTCGCGGCGGGCGCGCGATCACGGATCGCAGCCTGCTGGGCTGAACTCCCGACCCCGTCTCCACCCCTGAGACGCCCTCTCACGACGTAAGACAACCGGCGATAGGATCGACCTGTCGCCCGCACCCCACAACGAAGGAGCACATCGTGGCTGAGATCTTCTACGACGACAACGCCGACCTGTCCATCATCCAGGGCAAGAAGGTCGCCGTCGTCGGCTTCGGCTCCCAGGGCCACGCCCACGCGCTGAACCTCCGCGACAGCGGCGTCGAGGTGCGGGTGGGCCTGCGCGAGGGCTCGAAGTCCGCCGCCAAGGCGCAGGAGGAGGGCCTCGCCGTCGGCACCGTCGCCGAGGTCTCCGAGTGGGCGGATCTGATCATGATCCTCACCCCCGACCAGGACCAGCGCAAGGTCTACGCCGAGTCCATCCAGCCGCACCTGAGCGAGGGCAAGGCGCTCGCCTTCGCCCACGGCTTCAACATCCGCTTCGGCTACATCGAGGTCCCCGCGGGCATCGACGTGCTGCTGATCGCCCCGAAGGCCCCCGGCCACACCGTGCGCCGCGAGTTCGTCGGCGGTCGCGGCATCCCCGACATCGTCGCCGTGGAGCAGGACGCGACCGGCTCCGCCTGGGACCTCGCGCTCTCCTACGCCAAGGGCATCGGCGGCACCCGCGCCGGCGTCATCAAGACCACCTTCACCGAGGAGACCGAGACCGATCTGTTCGGTGAGCAGGCCGTGCTCTGCGGCGGTATGAGCCACCTCGTCCAGGCCGGCTTCGAGACCCTCTCCGAGGCGGGCTACCAGCCCGAGATCGCCTACTTCGAGGTGCTCCACGAGCTCAAGCTGATCGTCGACCTCATGTTCGAGGGCGGCATCGCCAAGCAGCGCTGGTCGATCTCGGACACCGCCGAGTACGGCGACTACGTCTCCGGCCCCCGCGTCGTCACCGC
The DNA here is from genome assembly GCF_036379615.1 of Brachybacterium sp. Taxonomy (GTDB): domain Bacteria; phylum Actinomycetota; class Actinomycetes; order Actinomycetales; family Dermabacteraceae; genus Brachybacterium. Next base: position 32,130 of record NZ_DASVGJ010000061.1, read on the forward strand.
CGACACCAAGCAGGCCATGAAGGACGTCCTCGCGGACATCCAGAGCGGCGCCTTCGCCAAGCGCTTCATCGACGACCAGGACGCGGGCGCGCCCGAGTTCAAGGAGCTGCGCGAGACCGAGGCGAAGCACCAGATCGAGGTCGTCGGCAAGGACCTGCGCAAGATGTTCTCCTGGAGCGCCCAGGCGATCGACACCGACTACGTCGAGGGCAGCGCCGCGCGCTGAGTCACCTCGGGGCGACGGACGACGGCGGGTGCACCTCAGGGTGCATCCGCCGTCGCCATGTCCCCATCTCGCATCCTGACAGGTGTGACCGCATGGCGGACAGCGGTCTAAGCTGTCCCGGTACCCGTCGCCCCCGAGGATGCGTGCGACGACAACCATCCTTACCGGAGGAGTTCCCGTGACGCGTCCCGTCGTGCTCATCGCCGAAGAGCTGTCGCCTGCGACCGTCGAGGTCCTGGGGTCCGAGATCGAGGTCAGGAGCGTGGACGGCACCGACCGCGGCGCGCTGCTGGAGGCGGTGAAGGACGCTGACGCGCTCCTGGTCCGCTCCGCGACCCAGGTCGATGCCGAGGTCTATGCCGCGGCCACGCAGCTGAAGGTCGTCGCCCGCGCCGGCGTGGGCCTGGACAACGTCGACGTGGCGGCGGCCACCAGCGCCGGCGTCATGGTCATCAACGCCCCGACCTCGAACATCACGTCCGCCGCGGAGCTGGCGGTCGCACTGATCCTCGCCTCCCTGCGCAACGTCGGCCGTGCCGACGCCTCGGTGAAGGCTGGGAAGTGGGAGCGCAAGCAGCTCGCCGGCGTCGAACTGCTGGGCAAGACCGTGGGCGTGGTGGGCTTCGGCCGCATCGGCCAGCTGGTCGCCGAGCGGCTGCGCGGCTTCGGCGTGGACCTGCTGGCCTACGACCCCTACGTCAACCACGCCCGTGCCGCCGAGCTCGGAGCGCGCGTGGTCGAGCTCGACGAGCTGATGCGCGAGTCGGACGTCGTCACCGTGCACATGCCGAAGACCCCCGAGACCACCGGCCTGATCGGCGCCGAGCAGTTCGCTCTCGCCAAGCCGTCCCTGCACGTCGTCAACGCGGCCCGCGGCGGCCTGATCGACGAGGAGGCGCTCTTCGAGGCGCTCAGCACCGGCCAGATCGCCGCGGCCGCACTGGATGTGTACTCCTCCGAGCCGCCGGCCGCCTCCGACACCGCGAAGGCACTGCTCGCGCTCGACAACATCACCCTCACCCCGCACCTGGGCGCCTCGACCGCCGAGGCCCAGGAGAAGGCCGGTGTCGCCGTGGCGAAGTCGGTGCGCCTGGCCCTGGCCGGTGAGCTGGTCCCCGACGCCGTCAACGTCGCCGGCGGCGCGATCGACGACGAGGTGCGCCCCGGCGTCGCTCTCGCCGATCGCCTCGGCCAGCTCTTCACCACCCTGGCGGGGGAGGCCCCCGAGCTCCTGGACATCGAGGTGCACGGCGAGATCGCCACCCGCGACGTCACTGCGCTCAAGCTCTCGGCCCTGCGCGGACTGTTCCGCAACGTGGTCACCGAGCAGGTCAGCTACGTCAACGCACCGGTTCTCGCCGAGGAGCGGGGCATCACCGTGCAGCTCGTCAAGGACGAGTCCTCCGAGCGCTTCCGCAACGTCATCACCCTGCGCGGCACCCTGCGCGACGGCACCGTCGTCACCGTCTCCGGCACGCTCAGCGGCGTGGACCAGGAGCACAAGCTCACCGAGGTCTTCGGCCACGCCCTGGATCTCGCCATGAGCGATCACCTCCTGATCATCCGCTACGAGGACGGCCCGGGTCTGATCGGCACCTACGGCCAGCGGCTCGGCGCGGCCGGCATCAACATCGCCGGCATGCAGGTCTCCCGCGCCGGCAGCGTCCGGGGCGCCGAGGCGCTGGTCGTCCTGAACCTGGACGAGGCCGTCGACCGCGAGTTCGCCGAGGAGCTCGGCGAGGCGATCGACGCCCGCTCGATCCACGCCGTCGACCTCGTCTACTGACCCCCGCACCTCACCGAGGAGGACACCCATGAGCACCCCTGCACCCCGCACCGACAGCACCTTGCACCTCGCCGTGATCGAGGGCGACGGCATCGGCAAGGAGGTCGTCCCCCAGGGCCTGCGCGCCCTGCGCGCTGCCCTCGAGCCCGCCGGCGTCACCGTCGAGACGACCGACTTCGACCTCGGCGCCGGACGCTGGCACCGCACCGGCGAGACCCTCACCGACGAGGACATGGCGCGTCTGGCCGAGCACGACGCGATCCTCCTGGGCGCCGTCGGCGATCCCGGGGTGCCCTCCGGGGTGCTCGAGCGCGGACTGCTGCTGAAGCTCCGCTTCGCCTTCGACCACTTCGTGAACCTGCGGCCCACCCGGCTGTTCCCCGGAGTGACCTCTCCGCTGACGAACCCGGGCGAGATGGACTTCGTGGTGGTCCGCGAGGGCACCGAGGGCCCGTACGTCGGCAACGGCGGCTCGCTGCGCACCGGCACCGAGCTCGAGGTCGCCACCGAGGTCTCCCTCAACACCGCCGTCGGCGTCGAGCGCGTGGTGCGCTACGCCTTCGAGCAGGCCGAGCGCCGCCGGAAGAAGCTCACCCTGGTCCACAAGCACAACGTGCTGGTGCACGCCGGGCACCTCTACCGCCGCATCGTCGAGCAGGTCGGCGCCGAGTTCCCGGAGGTCGAGGTGGACTACGCCCACGTCGACGCGATGATGATCTACCTGGTCCAGGATCCTGCGCGCTTCGACGTGATCGTCACCGACAACCTCTTCGGCGACATCGTCACCGACCTCGCCGGGGCCGTCGGCGGTGGCATCGGCCTGGCCGCGAGCGGCAACATCAACCCCACCGGGGCCTTCCCCTCGATGTTCGAGCCCGTCCACGGCTCGGCTCCCGACATCGCCGGGAAGAACCTCGCCGACCCCACCGCCACCGTGCTCTCGGTCGCGCTGCTGCTGGACCACCTGGGCCATCTCGAGCCGGCCGCCGCGGTGCGGGCCGCGGTCGAGAACGACCTCGCCGCCCGCGCCGAGTCCGCTCAGCTCGCCGGCCGCGGCACCTCGGAGATCGGTGACGCCCTGGTCGCCGCGATCTCCGGGCGCTGAGCTTCGGACACTGACACACTGACATCGCCCCCTGCACCGAGGAGAACCCCGTGAGCGCGCTCGACTTCACCCAGACCAGCACCACACGTCGCGTCGGCGATGACGAGCGCGCGCAGATCCTCGCCGACCCCGGCTTCGGGAGCCGGTTCACGGACTTCATGGCCCACGCTCGGTGGACCGAGGAGGCCGGCTGGACGGAGTCCGCGGTGATCCCCTATGGTCCGCTGCAGATATCGCCCGCCTCCGCCGTGCTCCACTACGGCCAGGAGATCTTCGAGGGGCTCAAGGCCTTCCGTCACGCGGACGGCTCGGTGTGGACCTTCCGTCCCGAGAAGAACGCCGAGCGCATGCAGCGCTCAGCCCGCCGGCTCGCTCTGCCGGAGCTCTCGGTCGATGACTTCCTGGCATCTCTCACCGCAGCGGTCGCCGCCGATGAGCCCTGGGTGCCCGAGGCCACCAGCGAGGAATCGCTGTACCTGCGTCCCTTCATGTTCGCCAGCGAGGAGTTCCTCGGTGTGCGGGCCTCCCACACCGTGGACTACTACGTGATCGCCTCCCCGGCCGGACCGTACTTCCCCCGCGGCGTGCAGCCGCTGGTCGTGTGGATCACCGACGAGTACGCCCGTGCGGGCGCCGGCGGGACCGGCGCCGCGAAGTGCGGCGGCAACTACGCCTCCTCCCTGCTCGCCAAGCGGGAGGCCGCCGAGAACGGGGCCGACGAGGTCATGTTCCTGGACTCCGAGACCCACTCGAGCATCGATGAGCTCTCGGGGATGAACGTCTTCGCCGTCACCTCCGACGGTCGCCTGCTCACCCCGGCCCTCACCGGGTCGATCCTCGAGGGCGTCACCCGGGAGTCGGTGCTCCGCCTCGCGGCCGATCGCGGACTCGAGGTCGTCGAGCAGCAGCTGGTGATGAGCGAGGTGCTCGGACAGGTCGACCGAGGGGAGATCACCGAGATGTTTGCCGCCGGCACCGCTGCGGTCCTGAACCCCATCGGGGAACTGCGCGCCCGCGGCGGCTCCTGGACCATCGGCGACGGCGGGTCGGGCGAGACCACCCTGGCGCTGCGCAAGGAGCTCACCGATATCCAGTACGGCCGGATCCCGGACCGTCACGGCTGGCTGACCCGGCTGGTCTGAGCCGATGACCAGCACTGCGCCGATGACCAGCACTGCACCGATGAGGAACATCCCCATCCCGTCGTTCCATCTCTACGACACGACGCTGCGCGACGGCTCCCAGCAGGAGGGGCTCACCCTCTCGGTCGCCGACAAGCTCGCGGTCGCCCGCCACCTCGACGAGCTCGGCGTGACCTATATCGAGGGCGGCTGGCCCGGCGCCGTCCCGCGCGACACCGAGTTCTTCGCCCGGGCGGCGGGGGAGCTCGAGCTGCACCATGCTCGGCTCGCGGCCTTCGGCGCGACTCGCAAGGCCGGGGTTCCTGTCACGGAGGATGCCCAGGTCGCGGCACTGGTCGACGCCGGGGCGCCGACGATCACCCTGGTCGCGAAGTCGGATCTGCGCCATGTCATCGGAGCGCTGCGCACCACCGCCGAGGAGAACCTCGCCATGGTGCGGGACACCGTGGCCCACCTGGTGGGCCTCGGCAGGGAGGTGTTCGTCGATGCCGAGCACTTCTTCGACGGATTCCTCCACGACCCCGACTACACCACCTCCGTGCTGGTGGCCGCCCATGAGGCCGGCGCCGGAGTGCTGGTGCTGTGCGACACGAACGGCGGGATGCTCCCGCACCAGGTCACCGAGATCGTCGAGGAGCTGCGCGATCGGCTCGAGCAGGCTGGTGCCGGGCAGGCCCGCCTGGGGGCCCACACCCACAACGACACCGGCTGCGCGGTGGCCAACGCGATCTCCGCCGTGCGCGCGGGGATCACCCACGTCCAGGGATGCATCAACGGCTATGGGGAGCGCACCGGCAACGCCGACCTGGTCACCCTGATGGCCGATCTGCAGCTGAAGCTCGGCATGGACCTGGTCCCGTCCGAGACCTTCTCCGAGACCACCCGGATCGCCCACGCGATCGGCGAGATCGTCAACATGCCGGTGACCCCGCGCGCCCCGTACGTCGGGGCGAGCGCCTTCGCCCACAAGGCGGGGCTGCATGCGAGCGCGATCCGGGTCGATCCGGACCTCTATCAGCACACCGATCCCCAGCTGGTCGGCAATGACATGCGGATGATCATCTCCGACATGGCCGGCCGGGCCTCGATCGAGCTCAAGGGCCGCGAACTCGGTTTCGACCTCGCCGGCGAGCCCGAGCTGCTCTCGCAGCTGGCCGCCACCGTCAAGCAGCGCGAGGCGGTCGGCTATTCCTACGAGGCGGCCGACGCCTCCTTCGAGCTGCTGCTGCTGGACCTGCTGGGCCAGGTGCCCAGCTACTCGACGGTGGAGTCCTGGCGCGCCACCTCGCAGCTGGGGAGGGACGGCACCCTCGAGACCGAGGCGACCGTCAAACTCCTCGCCGACGGCGACGGGCCCCACGAGCGGCGGGTGGCGATCGCCGAGGGCAACGGTCCGGTCAACGCCCTGGACCTCGCCCTGCGCGCGGCACTGAGGGAGCGTCATCCCGAGGTCGACGAGTTCGAGCTGCGGGACTTCAAGGTGCGCATCCTCGATGCCCAGCACGGCACCGACGCGACCACACGGGTGCTGGTGAGCACCTCCGGGCGCGGTCTCGAGTTCCAGACCGTCGGGGTCGGCCCCAACGTCATCGAGGCCTCCTGGGAGGCGATCTACGACGCCTACACCTACGGGCTGTTCAAATCCGGCGTGTGAGCGCGGGCCGTGCGGCCCTCTGTCCCGTCAGGGGAGTTACCCTGGTCACATGACGATCCATGAACCCACCACCGCCTACGTGCTGACCGCCATCGGCGATGATCGCCCGGGCCTCGTCGCCGCCCTCGCCGCCGCTGTGGACGAGCACGGTGGGAACTGGGTCGACAGCCAGCTGGCCCTGCTCGCGGGGAAGTTCGCCGGGATCGTCCAGGTCGATCTGCCTCCCGACCGGGCGCAGTCCTTCCTGGACGCCCTGCCCGCCCTCGCCGACGAGGTGGGCCTGTCGGTCGAGGCGACGGCGGGCGTCCGCAACGCCGACAGGGAGCCGCCGAGCAGCGCGCTGCGGCTGCATCTGCTGGGTCAGGACCGCACCGGCATGGTGCGCGAGGTGACCTCGGCGCTGCGCGCGCAGGGCGCCACCATCGACGGTCTGCGCAGCTGGACCCGAGAGGCTCCCGAGGGTGGCGGCATGCTGTTCGAGGCAGAGGCGGAGCTGCGCCTGCCCGCGACGGCGGGCGAGGACGGGGTGCGCGAGGCGCTCGAGACCATCGCCGCCGAGCTGATGGTGGATCTGGAGCTCGACGGGCCCGAATGAGAGCCCCGACGGGCGGCTCGCGGGCACCTCGATCGGTCGCTGCACGGGCGGGCCGACGTCGTGGGGGTCGAGCGCTCCCCTCGAGGTGGTCGCCGGTGAGCCCTCGAGCTCCCGTCCTCTGTCTCCCGCTCTTCTCTTGTGGGGACCCTCACACCGGGTATCCTGAGCGCGGCGGAGCCGCACTCGTCGCCGCCCCACAACCCCTCTGGAGGATGATTGCTGTGAGCACTACCAAGGATGTGATGGGCGGAGGCTCTGCCTTCCGTCGCTGGAGCGGGCGCGCAGCTCGCGTTGCCGGCGGGCTGACTCTCGCCGCAGGGCTCGGGATCGCCGGCGCCGGTGCCGCGGGCGCCGTCGAGGTGAACCCGCAGGCGTTCTCGCAGCGGATGATCGAGGTGAACCCGCAGGTCGAGGTCAACCCGCAGAAGCGTGCGATCGAGGTGAACCCGCAGATCGAGGTGAACCCGCAGAAGCGTGCGATCGAGGTCAACCCTCAGTGACCCGCCCCTGACGCCGGCGAGAGCAGGCGTCGCATCGGTTCCGCAGCGGGCCGGCACCTTTCGAGGTGCCGGCCCGCCGCCCTGCGCACCAGCGTGCGGCGACCGAGCTCAGTCCCGCGTCGAGGCCTCGCCGACGTGCGTGATCGACAGGACCGGTTCGCCGGCCTCGTCGGTCGCCTCGAGGTCGAGCTCGGCCTCGATCGCCCAGTCGTGATGGCCCTCGGGGTCCGCGAAGGCCTGGCGGATCCTCCACACCTTCGACTCCTCGGTGATCTGCAGCAGCTGCGGCGAGCGGGCCGGACCGTCGATGCCCACGTGGTCGTAGGTGTCGTAGTAGTCGTCCATCGCCGCGGCCCACCGGGACCGGTCCCAGCCTGAGGACCCGTCGAGCTCGGCCAGGCGTGCCTCGCGCTCGAAGGCGAAGTGCTCGATCCGCTGCCACATGGCGGCGCGCACCATGGTGCGCAGCACCTTGGTCTGGGCGGAGAGCGCCCGCGGTGTGCTGGGCCGGATCTCGGAGGCGCCGTCGGCCTCGAGGTCCTCCGGGTGGGTGAGCGCCTCCCACTCGTCCAGCAGCGAGGAGTCGATGCCGCGCACCAGCACGCCGAGCCACTCGATCATGTCCTCGAGGGCCTCGGTGCGCAGGTCCTGGGGGATGGTGCGGCGCATCGCCTGGTATGCGTCGGAGAGATAACGCAGCACGATGCCCTCGGAGCGCTGCAGGCCATAGCGCTGCACGAACTCGCTGAAGGTCTGGCCGGTCTCGTAGATCTCGCGCACCACCGACTTGGGGGAGAGGTCCGCGGCCTGCACCCATGGTCGAGTGCGCGCGTAGATCTCCAGTGCCGCCTCGAGATCCTCCTCGAGGGGCTTCGGCCAGGACACCTCGTCAAGACGTGTCATCCGCTCGGTGTACTCGACCCCGTCGGCCTTGAGCTCCGCCAGCAGCTCGCCCTTGGCGGAGTTCTGCTGAGCGAGCAGGATCTGGCGCGGGTCCTCGAGGATCGCCTCGATGATCGAAACGGTGTCGAGGGTGAGGGAGTCGGACTCCTCGTCGAGGGTGTCGATCATCGCGATCGCGAAGGGGGCCAGCGGCTGGTTCATCGTGAAGTCCAGCTGGAGGTCCTCGACCAGGGCGAATCGCCGCCCGAGATGGTCGGGTGCGTCCAGCACCTCGATGATCTCCGCCTCCTTGAGGCCGCGGAGGATCTCGACGGCGTCCTTGACCAGCTTCAGCTTCTGCGAGGTGGTCTGATGGCTGGTCATGATCAGGTGACGGCCGGAGGCGATCGCATCGCCCGGGCGCGCGATCAGCGCCAGCGCCATCCCGGCCGTGATCTTCAGGTGCGGTCGCAGCGGTTCCGGTGCGTTCTCGACCAGCTTGGTCATGGTCGCCTCGGACCACGAGATCGCGCCGTCGGGGACGCGGGGCTTGGGCTCCTTCTTGCGCTTCTTCGCGTTGTTGGAGACCTTTCCGGACTCCTCCCGCGCACGCTGCTTCGCCCGCTCCTTCTCGAACTCGATGGTCCAGGTCGGCGCCTGCACCACCACGTGGCCGATGGTGTCGTAGCCGGCCCGGCCCGCGCGGCCGGCGATCTGGTGGAACTCTCTGGCGTTCAGCAGGCGCATCCGCCTGCCGTCGAACTTCGCGAGGCCCGTGAGCAGCACGGTGCGGATCGGCACGTTGATGCCCACGCCCAGGGTGTCGGTGCCGCAGATGATCCTCAGCAGCCCGGACTGGGCGAGCTTCTCCACCAGACGGCGATACTTCGGCAGCATCCCGGCGTGATGCACACCGATCCCCTCGCGCACCAGGCGGGAGAGGATCTGCCCGAAACCCTTGGAGAAGCGGAAGTCTCCGATGATCTCGCGGATCCGGACCTTCTCCTCGGTGGAGAGGATCTTCTGGCCCTGCAGCGCCTGTGCCTGCTCGAGGGCGTCCTTCTGGGTGAAGTGGACGATGTAGACGGGGGCGTCGCGGTCGGTCAGGATCGTCTCGATGGTCTCCGGCAGCGGCTCCAGCGACCAGCGGAAGTCCAGCGGGACCGGGCGCGGTGCGTCATCGATGACGGTCACGTCGCGCGCGGTGCGGTCCTCGAGGTCCTCGACGAAGCCGCTGACATCCCCGAGGGTCGCGCTCATCAGCACGAACTGGCAGTCGGGCAGCTCGACGAGCGGCACCTGCCAGGCCCAGCCTCGCTGCGGGTCCCCGTAGTAGTGGAACTCGTCCATGACCGCGAGGCCCACCTCGCTGCCCGGCCCGTCGCGCAGGGCATGGTTGGCGAAGATCTCGGCCGTGCACACGATGATCGGCGCCTCGTGGTTCACCGCGGAGTCGCCCGTCATCATGCCCACGTTCTCGGCGCCGAACTGTGCCACCAGGTCGAAGAACTTCTCGCTCACCAGCGCCTTGATGGGGGCGGTGTAGTACGAGCGCTCCCCGCGGGCCATCGCCGCGAAGAGGGCGGAGTAGGCGATCGTCGTCTTGCCCGATCCGGTGGGGGTGGCGGCGATGACGTGGTCCCCGGCCGCGATCGCCAGCAGCGCCTCCTCCTGATGCGCGTAGAGGGTGCGGCCGATGGACTCCTGGGCCTCGACGAAGGCGTCGACGATCGTGTCCTGTCCGGCATCGGCGGAGCTCTCGGGCAGGAACGGCATCAGGGTCGGCATGGCACCAGTCTGCCAGGCAGGTCCGACGGGGCCCCGCTCGCGCCCGCTACTGTCGACATACGACGGAAGGACCACCATGCCCGCACGACGTTCCCAGGATCTCTCGCTCACTCCGGCCGAGCGCGCCGGGGAGGGGGCGCTCGAGCATTGGGACGAGGAGCGGCGGCGCCGCGCCGATCCCGTCCCGCTCGAGCGACCGTTACCGAATCGTGACCATCGCCCCGAGGGCCTGCCGCCGGACGATGTCGGCGCAGAGGATGGTGCGCCGCAGACCTGCATCGACGACCAGCGAGCTGACGGCGCGGCCCGAGGGGAGTCATCTACTGATCAGTAGCTTCGAGGGTGAGCATCGAATCGGGCGATCGGTGCGTTCCGGAATCATCGGACTCCGTGGCGGGGATCACATGGCATAGCGTGCCGCCACGGCGTGACCGCGCCGTCCCTACCCCCGCAGAAAGGCATCGCCCCGATGCGCACAGCACTCCTCGCACGCTGCACCCGAACCCTGGGGGGCGTCTCCCTCGCCGCCGTCCTCACCCTGGGCGGTGCGGGCCTCGCCACCGCCGACGGGCCCGGCGACACCGAGCGCGCCACCGTCTCCTCCTCCTCGCAGGACGGCGCCCACGACTACTGGACCTCGGAACGGATGCAGCAGGCCCGCCCCGCCGCCGAGCTCGCCCCCTCCGGCGAGGAGGTGAGCGCCGACGTCGAGGTCGGCACCCCGACGACGATCCCGGGGCAGAAGGCGGCACAGCCCGCGCAGAAGGGCGCGTCCGAGGGCAAGAGCAAGCCCGAGCAGAACGCGGCCGCCGCGCAGGACACCGTCGGCAAGGTCTTCTTCACCCAGGGAGGGCAGGACTACGTCTGCTCCGGCAATGCGGTCGCCTCCGGCAACGGATCCACCGTCGCCACCGCCGGTCACTGCGTGAACGACGCCGGCACCTGGGCCACCAACTGGGTGTTCGTCCCCGGCTACGACCACGGCACGGCGCCGTACGGCACCTGGGCGGCGACCGATCTGGTCTCCACGGACCAGTGGGTGCAGCAGGAGGACATCAGCTATGACGTCGCCTTCGCGACAGTCGTCCCGGAGAGCGGCGCAGGCACTCTGGAGTCGGTGGTCGGCACCACCGGCATCGCCTTCAACCAGGCGCGCGGCCAGCACTACACGGCCTACGGCTACCCGGCCGCCTCACCCTTCGACGGCGAGTCCCTCGAGTCCTGCACCGGCACGGCCTTCGACGACACCTTCGGCGGGACCATGTCCCAGGGCATCGACTGCGACATGACCGGAGGCTCCTCGGGCGGCCCCTGGTTCCTCGATGACGGAGCGCAGAACTCCGTGAACAGCTTCGGCTACACCACCCAGAGCAACGTCATGTACGGCCCCTACTTCGGTGAGGACGCGCAGGACGCCTACGCGGAGGCCGCCGCACTCTGAGCACCTGTCTCCCGTGCGGACGGGCCGGCATCCCTCGGGGTGCCGGCCCGTCATGCGGTGCACGCCACGGAGCCCAGCCCTCGTACGGCGGCCAGCACCCGCTCCCGCAGGGCGTCGGCTCCAACGGCGAGCGCCCGCTGTCGGCGCACGTACTCCGCCTTGCCCGCCGCCGTCTCGATCGCCACCACGCCGTAGCCGAGCGGTCGCACGTCATAGGGACTCGCCTCCATGTCGAGCACCCGCGTCTCGCGCGCATGCTCGAAGCAGTCCAGCACCAAGGAGGAGGGCACGAGCGGCGTGAGCTTCATGGCCCATTTGTACAGATCCATGCCCACGTGCAGGCAGGCCGGATTGTCGTTCTCGACCTGGGTCGCGCGGGTGGGGGCGAGCGCATTGCGCGGCGCGGCCGACGGCGTGAAGAAGCGGAAGGCGTCGAGGTGGGAGCACACCAGGTTCTCCCTCTCCACCACGGCGTCGGTCTCGGCGGGGGAGAGCCGCAGAGGGAGGTCCTCATGGCGCTGTTCGCCGTCCGGCACCCGATGCACCATCGCCCATTCGTGCAGGCCGAAGCAGCCGAACTCGGGCCGCCGTCGCGCGAGCGAGGAGGCGGAGAGCAGTCGCGTCATGAAGTCCAGTGCATCAGAGCGCTCGGTGACGTAGCGCTCGACGTCCGCGCGGCGCAGCCTGACCGGTCCGGGGGAGTCGACATACCAGGAGCGGCGGCTCGCCTCGTCGACGTCCGCGATCAGGCTCGCACCGTCCTCGTCGACGTCGGCGGCGGCGTCGTAGGCGACCTCCCAGCCCGGGTGCCAGCGGCGCAGTCGGGCGGCGGAGAACGGGTAATAGGTGAACAGGAAGTCCTCGACGGCGTGCTTCTCGCCCCGAGCTCTGCGCGCCCGGTGGGCGGCGGTGAGGGCGTCGGCGCGTGCCTCGTGCGCGCGGCGCGCCGCAGCGGCCTCGGGGGCGGTGAGCACGCGTGCCGGAGCGACCAGGTGCGGCGTGCTCACGGTGACCTCCTGGTGCTCGGGGCGGATGACGGCGTCCTGTGACGACCGCGCCATCCTACGAGCCCCACCGCTCCTCCCCAGAGGAGGCCGGGCCGCCTCGGCGATCGATGCTGCCGGCAGAGCAGGAGAGGTGAGCCCCGGAGGAGGGCGCGCGCTCAGTCTCCGTCGACGGCGGAGGCCTCTTCGACCTGTTCGGACAGCAGCTCCCGCACCCGAGGGATGACCACTGTGCCGTACAGCCGGATCGACTCCATCAGCTGCTCATGCGGCATCGGGCCGCTCGCGTACTTGAGATCGAAGCGGTTCACGCCCAGCGCGCTGATCGTCCCGGCGATCTTGCGTGCCACCGTCTCGGGCGAGCCCGCGTACAGCGCGCCGTGCTGCATCTCCCCGTCGAACTCGGCGATCCCGGAGGGGCCCCACCCGCGCTCGCGACCGATCTCGTTGCGGTTGTGGATCCAGTGCGGTGCCAGCTGCTCTCGAGCCGTCGCGTCGTCGACTGCGATATGGCCGGGGGAGTGGACGCCGACGGGGAGGCGCGCATTGCCGAGCTTCTCGTTCGCCTCGTGGAACAGCTGCACGTACGGGGCGAAGCGCTGTGCCGGTCCGCCGATGATCGCGAGCATCAGCGGCAGCCCGTGCCGGGCTGCTCGCACCACGGAGTTCGGGCTGCCGCCCACCGCGACCCAGGTGGGCAGCGTGCTCTCGAGCGGGGGGTAGAGCGACTGCTCCTTCAGCGGAGGTCGCGTGGCGCCGGTCCAGGTGATCGGCTCCCCGGTGATCGCCGCCGCGAGCAGATCGAGCTTCTCCTCGAAGAGAGTCTCGTAGTCCTGCATCGCGAACCCGAACAGCGGGAACGACTCGGTGAAGGAGCCGCGCCCCACGGTCAGCTCGGCCCGGCCGGAGGAGAGCGCATCCAGTGTCGAGAAGCGCTCGACCACTCGCAGCGGGTCATCGGAGCTCAGCACGATCACCGCTGTGCCCAGCGTGATCCGCTCGGTGCGCGAGGCGAGGGCCGCCAGCACCACGTCGGGCGCGCTGACGGCGAAGTCGGGCCGGTGGTGCTCCCCGAGGGAGAAGTGGTCGATGCCCACCTGGTCCGCGAGCTCTCCCTGCGCCACGATGTCGCGCAGCACGTGCGAGGCGGGGACCGGGGTGCCCTCGGTGTCGACCGTGACGTCACCGAAGGTGTCCAGGCCGAAGGTGATGGACTGCGGATCGATGGTCATCGGCGGTGCGCTCCAGAGGTCCCGAGAAGTGATTGACGGTTCAAGCATACGGTGGTGGTGCGGTGCTGTCCAGGGCAGCACTGTCCAGCACGGCGCCGGCCAGCACGGCACTGTCCCGCGCGGCGACCAGGTGGCCGCTGTGGCCGACCGTCCTATGGGGAGCTCTCCCCATCGACGTCCCCGCCCGCGTCGACCAGGATGGGGAGGGTCAGCAGGTCTCCGGTGCGCATCGGCGCGTCACGGTGGCCGCACCCCGATCAGGAGGACCTCATGTCGAACCGTCACCGCACCTTCGCCCGTCCGCTCGTCCTGGGCGCTGCCGCGGCCTTCGCGCTCGCCGGCTGCGGCATGCTCGGCGGCGGGTCCATTCCTGCAGAGGACGTCGAGACCCAGGTCACCGAGCAGCTCACCGAGCTCGTCGGCCAGGAGCCCGAGGACGTCTCCTGCCCCGATGATCTCCCCGCCGAGGAGGGTGCCGAGATGACCTGCGTGCTGAGCGCCGGCGGCGAGACCATCGACGTCATGGTCACGGTCACCTCCGTCGACGGCAGCGACGTCAACTTCGACATCCAGGTGGCCGACGAGGTCAACTGACCCCGCAGATCTTCACCGGCCCCGTGATCCCGCCCTCGAGCGCGCGGCGCGGGGCCGTGGGGCTCAGAGAGCGCCGTGCAGCCAGCGGCGGTGGGTGTCGATCGCGGCGCGCGCCGGTCGTGCAGGCTGCAGCAGGTCGTGACCGTGATCGGAGATCGGCTCCCCGCGGTACAGGGCGAAGCGCGATCCCGTCAGCGCGCTCGTGATCCGGCGTCCGTCCTTGGCGACGATCACGACGGCACCGCGATTCGTCAGCGAGCGGTCGATCTCGACCACGGCCACCTCGGACCAGCCGAGGCGACGGGTCGAGAGGGGGCCGCGCACCTGCAGACCCTGGGTCGTCACCCGGAAGGAGGGACGCAGCAGAAGGGCGATCCCTCCGGCGAGGACGAGCAGCATCACGAGCGCGACCGCGGCGAGCAGGAGGTGCGGTCGCTCCGGGACCAGCAGAGCCAGGAGCATCCCGCCCAGCAGCGTCACCGTGAGCACTGCCAGCACCAGACCGAGCAGGAGCCGGTAGAGGAGCGAGGCGCCGGCGCGGTAGACGAGCTGCTCCCCGCCCCCTCGCCCCGCTGCGGGTGTGCTCACGACTGTGCTCCTCGCCTCGGTGGATGACGGCGGCCATCGTACCGGCGCGGGGATGGGGAGTTCTCCCCGTGGCGGCCGAGGTTCTCACCTGCCTAGGATCGCCACGACGAGGCACGGCAGCGCCCACGGGCGCGAGGAGGGGAGGGGTGGGGTGGGGATGGCATTTCTCGGAGCGGACACGCAGCAGCTGCGTGAGCACGGCACCAGGACCAAGGAGGGCGGTCGCCGACTCGAGGAGCTGATCCAGGGACTCGACGGGGCGGTGCGGTCCGTCCAGTGGGTGGGCCCCGATGCGGAGGCTTTCCTCCAGCGCTGGGACACGGAGGTGCGCACGAGCAGCACCGAGGCTTGTGCGCAGCTGGAGCGGCGCGCCGCCCTCCTCGAGGAGGACGCGGACGAGCAGGACACCTGCAGTGAGGACGGGTCGGGCGGCAGCCGTGACGGAGGCGGGGGCGGCCGGGACGGGTCGCCGTGGGACGTCGTCACCGACTGGCTGGAGAACTACGAGGCGAAGGAGAGCGACGGCTTCTTCGGGGATCTGCTGGGGGGACCTGAGGCGGGCTACTGGGGGAACCTCGGATGGAGCGGCGTCTCGATCGCGGGTGACGTCGCCGGGCTGGTCCCGGAGCCGACGGGCGTCGCCGCCGGCATCGGTCTCGCGATCGATGCGATGTCCGCCGGCATCGGACTCTACGACGCCGCCCAGTCCTTCCAGGACGGTGACCCCTTCGGCACCTTCGACGGACTCGTGACCGCCGGGGTCAACCTCCTCGACATCCCGGCCGGGGTGCTCTCCATGGTCCCCTACCCGCCGGTGAAGGTGGTCGGAGAGGGGCTGGGGCTCGCCACCGGGACGATTGACATGGCGTGGTCCGCGCTCACCGCCCAGGCGCAGATCTCGGCGATCGCCGGCGGGCCCGGCGAGGGATCCGCGAGCCGGTTCCTGCTGGAGATGCCCGGATGGGCGATCGAGCAGGCGACTGGCAACTCGACCCTCTCCGACGCCACCGACACGGTGACCGGCGTCATGGAGGACGGCTTCGGGTGGGGGTCCGAGACCCTCCGGGACGCCGTCCCGATCATCGATCCGATCATCGACATGCCTCAGCACGCCGTGGAGAACGTGATCCCCTCGCGAGCGCAGGACTGGATCGAGGGCACGGCGACGGACGCGAACGAATGGATCCGTGACCGGATGCCGTGGTGACGCCTCACCCTGCGGAACGACCCCCGGAGAGGATCTCTTCGAGCAGCTCGTCCCGCTCCGGAGCGTTCAGCGGGGTCGCCTCGAGCGCAGCCCCGTCGAGCGCGGTGCCGTCGGGCGCGGTGCCGGTCTCGTCCCCGTCCGCGGCCCGCAGCACGACCGGCCCCTCGGGGGACCGCGCGATCCACAGGGTCTCGCTCGCCCCGGCGGCCTGATCGACGAGGTCCAGCCGCGTCACCGTGGTCCGATCGGCGATGTCGAGCGCGACGCTGACCTGGTGCCAGGTGCCCGAGACGAGGCTGCGCTCCTCGCCCTGATCAGCGCCCCCCGAGTCGTCGGTGTCCTCGTCGTCCTCGAGGAGGCTGTGCAGAGCGCGCAGCGCTGAGCTCAGGTCCTGGATCAGGAAGTGGTGCAGCCCCTCCCCGGAGACCTGCTCCTGCAGGATCGTGCCGTCGGAGTCCACATGGAATGCCACCGAGAGCCCCTGCGGATCGCTCTCGCGGCGCAGTGCGAGACGTCGGCGAGCAGCCGCCCGGCGGGAGATGATGCCGGTCACGACCAGTCCGGCGCGCACGGCCGAGCCGTCGCCGATACGGTCGCGGCTCTCGATCGCCGCGAGTGCCTCCTCGGGAGCGGTGAGGCCGCGGGCGCGCAGCGACCGGGCTCCGGCGAGCACGGCCTCCTCGAAGCCGTAGCCCGGCACCCGCTCCCGGAGCCCGTCGAGCCAAGGGAGCCGGTTCACCGGCCGATCCGGCCCGGTGAGCGCGAGCAGCTCCTCGTCGGTGAGGGTCGTCAGCAGTCGGGGCGTCGGGCCCAGGTCGCCGGCGAGCGCCCCCGCGGCCAGCAGCGACCGTTCCTGCTCGGAGATCTGATAGGTCGTCATGCACGTCCTCCCCTGGCATGTGGCGCCTGACATGTGACGCTCCCGGAATCGTAGCGGGAGGCCGCGGCGGGGCAGGTCCTCCCCGCCGGTGCGCCGGCGGGCGACCACCTAGACTGGCGCCCATGCGCATCGCTCGATTCACCACCGGTGACGACCCCATGTACGGCATCGTCCAGGAGAAGGACGGCCAGGACATGGTCTACGGGCTCACCGGCGACCCCCTGTACACGGAGATCCGACCTACCGGCACCATCGTCCCCCTGGAGGACGTGCGCCTGCTCGCCCCGGTCATCCCGCGCTCGAAGGTGGTGTGCGTCGGCAAGAACTACGCCGCGCACGCCGCCGAGATGGGTGGCGAGGTGCCGGAGCAGGCGCTGTTCTTCCTCAAGCCCAACACCGCCGTGGTCGGTCCCGGCGACCCCGTCGTGATGCCCTCCTACTCCGAGGAGGTCAGCCTCGAGGCGGAGCTCGCCGTGGTCATCAAGCGGATGGCCAAGGACCTCACCCCGGAGCAGGTCGCGGACCACGTGCTCGGGTACACCTGTGCCAACGACCTCACCGCGCGGGACGCCCAGCGGGCGGAGAACCAGTGGTTCCGCGCCAAGGCCTTCGACACCTCCTGCCCCGTCGGCCCCTGGATCGAGACCGACCTCGACCCGTCCGCACTGCAGATCTCCAGCACTGTCGACGGGGAGATCGCCCAGCAGGGCACCACCGCGGACATGGTCCGCTCCGTCGCCGACCTGATCGCCGAGATCTCCTCCGTCGTCACCCTGCTGCCCGGCGACCTGGTGCTCACCGGGACCCCCGCCGGAGTGCGCACCGTCCCCGCAGGCTCCACCGTCGACATCACCATCGAGGGCATCGGCACCCTGTCGAACCCGATCGTGCGCCGCTGAGTCCGGCGCCGACGCCCCACCATCCAGACCCTCCAGGAGTCCCCCGCGTGACCATCGCCCCCGCAACACCCGCAGCCTCGACCGCCCCCGCTGACGAGGTCCGGGTCCGCTTCTGCCCCAGCCCCACCGGCACTCCGCACGTCGGCATGGTGCGCACCGCCCTGTTCAACTGGGCGCACGCCCGCCATCACGGCGGCAGGCTGATCTTCCGCATCGAGGACACCGACGCCGCGCGGGACAGCGAGGAGTCCTACCACCAGCTGCTCGAGGCGATGCGATGGCTCGGCATCGACTGGGACGAGGGCGTCGAGGTGGGGGGCCCCGACGGTCCCTACCGCCAGTCCCAGCGCGGTGAGATCTACCAGGACGTGATCGAGAAGCTGAGGGCCTCGGGCCACATCTACGAGTCCTTCTCCACCGCCGAGGAGATCGTCCAGCGGCACGAGGCCGCCGGTCGAGACCCGCAGCTCGGGTACGACGGCTACGACCGCGACCTCACCGATGAGCAGAAAGCCGCCTTCCGGGCAGAGGGTCGCGAGCCCACCTGGCGGATGCGCATGCCCGAGGAGGACCTCACCTTCACCGACCTGGTGCGCGGCGAGATCACCTTCAAGGCCGGCTCCACCCCGGACTTCGTGGTCGTGCGGGCCAACGGGAAGCCGCTCTACACGCTGGTGAACCCGATCGATGATGCGCTCATGCGGATCACCCACGTGCTGCGCGGCGAGGACATCCTCTCCTCCACCCCGCGCCAGATCGCGCTCTACCGGGCGCTGATCGAGGTCGGTGTCGCCGAGCGGGTCCCCGAGTTCGGCCACCTGCCGTACGTGATGGGGGAGGGCAGCAAGAAGCTCTCCAAGCGTGATCCTCAGGCGGACCTCTTCCTCTACCGCGAGCAGGGCTTCATCCCGGAGGGCATGGTCAATTACCTGGCCCTGCTCGGCTGGGGCTTCAGCGCCGACGAGGACATCTTCAGCCGCGCACAGCTGATCGAGCGCTTCGACGCCTCCGACGTGAACCCCAACCCCGCCCGCGTGGACCTGAAGAAGGCCACCGCGATCAACGCCGACCACATCCGGCGGCTCCCCGAGGCGGAGCTTGCCGAGCGTCTGCTCCCGTACCTGCAGTCCGGCGGTGTGCTCGGCGAGGAGATCACCGAGGAGCAGCGGGCGCTGGTCGCCGCCGCCACCCCGCTGGTCCAGACCCGCATGAACCTGCTCGGGGAGGCACCGGACCTGATGGGCTTCCTCTTCGTCGCGGACGAGGACCTGGTGGTCCAGGACGACGCGCTGAAGAAGCTCGGCGACGACCCCGTCGCCGTGCTCGACCGGGCGATCACCGAGATCGGTGCCGTCCCTGAGGCCGCCTTCGCCGCACCCGCGCTCGAGGAGGCCCTCCGCGCGGCGATCATCGAGGAGATGGGCATCAAGCCTCGTCTGGCCTTCGGGCCGCTGCGCAGCGCGATCTCGGGCCGACGCATCTCGCCGCCGCTGTTCGAATCGATGGAGCTGCTGGGGAAGGCCTCGAGCCTGACCCGCCTGCGCTCCCTGCGGGACCGGCTCGCCGTGCAGGGCTGAGCCGTCCGAGCGCTGTGGGGTGAGGTGCTCAGCCTCACAGCGCTCAGGGGCCCTCTCGCTTTGTGCTCGCCGCGAGAACCCGCTAGAGTCTTACCTCGGTACGGCACGCAGAACAGCTCGGAAAGTCCACGGAAACCACCGGGGAACGGAACGGGAAATTCTACGGAAAGTACTTCTCACCATGGGGTATGGTGTAATTGGCAACACAGCGGTTTCTGGTACCGTCGTTCTAGGTTCGAGTCCTGGTACCCCAGCGCTTCACCACCTCCTCGGAGGTTGTGCAGTCCGCGCCCCGTTCGTCTAGCGGCCTAGGACGTCGCCCTCTCACGGCGGTAACACCGGTTCAAATCCGGTACGGGGTACACGCAGGAGCCGGCACCTACGGGTGCCGGCTCCTTCTGCATTTCCTGGTCAGGTCCTCGTGCCGCGGAGTATCGTCGTGACATGGAGCACAGCACCGGTCCCCGCATCACGGTCGGCGTGTTCGACGCCGACGAATCCGATCAGGCGGTCCGCTGGGCCGCTCGCCACGCCGCCGCCGTCGGCGGCAGCCTCCACCTCGTCCACGCCTTCGTCTGGACCGAGCTGGACGTCAACATCGAGCCGATCTCCGGCATGGCGGGATCGGGCTTCCGCAGCGCCGCCCACACCCTCATCGAGGATGCGGCGGCGATAGTCCGCGAATGCCGGGTCGACATCCCCGTGACCTCGGAGGTCGCCGATGGCAATGCCGTCCCTGTCCTGGTCGGAGCCAGCCGCGAGGCGGATCTGCTGGTCCTCGGCGGTCGCGGGATGGGGCGGCTGATGACCCTGATCGTCGGCTCCAAGAGCCTGGCGCTCGCGGCCCGCGCGCACTGCCCGGTGGTGGTGGTGCGGGGCAAGGTGGACGGACAGGGCCCCATCGGACTCGTGCACCATGAGCTGGCCAGCGAGGTGGTCACTCGGGCGGCGGATCTCGCAGAGGCCTATGGACGGGACATCCACCTGGTCGTGCGGCCCGAGACCACGCCGGGGGAGGCGCAGGAGATCCTCGACGGGGTCGCGCAGCGGGTCGCACTGACCCACCCCTCGGTGTTCGTGCGCGATGTGACGATCGCCGTGTCGGACAACCCCAAGCAGCTGGTCCGGGCGAGCGAGGACGCCTGCCTGATGGTGGTCGCAGGGGAGCGGTCCCCGGGGGCGGGAGGCAAGGTCGCCGCCCCGCGTCAGCTGGTCAACGTGCTGCGCTTCGCCAATACACCGGTCTGGATCGAACGGGACTGACGCCCTCCGCGATCCGGCGGCTCTCGCGGTGCGTCAGGCGCCCGCGCGCCGCAGGAGCTCGGTGAGATGGTTCGCCGAGCTCATCACGGAGGCGGCGTGCAGGCGCCCGGGCTGGCGGGTGATGCGCTCGATCGGCCCGGAGATGCTCAGCGCCGCGACCACGCGCCCGTTGGGCCCGCGCACGGGCGCGGAGACCGAGCCCACGCCGGGCTCGCGCTCCCCGATGGACTGAGCCCAGCCGCGCCGCCGCACCGCCGAGAGCTGGGTGGCGGTGAACCGGGCGCCGAGCAGACCGCGGTGCAGGCGATCCGGCTCCTCCCAGGCCAGCAGGATCTGCGCGGCGGAGCCCGCACGCATGGTCAGCGCCGCGCCCAGCGGCACGGAGTCGCGCAGGCCGATCGGCCGCTCGGCGGCGGCGACGCAGATGCGGTGATCGCCCTGGCGGCGGTAGAGCTGGGCCGACTCGCCGGTGTGGTCCCGCAGCGCGGCGAGCACCGGGCCGGCCGAGGCCAGCAGGCGATCCTCGCCGGCCGCTGCGGCCAGCTCGCCCAGGCGCGGGCCGAGGATGAAGCGCCCCTGCATGTCCCGAGCGACGAGATGGTGGAACTCCAGCGCCACCGCGAGGCGGTGCGCCGTGGGGCGGGCGAGGCCGGTCGACTGCACGAGCTGGGCGAGCGTCGCCGGGCCTGCTTCCAGGGCGCCGAGCACGATCGCCGCCTTGTCCAGCACGCCGACGCCGCTGCCGTTCTCCTCCGAGGTCTTGTCCATGGTCCGATACTGCCGTCTTATTTGGTGAGACGCAAGTGCGCCGCATCGTGGACCCACCGACCATGGACCCAGCGTTCGCACCCCGGACGCTGCTCAGCATTCAGGAACGCGCCCCCACGACGGGCGCAGGGAAGGATCGACATGGCGGGGACCCTCGCAGAGAAGGTCTGGGCGGATCACGTGGTCCGTCGCGGTGAGAACGGCGAGCCGGACCTGCTGTACATCGATCTCCAGCTGCTGCACGAGGTGACGAGCCCGCAGGCCTTCGACGGCCTGCGCCAGGAGGGTCGCACGCCCCGTCGCATCGATCAGACGATCGCGACGGAGGACCACAACACCCCCACGATCGACATCGACAAGCCGATCGCGGACATCACCTCGCGCACCCAGATCGACACCCTGCGCCGCAACGCCGAGGAGTTCGGCGTGCGCATCCACTCGCTCGGCGACAAGGAGCAGGGCATCGTGCACGTCGTCGGCCCGCAGCTGGGGCTCACGATGCCGGGCATCACCGTGGTGTGCGGAGACTCCCACACCTCGACCCACGGAGCCTTCGGCGCCCTCGCCTTCGGCATCGGCACCAGCGAGGTCGAGCACGTGCTGGCCACCCAGACGCTGCCCCTGAACCCCTTCAAGACCATGGCGATCACCGTCACCGGCTCCCTGAAGCCGGGCGTCACCGCGAAGGACATCATCCTCGCCGTGATCGCGAAGATCGGCACCGGCGGCGGTGCGGGCTACGTGCTCGAGTACCGCGGCGAATCCATCCGCTCCCTCTCCATGGAGGGACGCATGACGATCTGCAACATGTCCATCGAGGCCGGCGCCCGGGCAGGCATGATCGCCCCGGACGAGACCACCTTCGAGTACGTCCAGGGCCGTCCCCACGCCCCGCAGGGCGAGGACTGGGACGAGGCCGTCGAGTACTGGAAGACCCTGCGCACCGAGGATGACGCCGTCTTCGACGCCGAGGTCTTCATCGACGCCGACCAGCTCGAGCCGTTCGTCACCTGGGGCACCAACCCCGGCCAGGGGCTCCCGCTGTCCGCCGAGGTCCCCGCCCCGGAGGACTTCGTGGACGAGAGCGACCGCTTCGCGGCCGAGCGGGCGCTGGAGTACATGGACCTGGTCCCGGGCACTCCGCTCAAGGACATCAAGGTCGACACCGTCTTCATGGGCTCGTGCACCAACGGCCGGATCGAGGACCTGCGTGCCTTCGCCTCGGTGCTGGAGGGTCGCAGCAAGCATCCCGACGTGCGCGTGCTGGTCGTGCCCGGCTCCGCGCGGGTGCGCCTGCAGGCCGAGCAGGAAGGCCTGGATCAGGTGTTCCTCGCCTTCGGCGCGGAGTGGCGACAGGCCGGCTGCTCGATGTGCCTGGGCATGAACCCGGACCAGCTGGCCCCGGGCGAGCGTGCCGCCTCCACCTCCAACCGCAACTTCGAGGGCCGCCAGGGCAAGGGCGGACGCACCCACCTGGTCTCGCCCGTGGTGGCGGCCGCCACCGCCGTGCGCGGCACCCTGTCCTCCCCGTCGGACCTCGGAGCGGACGCCGCCCCGTCCGATCTCCAGCCCGTCGCCTGACCCGCCGTACCAGGAGCACCAGGAGCACCGCCATGGAAGCCTTCACCACCCACACCGGCATCGGCGTCCCGCTGCGCCGCAGCAACGTCGACACCGACCAGATCATCCCCGCCGTCTATCTCAAGCGCGTCACCAAGACCGGCTTCGACGACGGCCTGTTCAACGCCTGGCGCACCAACGATCCCGACTTCGTGCTGAACCGGCCCGCCTACACGAAGGGGTCGGTCCTGGTGGCCGGTCCCGACTTCGGCACCGGATCCTCCCGCGAGCACGCCGTCTGGGCCCTGCGCGACTACGGCTTCAAGGCGGTGCTCTCCACCCGCTTCGCGGAGATCTTCCGCGGCAACGCGGGCAAGCAGGGACTGGTCGCCGGGATCCTCTCGCAGGACGACCTCGAGCAGCTGTGGAAGATCCTCGAGGAGAACCCGGGCACCGAGGTGACCGTCGACCTCGAGAACCGCCAGGCGCACGCCGGGGATGCGACGTTCCGCTTCGAGGTCGACGACTACACGCGCTGGCGCCTGATGGAGGGCCTGGACGACATCGGCCTGACTCTGCGCCATGAGCAGGACATCACCGACTTCGAGGCGAAGCGACCCTCCTGGATGCCGAAGACGCTCCCGGCCCGCACCGCCGACACCGCCTGAGCTGACACCGCCTGAGCCGACGCCGCCCGGCCCGGTCGTCGTGGAGGTCGCTCCGGTATGGTGACCCGGTCAGATGCGGGCGTCCAGCACGCCCCACCTTCGAGGTGAGGACACCATGAGCTCGACTTTCCACGTGCGCGGAGGCCGCCCGCTCGACGGTGAGATCACCGTCCGCGGTGCCAAGAACCTGGTCTCGAAGGCGATGGTCGCGGCACTGCTGGGGGAGAGCGCGAGCGTGCTGCGCTCGGTGCCCGACATCAGTGACGTGCGGATCGTCTCGAACCTGCTCTCGATCCATGGCGTCAAGGTCGAGCACGATGTCGCCGGCGGCACGCTGGAGCTGGACCCGTCGAACGTCGAGAGCGCGCACGTCGTGGACATCGACGCGCACGCCGGCAGCTCCCGCATCCCGATCCTGTTCTGCGGGCCGCTGCTGCACCGGCTGGGCGAGGCGATCATCCCCGACCTCGGCGGCTGCCGGATCGGCGACCGCCCCATCAACTACCACCTCGATGTGCTGCGCAGCTTCGGCGCCGTGGTCGACAAGCGCGAGATGGGCATCTACATCACCGCGCCGAACGGCCTCAAGGGCACCAAGATCCACCTCGAGTACCCGAGCGTGGGCGCGACCGAGCAGGTGCTGCTCACCGCGGTCCGCGCCCAGGGCATCACCGAGCTCACCAATGCGGCGGTCGAGCCGGAGATCGAGGACCTCATCGCGGTGCTGCAGAAGATGGGCGCCCTCATCTCCCTGCAGACCGACCGCACGATCACCATCGAGGGCGTCGACCGCCTCGAGGGCTACCAGCACACCGCTCTCGCGGACCGGATCGAGGCCGGATCGTGGGCCTGCGCGGCACTGGTCACCCAGGGCGACGTCTTCGTGCGCGGCGCCCAGCAGAAGCCGATGGCGACCTTCCTGAACGTCTTCCGACGGGTGGGCGGCGGAATCGACATCCGCGAGGACGGGATCCGCTTCTACCATCCCGGCACGCCGCTGAAGGCGATCGCCCTGGAGACGGACGTCCACCCCGGGTTCATGACCGATTGGCAGCAGCCGCTCGTCGTCGCCCTCACCCAGGCCGACGGCATCTCGATCCTCCACGAGACGGTCTACGAGAACCGGCTCGGCTTCACCTCGGCGCTCAACGACATGGGCGCCCGCATCCAGGTCTACCGCGAGTGCCTGGGCGGCTCGAGCTGCCGCTTCGGGCGCAGCAACTACAACCATTCCGCGGTGGTCTCCGGTCCGCACGCCCTGCACGCGGCGGACATCACCGTCCCGGACCTCCGCGGAGGCTTCTCCTACCTGATCGCCGCGCTCGGCGCCGACGGCGACTCCACCATCCGCGGCATCGACCTCATCGACCGCGGGTACGAGTCCTTCCGCGAGAAGCTCTCCGCCCTCGGCGCCGTGTACTGGGAGGAGGGCCGATGACCGCGACCTCGCTGGCTCTGCGCGACATCCCGATCCCTGACTACTGCGATGTGGTGATCGTGCCGACCGGTGGCCTCGAGGAGACGGATCCCCGGGTGTGGGCGCAGGCGATCTTCGCCCACGAGAACACGCCGCTGACCTCCCGGGGCCTGCGCGCCCTGCGCGACGAGGCGGTGCGGCTGTTCGACATGGTGCCGCCGCCGGAGAAGGAGTTCGTGGCGGACGAGGTGGTCGGCTCCGAGGCGCTGATCATCGACGACGACGAGAAGCTCACGGTGCGCATCGGGGTGGCGCTGCTGCCGGGCGGTGACCTTCTGCAGGTCACCACCGCGGTGAAGTACCGCTCGGTGCGCGGCCGTCTCGCATGGGCCCCGCGCCGCCTCATGCACGCCGCGGCGGTCAACACCCTGGCGCGTCGAGCACCCACCACCCTGCGCCGCCGCGCTCTGGCCGGCGACCCGCGTGCGGCCTCGCTCACCGGGCAGGTCTCGCGCAAGGCGCTGGGCCGGGGCTCCTCGCCCTCGTGATCACCCGCCTGCTGCGCAGCTGGGACGTGGGCTCCGCGCGGGTTCCGGCGCGTCGGGCCGGAGCGGTCATCGGCCTCGCCCAGATCCCGCTGCGTCCGCTGATGGCACTGCTGTCCCGTCCCCGCTGGCAGGGCACGGAGCACCTGGCGACGCCCGGCGCGATGATCGGCTGCGGCAACCATCTCAGCGCCTTCGACCCCTTCGGCTATGGCCACCTCCTCCAGGCAGGTGGCATCGCCCCGCGATTCCTCGCCAAGGAGGGCCTGTTCCGGATCCCGGTGCTCGGCGCCCTGCTGCGCGGTGCGCGCCAGATCCCGGTGAGGCGCGGGACCTCCCGCAGCACCGATGCACTGGCCGATGCGCGGGCCGCGCTGGAGCGTGGTGAGCTGATCATGATCTTCCCCGAGGGGACCTACACGCGCGATCCCGACCTGTGGCCGATGCAGTCCCGCCTGGGCGCCGCCCGGCTCGCCCTGGAGACCGGCGCACCGCTGCTGCCGATCGCGACCTGGGGCGGGCGCGCACTGTGGCCCGTCGGCTCGCCGCTCCCGCGGCCGCGTCCCGGCCGGCACGTGCAGATGCTGGTGGGGGAGCCGTACACCGTCTCACGGCAGGTGGGCGAGACCACCCACCAGGCCGCGCTGCGGATCACCGAGGAGCTGATGGCCCGCATCGCCGAGCAGCTCGGGCAGCTGCGCGGGCAGTCGCCGCCGGCCCTCCTGCACGACGGCCGACGGGACGCCCACCGGCCCGAGGTGGGCCGGCCCCAGCGGGGATATCGAGCATTCAGGCAGGACTCATGAGCACCGGGCACACCAGAACTGGGGGGACGAGCGCTGCGGACCCGAGCGCTGCGGACCCGAGCGCGATGGACCCGGGCGCCCGGCCGCGACTGGCCGTGCTGGGTGCCGGCAGCTGGGGCACCACCTTCGCGCGTGTCCTCGCCGACGGCGGCTCCGAGGTGGCGCTCTGGGCCCGCCGTGAGGAGATCGCCCGCGAGATCCGCGAGGAGCATCGCAACAGCGCCTACCTGCCCGGCCACGCCCTGCCGGAGGCGATTGACGGCACCTCCCGCCTCGAGGAGGCGCTCGAGGGTGCCGACGGAGTGATCCTCGCGATTCCCGCCCAGTCGCTGCGCGACACCCTGCGGGCCTGGCCGGCCCTTCCCGACGTCCCCGTGCTCTCGCTCGTGAAAGGGATCGAGCGGGGCACCGACGCCCGCATCAGCGAGGTGATCGCCGCGGCCGGAGGAGTCGATCCCGGACGCATCGGCGTGCTCTCGGGTCCGAACCTCTCTGCAGAGATCGCCGAGCGCCGTCCCTGCGCGAGCGTCGTCGCAGCTCCCGCGCAGGAGCTGGCCGAGGAGCTGGCGGGCTGGTGCGAGGCGCCCTACCTGCGGGCCTACACCTCCACCGATGTGGTCGGCGTGGAGATCGCCGGCGCCGTGAAGAACGTCATCGCCATCGCGGTGGGGGCTGCGACCGGCCTCGGGCACGGCCACAACACCACCGCCTCGCTCATCACGCGGGGACTGGCGGAGATCGCCCGTCTGGGGGTCGCCCTCGGCGGCCGCCCGGAGACCTTCGCGGGCCTCGCCGGATTGGGGGATCTGGTCGCGACCTGCGCCTCTCCGCTCAGCCGCAACCACCGCCTGGGCCTCGCTCTCGGACGCGGCCTGGATGTCGAGGCCGCCGCCGCGGAGGTGGGACAGACCGCCGAGGGCGTCGCCACCGCCCGCGCCGTCGCGGATCTCGCCGAGCGACGGGGTGTGGACATGCCGATCACCCGCGCCGTCGTGGCCGTCGTGGACCACGGTGCTCGGATCGACGAGGTCACCGCGGCCCTGCTGTCACGCTCCACCCGTCCGGAATGAATATCCTCAGGGCATGAGAACCACCGTCGCCCTCCTGTTCGGCGGCCGCAGCGGCGAGCACGGCATCTCGTGCGTCACCGCGGGCGGCATCCTCGCCGCGATCGATCGCGAGCGCTTCGACGTGATCGCCCTCGGCATCTCCCGCGAGGGCCGCTGGGTCCACGTCTCCGCCGACCCCAGCGACTGGACCATGGTCGACGGCCGGGCGCCCGAGGTCGATCCTGCCGGGGACGAGGTGCTGCTGCCGGGCGTGTGCCATCTCCCCGGGCGACCGATCACCCTGCGTACCGTCCGCGACGGCATCGTCCGCGATCTCGCCGACATCGACGTGGTGTGGCCCCTGCTGCACGGCGCCTACGGTGAGGACGGCACCGTCCAGGGCATGCTCGAGATGCTCGACATCCCCTACGTGGGCAGCGGCGTGCTCGCCTCGGCCACCGCGATGGACAAGGCCGCCACCAAGCTCGCGCTGCGCGCCGCCGGCCTCGAGTGCGCTCCAGGCATCGTCGTGCACGAAGACCGCTGGGCGGCCGACTCCCACCGCGTGGCCACCCACCTGCGCAACAACCACCCGCTGCCCTGGTTCGTCAAGCCCGCCCGGGCCGGCTCGAGCCTCGGAGTGACCCGGGTCAGCGATCCGGCCCAGCTCGAGGTCGCGATGAAGAGCGCCTTCGCCGAGGATCCCAAGGTCCTGGTGGAGGAGGGTCTGAGCGCCCGTGAGGTCGAGTGCGGCGTGCTGCAGGGCCGGGACGGCGCAGAGCCCAGCACCACGCTTCCCGGCGAGGTGAAGGTCGGTGCGGACCTCGAGTTCTACGACTACGAGGCGAAGTACTTCGGCAAGGGCACCGTCAGCATCGACGTTCCGGCCGCACTGCCCGACGCCGTGCTCGAGGAGGCCCGCGAGACCGCCGTCCGCGCCTTCACCGCGCTCGGCCTCGAGGGCCTCGCCCGGGTCGACATGTTCGTCACGTCGGACCATCGGGTGCTGATCAACGAGGTCAACACGATGCCGGGCTTCACCCCGTACTCCATGTTCCCCGTGCTCTGGGAGAACATGGGGCTGAGCTACGCGGACCTCATCGGGGAGCTGATCGAGCGCGCCCGGTCCCGTCGCCTCGGCGCCCGGTGAGCGGCGCGGGTCGCGCACTAGGCGGCGGGCTCGTCGCCCGGGCCGATGCAGCGATCCGTGGCCTCGATGTTCCGGGTGATCACCTGGGAGAGATCCAGCGCCGCGCCCGAGGGCTGATCGGGGGCCGCTGATCGGGGAACCGACACGTCGATCGCGGGCTCGCGACCGTAGGTGGTGTAGAGGAACACCTCGCCCTCGAGCTCGCGCACGATCCAGTCGACCTCGATGTCGTCGCCGTCGGTGAGGGTCGTGCACAGATCGGTGGTCGGGCCGGGCGGGGTCACCCCGCAGCGCATCACGATGGTGTCCTCCCCGCTGCCCCAGGCGGCGGTGCCCTGGCTCGAGGTCTCCACCTTCTTCATGCCCAGCACTTCGGGAGGCGCCGAGAGCACGATGTCCGCGCAGGTCGGGTCCGTGGCCTCCGGGCCGGGCGGCACCTGCACCGTGCCGCAGGAGGCGAGGCCCAGCGCCATCAGCGCGGCGGCGGGCAGGGCGAGCAGACGGGAGCGGAGCACGTGACGAGCCTAGCGGGCATGGTCGGGCAGACTGTGCACATGCCAGGCGACCTTCCCCACGACGACATCTCGCGCGCGATCCCCGAGGAGGCCGCCGCACCCCGGGACGAATCCGCGCTCCTGGCGCGCATGCTGCCTCACCTGCGTCACGGCACAGAGGTCGAGGTGGGCCCCGGCGACGATGCGGCCGTGCTCACCCTTCCCTCGCCTCGTGTGGTGGTCACCACCGACACCCTCGTCGAGGGCCACGACTTCCTGCCCCACGCCACGACCCCGCGCTGGATCGGTCGCAAGGCCGCCGTCCAGAACCTGGCCGACGTCGCCGCGATGGGCGCCCGGCCCCATGCACTGGTGGTCGCGATCTCCGCCCCCGCTGACACTCCGGCGACCGTCTTCGAGGAGCTCACGATCGGCCTCACGGCGCGGGCCGAGGCGGACGGCGCGAGCATCGTCGGCGGCGACCTGGGCCGTGCGGAGCAGCTCACCATCACGGTCACGGCGATGGGCTCCCTGCCCGTGGGCCAGCAGCCGGTGCGTCGCTCCGGCGCCCGGGCGGGGGACGTCCTCGCGATCGGCAGCCCGCGCCTCGGCCGGTCCGCCGCCGGGCTCGCCCTGGTGCTGGGGGAGCGGGCCCTGGTACGGACCGGGGCCGACGGCCGGCCCACGATCATGCTCCGCACCGTCCAGGACAGCTCGGCCGCGGAGCTGCTGCAGTGGCACGATGCCCCGGAGCCGGACCTCTCGCTCGGCTGGACCGTCGGCCGCTGCGCGCACGCCATGATGGATCTCTCCGACGGGCTGGTCCGTGACGGGAGTCGGCTCGCTGCCGCCTCCCAGGTGACCCTCGAGCTCGACCGCGAGGCGCTCGCCCCGGACGTCGAGATGCTGGCGGGCCTCGCAGCCGAGCTGGGGGAGGACCCGTGCGCCTGGGTCCTCCACGGCGGCGAGGAGCACGCGATGCTCGCCGCCTTCGGCCCGGGAGAGGTCCCGGAGGGCTTCCGGACGATCGGCGAGGTGCGCCCGGTGGGCCCCGGCGGCCCCTGCGTGCTCCTCGGCGGCGAGGCGATCGACGGTGCGGGCTTCGATCACTTCGGCTGACCACGTCGGCTGAGCGCGGCACACCGGCGCAGCGCTAGGCTGACGGGCGGCGCTGGTCGCGCCACCCCCACGAACGTCCGGAGGACTCCCCATGCCGATCACCGTCAAGGCCCTGCAGAAGACTGGTCCCGACCAGCCGTTCCGCGTCACCGCGATCGAGCGCCGGGACCCGCGCGCCGATGACGTGGTCATCGACATCAAGGCTGCCGGCATCTGCCACAGCGACATCCACACCATCCGCAACGAGTGGGGCGAGGCCAGCTTCCCGCTGACCGTCGGCCATGAGATCGCGGGCACCGTCGCCGCCGTCGGCGCGGACGTCGCCGACTGGAAGGTCGGGGACCGCGTGGGCGTGGGCTGCATGGTGAACTCCTGCGGGCAGTGCGAGGAGTGCCGTGCCGATCAGGAGCAGAACTGCCTCGAGGGCAACGTCGGCACCTACAACGCGAAGGACGTCGACGGCACCGTCACCCAGGGCGGCTATGCCGAGAAGGTCGTGGTCAACGAACGCTTCGTGCTCCGCATCCCCGCGGAGATCGAATTCGACGCCGCGGCACCGCTGCTGTGCGCAGGCATCACCACCTACGCACCGTTGCGCCGCTGGGGCGCCGGTGAGCAGGTCGACGGCCGTGCCAAGCGCGTCGCCGTGCTGGGCCTCGGCGGGCTCGGACACATGGGCGTGCAGCTCGCGGCCGCCATGGGCGCCGAGGTCACCGTGCTCTCCCGCTCCCTGAAGAAGGAGCAGGACGCCCTCGCTCTCGGAGCGCAGCGTGTCCTCGCCACCACCGAGGAGAACTTCTTCCGCGAGCACCGCGGCGAGTTCGATCTGATCCTGAACACGATCAGCGCCGATATCCCCGTGGATCGATACCTGAGCCTGCTCACGCCCCGTGGCGTGATGACGGTCGTCGGCCTGCCGCCGGCGAAGCAGCCCGTGGGGTTCGGTTCCCTGATCGGCGGCAGCAAGGTGCTCGCCGGCTCCAACATCGGCGGCATCGCCGAGACCCAGGAGATGCTCGACTTCTGCGCCGAGCACGGCCTTGCCGCGAAGATCGAGGTGGTCGGCGTCGAGGAGGCCGACGCAGCCTACGAGCGAGTGGTCGCCGGTGACGTGCACTTCCGGGCCGTGATCGACACCGCGACCTTCGCGGACGCCGCGGCGGAGTGAGCGAGACGGGATGAGCGTGCCCTCCCGCCGGTTCCGCCCCACCACAGCGGCCGACGTCGACCGTGACGGCCACCGCTTCGAGTGGCTGAAGCCCGATGGCTGGCGGGAGGGGTTCCGCGCCCTGGCGCTCGAGATCGACGATCCCGGCACCGGTGCTCCGTGCGTGATCGGCGTGGGCCGGATCGGCCCGAACACGGCCCACCCGGGACGCGATCTGGTCGAGCTCGAGATCGACGTCGCGTATCGACGACGAGGCGACGGAACAGCCCTTCTTCGTGAACTCGGTAGATACAGCAATAATCCACTGTCAAGCAAGGTGGTCCCCGGCTCGGAGCGGGATGGCTTCCTGCGATCGCTCGGCGCGGTGACCTACCTCGAGGTCCCGCTGCTGCGCGTGGACGTGCAGGCGGATCGCACCGCCCGCTGGTGCGAGGCGGTCCGCAGTGCCCAGGACGGCATCGTCCGCACCGCACCGTGGACTGACCTCCCGCGCGCACAGCTCGTCGACGCCCTCACCGACCGCTATGCCTGGCAGCACGCCAGCTGGTCACCCACCGCCTCCCGCGAGGTGCTGCGTCCGGTGGTGGGGGAGGAGTTCTACGACGAGTCCGAGCTCGAGCACTCCTGGGCGGTGGTCCGCGATGGCGAGATCACCGCGCTGGCCGACCTCTACGGCACGGGCCGCACAGAGGAGCCGACGGATGCGGAGGAGCAGACGGGCGTGGACCGAGCACCCGTCGGGAGCCGCCGCGAAGGCGCCCTCGAGGCCGTCGACGCGGCGGCCCCGGACGCCCGCGCCGATGTCGCACTCTGCCTCGCCGCTCTGCTCGAGGACCTGCGATCGCTCGGCACGGCGAGCATGGACTTCGACAACCACCCCACCGACCCGCACGCGGCGCCGCTGCTGGCCACCCTGCGCCGCACTGAGGTGGATCCGGTGCACCTGGTCGAGATCCCGAACGGTCTCACCGCCGTGCTGCGCGACGTGCCCTGAGGATCAGCGCAGGCGCCGTACCGGCAGTGGTGCAGCTCGTATCCCGCCTCGCGGGCCCTGTGCGGTGCCGAGCTCGACGGCGAGGGCCATCATCGGCCCGAAGCCGAAGCGCAGCCGTCGGTGCGGTCGATAGCCGGCACTGGTGGCGAGGATCGTGGGCGCGGTCGCGGGCATCAGGAGCTCCTCGGGCGGTGATGGTCGGGGCGCTTGGATGCCCCCAGGATGCACGAGAGCCCCCACCCGATCGGGTGGGGGCTCTCGCGGAATGCTGTGCGGTCTCGCTCAGGCACCGAGCGTGCTGACCTTGCCTGCCTTGAGGCAGGAGGTGCACACGTTCACGCGCTTGCTGGTGCCGTTGATCACAGTGCGGACGGACTGGATGTTCGGGTTCCAGCGACGCGAGGTGCGGCGGTGCGAGTGAGACACGGCCTTGCCGAAGCTGGGGCTCTTGGCGCAGATGTCACACGTGGAAGCAGCCACTGTCGTCTCCTGGTACGTCGATGTTCTGATCGCGGTGCCCGCTCCACCCCCGCGCCGGTACGGCGGGGTCGGTGACCTGGGTGAGCACGGAGGTGCGAACCCCCGGCGGTCAGGGCAACCACGGAATCATAGCCCAGATGGCCGCCGGCCTGAAGGGGAGGGGTGGTCCGGGCGGCTGTGGATTCCGCCACAGCGTCCCAGGGCAGTGGCACGATAGGACCTCGCAGGTCGCACTCCACGGGGCCGCGACGACCGAGCACGAGGAGAATCCCGCATGGCCAGGAGGCAGGAGGCATCTCGCGGCTCGATGCCGCTGAAGGAGCTGCTGATCTCCAAGGAGTCGAAGGCGATGGCCTCCTTCGGCGTGCGGGACCTCGACACGATGATGCGCTTCGCCCCGCGCCGCTACGTGGTGCCCGCCCCGCTGCGCTCCCTGCGGGAGATCCGCCAGGGCGAGGAGGTCAGCGCCATCGTGGAGGTCACGTCGGTGCATGATCGGGCGATGCGCAGCCGCTACGGATTCCTCCTCGAGGTCTCCGTCACCGACGGCACCGAGTCGCTTCCGCTCACTTTCTTCCTCACCAAGCAGCACCAGGTCGATTGGCATCGCGGACGACTCCCCGTCGGCGCCCTGATCCTGGTGCGCGGCACCGTCGGCTACGACGACTTCCGCGAGGCGCTGCAGCTCACCCATCCCGCCTACGAACCGGTCGAGGACACCGACGAGGGCCGCGCCTGGGCGCAGCGCCCGCGCCCCGTCTACCCGCTAAAGCAGAACATCGCGCAGGGCACCATGCGCTCGGCCACGGAGAAGGGCCTCGAGTTCGCCGGCTCCCTCAGTCGCCCGGTGCCCGAAGAGGTCATCGCGCGCCGCGGCCTGCCCCCGCTCGAGGAGGCGGTGCGTCTCGTCCACGTCCCCCTCACCACCGAGGACACCCGGCGCGGCATGGCCCACCTCCGCTTCGAGGAGGCCTTCGTCCTGCAGTCCGTGTTCGCCCAGCGGCGCGCACAGGACGAGCGCACCCCGGCCCCCGTGCTCGCCGCCGAAGGCCCCCTGCAGGGACTGTTCGACGAGCGCCTGCCCTTCGACCTCACCGCGGGCCAGCGCGAGATCGGCGACGAGCTCGCAGCAAGGATCGCCCACGGCCACCCCACCAGCGCCCTGCTCCAGGGGGACGTCGGCTCCGGCAAGACCGTCGTCGCCCTGCGCGCCATGCTCCGCGCCGTGGACTCCGGCCACCAGGCCGCGCTGCTCGCCCCCACGGAGGTGCTCGCCGAGCAGCACCACCGCACGCTCACCACCCTCCTCGGCGAGCTCGCGCGCGCCGGCCAGCTCGACGCCCACCCCGAGGCCACCCGGGTGCGCCTGCTCACCGGCTCCCAGCGCACCTCCCACCGCCGCGAGACACTGCTCGACGTCACCTCTGGCCAGGCGGGCATCGTCGTCGGCACCCACGCCCTGCTCACCGAGAACGTCGAGTTCGCCTCCCTGGGCCTGGTCGTGATCGACGAGCAGCACCGCTTCGGCGTGGACCATCGCCGCCGCCTGCGCGCCAAGGGCCCCTCCGGGCAGAGCCCGCACGTCATCGTCATGACCGCCACCCCGATCCCGCGCACCGCGGCTCTCGCCACCGTCGGCGACCTCGACGTCCTGACACTGCGCGAGAGCCCCGGCCGGCGCGCCGGGGTCACCAGCTTCGTGGTCCACGAGAAGCTGCCCGCCTGGGAGCAGCGGATGTGGCAGCGTGCCGCGGAGGAGATCGCCGCGGGTCGGCAGGTGTTCGTGGTCTGCGCCCGCATCGACGAGGACGAGGCGGACGCCCCGGCACCGCCGCTCCTGGACGAGGACGGCACGGAGCAGCCGCCCGCCCTCGAGCCCGCCCGCGGCGTCCATCAGAGCGCCCTCCGGCTCGCCGAGCGGCCAGAGCTCGCCGGCGCCCGGATCGGGATCCTCCACGGCCGCCTCAGCGGCGAGGAGAAGCAGCAGGTCATGAAGCAGATGGTCGACGGCGAGATCGATCTCCTGGTCTCGACCACCGTCATCGAGGTGGGTGTCGACGTCCCCAACGCCTCCGTGATGATCGTCCTGGACGCCGAGCGCTTCGGCGTCTCCCAGCTGCATCAGCTGCGCGGCCGCGTGGGCCGCGCCGAGCATCCGGGCATCGCGTTCTTCGACACCAGCGCGATGGTGGGGCAGGAGCACTCCCAGCACCTGCAGCGCATCGCCGACGCCGCCGACGGCTTCGAGCTCGCCGAGCTGGACCTGCGCCGTCGCGGAGCGGGCGACCTGGTGGGGGAGGAGCAGTCCGGCCTCCAGCGCACCCTGAAGCACCTCGATGTCCTGCGCGATGCCCGGGCGATCGAGCAGGCTCGCGAGGACGCCTTCGCCGTCGTCGAGTCCGACCCCGAGCTGACCGCCCACCCCGCTCTCGCCCGCGCCATCGAGGACCGCCTGCGGGACGCCGACCCCGACGTGGAGAGGAGCTGACATGCCGCGCATCGTCTCCGGCACCCTGGGGGGCCGCACCGTCCCCGGCCCGCCCGGGAAGGGCACTCGACCCACCTCCGACAAGGTCCGCGAGGCCCTGTTCAACCGCCTCGAGGGCTGGGGCGCCCTCGTCGGCGCCCGCGTGCTCGACCTCTACGCCGGGACCGGAGCCCTGGCCTTCGAGGCCCTCTCCCGCGGTGCCGCGCACGCGCTGCTCGTCGAGCTCCACGGGCCCACCGCCAAGCAGCTCCGCCGCACCGCGGCGGACCTCGGGCTCACCGATCGCCTGGACGTCCGCGCCGGTCGGGCGACGACCGTCGCGTCCTCCCTCGTCGGTCACGGCGCGAGCCTCGTCTTCCTGGACCCGCCCTACGACGTCCCCACGGAGGCGCTCGAGGAGCTGCTGCTCACCCTCCGCCCGGCGCTCAGCGACGACGCGCTCGTCGTGGTCGAGCGCTCCTCGCGCACCCGACCGCTCGCCTGGCCCGAGGGCTGGGGCGATGACGGGACCAAGTCCTACGGCGAGACCGTCCTGCAGTTCGGCGGCCCCGCCTGAGCGGCGATGGTCAGCGGGTCATGCGGATCTCACGGAGGTCGCCGAGGTCCGCGTCGACCTTCAGCCCGCCGTCGGCGCGGAAGCCCTCCTTCTCGTAGAAGCGCCGCGCCCGGGGGTTCTCCTCGACCACCCAGAGGTAGGCGGGGCGCTCCTGCAGCAGGTCCCGCATCAGGGCCTGCGCGAGCCCGGTGCCGTGGAAGGCGGAGTCGACGTTCAGCGCCTGGAGCTCCAACGGACGGGGCGCCTCCTCGTCCCTCGACGGGCCGACGGTGAGGAATCCCGCGGGGGCGCCGCCCGGCGCGCGGCCGATGCGGAGCCGTTCCGAGAGCTGCTCGCGCGACCACTGCGCGAGCATCCGGTGCCATGTCGTGCGGCGGGAGGCGAGCGCCGCGTCGCCGAGCGCATGCTCCGCGACGATTCCTGCATACGCCTACCGCCACACGCGATGGTGCAGCTCGGCGAGGGCGTCGGCATCCGCCGGCGCGGGCAGTCGAGCGTGAAGGCGGGGACCGTTCCGCCCGCTCCGCCCGCTCCGCCCGCTCCGCCCGGTGCGACGCGTGGGACATCGGAACTCATCGCCTCAGCGTAGGGGCCGACGGATGCGCCGTCCACAATCTTCCGAGGGGTATTGCGGCGCGCGCGGATATGTGTATCCAGAAGTATTATGCGCCTGACCTCGCGGCTCAGCGAGGAGCGCCATTGATCGCGGCTCGACCCGTGGTGCCCATCTCTGGTCACAACGAAAGGTGACCAGGGAGTATCAACAAGATGTGCCTCCAATGTGGACACTGCGACCGTTCCTCCACCGACGACGGTCATCCACATTCCGGGGAATAATCTCAACCGCCCTGGCGTGAGTCGAACAGGTGCACTAAAAGGGAAGGGAGGTCGACGAAGAGCGGCCCGATCCAGTGGTACTCGACGGGGAGCAGGGGAGGACGTCATGGGCGAGTTCATCGATCGATCCGACGAGCCCTTCGATGGGTCTCGTGACCAGGCCGGACCCCTGGGTCCCGCCGGCCCGCCCCGCGCCGTCGTACGAGCCCGTCGGCCGCTCACTCCCCAGGCGCTCGTCGAGCGCGCCGAGGTCGTTCCCCGCAGCATCGAGGCGGAGACCGTGCTGCGGATCCATCGCCGTCGGCGCGAACAGCACGCCGCCCTCTACGTCGCCGAGATGCGGGACCTCGCCTCGCTGTGGTCCGAGGACGACGAGCATGACGAGAAGACCCTCCACGCCCTCGCGGCCGCGGCGGCGCTGCGGGTGAAGCTCCCGCGCGGCGAGGACCGGGTGCGCGATGCGCACGTCGCGGTCGAGCATCTGCCGGCCTGCCTCGCGCGCGCCGGTCGGGGCGAGATCCCCGTCGAATGGTTCGAGTGGCTGATCCGCAGCGTCCTGCGACTCAGTCCGGCACAGCGCCTCCAGGTCGACGAGCGCGTGGCCGCCTGGCAGCTCGAGGCGATCGACGTGGAGCGCTTCTACCGCGAGCTGCGCCTCCTGGTGGAG
Organism: Brachybacterium sp.; assembly: GCF_036379615.1. GTDB lineage: Bacteria > Actinomycetota > Actinomycetes > Actinomycetales > Dermabacteraceae > Brachybacterium. The sequence continues at coordinate 69,259 of NZ_DASVGJ010000061.1, forward strand.
TGGTTCGGCCGCGCTGTCGTGCAGGAGAGCCCCGAGGAGCAGCGCGGCGTCTAAATCCAGCCCTCGCCCGACGGCGACGGCACGGCTTGCCTCATGATCCGAGGCCCCATCCCGGAGCTCACCGCCTTCGGGCACCGGCTCGATGCCGCCGCCCGCACCGTGCAGGACGCCCAGCGCCGCGCCCTCCGCGAGGGGTCCCCCATCCCCTTCGACCTCGACGGCGACGTCGCCCGGCAGGGGAGGCACATGTCGCTCGAGGCGCTCCGGTACGCGGTGGCGCTGCGCTCGGCGCTGTCCACCGGCGTGGTCGAAGTGCCCGAGCCGAGCTTCCGGATCTCGGTCGTGGTGCCGGTCCTCACGCTGCTGAGCCTCTCGCACGCTCCGGCGACCCTGGACGGCGTCCTCCCGATCCCGCCGCGGATGGCGCGCCAGCTGGTCGCCAAGGCCCCGGCCTTCGAGCGGGTGCTCACCGACCCGATCTCCGGCGCCTACCTCGCCTCCGCCTCTCGCACCTACCGCCCCACCGCCGCGATGGGCGAGAACCTGCGTCTGATCGACCCGATCTGCGCCGTCCCCACCTGCGCCCGCAACGTCATGACCGTCGGCGAGGCGGACCACATCGAGGAGTTCGACCTCGAGCACCCCGCCCGGGGCGGCCCCACCTCCCTGGACAACCTCCACCGCCTGTGTCGCACCCACCACCGGATGAAGACCAGCGGCCGGCTCGACCCCGAACGGGATCCGGTCACCGGGGTCACGCGCTGGAGGATCGGGGACGCCGCGGTCAGCGAGGTCGCCGCGAACACGGATCTCGTCACCAGGGAGCTGGCAGCACGGCTCGAGCACGCCTGGGAGCAGTACCACGCAGACATCGAGGTCGAGGCTCTGACACGTCTCGGCGCGCTCGACGAATCGCCCGACGAGGCCGCCGATCGTGACGAGGCGTATCGCTGGGGGCTGCACCTCACGGAGTACTACTCCCGTCCCGAGTACGACCAGGACGACGACCCCGGCCCACCGCCCTTCGACCCGCCGCCCAGGCAGGGCCCGCCACCGTTCTGACCCGCGGTCTACGCTGGGCCGGTGACCCGCGCGCTCTCCGACCTCGACTGGCCCCTCCGCACCGATCATCTCGACCTGCGGCCCGGGCGTCCTGAGGACGCCGCCGCGGTGTGGCCCTGGTACCGCCTCCCCGAGGTGCAGGAGTGGACCACCACCCTCAGCCCGACGCTCGAGGCGCATGAGCAGTGGTGGGAGAGGAGTCTCGACAGCTGCGTGGTGGGCCTCCAGGACGGCGAGATCGTCGCCAGCGGCAAGGTCGACGTCCAGGATGCCTGGTCCCAGGCCGACATGAGAGACCAGGCCGCCGGCCAGCAGGCCGAGATCGGCTGGGTGCTGGACCCCGCGGTGCACGGGCGCGGTCTCGGCACCGAGTTCGCCGCCGCCCTCCTCGACCTCGCGATCGACGGCCTCGGGGTGCGCCGCGTCGAGGCGGGCTGCTTCGCGGAGAACCTCGCCTCACGGCGCGTCATGGAGAAGATCGGCCTGCGCCACGAGGGCACCTTCCGCGAGGAGTCCCTCCACCGCAGCGGCCGCTGGCTGGACGGCATGTCCTACGCCCTCCTCGCGAGCGAGCACCGCGAGCGCTCCCGGCACTAGCCCCAGGCCGAGGCGTCGGTGAGGCAGAACGGATGCCCCGCAGGGTCACGCAGCACGATCCACGTCTCACCGGGCTGCTCGGCCACGCGTTCCGCGCCGAGCTCCACGCACCGGCCCGCCGCCTCCTCGAGATCCTGCACCGCCAGGTCGAAGTGGAACTGCTTGTGCCCCTCGTCCGGCCAGGACGGCGCGCGGTGGTCCGGCACCGCGCCGATCCCCAGGGCATGGGACGGGCCGGTGAGCATCGCGTACTCCGGTGTGGAGACCGCGATCGGCCAGCCCAGCACCGCGGACCAGAAGGCCGTCAAGGGTCCGGGGTCGATCGCGTCAAGGGTGATCATCGCCAGCCGGGCGACGGGCTGCGTCTCAGTGGGGGCAGAGGGGGATGTGCTGTCGGTGTCCGTCATGCCTGCCACACTCCTCCCATGAGCACCGCGGACGATTGGACGAAGGCGACACCGGCGCCGGCGCACATGCTCGGCCACGTGCTCCAGCCCGACGAGCTGCTCCGTCATGCCCGCTACGACCACGCGGCGCCCGCCCCGGAGCTCCAACGCTGGGTGGAACGGTACTGGTCGGTGACCTGGAAGCTCCCGCCCGGCCAGGAGCGTGTGGCGAGCACTCTCGACGACCCCGGCATCCACCTCACCCATGAGTGGGGAGGAGTCCGACGGGAGGGTGCAGGGAGCGTGGGGGACTGGATCACCGGGCCCGTCTCCCGCGGCCGCTTCGACGTGACCCAGCACGGCAGCGGAGGCGTGGTCGGCGTGCGCTTCCGCCTCGGAGGCACCACCGCCTTCACCACCGCGGCACCGGCCGAGATCCGTGACCGCACCGTCCGCGCGGCGGAGTGGCTCCGTCGCGGCGACCTCGCTCTCCCCGACCTGCGCGACACCGCGACCGCCGCAGCACCGACACTCGACTCCTGGCTGCTCGCCCTCGCTCCGCACGATGCTCCGGGATTCGCCGAGTTCACTCAGATCCTCGACGTGCTCGAGGACCCCGAGGTGACCGGCACCGGGGAGCTCGAACGCCGCTCGGGCCACGGGACACGCTCCCTCCAACGGCGCTTCCACCGCTTCCTCGGCATCGGTCCCAAGCGGATGATCCTGCGGGCCCGGGTCAGCGACGCCGTGGCGGCCATCGACCGGGGCGACCCTCGGTCCCTCAGCAGGCTCGCCCACGACCTCGGCTGGTACGACCAGCCCCACTTCGATCGCGACTTCCGCGCCGTGACCGGCACGACGCCCTCGGCCTATGCCCGCGGGCGCGCGCCGCGATACCCGATACTGGGAGCATGACCACCCACCGCGCCGCCTTCACCGTCGACCTCGTTCCCGGCGAGACCCTCCCCGGCGCCGCCGGGCGTTTCGACCTCGCCAAGACCTGGTCCGGAGCCGCCGCAGGGACCTCTCGCGGCGTCATGCTCACCGCCGGCGACCCCGCCACCGGCAGTGCCTCCTATGTCGTCAGCGAACTCTTCGACGGGACGCTCGACGGGCGGGCGGGCAGCCTCGCCCTCCAGCAGCTCGGCACCATGGCCGGAGGCGAGCCCGAGCTGCGGTACGTGATCGCTCCCGGGTCCGGCACCGGTGAGCTCGCGGGTCTCACCGGCACCCTCACCATCAGCTCGATCGACGAGGACGGCTCCCACCACGTCATGATCGAGCTCGACTGAACCGCCCGGCCCGGAGCATTACAGTGGCGTCATGAGCACCGTCGTCCTGCCCGGCTCGTTCGACCCTTACACGCTGGGGCATCTCGATCTCACCCGCCGGGCCGTCGCGCTCGGGCACCGGGTGATCATCGCCGTCTCCCACAACCCCTCCAAGCAGGGGCTCCTCGACCTCGAGGCGCGTACCGGCGCGATCACCGAGACGCTCGAGGCGGAGGGTCTCTCGGGTGATGTCGAGGTGCGCACCCTGCCCAGAGGGCTGCTGGTCGATTTCTGCCGCGACGTCGGAGCGGGTGCGGTGGTGCGCGGCCTGCGCTCCCAGCTCGACCTCGCCTACGAGGAGCCGATGTCCCGGATGAACCAGCACCTCTCCGGTCTCGACACCGTCTTCCTGCTCACCGACTCGGCCTGGTCCCACATCTCCTCCTCCCTGGTGCGGGAGGTCCACGCCCTCGGCGGTGACGTCTCCGACATGCTCCCCGCTCCGTCCCTGGACGCGCTGCGCACCGCCGCGGCCGTATCCTGAGTGATCCCCTCGACACGAACAGGACAGTCACGAATGTCTTCCGACAACGCCCCCTCCACATCGCTCGACACCGCGCTGGTGTTCGACGCCGTCGACCTCGTCGGCCGCATCGGCTCCCACCGACGCATCGAGCGCACCGTCCCCGCCCCGGCCCGCGAGGCCGGCGGTGTCGCGATGCAGGTCCCCGAGGGCCAGGACATCGCCGTCGAGGCGGAGCTCGAATCCGTGGTCGAGGGCATCTACGTCCACGGCACCGTCACGGCCCATCTCGAGGGCGAGTGCTCCCGCTGCCTGGACCCCGTCGAGCAGGACATCACCGCCCGCCTCGACGAGCTGTTCATGTACCCCGAGAAGGTCAAGGCGGACGAGAAGGAGGACACCACCCTCTTCGAGGACGACGCCGTCAACCTCGGCCCGCTCAGCCGCGACGCTCTCGCGATGGACGCCGACGAGCGCCCCCTGTGCCGGGAGGACTGCCCCGGCCTGTGCAGCCAGTGCGGCTTCCGCATGGAGGACGACCCGGACCACCAGCACGATGTCATCGATGACCGCTTCGCCGCGCTGCAGGGCCTCTTCGACGAGACGCCGGACGAGAACCCGCGCACGGGCGAGGGGGCCTGATGGCACGCAGGCGCCGCGCCACGGAGGCCGCCGCCTCGGCCGGCCTGCTGGAGCACCTCCCGCTGGATGCCGGGCAGGGTGCCGACCTGCAGGAATCGGGACTGCTCGAGCTGGCGCTGACCCATCGCTCGTACTCCTACGAGCATGACGGGCTGCCGCACAACGAGCGGCTCGAGTTCCTCGGGGACGCGGTGCTCCAGCTGGCCGTCACCGAGCACCTCTACGCCTCCCATCCCGCCCTGCCCGAGGGCGATCTCGCACGGCGCCGGGCCGCGACCGTGAGCACGCGCGCGCTCGCCGTCATCGCCTCGAAGCTCGACCTCGGCGCCTACGTGCGCCTGGGCCGCGGCGAGGACCTCACCGGAGGCCGGGCGAAGTCCTCGATCCTCGCCGACACCACCGAGGCCGTGATCGGCGCCGTGCACCTGGCGCTCGGGCAGGACATCTCCCGCCGCTTCGTGCTGGACCTGCTGCGCCCGCTGCTGGACTCGGACGAGTTCCTCGAGACCGGGTACGACTTCAAGTCCCGCCTGCAGGAGATCGCCGCCGCGGAGGGCTCGAGCGTCGGCTACGAGATCACCGAGGCCGGCCTCGAGCACCAGAAGACCTTCACCGCCACCGTCACCGTGCCGGGGATCGTCACCGCCAGCGGTGAAGGCGCCTCCAAGAAGGACGCGGAGCTCGCCGCCGCGCAGAACGCGGTGCGCGGCGTGCTCGCCGAGCGCGGCGAGACCCTCATCCCGCGAGGCTGAGGCGATGCCCGAGCTGCCCGAGGTCGAGGTGGTGCGTCGAGGTCTCGAACCCCGCACCGTCGGCCGTACCGTCGCCGCGGTCGAGCTGCTCGACGCACGCATCATCCGTCGGCAGCAGGGCGGCATCGACCGGCTCCGCGCCGGCCTCGTGGGATCGACGTTCACCGCCGTCGCACGTCGCGGGAAGTTCCTGTGGTGGAGGCTGGCCGACGAGCGCGGCACCGAGACCGGCGAGGCGCTGATGGGCCACCTCGGGATGAGCGGCCAGCTGCGCCTCGCGACGGCCGACGGCGCCGCCGTGACCGACGAGACCGCAGCGGCCCCCGTCGCGCCCTCCGAGGGTCCCGCGTCCGACCCGCTGCGCCATCGCCGCCTCTCCCTCCACCTCGACGACGGGGCCCGGGTGGACCTCATCGACCAGCGCCTCTTCGGTGGTCTGTGGACCAGTCAGCTGGTCGCGGCCGGAGACGGGAAGCTCGCCGGGATCGGCAGCCCCGATGCGCTCCTGCCCGAGGGCGCCTCCCACATCGCCCGCGACCTGCTCGACCCCGCCCTCGACCTGGCGGCCGTCGCTCGCGCCCTGCGCGCACGGCGCAGCGGCGTGAAGTCGCTGCTGCTGAACCAGGAGATCATCTCCGGCATCGGGAACATCTACGCCGATGAGGCGCTGTGGGCGGCCCGCACCCGTTTCGACACCCCCGGCAGCGCGCTCAGCCAGCGACGCGCCCTGGCGATCCTCCGTGCCGCCCGCGAGGTGATGGAGCGGGCTCTCGCGGTGGGCGGCACGAGCTTCGACGCCCTGTACGTGAACGTCGACGGGCGCAGCGGCTACTTCGCCCGGAGCCTGAGCGTCTACGGGCGCGAGGGCGAGCCGTGCCCGCGGTGCGGGGGCACGATCCGTCGGGTGATGTTCCAGAACCGCTCCTCGCACTTCTGCCCTCGGTGCCAGCGGCGCCTGGCGGGGTAGAGGGGAGCGCTGTCGCGCGGCTCGGCCCCGCGCGCGAACGGCCCGCGGAACGTGCGCCTGACCAGTGCGGTAGATTCGATGTGCACACGCTCAGCAGGACCACGCGAGGAAGGACGCTCCGTGACAGCGACCGATCAGCCCGGCCCGATCCGGGTGATGCTGGTGGATGACCACGAGGTCGTCCGTCGCGGCATCGTCACCGTGATCGACGCCCACGAGGCGCTCAGCGTGATCGGTGAGGCCGCCTCGGTGGCCGAGGCGAACCGACGCCTGCCCGCGATCCGTCCCGAGGTGCTGGTCGTCGACCTGCAGCTGCCCGATGGCACCGGCATCGACGTGATGAGGACCGCTCGGGGGCTCGACCCCGCGCCGCGGATGCTGGTGCTGACCAGCTTCGACGACGATGCCGCGATCCGTGAGTCGAAGGCGGCCGGCGCCGCCGGGCTGATGCTGAAGTCCGCCCGCTCGCTGGAGATCGTCGAGGCGATCAGGGCAGTGCATGCTGGGCGCTCGATCTGGCCCTCCGACCACGCCGAGGAGGGTCCGGAGCTCTCGGAGTCCGATCAGCGGATCGTGGAGCTGATCGGCGACGGCCACTCCAACCGCGAGATCGCCGACGCGCTCGGCATCGCGGAGAAGACGGTGAAGAACCGTGTCACCGTCATCCTGCAGGCGCATGGCATGCAGCGGCGCACGCAGGTGGCCGCGATGGTCGCCGCGCGTCGGCGGGCGGGCTGGAAGCCGCAGTAGAGCGCTCGAGCCTGCGTCTCAGACGGCCGGCAGCGTGACCCGCCAGGAGATCATCGTGCCGGGCTCGAGGGTGATCGCATCCACCCAGCCGGAGTGACGCCGGGCGCGGGAGGAGATGTTCGCGAGGCCGCTGCGGCGCCGCACGGAAGGGTCGATGCCTCGGCCGTTGTCCGAGACGTTGACCTGCACCACGCGGTCCACCCCTTCGGAGAACACCGCGATCGTGACCGCCACCGCGGTGGCGTGCGCATGGCGGGCGGCATTGGCCAGGCACTCCCGCACCACGGCCACGACGTCGTCCGCGATCTCGGGCGGCAGCTCGGCGTCCATCTCCGCCGGGTGCGGAGGCAGTCGCATGGACGGGACGAAGCCCAGTCCGGCGGTCGCCAGACCCACCTCGTGGCGCAGCTGCTCGGTGAGTGTCGCGGCGGCGCGCTCGCGGCGCAGCGACTGGACGATCTGGCGGATCTGGGCCACCGCGTTCTCGACCCCCTGCACGGAGGTCGCGACGGAGCTGCGGATCCGGGCGTTCGAGGGCGTCATCCCCGGCGCCTCGAGCGAATCCACCAGCCCTTCCAGCTCCATGCCCACCGCGAACAGCTCCTGGATCGCGAGGTCGTGCAGGTCCCGGGCGATGCGTCCGCGCTCGTCGTCGATCTCGGTGCTGCCGCCGCGCAGCGGTCCGCGCAGGGTGAGGGCGATCAGCCCGGAGAGGGCGTCCAGCCGCTCGCGGTCTGCAGGGTCGTAGGGGGTCGAGCCCGTCGGCCGGAGCGTCGCGAGCAGCCCCAGGCCGTGCTCACCCGCGTCGATCACCCCGATCAGCGCGCGCTGGGGCTCGCCGCCGAGCTCGAGCTCGGCGATGGCCTCGAGCGCCTCCGCATCGGCGGCGTGCAGCGCCCGGCCGGCCGGGGAATCGGGCGGGACCCCGGCGCCCAGCAGCACCGACGCATCCGATCCGTCGACCATCTCGACGGCCCACGTGTCCGCCGCCAGCGGCATCACGAGCAGCGCGCTGCGGGCGTCGAGGTCCGTGCGCGCGGAATGCAGCAGCAGGGCCAGCAGGTCCTCGGTCTCGCCGCCGGCGAGGACGGCACCCCCGAGGTCCTGGATACGGGCACGATCCGGCCGCGGGGGCGGAGAGATCGAGATCATCGATGCTCCTCGAGTCGGAGGATCGGCGTCCCGGCAGGGATCGCCTCCGCGCGGTGGGTGACGACCACGACAGTACTGCTCGCGGGGGCGAGGGCGGACCCCGCAGGGGAGAGCAGGGAGCGCAGGAGTGCATCGCCGCGGGCGGTGTCGAGGTGCTCGGTCGGCTCATCCAGCAGCAGCACCGGACCGCGGCGCACCACGGCCCGCGCCAGCAGCAGCCGGCGCCGCTCGCCACCGGAGACGGTGGTGCCGTCCGGGCCGAGCAGGGTGTCCAGGCCGTGGGGCAGGGTCGCGACCCAGTCGGCGAGGTCCACCGCCTCGAGCGCCGCCCGGATCTCCGGGTCCCCGAGATCGCCCCGGACCACCTTCACGTTCTCCCGCACGGTGGTCGCGAACACGTGGGAGTCCTCGGCGAACATCGTCACGCCCGCGCGCACCGCAGCGGGGGAGAGGGAGGCGAGGTCGTGCCCGTCGAGCTCCACGTGTCCGTCCAGGGGCTCCAGCAGGCCGGCCAGCGTGGCCAGCAGCGTCGACTTCCCGCTGCCGGAGGCACCGAGGATCGCCAGCCGGGAGCCGGGCGGGAGGTCGAGGTCCAGATCCCGCACCCGCGGGGCGTCCGGGGACCAGCCGGCCGTGAGCCCCACCGCACGGAGGGAGGCGGTCGGCGGGCGCTCCGGAGCGGGGGCGGACACGGGGGGCTGCGCGTCGCCGTCCGGCCCGACCAGCTCCGCCAGCCGCTCGGCCGCAGCCCGGGAGCGGGCATGCTGCGCGGCGGCCGCGGGCAGGGCGGTCGCGGCCTCGAAGGAGGACAGCGGCAGCAGGAGCAGGATCCCGATCTGCCCCGCCGAGGCGCTGCCCTCCGTCCAGAGCGCGCCGATCGCCAGCAGCGCGCCGCCGAGGGCGAGGATCATCGTCAGCGGCACGGCCGCGGCGGCCACCGCCGCGGGAAGGGCGGCGCGATCGATCGCGACGTCGTGCGCCTCCTGCCGCGACCGCAGCTGCGCGAGCTCCTCCTCGAGGCGGCCCTCGAGGCGCAGGGAGGTGGCATCGTCGAGGATCTCGAGCGCCTGCGCACCGACCCCGGCCCGGGTCTCGAGCACCGCCTGCTCGGACAGGCGGGCGGCGCGGTGGGCCGCCGCAGGGGCGAGCACGCTCGCGAGCACGAGGGCGGCGAGCATCACGGCGGCGACGGCGGGCGAGAGCGGGGCGAAGGTCGCGAGCACCGCCACGGCCATCACCACCGCGACGATCCCCGGCACCACGGCCGTGATGACATGGTCCCCGAGCTCCTGGGCATCGTCCCCGAGCCGGGAGAGCAGGTCGCCGCGGCGCAGTCGGGTCAGGGCGTCGTCGGTGCGGGCCGCGAGGGCGGTGAACAGGTTCGTGCGCAGGGAGACCACCCCGCGCAGTGCCACGTCGTGGGTGAGCATCCGCTCGAGCCAGCGGAACGCGCCGCGGGAGATCCCGAGCGCACGCACCATCACCACGGCGACCGTGAGGTCCAGCACCGGTGGCATCGTCCAGGCGCGGGTGACGAGATAGGCGGAGACCGCGGCGAGCGCGAAGGCGGAGCCGAGGGTCGCGCAGGCCGCGAGCACGGCGGCCAGCAGCCGGGCCCGGGGGATCTCCAGGGCGCCGACGGCCTGTCGCAGAGGGGAGGCGGTGGTCATCGAGCGACCTCCTTCGACGCGGTTGCCATGCTCGTCACGCTCGTCGCGTCGTCGGCGACCTCCACCAGCCGGGAGCGATGGGCGATCACCACCACGGTGCGACCCGAGGACCGCAGGTCCCGGATCAGGTCCAGGACCACGTCCTCCGCGGCGCCGTCGAGATGGGCGGTGGGCTCGTCGAGCACCACCAGCGGGGCGGGGGAGAGGACCGCCCGGGTGAGCGCCAGACGCTGCCGTTCGCCGAGGGAGAGGCCGCGCCCCGCCCGACCGAGATCCGTGTCCCAGCCGCGCTCGGCGATCACCGCGTCCAGTCCGGTAGCCGCGGCCGCCGCCTCCAGCGCGGTCTGCTCCGCGCCGGGCCGTGCGGCGGTGAGCACGGAGCGGATCGTGCCCGCCGGCAGCACCGGGCGCTGCGGGAGCCAGGCGACCTGCGCCCACAGGCTGCGCCGCTCGAGGTCCTGCACGGCGGTGACGGTGCCGTCTGCGGCGATGACCTCGGCACGGCCCTCGTCGGCCGGCAGCAGTCCAAGCATCACGTGCGCCGCCGTCGACTTCCCGGCGCCCGAGGGGCCGGTGAGGGCGAGCACCCGGCCGGGCCTCGCCGTCAGCTCGGCGCGGTGCGGCGCCATGCCGTCCCGGGAGCGGACGGAGACCCCGCGCAGGGCGAGGGTGGAGGAGGCCAGGTCGGGGGCGGGGCGGTCGCCGTCGGCCGGTGCCTGCTCGGCGAGCACGGTGAAGGCGGCGTCGACGGCGGCCAGGCCGTCCGTCGAGGCGTGGTACCGGGCGCCGACGTTGCGCAGCGGCAGGTAGACCTCCGGGGCGAGGACCAGCACCGCGAGGGCCGGGGCGAGCTCCATCTCCCCGTACACCAGGCGCATCCCGATGCTCACGGCGATCAGGGCCACGCACAGGGTGGCCAGCAGCTCGAGCACCATCGAGGAGAGGAAGGCGTAGCGCAGCGAGCCCATCGCGGAGGTGCGGTGGCGGTCGCCGAGCCGGCGGACGGTCGCCTCCGGGCCCTTCTCGCGGCCCAGCGCCCGCAGGGTGGGCAGGCCGTCGACGAGATCCAGCAGCTGCGCCCACAGGGAGCGCATGTCCACCAGGAGCTTCTCGGAGCGACCCACCGTGAGCTTCCCGATCAGGATCATGAACAGCGGCACCAGCGGCAGGGTGACGAGCGCGATGACGGCGCTGAGCGGATCCAGCACGCCGATGGTGAGCAGGCACAGCGGGGTGATGGTGAGCGTGAGCAGCAGCTGCGGCACGTAGCCGACCAGATAGGGGCGCAGGTTCTCGATGCCGGTGGTGGCCAGTGCCGTGAGGTCCGCGCCGCGGCCGGCGCCCGCCCGCGGGCCGAGGCGGGCGGCATGGTCGACGATCCTGCCGCGCAGCTCGCCGATGGCGGCGGTCGCGGCCCGGTGGGCGGTGGCCTCCTCGACCAGCACGGCCCCGGCGCGCAGTGCGAGCGCCACGACGAGCAGGAGCAGCAGGCCGGGAGCGGCCTGCGGCACCCGGCCCTCGACGAGGAGCTCGGCTCCCAGGCGCGCGACCACGAGCGCGGTCACGATCACGCAGGCCGCCTGCACGAGGCCGAGGGCGACCGTGCGCACCACGTGACGCCGCGCCGCGGCGACCTCGCGCACCAGTCGCGGGTCCAGCGGGGCGCGGCGTCTTCTCCTGGCGGTCTCCATCAGTCCTGCTCGAACGCGTCCCGGTAGCCGCGCCGAGCCTTCTCGAGCAGCTCTGCGCCGGGGGCGGGGGAGTCCTCGTCGCTCACCCGGTGGCGGAAGACCCGGTACGTCCAGGCCGTGTACGCGAGCACGACCGGCAGCAGGACGACCAGCGCGACCAGCATCACCGTGAGCGTGTGCTCGGTCGAGGAGGCGTTCGCGACCGTGAGCGAGTGCGCGGGATCGTTCGTGGCGGGCAGGACGTAGGGGAACAGGCCGCCGAACAGGGTCAGCGACGCGGCGGCGATCGCGGTGGTCGTCGCGGTGAACGCCCACCCCTCGCGGCGCACCCGGTTCAGCGGCACCACCGCGACCAGGGCCGCGGCCGCGAGGGCCAGCGGGATCCAGGTGAGCAGCGTGTGGGAGTGGGCGAGCTGGTACCACACGAGGTAGGCGGCCCCTGCGAGGATCGTCGGCCCCACCAGGCGCCCGCCCAGGCGGTTCACGTCCTCACGCAGCGGCCCGTCGAGCTTGAGGGAGAGGTACAGCGTGCCGTGCAGCCAGAACAGCAGCACGAACACGGCCCCGCCCAGCAGGGCGAAGGGGTTCAGCAGGCCCAGCAGGGAGGTGGTCACCCAGCGGTTCTGGTCGATCTCGACCCCGGCGACGATGTTGGAGAAGGCCACGCCCCACAGGAACGCGGGGGCGAGCCCGCTGAGCACGTGCACCGCGTCCCAGGTGCTCCGCCAGCGCTCGCCCTCCTCCTTGTCGCGCCACTTGAAGGCGCACACCCGCACGATGAGCGCGAGCAGCAGCCCCAGCAGCGCGAGATAGAAGCCGGAGAAGAGCGTCGCGTACCACTCGGGGAAGGCCGCGAACATGAGGGCACCGCCGGTGATGAGGAAGACCTCGTTGCCGTCCCAGACGGGACCGATGGTCTTCAGCAGAGTGCCGCGGGTCCTCGTGCCGCGCCGCCAGAAGGCGCCGACGTTCATCTGCACGCCGAAGTCGAAGCCCTCGAGCACGAAGTAGCACAGGAAGAAGAAGGCGATGAGGAAGAACCAGAGGGTCTGGAGCCAGGAGGGCTCGAGCAGGGCGTCCATGAGGGGTCGGGTCCCTTCTCAGTAGTCGAAGGAGAGGGTGGGGGTGTCGGGCTCGCCGGTCTCGGGGTCCCGCTTCGCGAGCGGCACGCCCCTCAGAGCGGCCTTGCGCATCATCTGGAACCAGAGCACGGCGAGCACTCCGTAGACGAGGGTGAACGCGACCAGAGAGGTGAGCACCATCCAGCCCGGATGGCTCGAGACCCCCTGCATCGTCATCAGCCGCACCGTCGGATCCAAGGGGTTGGGGTGGACGACCCAGGGCTGGCGGCCGATCTCGGTGAACACCCAGCCGGCGGAGTTCGCGAGGAACGGCATGGGGATCGCCAGCACCGTGAACCACGCGAAGGCGCGCGAGCCGCTCGTGCGTCCCTTGCGCGTCACCCACAGCGCCCACAGCGCGACCACCCCGCTGAAGGCCGCCAGGCCCATCATCAGGCGGAAGGACCAGTAGGTGACGAACAGGTTCGGGCGGTAGTCGACCGCGACCTCGTTGCCGTGGATGTCGGTCGCGGTCTCCCCGAACTGCTCCTTGTACTGGGCGTTGAGGTCATCCACGCCCTGCAGCGTCGCGTGGGGGTCGTTCGTGGCCAGGATCGAGGTGACATAGGGGACCTCGATGAGGTGGGTGACGCCGTCGCAGTCGGTCGAGAAGGCGTCCGGGCCGCCGACGGTGAGGATCGAGAAGGGCACCTCGGAATCGGTCACGCAGTGCGCCTCGGCGGAGGCCATCTTCATCGGCTGCTGCTCGAACATCAGCTTGGCCTGGGCATCGCCGGAGATCACCAGCACCACGGCGGAGATGCACATCGCGATGACGCCGAAGCGCACCGTGGGGCGGTACAGGTCGCGGGCGGCGAGATGCTGCTCCTGGCCCTCCTCGGTGTCCAGGCCCAGCGTCCGGGCCCGCTGGTGGTGGCGCACCATGTGCCAGGAGGCCACGCCGGTGAGGAAGGCGCCCGCGACCAGCCAGGCGCCGGAGACGACGTGCGGGAACGCGGCGAGGGCGGTGACGTTCGAGAGCACCGCGAGGATCGAGCCCTGGGAGGGATCGAGCTCGGCGCGCCCGGTCTCCGGGTTCAGCGCCGCGCCGACGGGATGCTGCATGAACGAGTTCGCGGCGATGATGAAGTAGGCCGAGAGGGTGGTGCCGAGCGCGACCGCCCAGATCGTCAGCAGATGGATCTTCTCGGGCAGCTTCCCCCAGCCGAAGATCCACAGTCCCAGGAACACCGACTCCAGGAAGAAGGCGGCCAGCCCCTCGAGCGCCAGCGGCGCACCGAACACATCACCCACGAAGCGCGCGTACTCGGACCAGTTCATGCCGAACTGGAACTCCTGGACGATGCCGGTGGCGATCCCGATCCCGAAGTTCACGATCAGCATCGAGCCGAAGAACTTGGTCATCCGGGTCCAGGCGTCCTTGCGGACGGGGTCCTTCGCGAACACCGCACGGGTGTTCATGATCGCGACCAGCAGGGACAGGCCGATGGTCAGCGGCACGAAGACGAAGTGGTACACGGTGGTGATGCCGAACTGCCACCGTGCGAGGTCGAGGGCATCCATGGGAACTCCGGGGTGGAAGGGGGACTCGCTGCCAGGAACGCTATGGCCGCGGCGCGCTGTATCGGAGGACGATGGTCCTCCCGCGACGGTGATCCCGGCCACCCCCGGTCCGCATGTCGGCCCCGAGGGCCGAACGGCCCTGTGCCATACTGAGCGCGGCACTCTCCTGCTCCGTACCGGGTGGGGGAACCTCCAGGCGTCGAGACGTCGGAGCACCGGCTACGCGGACGACCGCGACCGCAGTGCTCCCATGGTCGGCATCGCAGCGCTTCCTCGGTGGAGCTGCGCGACGGCGAGGGCCAGAGACTTCCGTCCCCAGGGACGATGACCAGACGGGACCAGGGTGCGCTGGTCCTCCAGAAGGAGACGGCCGCATGGCTGACAGCACCCCCCATCCCGAGAACGACGCGCCGGACGACACCGCAGGCGCACCCCCCGCTCGACGCCGACGTCGCGCCGCCGGAGCCCCCGCCGGTGCCCCCGCCTTCACCCCGCCGACGGTCGCCGCGCCCGAGAGCACCGGCCCCCGCACGGTGGTCGCCTCCCAGGACGCGGCTCCCGCCGAGCCCGCTCCGGTCTCCACGACCAAGCGCCCTCGCCGTCGCGCCGGAGCTCCGGCAGGAGCCCCTGTGATCCCGGCACCGGTGCAGACGCCCGAGCCCGAGCCCGCCGTCGAGCAGCCCGCTTCCGAGGAGCCGGCGACCGAGCAGCCCGTCGAGGACGAGTCGTCGCAGACCGAGTCCAGCCCCGTCGTCGACGACCTGCGTGCACTGGCCTCCGCCCGCGGCGCCTCCGAGGACGATGTCGACGCGGCGGGCGATGACCGTGCCCGCCGTCGCGAGCAGGTCCAGATGGACTTCGCCTCGCTCCTGTTCCAGGCGCCCACCCCGCAGCCGCGCACCACGGTCCCCTCGCAGGACGCGGGCGGGGAGACGACGGAGGAGTCGGAGAGCTCCGAGGGCGAGGACGCGCAGGAGGAGCAGGCCCCGCGCTCGCGCCGCAGCCGCAGCCGCTCGCGCCGCTCCTCGCAGTCCGACGCCCGGTCCGCGGAAGCGGGTCGCGAAGGCGACACGGACTCTGCGGACGAGGACGATCAGGACAGCTCCGACGAGGAGCGCGGCGAGGAGCGCTCCTCCGAGATCTCCGGTTCCCGCCGTCGTCGGCGCCGCGGGGGCCGCGGCCGCCGGGGTCGCGGGCGCGGAGAGGACGAGGGCTCCGACGGCGCCAGCGGCGAGGACCAGGACGACGCCGAGGACTCCGCGCAGGACGAGCGCTCCTCGAACGCGCGGGACTCCGAGTCGGGTGCCGACTCCGACCCCGGCTCCGGCTCCTCCAGCTCTCGTCGTCGGCGTCGTCGTCGCCGGTCCGGGGGCAGCGGGGACGACTCCACGTCGCCGGATGATCCGCCGAACACCGTTGTGAAGGTCCGCGAGAGCCGTGATGCCAAGGACGAGGTCAAGGCCGTCAAGGGCTCGACCCGTCTGGAGGCCAAGCGCCAGCGCCGTCGGGAGGGTCGCGACGCGGGCCGTCGCCGCAACGTCATCACCGAGTCCGAGTTCCTCGCCCGGCGCGAGTCCGTCAAGCGCTCCATGGTGGTGCGCGAGCGCCCGGGCCGCACCCAGATCGCCGTGCTCGAGGACGACGTCCTGGTCGAGCACTACGTCGCCCAGAAGTCGCAGACCTCCATGGTCGGCAACGTCTACATGGGCAAGGTCCAGAACGTGCTGCCCTCCATGGAGGCCGCCTTCGTCGACATCGGCAAGGGCCGCAACGCCGTGCTCTACGCCGGCGAGGTCAACTGGGACGCGGTGGGCCTGGAGGGTCAGCCGCGCCGCATCGAGCTCGCGCTCAAGAGCGGCGACCCGGTGCTGGTGCAGGTCACCAAGGATCCGATCGGCCACAAGGGTGCCCGCCTGACCAGCCAGATCTCCCTGCCCGGTCGCTACGTGGTGTTCGTGCCCGGCGGCTCGATGACCGGCATCTCCCGCAAGCTGCCCGACACCGAGCGCACGCGGCTGAAGAAGATCATGCGCGAGATCATTCCCGAGGACGCGGGCGTCATCGTGCGCACCGCCGCCGAGGGCGCGAGCGAGCAGGAGCTGACCCACGACGTCGAGCGCCTGCGCGCCCAGTGGGAGAAGATCCAGAAGGCGCAGAAGGCGAGGTCCGCGCCGGTGGCTCTCTCGCAGGAGCCCGACATCGCGATCAAGGTGGTCCGCGACGTCTTCAACGAGGACTTCACCTCGCTGATCGTCGAGGGCGGCAAGGTCTACGACGATGTCCACGCCTACGTCTCCGAGGTCGCGCCCGACCTGCTCGAGCGGGTCACCAAGCACGTCGGCGACAAGGACGTGTTCGCCAAGCATCGGATCGACGAGCAGCTGCTCAAGGCGATGGACCGCAAGGTCTACCTGCCCTCGGGCGGCTCCCTCGTGATCGACCGCACCGAGGCCATGACCGTGGTCGACGTGAACACCGGCAAGTTCACCGGCTCCGGCGGCACCCTCGAGGAGACCGTCACCAAGAACAACCTCGAATCCGCCGAGGAGATCGTGCGTCAGCTGCGGCTGCGCGACATCGGCGGCATCATCGTCATCGACTTCATCGACATGGTGCTCGAATCCAATCGCGACTTGGTGCTGCGGCGCCTGGTCGAATGCCTGGGCCGTGACCGCACCAAGCACCAGGTCGCCGAGGTGACCTCGCTGGGACTGGTGCAGATGACCCGCAAGCGCGTGGGCCAGGGGCTGGTGGAGACCTTCTCCAGCACCTGCGAGCACTGCAACGGCCGCGGCCTCGTGGTCGACGTCGACGGCGAGCACCAGCACGGCGGCAACGGCGACGGCGGCGGGAACGGCGGGGACGACTCCTCGAAGTCCTCGCGCCGCCGCGGTCGTCGCTCGCGCGGCGGGAACGGCGGCGGAGGCGAGTCCGACGGCGCCGAGGAGAGCACGGAGGAGTCGCAGGCCGATGTGCACCGCCTCGAGGACGACGAGGACAGCCGCGCGCTGGCGCGGGCCACGATCGCCTCGATCGCAGCGGCCTCGGGCACTCACACGCAGCCCGAGGTGACGGTCGACGGCGACGTGGTCAACGCCTGGGAGCAGGACGCCCCCGCGCAGGACGCCCCCGCGCAGGACGCCCCGGCACAGGACGCTCCCGAACAGGGCACCCCCGAGCAGGGCACCCCCGAGCAGGGGTGACGCGTTCCACAGGGTGTGACGGCGTTCTCGCAGGTCGGACCGTGTCCGGTGGTTGACCGGCAGGTCGCGGGATCGTAAGCTGTTCTCTGGCGCAAAACGCGTCGCAGTCGCGTTTCCGGTGGACATCGCCGACCGCATCTCCCGCTCGGACCTCGCGGTCCGGGACAGGTTGACGGTCGCAGGTCCGCGGTGACACCCGGCAGGGAACTCGGCTCGACAGGCAATTCCAATTCACAAGATGGAGCATTGACGTGGTGTACGCAATCGTCCGCGCAGGCGGTCGTCAGGAGAAGGTGTCGGTCGGTGACACCATCGTGATCAACCGTGTGGCAGGCGAGGCGGGCGACAACGTCGATCTCGCTCCCGTGCTGCTGGTCGACGGTGACACGGTCACCTCGGCCCAGAACGAGCTCGCGAAGGTGAAGGTCACCGCCGAGAAGGTCGAGGACCTCCGCGGCGAGAAGATCCGGATCCTCCGCTACAAGAACAAGACCGGTTACAAGAAGCGCCAGGGCCACCGCCAGGAGCTCACCCGGCTGAAGATCACGGGCATCGCCTGAGCGATCCCTTCGACTAGACAAGGATTGATTCCAGATGGCATCAAAGAAGGGCGTCAGCTCCTCCAAGAACGGGCGTGACTCCAACGCCCAGCGTCTCGGCGTCAAGCGTTTCGGCGGCCAGGTCGTCGGCGCAGGCGAGATCATCGTGCGTCAGCGCGGCACCAAGATCCACCCCGGTGACGGTGTGGGTCGCGGGAACGACGACACCCTGTTCGCGCTCACCGCGGGCACCGTCGAGTTCGGCCGCAAGCGCGACCGTCGAGTGGTCAACGTCGTCGAGACGGTCTGACCGCTCGCCCCGGATCCCGGGGCACACAGCGTCCTTCGAGGGGCGGAGCCGAACGCTCCGCCCCTCGAGGCTTTTCTCCCCTTTCACCATCGGAGTGCACCCATGGCCACATTCGTCGACCGCGTCGAGCTGCAGGTCTTCGGGGGATCGGGCGGGCACGGCGCCGCCTCGATCCGCCGCGAGAAGTTCAAGCCCCTGGCCGGACCCGACGGTGCCGACGGCGGCCGCGGCGGCGACGTGATCCTCGAGGTCGATGCGTCCACCACGACGCTGCTGGAGTACCACCATCGCCCCCATCAGCGCGCCACCGGGGGTGGCTTCGGCAAGGGCGACCTGCGCCATGGCGCCCGCGGAGAGGACCTCGTGCTGCCGGTGCCGGACGGCACCGTCGTCACCTCCGAGGACGGCACGGTGCTCGTGGACATGACGGGCATCGGCACCCGGTACGTGGCCGCGCGCGGCGGCAGCGGGGGCCTGGGCAATGCCGCGCTCGCCTCCCGGCAGCGCAAGGCCCCCGGCTTCGCGCTGCTCGGCGAGCCCGGGCAGGAGCGCACGCTGGTGCTCGAGCTGAAGTCCGTCGCGGACGTCGCACTGGTCGGCTATCCCAGCGCCGGCAAGTCCTCGCTGATCGCGGCGATGAGCGCCGCCCGGCCGAAGATCGCCGACTATCCCTTCACCACCCTGGTGCCGAACCTCGGCGTGGTCGAGGCCGGACAGCATCGCTACACCATCGCGGATGTCCCCGGGCTGATCCCCGGGGCGAGCCAGGGCAAGGGTCTGGGCCTCGAGTTCCTGCGCCACATCGAGCGCTGCCACGTGATCGTGCATGTGCTGGACGCGGCCTCCCTCGAGTCCGATCGGGATCCTGTCACCGACCTCGCCACCATCGAGAACGAGCTGGCGACCTATGCCGCGAGCCTCGACGAGGAGACCGAGGGCCGGGTGCCGCTGATGCAGCGCCCCACCGTGGTGGTGCTGAACAAGACCGACCTCCCCGACGGCGCGGACATGGCCGACTTGGTGCGTGCGCAGCTCGCCGAGCGCGACGTGCCCGTTCTCGACATCTCCGCGGTCTCCCGCAAGGGGCTGCGTGAGCTCTCCTTCGCCCTCGGCGAGCTCGTGGAGCAGGCCCGCTCGGCGCTGCCCGCGCCCGAGGCGGCACCGATCGTGCTCACTCCGCGCGCCGTCGACGAGAGGCCCTTCCAGGTCGTCACCGAGCAGTACGACGGCGCCACCGCCTTCCGGGTCCAGGGCGACAAGCCCGAGCGCTGGGTGCGCCAGACCGACTTCACCAACGACGAGGCCGTCGGCTACCTCGCTGATCGCCTGGCGACGCTCGGCGTCGAGGACCAGCTGTATGCCGCCGGTGCGGTCGCCGGGTCGACCGTCCTGATCGGCCCCGGTGACGATGCGGTGGTCTTCGACTGGGAGCCGACGATGGTGGGCGGTGCCGAGATGCTGGGCCGACGGGGCCAGGACGACCGCTTCGCGGACCACTCCCGCCCCACCCGAGAGGCGAAGCGCGAGCAGCAGCGCGCCCGCACCGAGGCCCGGATGAACCGCATCGCCGCCATGGAGGCGGAGCGGAAGGCGGGGCACTGGTCCGATCCGGCAGAGGACGAGGGGCCTCGGTGAGCATCGCGGACCTGCGTCAGCCCGGCCGGCTGACCTCCCGTGACACTCTGCCCACCGCCCGCCGGATCGTCGTCAAGATCGGCTCCTCGAGCCTCACCGACGGGCGTGGACAGCTGGACCAGGAGCGGGTGCGGGCCATCGCCGAGGTCGCCGCCGCCCAGGCGGCCCGCGGCACCGAGATGGTCATCGTCTCCTCCGGGGCGATCGCTGCGGCGCTGGGTCCGCTGGGCCTTCCCGAGCGGCCCGCCGCGGTCGAGCTCCAGCAGGCCGCCGCGAGCGTGGGCCAGGCGCTGCTGGCCACTGCGTGGCAGAGCGCCTTCGCCCGCCACGGCCTCATCACCGGCCAGGTGCTGCTCACCGAATCCGATGTCATCGGCCGCCAGACCTACCGCAACGTGCGCTCCGCTCTCGAGGCGCTGCTGGGACTCGGCACGGTCCCGGTGGTCAACGAGAACGACACCACCGCCACCCATGAGATCCGCTTCGGGGACAACGACCGTCTCGCCGCCCTGGTCGCCCAGCTGCTCGGAGCCGATGCGCTGATCCTGCTCACCGACGTCGACGCCCTCTACACGGCCCCGCCGCGGGAGCCCGGCGCGGAGCGCATCGGCCTGGTCGAGGACGTGGCGCGCCTGGACGGGGTGAGCATCGGCTCGGTGGGCTCCAAGGTGGGCACCGGGGGGATGGTCACCAAGCTCTCGGCGGCGCAGCTCGCCTCCACCACGGGCACCGCGGCGCTGATGACCTCCGCCGAGCAGTTCGCCCACGCCCTGGCCGGTGCGGATGTGGGCACCTTCTTCCCCGCCCACCTCGGCCGTCGCCGCTCCCGGCTGGTGTGGCTGCGCTTCGCGACCCGAGGCGCGGGCACCGTGCAGCTGGACGAGGGCGCGTCCCAGGCCGTGCGCAGCCGCCGCCGCTCCCTGCTCGCGGTGGGGATCACCGAGGTGCAGGGCACCTTCCCGGCCGGGGTCCCGGTCGACGTCGCCGCCCCGGACGGCGAGGTCATCGCCCGCGGCATCGTCTCCTTCAGCAGCGATGAGCTGCGGGCCATGGCCGGACGCGGCACCGACAAGGCCCGGGAGGAGCTGGGGGAGCGGTTCCGCCGACCCGCGATCCACCGCGACCAGCTGGTGGTGCTCTAGCTCAGCGGTGCACGGCACGCGCCGACCGCCGCGCACAGCAGCAGGCACCTCCACGGCCAGGTCACGACCGTCTCGACGCGCTGCAGCACAGGGTCCTCGGCGGACGACCGCAGACGCGGGAGCGGGACGTCTGCTGGGCGGACGGCCCGGGATGCAGTGACGCCCCGCTCGTAGACTCCGGGCATGAGCACCTCTGTCGAGAACTCCGTCCTCGCCGCCGCCCGCGCCGCGAAGGACGCGCAGCCGGCGCTCGCCCGCCTGCACCGCGGGGCCAAGGACCGCGTGCTGGGGGCGATGGCCGAGGCACTGGTCGCGCGGGCCGAGGAGATCGTCTCGGCGAACGCGCGCGATCTCGCCGCCGCCGACGAGTCCGGCATCGCCCCGGGGCTGCGGGACCGGCTCGCCCTGGACCCTGAGCGGGTGGGCGCGATCGCTCAGCAGCTGCGCGACGCGGCGGCGCTGCCCGACCCGATCGGCGAGGTGATCCGCGGCTCCGTGCTCGACAACGGCCTCGAGCTGCGCGAGGTGAGGGTGCCGATGGGCGTGATCGGAATGGTCTACGAGGCGCGGCCCAACGTCACCGTCGACGCCGCGGGCCTCGCCCTCAAGGCAGGCAGCGCCGTGGTGCTGCGCGGCGGCTCCGCGGCCCTGCACTCCAACACCGCACTGATCGCCGTGCTCCGCGACGTGCTCGCCGAGCAGGGGCTCCCGCGTGACCTGGTCGTCGGGATCGATGAGCACGGCCGGGACGGCGTGGACGTGCTGATGCGCTCCCGCGGGCTGGTGGACGTGCTGATCCCGCGCGGTGGGGCCGGTCTGATCCGTCGGGTGGTGGAGAACTCGCTGGTCCCCGTCATCGAGACCGGCACCGGGAAGACCCATGTGCTGGTCGATGCGAGCGCGGATCTCGACCAGGCCGTCGACATCGTCGCCAACGCCAAGCTGCAGCGCATCGGGGTCTGCAATGCGCTCGAGACGCTGCTGGTGCACCGAGATATCGCCGCCGAGGCGCTGCCGCGACTGACGGCCCCGCTCGTCGAGGCCGGGGTGCGGCTGCATGCCGACGAGCAGGCCGCCGCCCTGCTGGAGGGGACGGGCGCCGAGGTGGTCCCGGCGACCGCCGAGGACTGGGACACCGAGTATCTCGCCCTCGAGCTGGCCGTGGCGGTCGTCGAGGATCTCGATACGGCCCTCGTCCACATCCGGGAGCACTCCACCGGGCACACCGAATCGATCCTCACGCGCGACCTGCGCAGCCAGCAGCGGTTCCTCGCCGAGGTCGACTCCGCAGTGGTGATGGCCAACGCCTCCACCCGCTTCTCCGACGGCGGCGAGTTCGGCTTCGGCGCCGAGATCGGCATCTCCACCCAGAAGCTGCACGCGCGCGGTCCGATGGGGCTGCGGGAGATCACCGCGAGCAAGTGGCTCGTGGTGGGTCAGGGACACGTGCGGCCGTGACCCGACTCCCATCACGCGCGTCGACGGTCTGAGCGTGCGCGCCGCTGTGGGATGATGGCCCGGTCACCCGTGGAAAGGCCTCCTAGACCATGATCGATCAGCTCATGATCCTCGCCGAGTCCGGCGCGCATGCCAGCGAGGGCATCAGCGCCCCCGCCGTCGGCATCGGCATCTTCATCATCCTGATGGTGCTGCTCGGCTTCACCTGGCTCACCGGCGGTGCGCACCACCGCAGCCTGGACAAGAAGCAGCACGAGCACACCGCCGACACCGACCACTGAACCCCGTGGAGCTGCAGCGACGACGGATCGGCGTGATGGGCGGGACCTTCGATCCCATCCACCACGGCCACCTCGTCGCCGCCAGCGAGGTGCAGAGCGTCTTCGGTCTCGACGAGGTCGTCTTCGTCCCCACCGGTCGCCCCTGGCAGAAGGTGGAGCAGGAGATCTCCGACCCCGAGCATCGCTATCTGATGACGGTGGTCGCCACTGCCGCGAACCCGGTCTTCACCGTCTCACGCGTGGACGTCGACCGCCCCGGCGCGACGTACACCAGCGACACCCTGCGGGATCTGCACCGAGAGCATCCCGATGCGGATCTCTTCTTCATCACCGGGGCGGACGCTCTGCAGAACATCCTCACCTGGAAGGACACCGAGGAGATCTTCGAGCTCGCGCACTTCGTCGGCGTCACCCGGCCCGGGCACGAGCTCGACACCTCCGGGCTTCCCGAGGACGGCGTGACCCTCATCGAGGTCCCGGCGATGGCGATCAGCTCCACCGACTGCCGCACCCGGGTCGCCGCCGGAGCACCGGTGTGGTACCTGGTGCCCGACGGCGTCGTCCAATACATCAACAAGTACGCCCTCTACACAGGAGGTGACGGCCGATGACCGTGCCCGAGACCACTCCGCGGCGCGGACGCCGCGCCCGTGCGCTGAGCCCTGAGGAGAGTGCCGCGCTGGAGGCCCGCACCGCGCGGGAGGCGACCGGCGAGCAGGCGGCCGTCCCGGGGGTGCGTGGCGCGGTCGCTCCGCCCACGGCCGACGCCCCCGCGCCCATGCTGCGCAAATTCGGTCGCCGTGCGCGCATCATCGAGCTCAGCGAGCAGACGGCGCCCGAGGCGGAGCCGGCGCCCGCTGCCGCACCATCGCTCGGTCCCGATGTCGCCCGGGACCACGACGGCGTCGAGCTCGGCGAGCTGTCGGTCACCGACGCTCCGGATCCGCGCCCGGCCCCGCGCTTCGAGGGCAAGGTGCTGCACCGTCCGGAGCGCAGCGGCGGCCGTGCCCTGGTCTGGCTGGTGTGGGCGCTGATCGCCGTCGCCCTCGTGGTGCTCGTCGCCCTGCTGCTGACCGGGGTGATCGGCCCTGCGTCTGCATCTGCCACTGCCTCTGCACATGCCAGCGCCGCGGACGTTCTCGCGGCCCTTCCGTTCGACCCGCCCTTCGATCATCCCGTCCTGGAGGAACCTGCCGCGTGAGCGCTCCTGAAGAATCTCTCGACCTCGCCCGGGTGGCCGGCCAGGCCGCCGCCGACAAGCTCGCCCACGAGGTGATCGGCCTCGACGTCTCCGAGCTGGTCGTCATCACCGACGTCTTCCTCGTCTGCAGCGGTGACTCCGAGCGGCAGGTCTCCGCCGTCGTCGACGGCGTCGAGGAGGCGCTCCTGAAGGAGCGCCGTCGCAAGCCTCTGCGTCGCGAGGGCGAGAAGGATGCCCGCTGGGTCCTGCTGGACTACGGCGACATCGTCGTGCACGTCCAGCACGCCGAGGACCGTGCCTACTACGCGCTCGAGCGGCTGTGGCGCGACGCCCCGGTCCTCGACCTGCAGATCGAGCGGGACCGCCCAGAGTGAGGGCCGCCGGGACACGGCTGGTGCTCGTGCGCCATGGCCAGACGGAGTACAACCGCGAGGGCCGGCTGCAGGGCCAGGTCGACATCCCGCTGAACGAGACGGGGATCCGCCAGGCCGAGTCGCTGGCGGCCGCGGTCACCGCAGATCCTCCGGACGTGATCGTCGCCTCGCCGCTCGGGAGAGCGCTCGAGACCGCTCGGATCATCAGCCGCGGCACCGGACTGGAGATCACGACCGACGAGGCCTTCCTCGAACGCGGCTTCGGCCGGTGGGAGGGCCTCCGCGGCGAGGAGATCCACCGTCGTTGGCCCGCCGAGCATGCTGACTGGCGAGCGCACCGTCCCGTGCTCGGGCTCGGCGTCGAGGACCGACCGGTGGTGGGGGAGCGGGT
Organism: Brachybacterium sp.; assembly: GCF_036379615.1. Lineage (GTDB taxonomy): Bacteria > Actinomycetota > Actinomycetes > Actinomycetales > Dermabacteraceae > Brachybacterium. The sequence continues at coordinate 93,901 of NZ_DASVGJ010000061.1, forward strand.
CGCCGCCGCCTGCCGTGAGCTGGTCGCCGCGCACGAGGGCGGGACCGTGATGGTGGTGGCCCATGGCGCCGCGATCACGCTCGGCATCACCACCCTGCTGGGCCTGGACGCCAACGGCTTCCGCGGGCTCTCCGGACTCGAGAACTGCCACCGCTCGGTGCTCGAACCGCTCATCGACGAACCCGCGAACGGCCTGATGAGGTTGGTGTCACACAACGTCGCTCCGGATTTCCGCTGACCTCGGGTGACGTGTAATATCGTCCCGTCGCCCCGAGGGGCGGCACCCGATGAGGGGCTATGGCGCAGTTGGTAGCGCGCTTCCATGGCATGGAAGAGGTCAGGGGTTCGAATCCCCTTAGCTCCACTCGAGAAACCGTGAGACAGTGACTCGTCAGAAGGGCCCCACCGCGAGGTGGGGCCCTTCTGCTATGAAGGCTCTGCTGCCCGGGGAGCTCAGATCCCCTTGGCGAGACGCACGATGACGTCCGCCGCAGAGCCTTCGGGAGCACTGCGCCAGCCGGTGCCGGCCCACAGGTGCAGGTGCTGTGGGTTTCCTGCCACGCCCGCTGCACGGCGCAGCTCGCGGGTGAGGTGGTGGACCTGCGGGTAGCCCGTCGGCGCGGAGGCGTGGTGGGCGTCCGTGAAGGTGTTGCGCAGGGAGCGGGCGGTGCGGCCGGTGAAGGCGCGGGTCAGCACCGTCTCCCGGAACGAGGGGTCCGCGAGCGCGGCGCGATGGGTGGGGGAGGTGCCCGCCTCGTCGGTGCGCAGCAGCATCGTGCCGGTGACCGCGCCTTCCGCACCGGCGGCGAGGATCTGACGCACCGCGACCGGTCCGTCGACGCCGCCTGCGCCCAGCAGCGGGAGATCCACCGAGGCTCGTACCTGCCGCACCAGCTCCTCGGTGCGGATCGGGGCCAGGGTGCGGGAGGGATCGTGGGTCGCGCTGTGCCCGCCGGCGCTCGGCCCCTGCACCACCAGTCCGTCCACTCCCAGGTCAGCGGCCGCACCGGCCTCCTCGGGGTCGGTGACGCTCACGAGCACGGTGGTGCCGACCGCCTGCAGAGCGGCGACCGCCTCAGCAGGAGGGAGCGAGAAAGTGAAGGAGACCACCGGCACCGGATCCTCGCGCAGCAGAGCGAGCTTCGCGGCGACGTGGTCATCGTCCCGGTGGGGCACCGGATCCAGGGCGATCCCGAAGCGTGCGGCGTCCTCCTCCAGCTCCCGCGCATAGGCGGCGAAGGCGCTCTCGTCGACCTCCCACGGCGGCAGCACGAAGAGGTTCACCCCGAAGGCGACTCCGAGGTCCCGGGCCGCGGCGATGTCGGCGGCGAGCGCCTGCGGCGAGAGATTGCCTCCGGCCAGGAAGGGGAACGCGCCGGCTGCGGAGACGGCCCGGGCGAGCGCGATCGAGGAGGGGCCGCCGGCCATCGGGGCGGCGACCAGGGGGAGACGGGAGTCCAGGAGCCTCATGGGCTGATCCTCTCAGGTCCGTCCCCCGTCGTGGCATCGCGGACGACGGGCTGGCGCAGGATCGTGCGGAGCTTCTCGGGGGCCGCCCGCCGGGGATCGCCCAGGTAGATCTCGTGGTGCAGACCGTGCAGGGCGAGCCCTCGCGCCGGGATCTCCTCGTCGTGCATCCGCGCGAGCAGCGGTCCCTCCGCGTCATAGGTGCCGATGTGCAGGGTCTGCAGGCAGAGACCCTCGTCGAAGGACTCCCAGCACACGTCGTCGGCGTCCTCGAAGTGCTCCTCGACATGCTCCGCCGTGAGCCACGGCGGGGTCATCATCAGCAGCCGCCAGTGCCAGCGGGTCCTGTCCCGTGCGGTGGTGAAGGCGTCCATGTCCTGGGCCCACCACAGGCCTTCGAGGGGCGGCACCACGTAGTCCTGTCCCAGCTCCCGCCGGCTGAAGAACTTCAGCCGGTAGGCCAGGGGATACAGGGCCTGCAGTGCTGCGTCGTAGTCGGCGGAGGTGTTCGGATCGCCGGCGCCGTCGATCATCAGATAGTGCGTGCTCGGCACCTCGAGGAGCTGGAACTGCCCGCGCCGTGCCCGGTATCGCTCCAGAGCCTTCTTCACGTCGAACGTCGTCGCGGTCACGCTCCGGCCCCCCTCTCGATGTCGATCAGCGCCTGCTCCATATGGTGCAGGACCCGCAGCGTCCCGGCCAGCTCGGCTCGGGTGAGGTCCCCGCCCACGCGGCGCAGCAGCTCGTGCTCGCGAGCGTGCACTCCGTCGATCGCGGCCCGCCCGCTCGGCGTGAGGTGCACGAGCGAGGAGCGACGGTGGGCGGGGTTCTCGCGCAGCTCGACGTGTTCCGCCTCCCGGGCCTCGTGCACCATCCTCTGGGTGAACTGCCGGCTGAGGTCCTGGGCGCGCGCCAGCTGAGGGACCGTCCGGTCCCCACCGCGGCGCAGCTGATCCAGCACATTGCGCACGCCGACGGAGAGGCCGCTGAGCTGCTCGTCGTGCTCCACCAGACGGGCGACCCGGCGGTACACCGGGCCGAGGGCGACGTAGATCTCGCCGAGGCGGTCGGCGAGCTGATCCGGGGTGAGGGGTTCCGTCATGGCACCAAGTATGACACCTTGGGTGTCATGTTTCCGGAGACACAGCTCCTCGACCTCCCCGACCAGCGCATCGCCTACGTCCGGTCCGCCCCGCCGGACCGGCCCGCCTCGCCGCCCCTCCTGCTGCTCCACGGCGGCGCCGTGGACAAGCGCAGCTGGCACCCGCAGCTGACCTCCTTCCCCGAGCACTGCGTCCTGGCGATCGATGCCCGAGGGCACGGGGAGTCCTCCGATGCCGAGGCGCCGTACCGCCTTGCCGACGACGTCATCGCGCTCATGGACGCCCTGGACATCGAACAGGCAGTCCCCGTCGGCGTCTCCATGGGCGGCGGCACCGCGACGGATCTCGCCCTGGAGCATCCTGAGCGCGTCGCCGCACTCGTCGTCGTCGGCACCGGAACCAGCGAGCCCGAGTTCACGGACCCCTGGGTGCTGCGGACCTTCGCGGACTGGAAGGCCGCCGAGCAGGGGAGCGACCTCGACGCCTGGATCCAGGTGCTGCAGCGCTTCACCGCTGGTCCGCGACGCACGCGGGAGGACGTCGCCCCCGCCGTCTGGGAGCTGATCGGCACCATGGCGCGTGACACCGTCACCCACCACCTGCGGCTCGGCCAGGACGGCCTGCCCCTGCCGCCCCTGCCACCGACCCCGGTGACCGACACCTGGGCGCGACTGCCGCAGATCGAGGTCCCCGTGCTGGCGGTCGGCGGAGCGTTCGACAGCAGCGATCACCAGGAGCTGGGCAGGCGCCTGGCCGCCACCGTCGGCGGACCGGGACGCTATGTCGAGATCCCGGATGCCGCCCACTACCCGAACCTCGAGCATCCGGCGGCCTTCGACGCCGAGGTGAGGAAGCTGCTCAGCGGCCTCTGAGCTTTCCCTCCTCGACGATCAGCCCGTGCAGCTCCGCGAGCTCCGGGACGTCCAGGCCGGCGTCGGCGAGCGCCGGCTCGACGGCACGGCGGAAGGCCCGGTAGGTGCCCGGCACCTCCGCGCCACGATCGCTCAGCACCCGCCGGGCGTACTCGTCGCAGAGGAAGGCGGGCCGCCTGAAGCAGTACAGCGAGAGCGCATCCGCCGTCTCCTCGCCGACGCCGTCCACGGTGAGCAGCTCGCTGCGCAGCTCCGCATCGCTCAGCGCACCGACGGCGCCGGCGCGCTCGGCCCACCAGCGGGCGAGCGACCGGACGCGGTGGGGCTTGCTGCGCGGGAAGCCGGCGGCCCGCACCAGCGGGCGCACCGTCGCCTCGTCGGCCGCGGCGAGGGCGGGGGCCTCCAACAGGCCTGCCCCGCGCAGCGAGGCGATCGCCGTGGCGGCCTGGGCCCAGCGGCTGCGCTGGACGAGGACCGCGCCGACGGCGATCTCGAAGGGCTCCTCGCCCGGCCACCACCAGCCCTGCGGGCCGTGCCGGGCGCGGAGCTCACGATGCAGGGCGCGCAGATCGATCATGACGGGTAGGTTGTCACGGCGTCGGGCGGGACCTCCAGGTGCACCGTCGCACCGGGCTCGAGATGCCGGGCGGCGACGTCCTGCGGCGGCAGGTCCGCAGAGAGGTCCTCCGTGCGGACCCGCACCAGATCCCCGCTGGGGGCGAGGGAGCGCACGGTGCGAGGGAGTCCCCCCGAATCCAGGGAGCGCACCGACGCGGGGCGGAAGACGGCGTGCACCGCACGGCCTCCGCAGGGCGCAGCGGGCGCCGGCAGTCGGGAACCGTCCGCGAGGACCACAGCCTCACCGTCGTAGCGGCCGGTGACCAGGTTCAGTCCCGCGAAGCGGGCGGTGAACGCGGTGCGGGGACGGGCCAGCAGCTCCTGCGTCGGCCCCTGCTCGACCACACGGCCCCCCTCGAGCACGGCGATCCGGTCGGCGAGGGCGAGGGCATCGAGCACGTCGTGGGTGACGATGACGGCGGTGCGCGGGGCGAGGAAGCGCCGCAGCAGCTCCCGCAGCGCCGGGGCGACATCGATGTCGAGCGCGGCCATCGGCTCGTCCAGCAGCAGCAGGCGAGGGTCCGCGGCCAGGGCACGGGCGATCGCCACCTTCTGCCCCTGCCCGCCCGAGAGGCCGGAGGGCCGACGGTCCGCGAGCTCGGGGATGCCGAGCTCGGACAGCCACCGGCCCGCCTCATGGCGTGCCTGCGCGCGGGCCATCCCCTGCGAGCGCAGGGGGAACATGATGTTGCCGCGCGCCGTGAGGTGCGGGAAGAGCATCGGATCCTGGGAGAGGGTGGTGACCTTCCGCCGGTGCGGAGGGACCCAGGTGCGCTCGCCCGTCAGCACCCGCTCGTCGAGGACCACCTCGCCGCGCGCAGGCCGCAGGGCTCCGGAGATCAGGGACAGGACCGTGGACTTCCCGGCACCGTTGGGGCCGACGAGGGCGAGGGTCTGCCCGCCGGTGACCGTGAGGTCGACCTCGACACCGCGCTCGGGGACTGCGGCACTCATGTGCAGGCTCATGTCGGCACCCGTCGACGCGTCACGGCGATCACCAGCACCGCGACGACCATCAGCACGAAGGACAGCGCCACCGCGGCCTCCGGATCGCTCTCCCGCTGCAGGTAGATCTCCAGCGGCAGCGTGCGCGTGGTGCCCTGCAGCGAGCCCGCGAAGGTGAGGGTGGCGCCGAACTCGCCGAGCGCCCGGGCGAAGGAGAGCACCGTGCCCGAGAGCAGGGCGGGCATCACCAGCGGCAGCGTCACCCGCAGCAGCACTCGTGAGGGGCCGGCTCCGAGGGACGCGGCCGCCGTCTCGTAGCGGGTGCCGGCGGTGCGCAGCGCACCCTCGAGGCTGATCACCAGGAACGGCAGGGCCACGAAGGTCTGCGCGATCACGACTGCGGTGGTGGAGAAGGCGATCTGCACGCCGAGCACCTCGAGATGGCGGCCCAGCAGCCCCTGCCGTCCGAAGGTGTACAGCAGGGCGATGCCTCCCACCACCGGCGGCAGGACCAGCGGGAGCAGCACCACGGAGCGCAGCAGCGACAGACCGCGGAAGGCGGAGCGGGCCAGCAGCAGCGACAACGGCACGCCCAGCACGACGCAGAGCACGGCGCTGAGCGCGGAGGTCTGCAGGCTCAGGCGCAGCGCCGAGAGGGAGGACTCGCTGGTGATGAGCGCCCCGAAGTCCTGCCATCGCACCCGCAGCGCCATCGAGACCAGCGGCAGCAGGACGAGGAGCCCGCCGAGCAGCGCCGGGAGCAGCAACCAGCGGGGGAGGGACCTCATCTCCGGGCGAATCCGTATCCGGCGAGGATCTCCTGGCCGGCGTCACCCACGACGAGGTCGACGAACTCCTGGCCGAGCTCGGCGTTCTCGGCGCCCTTCACGGTGGTGATCGGGTAGACGTTCACGGCGTCGGCGGCCTCGGGGAGGGCGATGCCCTCGACGGCGTCCCCGGCCCTGTGCACGTCGGTGACGTAGACCAGGCCCGCGTCCGCCTCCCCGGTGGTGACCTTGTTCAGCACATCGGTGACGGACTGCTCCTCGCTGACCGGTGCGAACTCGAGTCCGGCCGCCTGCTCGACGGTCTCGGCGGCGGCACCGCAGGGGACCACTGGCGCGCAGACGACGAGGTTCAGGCCGTCAGCGGTCAGGGAGCGCAGAGAGGTCACGCCTGCCGGGTTGCCCGCGGGGACCGCGATCATCAGCGTGTTGGCGGTGAAGTTCGCCGGATCGGCACCCTGGAGCCCGGCCTGGACGAGAGTGTCCATGGTCGAGGTGTCCGCCGAGGCGAAGACGTCCGCCGGAGCGCCCTGGCGGATCTGCTCGACCAGGGTGGAGGAGCCGGCGAGGGTGAGCTCCACCTCGACTCCCTCGTGCTCGGACTCGAACCTCTCGCCGATCTCCTCGAAGGGCTCCTGGAGGGATGCGGCGGCGAACACCTGCAGCGTGACGGTCGCGGTGCCCGCGTCAACGGTGCCATCGGTGCTCTCGGCACCTGTGCAGCCTGCGGCCAGCAGGGCGAGTCCTGCCGCGGCGGCGGTCAGGCGGGAGCGGCGCGTCATGCGGTCTCCCCTGCTCGAGGGCGGTCCGGCGCGGCCTCCACCACGACCTGCGTGGCCTTCACGACGGCGGTCGCGACCGTCCCGGGTTCGAGGCCCAGCTCACGGGCGGCCTCGCTGCTCATCAGGGAGACCACGCGGAACGGGCCGCACTGCAGCTCGACCTGCGCCATCACGGTGTCCATGACGACGTTCGTCACCAGCCCCACGAAACGGTTGCGGGCCGAGGACGGACTCTGTCCGTGCACCTCCGGCGTCACCGCCAGCTCCCGCGCCAGACGGGCGACCTCGGTGCCCTCGAGCACCTTGCGGCCCGCGGCGTCGCTGTGCGCGACGAGCGTCCCCTTCTCGATCCAGCGCCGGACGGTGTCCTCGCTGACGCCGAGGAAGGTCGAGGCCTCACGAATGCGCATCTGCGTCATGGCAGTGAGCATACAGCCGCATATGCGGGGGCGTTCGGGTTACGCGGTCAGCAGCACTCCGGCGAGCGCGAGTGTGGCCACCAGCAGGGTGGACAGGGCGGCGAGAGCCAGCGGACGCGGCCCCACCCGGAGCAGGTGGCGCACCTTCACGCCGGTCCCGAGAGCGAACATCGCCGCGGCGAGCAGCACGGTCTGCAGCAGAGAGCCTGCCTCGAGCACTCCCGCGGGCAGCGGGACGACGGAACGCAGCGCCACCATCGCCAGGAAGCCGAGCACGAACAGCGGCACCAGCGGGGGCCGTTTCCCGTCGGCCGCCCCCGTGCGCCGCTGCTGCAGGCTGAGCACGGCCATCACCGGGGCGAGCATCAGCACCCGGGCGAGCTTGACGATGACGGCGATGGTGAGCGCCGCCCCGCCGAGGGCGCCGCCGGCGGCCACCACCTGGGCGACCTCATGGATCGAGGCCCCGGCCCAGAGCCCGGCGGTGCGGGGGGCGAGGTCCAGCAGTGCGGCGACGGCCGGGACCGCGACGATCATCACGGTGCCGCACAGCACGACCAGGGCGATCGCGGTCACGGTGCGCTCCTCGTGCTCGTCCTCGGGATCGGTGACGCCCGCGGCAGCGGCCACCGCCGCCGCCCCGCAGATCGAGAATCCGCAGGCCACCAGGATCGTCAGGTCCCGATCGACCCCGAGCGCCCGGCCGATGGCGAGGGTGCCGAGGATCCCGCCGGCCACCACCGCCGTCACCACCGCGAGCATCGGCGCGCCGAGCGCCAGCAGGTCGCCGAGGACGACCTGCAGCCCCAGCAGCACGATTCCGGCCCGCAGGAGCTTCTTCGCGGCGAAGGACAGTCCCGGGGAGAGCGCGGCGGGCAAGGTGGAGAGGTTGGCCATCACGATGCCGAGGATGATCGCGATGATCAGCGCGCTGACCCCGGGCAGCAGCCGGGACGACAGCAGCGAGACCGCCGCCACCGCAAGGGCGACGGCGACCCCGGGCACGGGAGACCCGGGAGAGTGGGGCCGGGCCGGAGCAGCAGAGGCGGTGGGGAGAGACATGGACTGCACCGTCCCATCACCGCGTCCGTCCCGGTAGAGAGCACTTCGGGACCCGGGCATATGATTCTGATATGCCTGATGCCCGATCGACCTCGCAGGCGCTGCCGACGTCGCAGACCCTGCCGACCTCGCAGGCGCTACCGAACCTGCAGGCCCTCTCGCTGTTCCTCGCGGTCGTCGACGAGGGAGGGCTCGGGGCGGGAGCGCGACGGCTGGGCATGCACCAGCCCAACGCCAGCCGGTTGATCGCCCGGCTCGAGGCGGAGGCCGGCACCGCCCTGCTGGACCGCGACCCACGCGGCTCCCGCCCCACCTCGGCCGGGCTGCTGTACGCCGCGCACGCCCGTGAGCTGCTCGACGCGGCCGAGGAGTTCTCCGCCTGGCTGCGCCACAGCCGCGACGAGGACGCCCGGGAGCTGCGGGTGGGGGTGAGCATGACCATCGCCGAACACCTCATGCCCGCCTGGCTCACCGAGCTGCGGCGCCGCAGCCCGCGCCTGAGAGTGGATCTCGAGGTGCTGAACTCGACCCAGGTGCTCGCCGGGATCCATGACGGCAGGCTCCAGCTCGGCTTCGTCGAGACCCCGCACGTGCCTCGCGGCGTGAATGCGAAGACGCTCCGGGAGGACGAGCTGGTGGTGGTCGTCGCGCCCGGGCATCGGTGGGCGGATCGCACCGACGGACTGGATCCCGAGGAGCTCGCCGCGACCGCACTGGTGGTGCGGGAGGGCGGCTCCGGCACGCGGGACGCCTTCGAGGAGCTGCTGCCCGCGGCGGCCCGCACCCCGCCGGTGCAGGAGCTCGGCAGCAACGCCGCGGTGCGGATCGCGGTGGCCTCCGGGGCGGGCCCGGCGGTGCTCAGCATGCTCGCGGTGCGCTCCGCGCTCGAGGCCGGCCAGCTGTGCCGGGTGCCGGTCGCGGGGACGCGCCTGTGCCGCGTGCTCACCGCGGTGTGGGGCGGCCCCCGCCGTCTCAGCGGGTCCGCCGCCGAGCTGGTCGCCGTCGCCTCGAACCCGGCCGATGCCGGCCGCTGAGCGGGACCGGTAGGTTCGGGCCATGCCGATCCTCACCAACACCGCCGACCAGCCCGACGAGCCCCGTCGCGGAGCCGTCTGGTCCATCGCCGAGACCGACCGCGAGCTGGACTCGAACCTCATCCGACTGCCCGCCGGGGAGCACATCCCGGCGCACGTCGGCGCCGAGGTCGACACCCTGGTGCACGTGGTGAGCGGGCACGGCGCGCTGCTCACCGAGGAGGGCGAGGAGCCGCTGCGGGCAGGGGACGTCGCCCTGCTCCCGCGCCGCACCGTGCGCGGGTTCCGCGCCGGCGAGGACGGGCTCGAGTACCTGACCGTGCACCGCAGGCGCCAGTCGCTGCGCATCGGCAGCAACCCCGACAGCGGCACCGGCCCCGACGGCACGCGTCCCGCCGACGCCTGAGGTCGTCGGCACCCCGCGCCAGGGGGCAGACTGGACCCATGGCAGAGACTCAGGATTCCCGCGTCGCCGTCTACCTGGACTTCGACAACATCGTCATGTCCTGGTACGACCGAGTGCACGGACGACAGGCGTACAGCCGTGACCGCCAGCGCATCGCGGAGGACCCCACCGAGCCCGAGATCGCCGAACGGCTCGCCAAGGCGACCGTCGACGTCGGCGCCGTCATCGACTACGCCGCCTCCTTCGGCTCCCTCATGCTCACCCGTGCCTATGCCGACTGGTCCTCCCCGGTCAACGCGATCTACCGCAGCCAGCTGGTGGCCCGCGCCGTGGACCTGGTCCAGCTGTTCCCCGCCGCGGCCTATGCGAAGAACGGCGCCGACATCCGCCTGGCCGTGGACACCGTCGAGGACCTCTACCTCATGCCGGATCTCACCCACGTGGTGATCGTCGCCGGAGACTCCGACTACGTGCCCCTCGCCCAGCGCTGCCGGCGCCTGGGCCGCTATGTGATCGCGATGGGCGTGGCCGGCTCGACGGCGAAATCCCTGGCAGCGGCCTGCGACGAGTTCGAGTCCTATGAGAATCTGCCGGGCGTGGAGCGGCCCGCCGCCCCGCAGCGGAGCCGGTCCCGGCGCGGCGGGAACGGCGCGGCACAGGCCACGGCCGGGCAGGGAGCGGCGGGGCAGAGCACGGCCGGACAGGGTGCCGGTGACGGCGCGAGCAGCGGGGAGAGCGGGAACCAGCGCACCCGGACCCGTCGCTCCGCCGACGCCGACGCCAAGGCCCGCGCTGCCGAGCGTGCGGCCGAGGAGGCCGCCGAGGCGGCGGAGGACGCCGAGGAGGACGAGGTGGGCGAGGACCCGCGGGAGGCCGCGACCCGCCTGCTGCAGCGCGCGCTCCAGCTCGGGGATCGCGGGGACAGCGAGTGGCTGCACGCCTCGGCGGTGAAGTCCCACATGCGCCGCATGGATTCCTCCTTCAGCGAGAAGGCGATCGGCTACAAGTCCTTCAACGACTTCCTCAAGGGGAACGCCGAGATCGCCGAGCTCGAGGAGAGCGGCCACGAACGTCTGGTGCGGGCGCGGGACTGACCTGGGCCTCCGGCGAGGCGTCGTGACATGCGCCACGGCGGTGGGGGATACTGGGACATCTCGTCGAAGGAGGCGCTGTGATGAACCTGGTGCTGTGGATCCTGGCCTTCCTGCTCGCTGCGGTCTTCGTCGGCTCCGGGGTGGCGAAGATCGTCACGGCCCGAGACCAGCAGATCGACCGCACCCCCTATGTCGAGGACTTCCCCCAGAGCGTGATCCGAGGGATCGGGGCGCTGGAGATCCTCGGCGCGATCGGGCTGATCCTCCCGGCGCTCGTCGACGTCGCCACGATCCTGGTGCCGCTGGCCGCCGCCGGCCTCGCGATCACGATGGTCTTCGCGGCGCTCGTGCACATCCGCCGCGGGGACGGCATGACGGCGGCCCTGCCGTCGATCGTGCTGGCCGTCCTGTCGGTGGTCGTCGCCTGGTCGCGATTCGGGCCTTTCCCGCTGTGATCGCGCCTGCGGCGCGGACGTCGTCCCCTGCGGGCTTGTCCCCGCCGCCCGTCACGGGGAGGATCGGGCGATGACCCCCGACGACGTGATCCCCTGGCTCCTGGACACCGATCCCGCGCTGCGCTGGCAGGTCGAGCGCGATCTGCTCGACGCCCCGGAGGCGACCTGGCGGGCCACCCGTGCCCGGATCACCCAGGAGGGCTTCGGTGCCGAGCTGCTGTCCCGGCAGGATCCCGCGACCGGGATGTGGGCCGGCGGCGCCTTCTTCCCTGCCGGCTTCTTCGACGACCCCGCGCACCAGGATCTGCCCGGCCAGCCCTGGACCGCCACCACCTGGACGCTGACCACCCTGCGGGAATGGGGCATGGACGCCGCCCCGCTGCGCGCCCGCGACACCGCGTCCCGTCTCGCCCGGCACGCACGCTGGGAGTACGACACGTCCCTGCCCTACTGGGGCGGAGAGGTCGACGTCTGCATCAACGCGATGACCCTGGCCAACGGGCTCTGGCTGGGAGCCGACGTCGACGGCCTCGCCCAGTGGTTCCTCGAGCACCAGATGGACGAGGGCGGCTGGAACTGCGAGTGGGCGGAGGGCTCCCGCCGTGCCAGCTTCCACTCCACCCTCAATGCCCTGCGAGCCCTGCACGAGCATGAACGGCACACCGGTGGCAGCGACGCGACCCGCGCCGCCCGACGGGCGGGGGAGGAGTACCTGCTGGAGCGGAACCTGACCCGCCGCCGCAGCACCGGAGAGCTCGTCGGCCCCTGGGTGGACCACTTCCTGTACCCGCCGCGCCACATCTATTCCGCCCTGCGAGCCCTGGACCACTTCCGGGACATCGGACGCCGCGATCCCCGCATGCAGGAGGCGGTGGGCATGGTCCAGGACGCCCAGCAGGCGGATGGCACCTGGCTCCAGCAGCACGCGCTGCTCGGCCAGGTCTGGTTCGACGTCGATGTGCCGATCGGCGAGCCCTCGCCCTGGCTGACCCTGCAGGGACTGCGGGTGCTGCGCTGGTGGCAGGAGGGCTGAGAGCCTCGTGGACCCCCGCCGGCGGGCGTCGTCCCTTCAGGAGAGGGGGATCACGGTTCGGTCACGGGATCCGCCGCGACCGGGTGGTGCCGGGGCCTGCACCGCGCGGCTGTTAGCGTGCAGGGCACGATCGGTGCGCCGCGTCACATGCGGTGACCGCCCTCACGACGCCGTGACCCACGCGGCGCCTCCCTCATCCCCTGGAGGACCCGATGTTCGATGCCGCACTGACTCCCACCCGCCGCGCGATGCTGGTCTCGATGGCGGGCGTGCCCGTCCTGCTCACCGCCTGCGCGGAGACCACCGAGAGCGGAGGCTCCGGCGGGTCGGACGGCGGAGGGGGCGGCACCCTCACCGTCGGCACCACCGACAAGGTCACCGCCCTGGATCCCGCGGCCGCGTACGACAACGGCTCCTCGACCGTGTGGACCCAGTGCTACTCCTACCTGCTGAACACCTCGATCGGTTCGGAGGACGGCCGACCGGAGCCCGATCTCGCCGAGACCGCGGAGTTCACCAGCGACACGGTCTTCACCGTCACGCTCAAGGAGGGCCTCACCTTCGCCAACGGCAACGAGCTCACCTCGGAGGATGTCAAGCACACCTTCGACCGCCAGCTCGCGATCGCCGACCCCAACGGCCCCTCGAGCCTGCTGGGCAACCTCGACAAGATCGAGATCATCGACGACCTCACCGTCGAGTTCCACCTCAAGGAAGCGGGCGACCAGACCTTCCCGTACGTGCTGACGAGCCCCGTGGGGCCGATCGTCGACTCCGAGGTGTTCCCCGCCGACGAGGTCCTGCCCGACAACGAGATCGTCGCGGCCGAGGCCTTCTCCGGCCCGTACAAGATCACCAGCTGGAAGATCAACGAGCTGGTCACCTTCGAGGCCTTCACGGAGTACAAGGGCCTGTTCGGCACCCCCGCCACCTCGAGCGTGGTGATGTCCTACTACGCGGACCAGAACAACATGAAGCTGGACATCCAGCAGGGCAACATCGACTGCGTGTGGCGCTCGCTGTCCGCGACCGACATCGCCGATCTCGAATCCGATGACGCGGTCGCCGTCCACGAGGGCCCCGGTGGCGAGATCCGGTACATCGTCTTCAACTTCGACACCAACCCCTACGGCGGCAAGACCGAGGACCCGGATCCCGCGAAGGCGAAGGCCGTGCGCCAGGCCGTGGCCGATCTGCTGGACCGCCAGGCGATCTCCGAGTCGGTCTACAACGGCACCTACACGCCGCTGTACTCCTATATACCCGAGGGTCTGCCCGGCTCCGGCACCCAGTTCCAGGACCTCTACGGCGACGGCTCGGGAGGTCCGGACCCCGAGCGCGCCCGGAAGCGCCTCGAGGATGCGGGCGTGGAGATTCCGGTGTCGCTCAGCCTGCAGTACAACCCGGACCACTACGGCAACTCCTCCGGTGACGAGTACGCGGCGGTGAAGAACCAGCTGGAGGCCGACGGGCTCTTCGCCGTGGACCTCAAGTCCACCGAGTGGGTCCAGTACTCCGAGGACCGTGTCGCCGATGTCTACCCGGCCTATCAGCTGGGCTGGTTCCCCGACTACTCGGATGCGGACAACTACCTCTCGCCGTTCTTCGCCACCGAGAACTTCCTGGTCAACCACTTCTCGATCCCCGAGGTCGACGAGCTGATCGCGACGCAGCGCGGAACCCAGGATCCTGACGAGCGCGAAGCGCTGTTCGTCGAGATCCAGGACCTCGTGGCGGAGGAGATCTCGACCCTGCCGCTGCTGCAGGGCGCTCAGATCTCGGTGTCCACCGCGGAGGTCCAGGGTGTCACCCTGGACTCCTCCTTCAAGTTCCGCATCTCGCCGATCTCGAAGTGACCACCGCTCTCGATCCCGAGGTCGACACCGCCCCCCGGCGCTCGCGCAGGCGAGCGCCGGGGGGCGGCCTCGGCCGCTACATCCTGATCCGGTTCCTGCTGATCATCCCCACCGTCTTCATCCTGATGACGATGGTGTTCTTCCTGATGAGGATCACCGGTGACCCGCTCACGGCAGCCCTCGGCGGCCGTCTCACCCCGGCCGAGCTCGCCGAACGGCGCGCCGAGGCCGGCTACGACCGCCCGCTGATCGTGCAGTACTTCGACTACCTCGGCGGGGTGCTGCGGGGCGACTTCGGCACCACCTACTCCGACAACACCCCGGTCTCCGAGGTGCTCACCACCTATGGGGCGGCGACCTTCGAACTGGTCATGTACGCCCTCGTGGTCGCGCTGCTGCTCGGCGTGCCGCTGGGCATGATCGCGGCCCGCACCCGTGATCGCTGGCCCGACGCCGTGCTGCGCATCGTCGCGATCCTCGGATATGCCACGCCCGTGTTCTTCGTGGGCCTGCTGCTCAAGCTGGTCTTCTCCGTGGGGCTGGGCTGGCTGCCGGTCGCCGGACGGCTCTCCACCGGTGGCCAGATCACCATGAGCACGATCCTGAACCCCTCGCCGTTCTACCTGCTGGATGCGCTGCGACTGGGGGACATGGCGCTCCTGGGCGACGTGCTCGAGCACGCGATCCTGCCTGCCGTGGCACTGGGCATCCTCACCGGCGGCATCTTCCTGCGCCTGGTGCGCACGAACATGATCGGCACGCTGGAGATGCAGTACATCGAGTCCGCCCGCTCCCGCGGTGTGGCCGAGTCCCGGCTGACCACCCGCCACGGTCTGCGCCCCGCTCTGATCCCCATCATCACCGTGATGGGCATGCAGGTCGCCCTGATGCTCGGCGGTGCCGTGCTCACCGAGACCACCTTCGAATGGAACGGGCTCGGCTACATGCTGGCCGAGTACATGAAGGCCCGCGACTACGTCGCCGTGCAGGGCATCGTCATGATGCTCGCCGTGATCGTCGCGGTCTCGAACTTCGTGGTCGACGTGATCGCCGCGCTCATCGACCCCAGAGTGAGGTACTGAGATGACGCTCTCGAACCCCGAACCGGTCGGCGAGGGCGATCCGGGCGCGACCGACCTGGCCGCCGAGGCGAGCCAGGTCTCCGCCCGGCGCCACGCCCCCTGGTACCTGCGCCTGCCGATCCTCAGCCACCTGCGCAGCAGCGTCGGCCTGCAGCGCGGGATGCTCCTGACGGGCCTCGTCCTGGTGGGCGTGCTGCTGCTGACCGCACTGCTGGCCCCGCTGCTGGCACCCTACGGATTCGCCGACACCTCGGCGGACGGCACCCGTTTCGGCACCCAGCAGCCCCCGTCCCTCGCGCATCCGCTCGGCACCACGGTGACCGGTTTCGATGTGCTCTCCCGGGTGATCTTCGGGACCCGCACCGCCGTCGCGGTGATGGTGTGCGCCGTGGTCGCCTCGCTGTTCCTCGGGGTGGCGCTGGGCCTGCTGTCCGGGTACGTGGGCGGCTGGCTGGACCGTGTGCTGGTGATGGTGGCCGACGCGGTCTACGCCTTCCCCTCCCTGCTGCTGGCGATCGTGATGTCGATCGTGATCTCCGGTGGGCAGTCGGGCGCCTGGGGCGGCATCCTCGCCGCGGCGCTGTCGATCACGGTGGTGTTCATCCCGCAGTACTTCCGCGTGATCCGCGCCGAGGTGGTGCGGCTGAAGGCCGAGCCCTTCGTGGAGGCCGCGAAGGTGGTGGGCACCGGTCACCGCCGCATCATGGGCACCCACCTGCTGCGCAACGCCACCCGCACCCTGCCGCTGATCTTCACGCTCAACGCCTCGGAGTCGATCCTCACCCTCGCCGCGCTCGGCTTCCTGGGCTTCGGCATCGAGCCCACCAGCGCCTCCGAGTGGGGTTACGACCTCAACCGGGCGATGGCCGATGCGACCAGCGGGATCTGGTGGACCGGCATGTTCCCGGGCCTCGCGATCGCGCTCGCCGTGCTCGGCGTGACCCTGGTGGGCGAATCCATCAACGATCTCAACGACCCGCGCCTGCGCACCCGCCGCTCGCGCCGCGGCCGGCGCCGGAACCGGCAGCAGGAGGTGGCGGCATGACCGACACGCAGAGCACATCGCGCTTGACCATCCGGGACCTCGACGTCCACTTCGCGACCGACGGCGGGGACGTGCACGCCGTGGACGGGGTGAGACTCGAGGTCGCTCCCGGGGAGATCGTGGCCGTCGTCGGCGAGTCCGGCTCGGGAAAATCCGTCACGGCCCGGTCCGTGCTGGGCCTGCTGCCCGAGACGGCGGAGGCCTCCGGCGCGGTGCTCGTCTCCGGCACCGACCTGGTGGGGCTCAGCGGCGCCCAGCTGCGCGCCCTGCGGGGCCGGGACGTCTCGATGATCTTCCAGGAGCCCTCCAGCGCCATGAACCCGGTCTTCCCGATCTGGTGGCAGCTCGGGGAGGGCCTGCGCGCCCATCGGCCGAAGATCTCCAAGAAGGAGATCCGCGCCGACGCCGTCACGGCCCTGGAGTCGGTGGGGATCCCCGACGCCGCCCACGCCATCGACCGCTACCCCCACGAATTCTCCGGCGGTCAGAAGCAGCGCATCATGATCGCGATGGCGCTCGCGCTCGGTGCCGAGCTGATCGTCGCCGACGAGCCGACCACGGCACTGGACGTCACCGTGCAGGCCGAGATCCTGGGCCTGCTGCGCGAGATCCGGGAGACCCACGGCACCTCGATCATCGTGATCACCCACAACATGGGAGTGGTCGCGGATCTCGCCGACTCGGTCGCGGTGATGTACCACGGCCGGATCATCGAGCGGGCCGAGGTGCGGGAGCTGTTCGCGAGCCCCCGGGAGGAGTACACCCAGAAGCTGCTCGCCGCGGTCCCGCACCTGGGAAGGAACTCCGCGTGGACGGCGCTGAGCCGCGAGCAGCAGCAGGAGATCGACGCCGCAGCCCCCGTGGTGGTCGCGGAGGACCTGGTCATCGAGTACCCGGGCCGGTGGGGCAAACCTGCGTTCCGCGCGGTCAAGGGTGTGGACTTCCAGATCCGCGCCGGGGAGGTGTACGGACTGGTGGGGGAGTCGGGCTCCGGCAAGACCACCATCGGCCGGGCCATCGCGGGCCTCGAGCGCACCACCGGAGGCAGCCTCTCGGTGCTGGGGCACGAGATGAACGGGATGCGGGAGAGGACCTTCACGCCCCTGCGCCGCCGGATCGGCTTCGTGTTCCAGGACCCGGCGACCTCGTTCAATCCGCACCTGACCATCGAGCAGTGCATCGCCGAGCCGCTCATCGTGCACGAGCAGCAGCTGAGCCCCGCCGAGCGGGGCGAGCGGGTGCGGAACCTGCTCGAAGCGGTCGAGCTGCCCGGCGACTACGCCCGGAGATATCCCCACGAGCTCTCCGGCGGGCAGCGTCAGCGCATCTCCCTGGCCCGGGCCCTGGTGCTCGAGCCCGAGCTGCTGATCGCCGACGAACCCACCAGCGCCCTGGACGTCTCGGTGCAGGCGACGGTGCTCGAGCTGTTCCGCGAGCTGCAGGCGCGTCTGGGGTTCGCCGCCCTGTTCATCAGCCATGACCTGGCGGTCGTGGACTCCCTCGCCCACCGCATCGGAGTGCTCTTCCGCGGCGAGCTGGTCGAGGACGGTCACGGCCCGGACGTGCTCCAGCGCCCCGCCCACGAGTACACCCGCAAGCTCATCGCCTCCCTGCCGGTGCCGGATCCGATCGAGCAGGAGAAGCGGCGCGCCGCCTTCCAGGCGGAGTGGGGCGGCGCGGCGGACTGATCCTGTCGAGCCTGTCGATTCGGGCGCTCCCGCGCGACAGCAGGGTGAGGACGACGAGATGCGTCGCCCTCGAGAGGAGGAGTCAGATGGCTCGTTACACGGTGTTCCTGTACAGCCCCGCCCAGCGGACCGAGGCGGACCCCGCGGTGCTCGAGGCCGAGATGGCCGCGCACGATGCCCACGGCAGCGAGCTGGTCGAGGAGGGGGTGATGGTCTTCGGCAGCCCGCTGGCGGACCATGACGCCACCACCTCGATCCGTGCGGACAGCCTCGTGGACGGTCCTTTTGTGGAGATCGACGAGGTGATCGTCGGCTTCTACGTCATCGAGGTGCCGGATCTCGACGCGGCGATCGCGGTGGCGCGGCGCAACCCGATCCTCCAGCAGGGCGGTGGGGTCGAGGTGCGGCCGATGTCTGCGGGAGGCGACCCCGGCACTCACGAGGCCTCGCCCGCGTGAGCGCCCCGGACGCTTCCGAGGAGGCGCTCGCGGCCGTCGACGCGGCGCACCGTGCCCACTGGGGTACGGTGCTCGCGGCGACGGTCGCGCTCACACGGGACCTGGATCTCGCCGAGGACTCCGTCCAGGAAGCCTTCGCCCAGGCTCTCCAGACCTGGCCGCGCACCGGGATCCCCGACAGCCCGGGGGGCTGGCTCGCGACCGCCGCGCGGCGCCGCGCCCTGGACGCCGTGCGCCGTCGGGCGAGCCTGCAGCGCAAGCTCCCGCTGCTCGTGTGGGACGTGCCGAGCGGCCAGGACCCTCCGGATCCGCGGATCGAGGACGAGGCGGTGCCGGTGGTGCTCGACGAACGCCTGCGGCTGATCTTCCTCGCCGCCCACCCGGCGCTGTCCCCGACCTCGCGCGTCGCCCTCACCCTGCGCCTGGTCGCCGGTGTCCCCACGGCGAGCATCGCCGCCGCCTTCCTGGTCGGCGAGACGACGATGGCGGCCCGGCTGACCCGCGCGAAGAAGCGCATCGCGCTCAGCCGCATCCCCTGCCGCGTTCCCGTCGGCGCGGAGCTCGAGGAGCGACTGGTGGACGTGCTCGACGTGCTCTCCGTGCTGCTGGCCACCGGGGACGGGAGCGAAGGGACGGCGGGGGAGGAGGCCGCCGCCGGGCGCGCGGCCGTGCTCGAGGCGGCGGTGCGCACCCTCGAGGTGCTGAGGGAGCTGCTTCCGGGTCGCACCGAGCCTCAGGGGCTGCTCGCCCAGGCCCTGCTGCTGCGTTCCCGCGCCATGACCCGCACCGACGCGCAGGGGCGTCCGGTCGCGCTCGCGGCGCAGGACCGCGGGCGCTGGGACCGGGAGCTGATCGAGCGCGCCGACGGTCTCGTGCTGGACGGACTCGGTCGCGGAGGGCGGGGGCCGTATCTGCTGCAGGGCGCCATCGCCGCGGCGGTCGCCGTCCCGCGACGGCACGAGGAGGTGGACTGGCAGGAGGTGGTGGAGCTCTACGATGCCCTGCTGGTCCATTGGCCGACCGCCATCGTGCGCCTGGGGCGGGCGGTCGCCGTCTCCGAGAGCTCGGGGGTCGCGGCGGCGCTCGCGGACCTCGCCACGCTCGCCGAGGAGCTCGCGGAGCACCGCCCGTTCCATGTCATCCGTGGAGAGCTGCTGCACCGGCTCGGTGAGCATGAGCAGGCGGCCGCGGCCCATCGGACCGCTCTCGACTGCCGGGGCGACGAGGGGGAGGCGGCCCTGCTGCGCGAACGGCTCGCCGCGGACGACGGGACCGACCTGGCCGACGGCACGCAGCCGGGCGAGCCCGCCGCGTTCCCCGACGCAGTGCGCTGAGGCTCAGTCCCCGCGGAAGCGAGGCCGGGCCCCGGCGAGGATCGCCTCCACGATCGGCACGTCGGGGCCGGCCCACTCCCGGGCCGCCAGCTCCGCGCGCTCCACCCATTCCAGGAGGTCGTGGTCGGTGCTGCCGGTGGGCGCGGCACCCCGCAGCCGCGCCCAATAACAGTCCAGGTGGAGGTCGCGAACTCCCGCCTCGGCCATGCCGCGGCCGATCAGCCAGCCGATCTCCACCTCGACGCCCAGCTCCTCGCGCAGCTCACGCGCCAGGGCCTCCTGCGGGGATTCCCCGGGTTCGATCTTGCCGCCCGGGAACTCCCAGAGCCCGGCCGCGCTCCTGCCCGGTGCGCGCCGCGCGGCGAGGATCTGCTGACCGCGCACGATCACCGCTCCCACCACGCGCAGGGGCGCGGGGTCGCCGGGGTGCTCCTGCACTGTCCGGGAGTCGTCCCAGGGCTCGGGCTCCTCGGCGACGCCGACGTCCCCCGGCTGCCAGCCGTGCCCGCACTCCTCGCACTCCCGCTCCGGGCCCGGGCCCACGCACCCCTCCCAGAGCACCCACGGCGGGGAGGACTCGTGCGCCTCGAGCACCGGCATGCCGATCACGTGGTGGAGCACCTGGTCGCCGCCGCAGCGGGGGCAGGTGCCGCGCACCCCGTCGAAGGTCATGGGCCGGGGGTCTCCGCTCAGCTCCAGGTGACCGGCATCTTCGGATCGGCCATGTCGACGTGGGGGATGCTCATGCCGCCCCCGAGCCACATCTCGCAGAGGCCCCGCTGTCCGTCCTTGGTGCATTCCACGGTGGTCTCCACGCTGCCGACGCCGCTGCCCTCGACATAGGTGGGCTCGTCGTAGGAGGGCGTGCCCTCCATGGTGTCGATCGTGCGCTGGGTGTCCTCGGAGATCGAGCGCTTCACGGTGCCCTCGACCATGGTCCAGCCGTCGGTGCTGGTCGTCGGCACCTCCGACATGCCGCATCCGGCCTGGAAGGTGTTCTCCTCGAGGCAGGCGTCCACAGACTGCTGGACGGCGTCGCGGAAGGCCGTGTGGCCGTCCTCGGTGAGCTGGGGCTCGGGCAGCTCATCGGGGGAATGCTGCTCACCGACGAGCACCGGATCGCTCGAGGACGGGGCGAAGTGCTCCACCTCGTAGGCGACCTCGTAGCCACCGGGCAGGAGGAGGAGTCGCTGGCCGTCGGTGACCTCCGCCCCGTTGAGGGTCATGCCGAGCGCCTCCGCTCCGTCCGGCACGGTCAGGTTCGCGGACGTGCCGGTGAGCTCGAGGACTCCGTCGTCGTCATAATCGTGCACCGAGTAGGTGTCCGAGACGCTCTCGCCGCCGACGGTGAAGGTCACCGGGACGTCCGCGTCGATCAGGCCACCGGTGTCGATGACCGGGGTGCCCACCTCGACATCGGCCACGGGTGCCAGCTCGAGCGCCGCGGTGTAGGTCTCGAGGGGAAGCGCTTCGGTGTCGGTCTCCTCGATCAGCGGCATCAGATCGAGAGCCTCCGCGGCGTCCCCGGCGGAGAGCGCCTCGAAGTACTCGGTGACCAGGGCCGTGGACTGCTCCTCGGGGGTGAGGTCAGCGACGTCCGATCCCTCGTCTCCACCGCCTGAGGCGCCCGGGCCGCCCGCTCCTCGCAGGGCGAAGACGATGATCAGAGCGATGACCACCAGGATCACCAGCAGGCATCCGCCACCGCCGAGGACGCCCGCGAGGAGGAGGTTCTTGCGCGCCGCGGGTTTCGACACCGGCTGCGCCGGCGGCGGCGTGAACGGTCCCTGGGACATCGGTGACGGTGCTGACATGGTGCTTCCCCCGAAGTCTCTGCTGGTCAGATGCCTGCAGGATACCGGGGAAGACCTCAGTCGACGTGCGCCGACGGTAACGCTTCGAGCACGGCCTCGCCGTACTCGGCGAGCTTCTTCGCCCCGACGCCGCTGACCGCGCCGAGCTGGGCGACCGACTCCGGGCGGGACTCGACGATCCCCACCAGCGTGGCGTCGGAGAAGACCATGTAGGGCGGGATCTGCTTCTCCTTCGCGACGGAGGTGCGCCAGGCGCGCAGTGCCTCGAAGCGCTCCCGCTGCGCAGGCTCGAGGCTCTCGGCTGCGCGGGCGGCGCCGGCGGTGCGTCGGCCGCCTCCGCGCGCCGAGCGCTGCGGGGTGCGGTCCACCGCGAGCTCGACGGTGACCTCGCTGCGCAGCACGGGCCCGGCCTGGGGGCCGGGGATCAGCACGCCGTACTCTCCCTCGGCCTCGACGATGCCGCGGGCCAGCAGCTGCCGGATCGCGGTGCGCCATTCCTTCTCGCCGAGCTCCTCGCCGATGCCCCAGACGCTCAGCTCGTGGTGGCGGGACTGGGTGGAGCGCTCGTTCTCCCGGCCCCGCAGCACCTCGATGACCTGCCCGGAGCCGAACTTCTGGCCCCGTTCGCGATCCAGCCGGATCAGTGCCGAGAGCAGCTTCTGCGCGGCGACGGTCGCGTCCCAGGTCTGCGGCGGGGACAGGCAGGTGTCGCAGTTCCCGCAGGCCTCGTACCCGACCTCCTGGCCGAAGTAGCTCAGCAGCTGCACGCGACGGCAGGTGACCGTCTCGCACAGGGCGAGCATGGCGTCCAGGTGCGAGCGGGCGTTGCGCTTGAACAGCTCGGAGCTCTCACCGGTATCGATGAACTTGCGCTGGCTGACCACGTCGCCCAGCCCGTACGCCATCCAGGCCGTCGACGGCTGCCCGTCGCGGCCCGCGCGGCCGGTCTCCTGGTAGTAGCCCTCGATCGACTTGGGCAGGTCCAGATGCGCCACGAAGCGGACGTCGGGCTTGTCGATGCCCATCCCGAAGGCGATCGTCGCGACGATGATCAGTCCGTCAGCGCGCAGGAACCTCTCCTGGTGGTCCTGACGCACCGCCGCGTCGAGCCCGGCGTGATAGGGCAGGGCGGGGATGCCGCGGGCGACCAGCGCCTCCGCGGTCTGCTCGACGCTCCTGCGCGAGAGGCAGTAGACGATCCCGGACTCGCCCTCGTGCTCGGTGGTGATCAGCCGCAGCAGCTGATCGCGCGGGGTGGACTTCGGCTCGATCCGGTACTGGATGTTGGGACGGTCGAAGCTGGCCACGAAGTGCTTCGCGTCCTGCATCGCGAGCCTGTCGGTGAGCTCACGGTGGGTGGCCTCGGTGGCGGTCGCTGTCAGCGCGATGCGCGGCACCTCGGGGAAGGCCTCGGCGAGCACCGAGAGGCCGAGGTAGTCGGGCCGGAAGTCGTGCCCCCACTGGGAGACGCAGTGCGCCTCGTCGATCGCGAACAGGGCCAGCGTCGCACGGCGCAGCAGGTCCTGGGTGCGGGGGAGGACCAGGCGCTCCGGCGCCATGTACAGCAGGTCCAGCTCCCCGGCCAGCAGCTGCTGCTCGACGGCCTGCGCTTCGTGGAACTCCAGGGTGGAGTTCAGGTACGCGGCGCGGATGCCGACCGCCTCGAGTGCTGCGACCTGGTCGCTCATCAGCGCGATCAGCGGGGAGACGACGATCCCGGTGCCCTCGCGCAGCAGTGAGGGGATCTGATAGCACAGCGACTTGCCGCCGCCTGTGGGCATCAGCACCACCGCGTCCCCGCCGCTCGCGACCTGCTCGATGATCGCTGCCTGGTCCCCGCGGAAGGCGTCGTAGCCGAAGACGGTCGAGAGGATCTCCAGCGCCGTCCGCTCCCGAGCGTCCTCGCCGTCCCGGAGCTGGGCGAGCGGTGCGGCGGCAGGGGAGGAGCTCATGGGAGCCACTGTAGGCGGGCGGAGGGACGCTCCGCGAGCGCGAGAGAGGGATGTGGACGAGGGGTGGGGGAGGGGCGTCGGCCCCCGACCTCCCCATGCCCACGATGCCGTCTTGCCCGTGCGAGATGACCACCTGCGACCCGCCACCCACGAGGATGCCGAGGGCGCCGCGGTGGGTCTCGCGGTGCATGACTCCAGGACCCAGGAGCTCGCGCGCCATGCGCCGCCGGTGCCGAGCTGGGTGCGGATCCCGCGCTCACCCTCATGGCCGTCGCCTATGGCGACCAGTGGACGAACATGATCCAGCCCTTCTGGGCCATCCCGCTGCTGGCGATCGCCGGGCTGACGATGCGCGCCGTCCTCGGTGACACCACGATCGTGATGATCGCCTCCGGACCGGTGTTCACCGGGACGCTGCTGCTCGTCTCGCTGTGAGCGACGGAGCGGCAGTGGAGGTGGAGGCGATCGTGGACCTCAGCGGTCGTGTCTTCAGCCATCCCCTCGTTGTCCGCGCGGAGAGGGCCGAGTTAAAGTCACCGACCCGGTGACGCCGATCACACCTCGTCGCGGAAGTCCCCGCTTCTGGTCACCAGGAAACTAACCTCCTCGTCACCAGTAAAGGTGCCGATGACTTTAACAGGAGGTGTCGCGATGGATGCTCCGCTGTCCCTGGCGGTCTCCACCGTCATCTTCGCGCTGCGCCCCCATCCCAGAACCCGCCTGCCGGTGCTCTGGGTGCCCCTGGTGCGCCGTATCCGGCAGCCCCACCAGGGACGCTGGGCGCTGCCCGGTGGCCCCCTCGGCGCGCAGGAGGGTCTTGCGGCAGCCGCCGCGAGGACGCTGCGGGACACCACCCGGCTCAGCCCTCGCTACCTCGAGCAGCTCTACGCCTTCGGCGGCATGGACCGGGCACCGACCACGGCCGAGCGCACCGTCTCGGTCGTGTACTGGGCGCTGGTGCGCCCCGAGGAGGCCGACGCCGGCGCAGTCGGGGTGAACGTGCAGTGGTCCGTCGCCGATGAGCTGCCCGAGCTCGCCTTCGACCACTCGCTGATCGTCGAGTACGCCCTGTGGCGGCTGCGCAACAAGGTCGAGTACTCCCGCATCGCCGCCGCGTTCCTCGGGGAGAGCTTCACCCTCGCCGAGCTGCGCGGGGTCCATGAAGCGGTGCTCCAGCGGCGGCTGGACCCCGCGAACTTCCGCCGACAGATCGAGGCCTCCGGGCGACTCGTGGCCACCGACGAGTTCCGCACCGGTGGCCGCCACCGGCCCGCCCGCCTGTACCGCCACGACCGCTCGATCCACCTCACCGACAACGGCCCGCTCACCGAGAGCTGACCTGCCCGACCCCAGGAGATCCTGATGACCACCGCCTCCGTCGATCTGACCCTCCGCGAGCTGAACACGCGCGGCGCCACAGATGCCAGCTGCTCCACCTCCTTGCTGGACGCTCCGTGGGATGTGGACGCCTCCGGACCGGGCTACGGCCCCGGCGCCTCGATGGCGGATGCGATCCCCGCCGCCTCCCCGGCCCAGGGCGAGATCCCGAAGGAGTACCGCGAGGCGAGCGCCGAGGAGCTGGACCGCCGGATCCTCGCCGCGAAGGCGGAGCTGGGGGATCGTGTGGTGGTGCTCGGGCACTTCTACCAGCGCGACGAGGTGGTGCGGTACGCCGACTACGTGGGCGACTCCTTCCAGCTCGCCACGGCCGCGAAGGCCCGCACCGAGGCGGAGGCGATCATCTTCTGCGGCGTGCACTTCATGGCCGAGACCGCGGATCTGCTCTCCACCCCCGAGCAGTCCGTGATCCTGCCGAACCTCGCCGCCGGCTGCTCGATGGCCGACATGGCCGACATCGACCAGGTCGAGGAGGCGTGGGAGCAGCTGATGGAGGTCTACGGCGGCGAGATCGAGGACGCAGAGGGCCTGCTGCCGATCATCCCGGTCACCTACATGAACTCCTCGGCCGCGCTCAAGGGCTTCGTGGGCCGCCACGGCGGCATCGTGTGCACCTCCTCCAACGCGACCACCGTGCTCGACTGGGCCTTCGCCCGGGGCCGACGGGTGCTGTTCTTCCCCGACCAGCACCTCGGACGCAACACCGCCCGGGCGATGGGCATCCCGCTGGAGCAGATGCCGATGTGGAATCCGCGCCGACCGCTCGGCGGCAACGACGCCCAGGACCTGCACGAGGCGAAGGTGGTGCTGTGGCACGGCTTCTGCTCCGTGCACAAGCGCTTCACCACCGCGCAGATCGACGCCGCCCGCGCCGAGCACCCCGGCGTGCGGGTGATCGTGCACCCCGAGTGCCCCATGCCCGTGGTCGACGCGGCCGACGAGTCCGGCTCCACCGACTACATCCGTCGGGCGATCGAGGACGCGGAGCAGCCCACGACCTTCGCGATCGGCACCGAGATCAACCTGGTCCAGCGCCTCGCGGCGCAGCACCCGCAGCACACGATCTTCTGCCTGGATCCGGTGGTGTGCCCCTGCTCGACCATGTACCGCATCCACCCGGGCTATCTGGCCTGGGTGCTCGAGTCGCTGCTGGCCGGCGAGGTCGTCAACCGCATCACCGTCGGCCCGGACGTCGCCGAGCCCGCCCGCCTCGCGCTGGAGCGGATGCTCGCCGCCAAGCCGGCCCCGGCCCACGCTCCGACCCCGGCTCCCTCCACCCCAGGGCGCTGAGCATGCTCGAGCGGGAAGGGGGCCCGGCCGGGACGCGAGTGCTGGTGATCGGGTCCGGCATCGCGGGGCTCACGGCGGCGCTGCGCGCCTCCCTCACCGCCGAGGTGCTGCTGGTCACCAAGGGCACGCTGGAGGACGGCGCCACCGCCGGTGCCCAGGGAGGGATCGCCGGCGCCGTGGGGCCCGGTGATGCCCCCGCTCTGCACGCCCGGGACACACGGGAGGCCGGAGCCGGGCTCTGCGAGGAGGACGCGGTGCGGGTGCTGTGCGAGGAGGGCCCTGCGGCGATCGAGGCGCTGGTCGCGCACGGCGTCGCCTTCGACCGCGAGCAGGGCGACGCCGGGCCCGGCCTCTCCCCGTACGCGCTGGGGCTCGAGGGTGCCCACGGCCGTGCGCGCATCCTCCACGCCGGCGGGGACGCGACCGGCCGCGAGATCCAACGGGCCCTGGCGCGGGCGGTGCGGCACGCCGCCGGCTCGACCGACGGGCCAGGGAGCCTCGAAGTGCGCGAGCACACGGCGCTGGTGGATCTGGTGGTCCTCTCCGGGCGGGTGCTCGGCGCCGAGCTGCTCGCGGCCGACGGACAGCGCACCGTGCTCCCTGCCGCGGCGACCGTGCTCGCCACCGGCGGTGCCGGTCAGCTCTTCGCCCACACCACGAACCCTGCCGTCGTCACCGGGGACGGGATCGCTGCCGCCTGGCGGGCGGGCGCCGAGCTCGCGGATCTGGAGTTCTTCCAGTTCCACCCCACCGCCCTCGCCGGTCCGGAGAGCTTCCTGATCTCGGAGGCGGTGCGCGGAGAGGGGGCGGTGCTGCGCGATGAGCAGGGCCGGCGCTTCCTGCCCGCCGTCGATCCGCGTGCCGAGCTCGCCCCGCGGGACGTCGTCGCCCGCGCCATCGCGGAGGTGATGCGGACGCAGGGCGGCCGACCCGTGCTGCTGGATGCCACCGCGATCGGGACGGCACGGCTGCGGGAGCGCTTCCCGACCATCGATGCGGCGCTGCGCAGGCATGGGATCGACTGGTCCCGCACCCCCGTGCCCGTCACCCCTGCCGCCCATTACTGGATGGGAGGGATACGCACCGACCTGCATGGCGCGACCTCCCTGCCCGGGCTGCTCGCGGCCGGGGAGTGCGCCCGCACCGGAGTGCACGGAGCGAACCGGCTGGCCTCCAACTCCCTGCTCGAGGGCACCGTGTTCGGAGCTCGCGCGGGAGCAGCCGCCGCCGCGGCAGCCGCCGCCGGCGCCGCAGGTGCCGCCTCAGGTGCCGAGGCCATCGCCATCGCAGCTGCCGGGGACGCGATGGCCCGGAGCGACCACGGCACGGGCCCCGTGCCGCCTGATCGCCCCGTCCGCGCCGTCCCGCCCGGAGGCACCCCGGTCACCCGCAGCGCCCTGCAGCAGCTGATGTGGTCTCACGCCGGGCTCCTGCGCACCGGGGCCGCGCTCGAGGAGGCCGCCGGAACCCTCGCCACCTGGCGGGCCCCGGATCCCGCGTCCGCCGACCCGTTCACCGCGCTCGAGGACCGCAACCTCCTCGACCTCGCCCGACTGCTCGTCGACCGTGCCCGAGCACGCACCCGCTCCGTCGGCGCCCATCACCGACTCGACATCCCCGCCGTCCCAGTCCTGGAGGACCACGCATGCTGACCACCGCCCCCACGCTCCCGACCGCCCGGATCGAGGCCGTGGTCTCCGCAGCGCTCGCCGAGGACGCCCCCTGGGGTGACCTCACCGGCGAGGTGTTCCTGCCCGCCGACGCCGCGGCGAGCGCCCAGCTCACCGCCCGCGAGCCGGGCGTGCTCGCCGGCATCGACGTCGTCGCCGCCGCCTTCCGGCTCACCGACCCCACCGTGACGGTCCTCCCGCAGGTGGCCGACGGCGACCGCTTCGAGGCGGGGCAGGTGCTGGCCGTCGTCAGCGGACCCGCGCGAGCCGTGGTCCAGGCCGAGCGCGTGGCCCTGAACCTCGTGCAGCGGATGAGCGGGATCGCGACGCTCACCCGGCGCTTCGTCGACGCGGTGGAGGGCACCGGAGCCTCGATCACCGACACCCGCAAGACGACCCCGGGGCTGCGCGCCCTGGAGCGTCACGCCGTGCGCTGCGGTGGCGGGGTCAATCACCGCTTCTCCCTCTCCGACGCGGTGATGGCCAAGGACAACCACCTCGCCGTGCTCCAGCAGCAGGGCCTGGACCTCACCTCGGCGATCCGGCAGGCGCGCGCCCGCCTCGGCCACACCACCACCCTCGAGGTGGAGGTGGACCGCCTGGAGCAGATCGAGCCCGTGCTCGCCGGCGGCGTCGACGTGATCATGCTCGACAACTTCTCCCTGGCGCACCTCGTCAGCGGGGTGCAGCGCGTCGCCGGCCGCGCGACCGTCGAGGCGAGCGGCACGGTCACCCTCGAGACCGTCGCGGACATCGCCCGCACCGGCGTGGACGTCATCTCCTCCGGCGCCCTCACGCACAGCGCCCGGCACCTGGATCTCGGCCTCGACATGTCCGTCACTGCCTGAGGACCCACCGATGCTCTATCTCGACACCGCCGCCACCGCCCCCGTGCGCCGGGAGGCGCTCGAGGCCGCCTGGCCCTACCTCACCGGCACCTTCGGCAACCCCTCCAGCCATCATCTGGTGGGGGAGGCCGCCGCTGCCGGTCTCGAGGACGCCCGCGCACGCGCCGCCGCCGTGCTCGGCGCACGCCGCAGCGACATCGTCTTCACCGCCGGCGGCACCGAGGCGGCGAACCTCGCGATCAAGGGACTCGCCCTCGGCGCTCCACGCGGCCGACATCTGGTCACCGCTGCCACCGAGCACGAGGCGGTGCTGCAGAGCATCGACTTCCTGCGCCGCGTCCACGGCTTCGAGGTCGCCTTCGTCCAGGTGGCCGCCGACGGCTCGGTGAGCCCGGAAGCGCTGCGGGCCGTGCTGCGTGAGGACACGACGCTGGTCTCGCTCGCCCTGGCGGGCAACGAGATCGGCACGATCCACGACATCCGCGCGATCGCCGAGATCGCCCATGCCTCCGGCGCGCTCCTGCACACCGACGCTGTCCAGGCCGCCGGCCAGGTCGACCTCCAGGGTCTCGGTGCGGACGCGCTGACGCTGTCCGGTCACAAGCTCGGCGCGCCCAAGGGGTCCGGGCTCGCGATGATCCGGGGCAGGCATCCCCTCGAGCCGCTGGTGCACGGTGGCGGGCAGGAGAACGGCCGACGTTCCGGCACGGAGAACGTCGCCTTCGCCGTCGCGCTCGCCGTCGCGCTCGAGCTGGCCGAGTCCGAGCGCCTCGAGACGGCTGCGCGGCTGGGGCCGCTGCGCGATCGCCTGGTCCGGCGCGTGCTCGCGGCCCGCTCAGGCGTGCTGCTGACCGGGCCGGGGATCGATCATCCCGACGCGCGGCTGCCCGGGCACGCCTCCTTCTGCATGCCCGGCCGCAGCGGGGAGTCGATCGTGCTGGACCTCGCCGAGCGCGGAGTCATCGCCTCCAGCGGATCGGCCTGCGCCGCCGGCAGCGACGAGCCCTCCCACGTGCTCACGGCCCTGGGCATCCCGGACGAGGTCGCCCAGACCGCGGTCCGTCTCACGCTGGGCCGGGGGACCACTGCGGCCGAGATCGAGCAGGCCGCGACCGTGATCGAGGAGGTCCTCGCACAGGGGTGACCGCTCAGGCGGCGACGGCGGCCGCTGTGCGATCGGTTCACGCCGGCCCCGACGCCCTGCTCTCCGAGGTCCGCGCCGCGGTCGCGCGCTGGTCCCGTGAGGCGCGGGGCGACCCGGAGCTGTATGTCTGGATCGCCGGGGAGACGGGATCGGTCACCCGGCGGCGCCGTCACCGGCTGACGGCCCGGGCGTTCGTGGTCAGGGTGCGGATCCGGTAGAGGCCGGTCGAGGCGCAGATGTACAGCGTCCGGCCGTCGTGGCCGCCGAAGCAGCAGTTGGCGACCTTCTCCGGGACCGGTATCTCCCCGAGCTTCTCGCCGTCCGGGGTGAAGACCTGGATCCCGGTGAGAGAGGAGGACCAGAGGTTCCCGTGCTCATCGACGCGGAAGCCGTCCGGCAGCCCGGGACCCACCTCGACGAGGGGCCGGCCGTTCTTCGCATGCCGTCCCTCGACCACGTCGTAGGCGTGGATCGAATGCCCGGCGGGCCGTGCAGGGTTCTCCTCGCCGGCGGGGGAGAGCGAGGAGTCCGAGACGTACAGGATGCTCTCGTCGGGGGAGAAGGCGAGGCCGTTCGGGGCCTCGATGTCGATCACCACCGGGGTGAGCGTGCCATCTCGGGGATCGAAGCGGAAGACGTACCGGTCCCCGTACTCCTCCTCACCCGCGTGCCCCTCCTCGGGGCGCATGATCCCGTAGGAGGGGTCGGTGAACCAGATCGTCCCGTCGGACCTCACGACCACGTCATTGGGGGAGTTCAGCCGTGCTGCGCCGAAGCGGTCCGCCAGGACCTCCGGGGCGTAGGCACCATCGCCCTCGGGCGGGCGAGGGATCGACGCGGCCCGGTCGATCTGGACGGCGCGACGACCGTGGGAGCACTCGATGACGGTGCCGTCCGGGGCGACCGTGCGGCCGTTGGTGAACTCGGCACCGGTGCTCAGCTCATGCGTGCTGCCGTCGTCCTCGTGGAACTCCAGCACACGATCGCCGGGGATGTCGCTGAACCGCAGCACACCCCGCGCCGCGATCCAGGCGGGCCCCTCGGTCCAGGTGAAGCCTTCTGCGACCTTCTCCAGGCGGGCGTCGTGATCGAGCAGATCGGACAGGGGCATGGGGAGTCTCCTTCGAGGGACGGGGGACGGGGCTGATCGGCAGGTCCGCTCCTCGTGCGCCTCGCCTCGCCGCTGAGGGCTCCAGGCTAGCGGGCCGTTCCGGGAGCCGGCAGGTCGCTGCCCGTGGGAGCGGTCGCACACCGTCCTCGGCGACTCGCCCGCGTGCTCTCGTCGGCGGCGCTCGATGACCTGCGCACCGTCGGGCACCTCATCGAGAACTCCGGCCGCCTGCAGCGCAGCGGTCCCGCGCCCTCCCTGATATCTTGACGTCAAGATAGAGGAGGTGTCGTCGTGCTGCTGCACCATGTCCAGGTCTCGATGCCCCGCAGCGGGGAGGAGGCCGCGCGGCTGTTCTACCGCGACGCCGTCGGCCTCATCGAGGTCGCCAAGCCTGCCGCGCTCGCCGGTCGGGGTGGCTGCTGGTTCCGGAGCCTCGACCGCGAGCGGATCACCGCGGAGATCCACCTCGGGGTCGAGGAGCCGTTCGTCCCGGCGAAGAAGGCGCATCCCGCGCTGGTGGTCGACTCCCTCGAGGAGCTCGAGGCGATGGCCACCCGGATCGAGGATGTCGGCTGCGAGGTCTCCTGGGCCGAACGGGACAGCTTCGAAGGATTCCTGCGATTCCATGCGCGTGACCCCTTCGGGAACCGCCTCGAGGTCATGACGCCCGTCGGCGGGTGACGATGCCTGGCCCGGATGACGTCGGGTCGACGAACCGGTGACATCTCGCCCCGCATCGGACGTACCCGCTCGTCCCTCCCGCGGGGCACCCCTACGGTGAGCTCGGCCTCCGTCCCCGACCACCAGGAGCTCACCATGTCCCGCACCCTCGACCGTCGCGCCGTCCTCTCCGGCCTCGGTGCCGCCGCCATCGGCGGCGCAGCGCTCGCCGCAGTCCCCGCCCCGGCCGAGGCCCGGGGCCACGGCCGGGCATTGATCGGCAGGGCGAAGCGCGGTCAGCTGCACGTGATGAGCTTCAACATCCGCTACGACCGCTCGGCCTCCGGCGACACCCAGCCCGGCGACGCGGATCACTGGCCGGACCGTCGGCCGCTGGTGATCGACCTGCTCGAGCGCGAGCAGCCCACCCTGCTCGGCATCCAGGAGGCGCTCTACTCACAGCTCACCGTGATCGAGGAGGCGCTGCCGAGGCACCGCAGCATCGGCTACGGCCGCGACGGCGGCAGTCGCGGCGAGTACTCCGCGATCTTCTACGACGCGACCCGCCTCGAGGTGCTGGAGTGGGACCAGTTCTGGCTCTCCGACACCCCGGAGGTGATCGGCTCCGCCACCTGGGGCAACACCGTCACCCGCATCGTGGTGTGGGCGAGGATGCGCGATCTGACCACCGGCGAGGAGTTCGCGATGATCAACACCCATTTCGACCACCAGTCCGAGCCCGCGCGCATCAAGAGCGCCCAGGCGATGATCGACCTCTTCGACGGCGGAGAGCTCGATCAGCTGCCCACCCTGGTGACCGGCGACTTCAACTCCGCCGCCCATGACTCCGGTGCCTACTCCACCCTGGTCGCCGAGGGGCCGACGGTCGACACCTGGGACGTCGCCGAGGAGCAGGTGACGACGGCATGGGGCACCTTCCCCGGCTACGAGGAGCCCGTCGCGGACGGCGATCGCATCGACTGGGTGCTGACCACGGACGACGTCACCACGCTCCGCGCCGCCCTCAACGTCAGCACCGGCAAGGACGGCCGCTTCCCCTCGGACCACGCCCCGGTGCAGGCACTCGTCGTCCTGCCCTGAGGATCGTCGCCGCCCGCGGCCCCGTCCCGGATCCGTCCGGGGCGGGGCCGCAGTTCGCCCGGAGGGCGGCCGGTCGGCGATGATGAGGGGCGGATGCTGAGGGGAGATCGTGCACCTCTGACCCGGAATCAGCGCGGAGAGGTCCGTCAGCACCCGGTCGCGAACCTCCTGGCATCACGCCGGGAACAATCCTTCGAAAGGCCCCGGACATGACCCTCACCGACCTGCTCGCAGCTCTCGACGCCGGTGAGAGGATCCCCGCGGGCTCCCCGCTGCATGCCGTCATGCACGAGACCAGCCAGGAGGCGCTGCAGATCACGGGCGAGCTCAACGGCGCCTACCACGAGCCGGCCCGGGTGCGTGAGCTGCTCAGCGCGCTCACAGGACGCGAGGTGGTGGAGACCGTCACCCTCTTCCCGCCGTTCACCAGCGTCTTCGGCAAGAACATCCGGCTCGGCGAGCGGGTGTTCCTCAACGCCGGCTGCCGCTTCCAGGACCAGGGAGGGATCGACATCGGCGACGACTGCCTGATCGGCCACAACACCGTCATCGCCACCTTGAACCATGATCTGGTCCCCTCACGCCGCGGGGACCTGATCCCCGCCGGTGTCACGATCGGCCGCAACGTGTGGATCGGTGCCAATGTGACGATCCTGCCGGGGGTCACCATCGGTGACGACGCAGTGATCGCCGCGGCCTCCGTCGTGACCAAGGATGTCCCCGCCCGTGCCCTCGTGGTGGGCTCACCGGCCCGGGTGCTCCGCGGCGTGGACGACGGCGCAGAGGACTGAGATCGACGAGCGGAGGTCTGGGAACGACGGCGGGACGACCTGGGGATGGCGGCCGTCTGCCGACTGCGTGAACACTCGCGGACAGGTCGATGACCTGGTGGAACGTAGCTGCTGAGTGCGCCTACGGTGCGAGGAGTTCGTCCCCGATCCCCAGGAGACCAGCATGGCTCGCGCCCTCGACCGCCGCACTCTCGTCACCGGCCTCGGACTCGGAGCACTGGGGGTGGCGGCCGTCGTCGCCGTCCCGGCGCTGTCCGCAGCTCGCACCTCCGCTACGGGCGCTCCCGCCACGGCAGCCCCCGCCGCTTCCTCCTCCGACGAGCCCCTGATCGGAGCAGCGGATCCTGAGCATCTCCACGTCATGACCTTCAACATCCGGCTCGACCGGTCCGTGCGCACCGACCGCGAGGGCCAGGACCCGCCCGTCACCGAGCCCGGCGAAGCGGACCACTGGCCGGACCGCCGCCCCCTCGTCATCGAGCTGCTGCAGCGGGAGGTGCCCACGCTGCTCGGCGTCCAGGAGGCGAAGTTCCCACAGCTCTCCGCGATCGAGGAGGCGCTGCCGCACCACCGATACGTCGGCTACGGCCGCCACGGCGGCAGCCAGGACGAGCACTCCGCCCTCTTCTACGACGCGCGCCGCTTCGAGCTGCTCGGCTGGGACCAGTTCTGGCTCTCGGACGCACCGGACGAGATCGGCTCGGCGACATGGGGCAACGAGATCAGCCGACTGGTGGTCTGGGCCCGGCTGCAGGACCTCGCCACCGGCACCGAGCTCGCCGTGGTCAACACCCACTTCGATCACCAGTCCGCACCGGCCCGGCTCCGCAGCGCCGAGGCCGTGGTCGACCTGATCGACGGAGACGAGCTCGAGGGCCTGCCGATCATCGTCACCGGCGACTTCAACGCCGCCGCCGGAGAGTCTGATCCCTACGCGGAGCTCGTGACCGACGGACCGCTGCGCGACACCTGGGAGACCGCCGAGGAGCGCCTGACCCAGGGGTGGGGGACCTTCCCGAACTACGAGGATCCTGTCGAGGACGCCCGGCGCATCGACTGGGTGCTGACCACCGAGGGCGTCGTGACGCACCAGGCCGCGATCAACGTCTGGCGCGACGGCGCCGGTGCCTTCCCCTCCGACCACGCACCGGTCCAGGCGCTGCTCTCGCTGGCCTGAGTGCGCTGTCCGGCGAGCTCGCGTCCGGCGAGCCCTCTTCCTCGACACGCCCGGAGCGGTGCTGGAAGGATGGCGACCTCTTCCCCGAGGTCGACCAGGAGACCCCATGGACCACCCCACCCAGCCGCTGATCGGCACCGTCACACCGGACCAGCTGCACGTCATGAGCATGAACATCCGCTATGACCGCTCCCGCGACGCGCAGACCGCACCCGGCGACGCCGACCATTGGCCCGAGCGACGACCGCTGCTCGTCGCACTGCTCTCGCGGGAGCGGCCCGACCTGCTGGGGGTGCAGGAAGCCCTGTACGGCCAGCTCCCCGCCCTCGAGGAGGCACTGCCCGGCCACCGCCGCATCGGCTTCGGACGTGAAGGCGGCAGCCACGGCGAGCACGCCGCGATCTACTACGACGCCGACCGCTTCGAGGTGCTGGACTGGGACCAGTTCTGGCTCTCCGACACCCCGGAGGTCATCGGCTCGGTGACCTGGGGGCATTCCGTCACCCGCATCGTGGTCCGGGCTCATCTGCGCGAACGGCACAGCGGCCGCGAGCTGATCATGCTCAACACCCATCTCGACCACGAGTCCGAGCAGGCGCGGCGGCGCGGGGCCCAGGCGCTGCGTGAGCTGATCGCGCAGAGCTCCCTGCCCACCGTGCTCACCGGTGACTTCAACGCCGCCGCAGGCAGCTCCGATGCCTACCGCACACTGGTCACCGAGGGCCCTCTCGCCGATGTGTGGGACTCCGCCGCCGAGAGGCTCACCCCGGCCTGGGGAACCTTCCCCGACTACCAGGATCCCGTGGAAGGAGGCGTCCGCATCGACTGGGTGCTCGTCACCGAGCAGGTCACCGCGCATCGCGCGGCGCTGAACGCCTGGCGCGATGAGAACGGCGCCGCTCCCTCCGACCACGCTCCGGTGCAGGCAGTCCTCTCCCTGCCCTGATCCGTCGGCCCGCCCGCGGGGTCAGCGCTTGTGGTAGAGCGCCTTGTGCAGGAACCGCGGCTCGGAGGTCACCGAGATCCCGAGGTTGCGGAAGATGTCCTCGTCCACCGTGCCCAGGATCGTGGTGGTGTGCACGTCGCAGCCGGCCAGGCTGCGCAACTGGTCCACCGCGCGACGGGCGTTCTCATCGCTCGAGGCGGAGACCGACAGGGCGATCAGCACCTCGTCGGTGTGCAGCCGCGGATTGCGGGAGCCGAGGTGCTCTGTCTTCAGGGTCTGGATCGGCTCGATGGAGGAGGGGGAGAGCAGCTGGACGGAGTCCTCGAGACCGGCCAGGTGCTTGAGCGCGTTCAGCAGCATCGCCGCGGAGCAGCCCAGCAGCGGCGAGGTCTTCCCGGTGATCAGGGTGCCGTCGGCCAGCTGGATCGCTGCGCCGGGCTCCCCGGTGCGGGCCTCGACGGCGAGGGCGGGCTGGACCACGGCGCGATCGCCGGGTGCGCACCCCGCCTTGGACATGATCATCCCGATCCGCTGTGAGACGACGTCGTCCTCGTCGTGGATCCGCTCGTGCATGAGCGCCTTGTGATAGCGCCGGATGATCTCCTGCCGTGAGGCCTCCCGGCACACCTCGTCATCCACGATGCAGTCCCCGGCCAGATTCACCCCCATATCGGTGGGAGAGGCGTAGGGGGAGGCTCCCGTGAGCCGCTCCAGCAGCGTGCGCAGCAGCGGGAAGACCTCCACATCGCGGTTGTAGCTGGTGACCTGCTTCCCGTAGGTGGAGAGGTGGAAGGGGTCGATGAGGTTGAGGTCGTCGAGGTCCGCCGTCGCGGATTCGTAAGCGAGGTTCACCGGGTGCTCGAGCGGCAGGTTCCAGATCGGGAAGGTCTCGAACTTCGCGTATCCCGCACTGATCCCGCGCTGATGATCGTGATAGATCTGCGAGAGGCAGGTGGCGAGCTTGCCGGAGCCCGGGCCCGGGGCGGTCACCACGATGAGGTCGCGCGTGGTCTCGGTGTACTCGTTGGCGCCGAAGCCCTGCTCGGAGACGATCCGTGCGGTGTCCTGGGGGTAGCCGGGGATCACCGAGTGGCGGGCGACCTTCAGCCCCAGCCGCTCCAGACGCTCGACGAAGACCTGGGCGGCGTGATCGGTCTCCTCCAGCTGGGTGAGCACCACGTTCTCCACGAGGAAGCCGTGCTCGCGGAACACGTCGATCAGTCTGAGCACATCGTCCTCGTAGGTGATGCCGAGATCTGCACGGACCTTCTGGCGCTGCAGGTCCTTGGCGTTCAGGCACACCAGGATCTCGAGCTCGTCCTTCAGGCGGTGCAGCATCGCGATCTTGTTGTCCGGGGTGAAGCCGGGCAGCACGCGGGAGGCGTGGTGGTCGTCGAAGAGCTTGCCGCCCATCTCCAGATACAGCTTCCCGCCGATCTCCTCGCGACGGTGCTGGATGTGGCGGGACTGGAGGTCGATGTAGCGCTCCCGGTCGAAGCCGATGCCGGCGCCGGGGTCCTCCGGAACGGAAGGGGCGGTCGAGGCGGGGGCGGGGGTCTCCGAGTCGGTCACCCCGGCACGCTAGCACCGAAGGGGACGGTCCGGTCGCGGCGAGTCCGGCCCGGACGTATGCGGGAGGGTGCGAAGCGATACGAATCGACAATTTATTCCCGCATCGCGAAAGCGGCCCGACCTGCGAGGGTGTCGCGGGGTGCCGGCCGTGCCGGTCGCACGGCTCTCACGGGGATCCCTCACCCCCTTGCATCATCCTGCGACCTGAGTCATGCTGACTGCCGTCGCCAGGAGCGGCCCGCACCGACGCCGGTGCCGGCAGCCGCCTCGGTCGACAGCTCCGCACCATGACCGCCGTCGCAGCCCATCCCGCGCATCGATTCGAATCGATGAATCATGAGGTGGAGATGCACGCGACAGGGACCCACGAGACAGACGCACGAGACAGACGCACAAGACAGAGGAAGTAGGACGAGGATGTCTTCCACCCCCAGGCAGGGCATAGCCGCGCCCGCCGCCACGACCCGACCCGTACGCCCGTCCCCCTCGGACGTCGGCCGTTCGCACATGACCCGGCGCTCCCTCGGCCTCGGTGCTCTCGCCGCCCCAGGGCTCCTGGCACTGGCCGGCTGTGGGGACTCCGGCGGCAACGGCGGCCCGGACTCGATCCGCATCGTCGACTACTACAACACCCCGGCCGATGACGTCGCGATCAACGGCACCTTCACCAAGTGCGCCGAGGAGCTGGGCCTGACGTTCTCCCGGGAGCGCGTGCCCGGCGACCAGCTCATCTCCAAGGTGCTGCAGATGGGCTCCTCCCGAACCCTGCCGGACCTCCTGATGCTGGACAACCCCAACGTCCAGCAGGTCGCCGAGTCCGGTGCCCTGGCCCCGCTCGAGCAGTACGGGATCACCACCGACGGGCTCACCCCGTCCATCGCCGATCTCGGCATGTACGACGGGACGCTGTACGGGATCGCCCCCACCGTGAACACCATCGCGCTGTTCTACAACGTGGCGATGCTGGAGGAGGCCGGCGTGCAGCCCCCGACGACCTGGGACGAGCTGCGCTCCGCTGCGGAGGCGCTCACCACCGAGGACCGCTACGGCTTCGCCTTCTCGGCGATCGCGAGCTACGAGGGCACCTGGCAGTTCATGCCCTTCATGTGGTCCAACGGCGGTGACGAGACGCAGCTCGACGGCGAGGGTGTACTCGGCGCCGCACAGCTCTGGTCCGACTTCGTGGCGGACGGGCTCACCTCCCGCTCCGTCGTGAACTGGGGCCAGGGCGACGTCATCGACCAGTTCAAGGCCGGCAACGCGGCCATGGTGATCAACGGGCCCTGGAACATCGCCGGCCTCGAGGCCGACACCCCCGACCTCGAGTGGGATGTGGTCACGATCCCTGTGCCCGTCGCCGGCGGGGAGTCCGTCGCCCCGCTGGGCGGGGAGGTGTGGACCGTCCCCGTCACCGGCGACGAGGAGAAGCAGGCCAAGGCGGCCGCACTCCTGAAGGCCTTCGTCGCCCCGGAGAACCAGCTGTTCATGGCCGGCGAGCGCTCCACCATCCCCGGTGACGCCGACGCCGCGGAGGAGTTCGCGCGCCTGAACCCGGAACTGGGAACGTTCGTCGAGCAGGTCTCCACCGCCCGCTCGCGCACCGCCCGGCTCGGCCCCGAATGGCCCCGCACCGCGAAGGCGATCTACACCGCCAACCAGCGGGTCCTGGTCGACGACACCGACCCGGCCGAGGCGTACGACGAAGCCGCCAAGACGGTCCGCTGAGCGAGGGAGACGACATGACCACCACACAGCACGCCGCCCGGCCCGGACTCACGGCCCCGGCGGTGACACCGCGCCGTCGGCCGGGGAACCGTCGCGACCTCATGGTCCGCTACGCCTTCATCGCGCCGGCAGCCCTCTACATGATCGCCTTCTTCGGCTACCCGATCCTCAAGAACGTCGTGATGAGCTTCCAGGCCTACGACTTCTCGACCTTCTTCAACGGCGACGCCCCGTTCGTGGGCCTGGACAACTACACCGCCACCTTCAGCGACCCGATCTTCCTGCGGGCCCTGGGCAACACCGGACTGTTCACGATCGGCTCGATCATCGGCCAGTTCGTGATCGGCATGGGGCTGGCTCTCTACTTCCGCAGGAGGTTCCCCCTCTCGGGATTCCTGCGGTCGCTGCTGCTGCTTCCCTGGCTGCTGCCGATGATCGTCTCGGCCGCCGTGTGGCGCTGGATCCTCGAGCAGGACAACGGCGCCCTGAACCAGTTCCTCTCGGGCATCGGCCTGATCTCCGACCCGATCCCGTGGCTGAACAGCTCCGACACCGCCCTGGTCGCCGTGATCATGGTGAACATCTGGCTGGGCATCCCGTTCAACGTCGTGCTCCTGTACAGCGGGCTGCAGTCCATCCCGGACGAGCTCTACGAGGCCGGTCAGCTCGACGGCGCCACGGGGTGGAAGTCCTTCCTCCACATCACCCTGCCGATGCTGCGCCCGGTGGTCTCGGTGGTGCTGCTGCTCGGGGTGATCTACACGATCAAGGTGCTCGACCTGATCATCGGCCTCACCGGAGGCGGTCCCGCCAACGCCACCCAGACCCTGGCCACCCGCAGCTACGAGATGAGCTTCGTCGAGTTCGACTTCGGCCAGGGCGCGGCGCTGAGCAACATCCTCATCGTGATCGCCCTCGCCTTCAGCATCGTCTACCTGCGCGCGAACGCCCGCGCCGCGAAGAACGGATGACCCGATGAGCACCGCCACCCCTTCCGCGCCCGCGCTGACCGGCGCCCCGCGCCGCCGCCCCCGTCGCTCCTGGATGCACACCGTGATCGGCATCGTCCTGGTCGCGATCATGCTGTTCCCCGTCTACTGGATGGTCAACGCGTCCCTGGCTCCCGCCGGCAACAGCCTGAACACCCAGTGGCTGCCGCTGGACCCGGACTTCAGCGGGTACTCCCGCGCGATCGCCGACCAGGGGCAGAATCTCGTCACCTCCCTGATCGTCGCCGTCGGCGCCTGCCTGCTGTCGATCGTGATCGCCGCGCCCTGCGCCTATGCGCTCGCCCAGTTCAGGATCAAGGGGACCGCGGCACTGCTGTTCCTCGTCCTGATCAGCCAGATGATCCCCGGCATCGTCATCGCCAACGCGCTGTACACGGTGTACACCCCGCTGGGGATGGTCAACTCGATACCGGGCCTGATCCTGGCCGACGCCTCGCAGGGCATCCCGTTCGCGATCCTCATCATGCGCGCCTACCTCGAGACCTTCCCGACCTCCATCGTCGAGGCGGCCCGGGTCGACGGCTGCGGGCACGTGCGGGCCTTCTGGTCGATCGTGCTGCCGGTCTCGAAGAACTCCGTGATCACTGCGGGAATCTTCTCGTTCCTCTTCGCCTGGAGCGACTTCCTCATGGCCCTGACCCTGACCACCGGAGAGTCGATCCGACCGGTGACGCTGGGCCTGTACACCTATATCGGCACCAACGACACCGATTGGAGCGCCGTGATGTCCACGGCGGTGCTCTCCTCCCTTCCCGCGGTGATCCTCATGATCGTCGCCCAGAAGTACGTCGCCGCCGGAGCCACCGGCGGCGCCGTCAAGTGATTCGCTCGCTCCGCATCATCCATCCCCGCACCACCTGAAAGGACAGTCACCATGACCACCACCTCCGCGCCCCTGCGCGTCACCGTCTGGGGCGAGAACCGCCACGAGCAGCGCGATCAGCGCGTGCGCGACCACTACCCCGAGGGCATGCACGCCGCCATCCGCGACGGCATCGTCGAGAACCTCGGAGACCAGGTCACCACCCGCTTCGCCCTGCTCGACGACCCCGAGCACGGACTGTCCGAGGAGGTGCTCGCCGAGACCGACGTGCTGACCTGGTGGGGCCACATGGCGCACGACGAGGTCTCCGACGTGGTCGCCGAACGGGTGCAGCGGCATGTGCTGGCCGGCATGGGACTGGTGGTCCTGCACTCGGGCCACTGGTCCAAGCCGTTCACCCGGCTGATGGGCACCACCTGCACCCTGCGCTGGCGCAACGAGGCGGATCGCGAGCTGGTGTGGACGGTGAACCCCTCCCACCCGATCGCCGAGGGGGTGCCGCATCCGATCATCATCGACGAGCAGGAGATGTACGGGGAGCACTTCGACATCCCGGTGCCGGACGAGCTGGTGTTCGTCTCCTCCTTCAGCGGCGGCGAGGTGTTCCGCTCGGGCTGCACCTTCCGCCGCGGCAAGGGCAAGATCT
Organism: Brachybacterium sp.; assembly: GCF_036379615.1. Lineage (GTDB taxonomy): Bacteria > Actinomycetota > Actinomycetes > Actinomycetales > Dermabacteraceae > Brachybacterium. The sequence goes on from NZ_DASVGJ010000061.1 coordinate 135,117, forward strand.
TCTACTTCAGCCCCGGTGACCAGGACTACCCCGTCTACCAGCACCGCGACGTGCGCCGGGTGATCGCCAACGGCGTGAACTGGGCTCGACCCACGGTCGCCGAGCGCTCGGTGCCCTTCCTGGACCGCTACGAGACGGAATGGTTCGTCAAGGGCACCGGCGGCCAGGGCCTGGGCGACGCCGAGGCGGCGGGGAAGGGCGCATGACCGCCGCGACCTCCGGACCCGTTCCCGTCGTCGTGGTGGGCGCCGGCGGCATGGGCCGCGCCTGGATCGGCACGGTGCTCGGCAACGAGGCGGCGCAGCTGGTGGGCGTGGCCGATATGATCGAAGGGGCGGCTCAGAGGGCCGTGGCCGAGGTCGTGCCCGAGGATCGCCGGGCCGGGATCGTCACCGGGACCGACGCCCTCGAGGTGGCACGGCGCTCCGGGGCCGAGGCGGTCATCGACGTGACGATCCCGGCGGCCCACCACGCCGTCACGGCCGATGCGCTGCATGCCGGGTACCCGGTGCTGGGCGAGAAGCCGTGCGCGGCGACTCTCGCCGAGGCGGTCTCGCTCGCCGGTCACTCCGAGGCGACCGGGCTGCTGTTCATGGTCTCCCAGTCACGCCGCAACAACCCCCACCTGCACGAGGCGCGGCGCCTGGCCGACGAGCTCGGCGGGGTCGGGATCGTGGACACCCGCTTCGCGCGGGCGCCCCGCTTCGGCGGGTTCCGCGACGAGATAGAGCAGCCCCTCATCGTGGACATGGCGATCCACGCCTTCGACGCCGGCCGGGTGCTCATCGACGGCGTGCCCGAGTCGGTCACGGCCACCTCGTACAACCCGTCCTGGAGCTGGTATGCGGGCGACGCGGCGGCGACGGTGTCGATCACCTATGACAGCGGCGCCGTGCACACCTTCTCCGGATCCTGGTGCTCTCCCGGCATCGAGACCAGCTGGAACGGCGACTGGGTGCTCAGCTGCGAGGGCGGCGGCGTGCGGTGGGACGGCGAGACACCGCCCACGGCGCACCCCGCCGGCGCGGACGAGGTCCTGGGCCGCACCCCCGGTCCGGAGGCCCGCTGGGAGCTGGATGCCTCCCTGACGGACTTCTGCGCCGCGCTCCGAGGCGGGCTGGTCCCCGATTCCGAGGTGCATGCCAACGTCTGGACCCAGGCGATCGTCGAGGCGGCGGTGCGTTCGGCGGAGACCGGGTCGCGCGTGGTGCTCGCCGAGCTGCTCGACGAGGCGCTCGAGCAGGCCACCGCCCTGGATTCGGCAGACGGCCGCAGCCGCGCGCTGCTCGCGTGGAAGACTGGGGTCTCCGGCCTCCTCGCAGGGTAGGAGCGGATCTCGGGAAGGGGGCGGGAGCACGGTGAGCAGCAACGGACGCTCGAAGGCGCCGACAAGCCAGGACGTCGCCCGGCTCGCCGGGGTCTCCCAGTCGACCGTCAGCTATGTGCTCACCGGATCCCGCCCCATCTCCGCGGCCACCCGCGAGCGTGTCGAGGAGGCGATCGCGAAGCTCGGCTACCACCCCAACTCCGGCGCCCGCACCCTGCGCTCCCGGCGCAGCGGCGTCATCGGCCTGATGGTCCCGGAGGCGGAGTCCGACGACGGCGTGCTGATGGTGTTCATCGGGGCGATCGCCCGCGAGGCACGTCGCCACGGCTACGACATCCTGCTGGTCACCGCCCAGGAGGGGGCCGCCGGGATCCGCCGCGTGGTGCGCACCGGGGTGTGCGAGGCGCTGATCCTGATGGAGCTGGGCCGCTATGACGAGCGGGTCGCCCCGGTGCTGGAGTCCGGGCTGCCCTTCGTGACCATCGGCAAACCGGAGGAGTTCCCTCAGGGATCCGTGGTGGACCTCGACTTCGAGATGCTCGGCCGGATGGTCGTCGATCGCGCGCTCGAGGAGGAGTGCGACCGCCTGCTGCTGTTCGGCGATCCGGGTCGCAAGCGCGCCCGCAACGACGTCTCCCGCTTCCTGGCCGGGATCGAGGATGCCGCCGAGGAGGCGCGGCTGGAGGTGGTGCTGGACGGGGGAGCGCTCGCCGAGGTCCCGGATCGGGCCCTGCGCCTCACCCTGCCCAACCAGCGCACAGCGCTGTTCGGCATGAACGGGGTCCGTCAGGTGCTCTTCGCCATGGCCGCGACCGGCGCGCTGGTGGACGAGACCCGCCTGCTGGTCGCGCTGAGCGGAGAGGACCTCGCGGACATCAGCCCGCTGCTGGCCGCCGTGCCGCAGCTGGACCCGCGACGGGTCGAGATCAGCGAGCTCGCCGTGGCCGAGCTGGTGCGCCTGCTGCGCACCGACGGCGCGGCACCGCGCATCACCCTCGTGGAGCCCCGCTGGCTGGAGGGGTGAGCGGCATCGCCCCGGAGCGCCACAGCAGGGCCGTGACGGCCCAGGCGGGCAGCGCCAGGCCGAACACCGGCACCAGTCCGGGCATCGTCTGGGCGAGCCAGACCGCGGCGGCGAGGAACAGCGCGATCGCGAGAGCGATCGACGGTCGCCGCACCAGCAGCACCAGGCCCATGCGCAGCAGGTGCGGGAGTGGATCGCTGAAGTGCGCGGCGAGCGGCCACATCACCGCGCTCAGCAGCATCAGCACCACGGTCAGCACCACCACGGCACCGCTGGCCAGCGGTCCGAGGGCGGCGCCGAGCTGATCGCCCAGCTGCGTGCCGGTGAGGACCCGACGGTCCAGCGCGAGCACCAGCCAGCCGAGGGCCAGCGCTCCGCCGAGACGGTGCGCGCGCCAGAACTCCGCGCGCCATGCGCTCCAGAACTGCGTCCACAGCCCGCCCCGGGAGGGCCGATGCTCGCCGACCTCCTCGGCCGCCTGCTCGAGGCGGTCCTCGCGCAGCACCGCGAAGATCGCTGCGGTCGCGGGAAGGACGCCGAGGATCACCCCTCCGGCGAGCGCGCCCAGCAGCCAGAGCAGGTGCAGGAGGAACAGCCTCAGGGCGAGCTCGCCGAGGCCGAGGTGCCAGCGCACGAGGTGCGGCATCAGGCGGCCCTGCGGAACGGTCGTGGTGATCATCCCTTCACCGAACCGATCAGCACGCCCTTCTCGAAGTACTTCTGGAGGAAGGGATACAGGATGATCACCGGCAGGGTGGAGACGATGATGACCCCGTACTTGATCTGGTCGGCGTAGCGCTGGCCGTAGGCCCCGCCCGAACCGCCGGCGCCACCTGCTCCTCCGGAGAACGCCTGGTTGGAGAGCAGGATGTCGCGCAGCACGATCTGCAGCGGCTGCTTGTCGTAGTCGCGCACGAAGATCAGCCCCGTGAAGAAGTCGTTCCAGTGCTGGACGAGGTAGTACAGCCCGATCACGGAGATCAGCGCCTTGGACAGCGGCAGGGCGATGGTGGTGAAGAACCGGAAGTAGTCCACCCCGTCGATCATCGCGGCCTCGAAGAGCTCCTCGGGCAGGGAGTTCTCGAAGAAGGCGCGCGCGATGATCAGGTTGAAGACGTTCAGCGCCGACGGGAGGATGAAGACCAGCCAGTTGTCGAGCAGCCCGAGGTCCTTGTAGAGCAGGTAGGTGGGGATCAACCCGCCGCTGAAGAACATCGTGAACGCGAACATCAGCATCAGTGGACGACGCGGGCGGAACTCACGCCGTGAGAGCGCGTAGGCCGCCGGGAGCGTCACGGCGAGGTTCAGTGCCGTTCCCACCACGCTGTAGATCAGGGTGTTGCGGTATCCGGTCCAGATGCGGGAGTCCTCGAAGATCTGCTGATATCCGAAGAAGCTGATGTTCTTCGGCAGCAGAGAGACCTTGCCGGTGGAGACGGCCGTCGGATCGCTGATCGAGGCGATCAGCACGAAGTACAGCGGGTACAGCGTCGTGAAGAGGACGGCGGCGCAGATGACCGTGATGACCACGGTGAACGCGAGGTCGTTGCCCCGCGGCCGGTGGCCGGCACGGCGCGAAGAGAAGGTGTCAGGGGCGGTGTCGGTGCTCATGGGTCCCTTCACCACAGGCTCGTGTCGGAGGCGCGCTTGGAGATCTGGTTGGCGATCACCAGGAAGGCGAAGTTGATGACCGTGTTGAACAGTCCGATCGCGGTGGAGTAGCTGAACTGGCTGGAGAGGATGCCGATCTTGTAGGTGTAGGTCGCGATGACCTCGGAGACCGGCAGGTTCAGCGTGTTCTGCATGAGGAACACCTTCTCGAACCCGGTGTTCAGCACCCCGCCCATGGTGAGGATCAGCAGGATGATCATCGTGGGGACCAGGGCCGGGATGTCCACGTGCCGGATGATCTGCAGCCGGGTGGCACCGTCGATGCGGGCCGCCTCGTACAGCTGAGTGTTCACGCCGGCCAGTGCCGCCAGGTAGATGATGCTGTTCCAGCCGGTGTGCTGCCAGATGTCCGAGAGCACGTACACCGGGACGAAGGCGCTCGTGCTGCCCAGGAAGTTGACGTCATCGATGCCGAAGAACGCCAGGAACCTCGTGATCAGGCCGGTGCTCGGGGAGAGGAAGACCTGCAGCATGCCCACGATCACCACCACGGAGATGAAGTGGGGCAGGTAGGTCACCGTCTGCACGAGCCGACGGATCCGCGAGTGCAGGATCTGGTTGATGACCAGGGCCAGGACGATCGGCGTGAAGAAGCCCAGCACGAGGGTGGCCAGACTGATCATCACCGTGTTGCGCATGAGCTCGCCGAACAGCGGGCTCTCGAAGAATTGGATGAAGTACTTCAGCCCCACCCAGTCGCCGCCGGTGAGGCCCTTGGTGAAGTCGAACTCCCGGAACGCCAGCTGGATCCCGTACATCGGCACGTAGGCGAACACGAGCACGAACACCAGCGCGGGCGCGAGCATCACCCACAGCTGCCAGTACCGGCCGACGTGCCGACGGAGCTGCGCCGTCAGGGGAGTCCGGTCCCGAGCGGCGTCCGGCGCGGGTGACGCCGAGTCCGAGCGCGATCGTCGGCGCGGGGCGGAGGTCGAGATCCCGGCGCTCACGAGGTGGACGCCATGTACTCGTCGTAGTACTTCTGACGGGTGGCGATGTTGTCCTCCACGCCGGACTCGGCGACGGTGGCGACGTAGGCGTCCCACCCCTCGTCGATCCCGCCTCCGGTGACCCAGTCGGCGAACTTCGTCATCGCGACGTTCATCAGGGTCGTGTCCACGAGGCTCATCGCGTTCAGATCCTCCTTGGTCATCTTGATGAACAGGCCCGGGTAGACGTCCTTGTCCAGGTCCATGTTGTCGATGGCGGGCTGCAGCGGCTTCGATTCGTCGACGGCCTCCTGCAGGTCCGACGGGAGCTCGACCTCGATCGAATCGCGGATCCACACCGGGCCGTTGTCCGCGAGGGTCGAGGTCCACTTCCAGGTCGAGGGATCGGTGCCGTCCTCGGCCGGCAGGACCTTGTAGGAGTTCTCGCCGGTCTTCTCGATGTTGGGACCGATGTCCCCGAACAGCACCTGGATCGACATCTCCTGGTCGTAGAAGGCGTTGATCACCTTCAGCGCCGCCTCCGTGTTCTTCGATGCCGCGGACAGGGCCACCTGGTTGCCCGGGAAGTTCTCCCCGTACTGGTCGAAGCTCCAGGTCACCGGTTCGCTCTGATCGGCGGTCTGCTGGAGCACGCCCACCGCCTCGTACTGATCGCTGATCTCCGGTCCGAAGCGGTCCGAGCGTGTCCAGCCCCAGGTGAAGCCGACGGTCGCGACACCGTCCCCGGGACCTCGGCCCACGGACTGGTACGTGGAGTAGTCCTGTGTCATGACGTCGCCGGAGAGCAGGCCGGCCTCCTGGCAGCGTGCGAGGAAGGTGACCACGTCGCGGTAGCGGTCATCGGTGAGGAAGTTGCCGACCTTCCCGTCCTGGAGGTAGTAGCCCTGCCCGCCGCCCCCGGCGAGGGGGAGGCCGGTGCTGCCCAGGAGCAGGATGGACTGGAAGTATCCGAAGCCCCCGGTGTCCACGGGGCTCCAGTCCATCGGGATCACGGTCGCTCCGGTGCCCGTGGGGTCGCCCTCCTTGAAGGCGACCAGGACGTCGAACAGCTCGTCCCAGGTGGTGGGCATCTCCAGGCCCAGGGCGTCCAGCCACGCGCGGTTGATGTACTGGTGCTGGACGGTCGGCGGCCAGAACCGCTTGTAGCCGGGGATCGAGTAGATCTCTCCTCCGGGCTGCGTGGCCAGAGCCTCGAGCTCGGGCTTCTCCGCGAACATCTCGGTGACGTTCGGCAGCGAGTCCAGGGACTCGGCGAGGTTCGCGAAGAGGGTGCCGTAGGTGGCGAGGTCCGTGTCGTTGACCGCCTGGGTGCCGACGATGAGGTCGGGCACGTCGCCGGCGGCGAGCATCGTGGACTTCTTCTGATCCCAGTCCGCGGAGACCTCCTCCCACACGATCGGGATCCCGGCCGCCTCCTCGAGCGCGGCGGTCCAGGCCATCTCGGCCATCGGCTTGGTCAGAGCGTGCTTGAGCACGAGGATCCGCAGCTCGCCCTCCTTGCTGCTGCCGCCGCCGCCGCCGCATCCTGCCAGGCTGAGGGCGCTGCCGGCGGCCGCGGTCGCGGCGAGACCGCCGAGCACGGTGCGTCGTCGAGGACGGGGGAGAGGGGGCAAAAGGGCGCGTCGGGTCGACATCATCGTCTCCTGTGAGGGTAGGGGGAGTGAGGGTGAGTGGTGGGCGGGCGCGGTCAGTGCTCGCGGGGCAGCCAGATCCGCATGGCTCCGGGGCCTCGATTGCCCCAGCGCGCGAACGGGATGCTGGAGACGGTGATCGGAGCGGTCCCCTGCGCGGGTGCCGGGGACTCGTCGCGATAGAGCGCGCCGTCGTCGGGTCGGTGATGCAGGGTGACCTCGAGCGCACCGTCCTCCCGCACCGATGCGGCGGAGCCCGCGGGCACCACCAGATCGTCGAGCTCGACCCCTGCGGGCAGGTCCACCTGTTCGAGGCAGTGGACGAGGGGCCCGCGCTCGAGGGCGAGGCAGTCACGGGTCGCGTCCACTCGCGGGTGCGAGCGTGTCCAGCGAGGCGGCATGTCGAGGGCGACGACGCTCCCGTGGACCTGTTCGAAGGGGAGCTCCAGCCGCTGGGCGGAGAGCTCGGCCCCGCTCAGAGCGCGCTGTGTGCCGTCGGCCGACGTGACGGTGCCGCCGCGCACCCAGCCCGGGATCCGCACACCGAGGCGGGCACCGGGCCCGGCGGTGCGCGGGGCGCCCGCGTCGGGCTCGAGGCTCAGCTGGAGCGTGCCGGACTCGGGATACGAGGTCTCGACCACGAGCGTTCCGCGGCCCACCGATTCCGGCAGCTTCACGGTCATCGCGGCGAGCTGGAGCAGCTCGAGGCTCGCCCCGTCGGGGTCCTCGCGCACGGCGGCGACGTAGGCGCCCAGCTGGGCGATCGTGCGGGCGATGTTGGGAGGGCAGCAGGCGCAGGAGTACCACTCCTGACGCTCCGCGGGAGCGTTCTCCTCGTCGAAGCGATCCGCCCGGCGCTGCAGAGGATTGGAGTAGAAGAAGCGCGTGCCGCTCTCGTCGACCGAGGCGGCCAGGGCGTTGTGGATCTCCCGCTCGATGACGTCGCCGTAGCGCGGGTCGTCGCCGGCGAGCATCATCCGCCAGGTCCAATGGAGATCGGCGATGGTCGCACAGGTCTCGGCATAGGCGCGATCGGAGGGCAGCTCATGGTCATTGCCGAAGGACTCGTCGCGGTGGCGCGAGCCGAAGGCGCCGGAGAGATACATCTTGCGGGTGTGCACCCTGTCCCACTGCTCGCGCATCACCTCGTCGAGCGGCTCCTCGCCGGTCTCGAGGAAGAGGTCGGTGACCCCGGCGTTGAGGTAGAGCTGGCGCACGGCGTGCCCGGTGGGGTCCTTCGCCTCGCGCACGGGCAGGTGATCCTGGAAGTAGTGGCTGCCGAAGCCGCCTCCGGGCAGGATGTCCCGGCCGCGCTGGTCCACGAGGTGCTGGGCGAGGGCCAGATGCCGCTTTTCGCCCGTGAGGCGGTACAGCTCGACCAGGGCGGTCTCGATCTCCGGGTGGCCCGGGATGCCGTCCTCACGACCGGGTCCGAAGCGGCGCTCGACGAGGACCACGAAGCGCACTGCGAGGTCCAGCAGGTCCGTCCGGCCGGCGGTGCGGGCGAGGGCGATGCCGGCCTGCAGCCAGTGGCCCAGCACGTACATCTCGTGGGTCCAGTGCAGCTCGGAGAACTTCTTCTCGGGGTGCACCCCCTGCACCCAGGTGTGCAGGTAACCGCTCGTCTCCTGGGTGCGGGAGATCAGCGAGATCATCTCGTCGAGCCAGGCGTCGTGCGCCGTGGTGCCGGAGCGACCGATCTCCCAGGCGACGGCCTCGATGACCTTATAGAGGTCCGAGTCGGCGAAGACGAAGCCGCGGTGCGGCGCGCCGGACTCGCCGAGCAGGCGGCGGAAGTTGTCGAGCACGCCGGAGGTCTCGAGCTGGGCGATGCAGTGCGGGATGGTCGCCGTGGCGTTGAGCTCCTGCCAGGCACCGAGGGGGCCCTGCGGTGCCAGGTGCACGGCATCGAGATCCAGAGGGCGCAGGCCACCTGGACGCTGGGCGCGGGGGAGGGCGGGCGCCGGGCGGGCGGTGAGCGGGGAATGGTCGGGCACGGACTCTCCTCATCGAGATGTGATGAGGGCCATCCTCGGTGGGCGATTAAGCGTTGTCAATAGGGGACACAACGTTGAAATGGATGTCGCGCGCAGTCCGATGCGCACGGCGGAAGGCCGTCCGTCGGTCAGCCGACGGTCGAGGAGCGGATCACCAGCGAGGGAGGAGCGCTCTCGCGACGGGCAAGCTCCGTCGAGCCGTCGAGCCGGCGGGCGAGCATCTCGACGGCCTGCTGCGCCATCTCCTGGACCCCAGGGTCCACCGAGGTCAGGGGCGGCGTGGTGAAGGCGGCCTCCTCGGTGGCATCGAAGCCGGTGAAGGCGACGTCCTCGGGGATGCGCAGCCCTGCGAGCGCCGCCGCCCGCATCGCGCCCACGGCGACGGCGTCGTTCACGCACATCACGGCATCGAAGGGGATCCCGGTGCGCAGCAGGCCGACCATCGCCTCGAGCCCCGTCTCGCGCCGGTCCCAGTCCGCGCCCTGGGCTGCCAGGCGGGGATCGGCCGAGAGGCCGCGCTCGCCGTGCGCATCGAGGTAGGCACGGTGTCGCGGCCCCTCCCGGGAGGCGAGCCATGGGTCTGCCACGTAGGCGATCCGGCGGCGTCCGAGGTCCAGGAGGTGGCGGGCGGCGGCGAGGGCGCCGTCGTACTCGCCCATCACCACGCAGTCGATGCCGTCCGTCGGGGCGCCGCCCACCTGGACGACGGGGAAGGGCGGCGCCTGACCGTCCAGCAGCTCGGCGGAGAGGAAGTGGGGGCAGACGATCATGCCCGCCACGTCCGTCGTGGAGCGACCGAGGACGGCGTCGCGCTCCGCGGCGGCGTCGTAGGAGAGGCGGAGCGTGGTGTGCAGTCCGCGCTCCTCGAGCGCGAGGATCAGCGTCTCGGCCATCTTCGCGAAGTACGGCTGGCGCAGATTCGGCACCATGATCGCGATCCGGTCGGGGCCTCCGCGCACCAGGCCCCTCGCTGCGGCTGAGGGGACGTAGCCGAGTTCCCGGGCGATGCGTAAGACGCGTTCGCCGGTCTCCGCCGAGACGCGGATCGTGCCCTCCCCGCCCCCGCCCCCGCCCCCGCGTGCGCTCAGCGCGTGCGAGGCCGTCGCCGCGGAGACCCCGGCCGCGGCGGCGACGTCGGCGAGCGTCACCCGCGCCATGTCGCCACCTCCTCGGACGACCTCGTGGAGCCCAGCGTCGACTCCGCGCGGATCACGGTGGTCGGGACCGTGGTGCGGGAGGGCTCGGACCTGCTGGGATCGCGCCGGCCGGCGATCAGCTCGATCGCGCGGCGGGCGAGCTCGGGGAGGTCGAGGTCGATGGTCGTCAGGGACGGTGTCGAGAAGCGGCCGTCATCGATGTTCCCGTAGCCGGTCAGTGCGATGTCATGGGGAACCCGGTGGCCGCGTTCCCGCAGCAGCGAGAGGGCGCCGACGGCGAGCTCGTCGTCCGCGCACACCAGTGCGTCCGTCCGAGGGTGCTCATCGAGGGCGCGCTGGGCCAGGCGGCGCCCGGCGGCGCGATCGGCCACGTGGGACTCCGTCTTTCCGGCGCCGAACTCGGGCCGCAGGATCGGAGCGTCCGGGAACGCCCTCGCGAGTCGATCGAGGAAGGCGTCGGGCCTCCTCTCCTCCCGCCCCAACAGCACCACGGCGTCGCGACGCACCATGTCCAGGTGGCGCGTCAGGGCCTCGGCGGCGGACGCGTCGTCGCTGTCCACCGCGTCGAGGGCGACCGGATCGGCGCTCGCCCTGCCCAGCAGCACGATCGGGCGCTCGGGATCGAGCGGAGGGAGGTCGAGCCCCGGGGGCAGTGGGCCCACGTGCACGACGGCGTCGAAGAGCGCACCGCGGGACTCGAAGGTCTGCCGGATCCTCTCGGCTCGGCCGCGGGACGGCTCCAGGGAGACCTGCAGGCCGTGCCGCTCCGCCTCCCCGACCAGTGCCTGGGCCAGGCGCGCGATGGTCGGCGATCGCAGGTCGACCACCGACAGGGCGATGAGACCGGTGCGCCCGGTGCGGAGGGAGCGCGCCTGGGCGTTGGGCGTCCACCCCAGGTCGTCGACCGCTCGCCGCACGCGCTCCCGGACCTGCGGGCTGATGCTCGGATGGTCGTTCACCACCCGGGAGACCGTCTTCGTCGACACTCCCGCTCGGGCTGCGACCTCCTTCATCGTGGACGCCATGCTCCTCCTCGTCCGCCGTGCGCACAGCGCGCGAGCTCAGCCGGAGGATACCGTGAGGGGTCGTGCGATCGGTGAAGACGCCGTCCATTCCCCGACACAATGTCAACTCGGGCTTGGGTCAACCCTAAGATGTACGTATGACTCACTCGGCCGTACCGACCGACGCCCACCAGATCCTCGAAACGATCCTCTCCGACGCGACCGGCGGGGGAGCGGCCTTCGAGGCGCTGCGCCCCGAGGTGCTGCAGCACACCCGCGAAGCGTACGATGCGCTCTACCGCGCGCCCCAGCCGCTGCCGGCCTCCGTGCTCCATGCGCTCGCCGCGGTCACCGCGGACTGGCAGGGCAGCGGCCCGCTGGCGCAGTGGCACCGTTCCCAGGGCCCCCATGAGGGGCTCACCGCCGCGGACCCGCTGACGGAAGATCCTGCCCTCGCCGCGCTGCGGGACCAGGTGGACCTCCTCTCGATCTCCCCGGCGCTCGCGACCGCCGCCGACCAGGAGCGCCTCGCCGCCGCCGGTCACGATGCCCGCACCGTCGTCCTGATCAGCCAGCTCGTCGCCTTCGAGAGCCACCTGCAGCGGCTGGTCTCCGCTCTCGCCGGGCTCGAGGGGCTCGAGAGCCCGTCGACCGACGCCCCCGTGCGCGTCCCGCTCTCGCACGGCCGCGCCGCCCAGCACGGCGGGACGACCCCCACCGGCCGGGTGCGTCCCGACGCCTTCACCCGTGAGCAGCTCCAGTGGGAGCCGTGGATCGAGGTGCCCGCCGAGGACGAGCTCACCGAGGAGCAGCGCGACTCCTTCGCCTCCAAGGCCACCACCAACAGCGTCTACTTCCGCATGCTGTCGCTGACCCCGGGCATCACCAGGGCCCGCAGCGCCCTGGACAACGCGATCTTCCTGCCCCGGGACGGACTGCCCAAGGCGGAGCGCGAGCTCGCCGCCGCCGCGACCAGCAAGGTGAACGACTGCATCTACTGCGCCTCCGTGCATGCCCGCAAGGCGGCGGGGCTCTCCCGGCGCGAGCAGGCGGTCGACGCCCTGCTCGCCGCGAGCCTGGACCGGGACGCCGACTGGATCGCCGCGGACCTCGCGCCGCTCGGCACCGGCCAGGATCCGCGCTGGGCGGCGGTCGTCGCCGCCGCCGCGGAGATCTCCCGACCCCGGCCCGGCACGCTGCCGATCGAGCCGCTGCGCGCCCTGGGGCTCGGCGACGCCGAGATCCTCGACGTGTTCACCGCGGCCGGATTCTTCGCCTGGGCGAACCGGCTCATGCTCAGCCTCGGGGACCCGTCCCTGCCCGACGCCGAGCACGCCGCCGCCTGACCCCGGCCCCGCACCCGAGGACCCCGCACTCCCTCTCTCCGCTCCCGACCCCAGACCCGAGGACCATCATGATCACCGCCCGCCGCCGCACCGTGCTCGGTGCCGCCCTCGCCGCCCTGCCCGTCCTGGGACTCGCCGCCTGCGGCGAGGTCATCGTCGAGGGAGGGTCCGAGGCCGCCGGCGAGCTCACGATCGTCGATGACCAGGAGCGCGAGGTCGTGCTGACCGGTCCCGCCCAGCGCGCCGTCGTGCTGAACAGCTACACCAACGAGTTCCTGCGAGCCATCGGCGCCGCCGACCGCGTCGTCGGGGTGGATCGGGCCTCCCTGGACCGCCTGCCCTACCTCGGGCTCGCCGAGGACCAGATCATCGCGGAGGGGCTGGACCAGCTGAACTACGAGGCGATCGCCGAGCTCGAACCGGACGTGGTGATCCTGCCGCGCAATGCCGTCTGGCAGGAGGCCGCCGAGCAGCTCGAGCCCTTCGGCATCCCGCTGATCGTCGCCACCGCCTGGGACACCGAGGTGGTCGATGCGACCCTCACCCTGCTCGGTCAGGTGTTCGGTCTCGAAGACGGCGCCCAGGGCGTGCTCGACTTCCGCGCCGAGATCTCCGGGCTGCTCGAGCAGCACCTCGCGGACGTCGACCCCGTCCCCGTCTACTTCGAGACCGTCGAGCCGTACCTCACCACCCTGCCGGGCTCCGGATTCCACGCCATGATCGTCGAGGCGGGCGGCACGAACATCTTCGACGACGCCTCCGGGGGCGACGCACAGGAGGAGCTGACCGTCGATCCCTCCGAGGTGGTGCTGCGCGACCCGCAGTTCGTGCTCCACGAGTTCGAGCCCTCCGCCGAGCCCGTGGACCGCTTCGACACCCTGCGCGAGGACATCGCCGCCCGCCCCGGCTGGGCCGACATGACCGCGCTCGCCGAGGAGCGGATCGCGATCGCCAACGGCTGGGCCACCAGCGCGCTCGGCAAGTCCCTCGGCGCCCTCTACCTCGCCTCCTGGCTGCACCCGGAGGAGATGGCGGCGATCGACCCCGACGAGTATCTCACCCGATGGGTCACCGAGTTCCAGGACACCGAGCTCTCCGCCGCGACCGACTACGTGCAGGGGCCCGGAGCATGACCACCACCCTCGAACGCCCCGCAGGCACCTCCGACGCCCCTGAACAGGGCGGCGCCGCCCTCTCCCGCCGGCGTGAGCTGCGCAAGTCGCTGATCCTCGCCGCCGGCCTGGTCGTCTCCGTCCTCGCGCTGCTCAGCGCCGTCACCCTCGGCACCGCCGGGGTCGGCCTCGGCGACGTGCTCCGCTCCGTGCAGGTGAGCATCTTCGGCGGCACCATCAGCGCCGACTTCGCCTCCACCTATTCGGTGATCACCCAGCTGCGGCTGCCGCGGGTGCTGCTCGCCTTCACCGCCGGGGCGGCGCTGTCCGTCTCCGGCGTGCTCATGCAGGGCCTGCTGCGCAACCCCCTGGTCAGCCCCTTCACCCTCGGCGTCTCCCCGGCGGCGGCGTTCGGCGCCGCGCTGGTGATCACCCTCGCGGGCACCAACCAGCTCCCGGCCTGGGCCACCATCGCCGGCGCGATGGTCATGGCGCTCACCGTCTCCGCCGTCGTGCTCGGCATCGCCACCGCCCGTCGCATGGCCGTGGCCACCCTGCTGCTGCTCGGCATCGCGATGACCCAGATCTTCGAGGCACTCACCTCGGCGCTCCAGTTCACCGCGAACGAGAACACCCTGCAGGCCATCATCCGCTGGACCTTCGGCTCCGTGAACGACGCCGTCTGGTCCGACGTGCTGATCGTCGGGGTCCTCACCCTGCTCGCCGTGCCGGTGACCCTGTTCTTCGCCAAGGACCTCAATGCCATCGCCTTCGCCGGCGACGACGCCGCCCGCAGCTTCGGCGTCAACGTCGGCCCGCTGCGGGTGGGCCTGATCGCGCTCGCGGTCGCCCTCGCCGCAGTGGTGGTGTCCTTCTGCGGGATCATCGGCTTCGTGGGCCTGGTCGGCCCGCACATCGCCCGCCTCGCGATCGGTGCGGACCACCGCCACCTGCTGCCCTTCGCCGCACTCTCCGGGGGGCTTCTGCTGCTGGTCGCGGACGCCGTGGGCCGCACGATCATCGCCCCCGCCGTGGTGCCCGTCGGCATCGTGGTCGCCTTCATCGGCGGCCCCGTGTTCATCTACCTCATCCTGACGCGAAGGAACACCCTGAAGTGAGCCTGACAGTCGACCGCCTCTCCTTCTCCTACGGGGCGCGCACCATCCTCGAGGACATCTCCTTCGAGGTCGCGCCCGGCGCGTTCTGCGCCCTGCTCGGCCCCAACGGTTCCGGCAAGTCCACCCTGGTCAAGGCCATCGCCGGGGTGCATCGCGCAAAGCAGGGCACCGTGACCGTCGAGGGTCGCGCCACCGCGAGCCTCGGCCGCCGCGAGCTCGCGAAGGTCGTCGGCTATGTGCCGCAGGCCGGTGACGCCCCCTTCGACCTCACCGTGCGCGAGGCCGTGATGCTGGGCCGCACGCCGCACTTCGGGATCGCCCCCCGCGCCGAGGATCGTGCGAAGGTCGAGGACGCGATCGTGCGGATGGGCCTGGTGGAGATCGCCGAGCAGTCCATGTCAGAGCTCTCCGGCGGGCAGGCGCAGCGCGCGCTGATCGCGCGGGCCCTCGCCCAGGACACCCGGGTGCTGCTGCTGGACGAGCCCACCAGCGCCCTCGACCTCCGCTATCAGATCGAGACCCTGCAGCTGGTCCGCCAGATCACCCGTGAGGAGGGCATCAGCGCGCTGATCGCGATCCACGACCTGAACCACGCCGCCCGATACTGCGACCAGGTGGTGGTCCTGCATGGTGGCCATCTGGTCGCCGACGGCACCCCGGAGCAGGCTCTCCGGGCCAGCACGCTGCGCAGCGTCTACGAGGTCGATGTCGAGGTCGCCGCCCGGGAGGGCGCCGTCGAGGTGCGCCCCCGCGTGGACGAGGCGGGCTTCACCCGGACCGGCTCACGGCTCGGCGAGCTCGTCACCCCATGACCGCCCAGCACACGTCAGAGCACGTCGCGGAAGGCGTCGCCGAGCACGGCGCCGAGGACGTCGTCGAGCACTTCGACGCGGTGATCGTGGGCGGCGGTCCTCGCGGAGTCGCCACCGTGCTGCGCACCGCCGCCCGCGCCGCGGCCACGGCAGGCCCCCCGGTGAGGCTGGCGGTCATCGACGCCCTCGCCGTCGGCTCCGGCGCGACCTGGCTCGTGGACCAGCCCGCGGAGTACCTCAACAACACCCAGGCCGACGCCACCACCGTCCACCCCGATGACTCGACCCGCATGAGCGGTCCCGCCGCACCGGGCCCGGACCTCGTGGACTGGGCCCGCCGAGTGCGGGCCGACGGCGGCCATCCGGCCGGGGACTGGGT
The DNA here is from genome assembly GCF_036379615.1 of Brachybacterium sp. Classification (GTDB taxonomy): domain Bacteria; phylum Actinomycetota; class Actinomycetes; order Actinomycetales; family Dermabacteraceae; genus Brachybacterium. Next base: position 150,645 of record NZ_DASVGJ010000061.1, read on the forward strand.
GCTCGAGGAGGCCTCCGCGCTCACCGGCGCCTCCTTCCCGACCCGTCGGCTGCAGGGCGTGTACTTCCGTGACCAGCTCCAGGCCGCGATCGCGACCGGCGCGGTCGAGACCACCGAGGTCGTGGCCCTGGCCGTCGACCTCGTGCGGGCGGGGGAGGAGACCGCGGTGGTGCTCGAGGACGGTCGCCGCCTGGCCGCCCCCACCGTCGTGCTCGCCCAGGGAATGCTCCAGTCCCGCCGCAGCCCGGAGATCGAGGCGCTGGTGGACTTCGCCGAGCGCTTCGGCCTGCGCTATGCCGAGCCCGGCATGCCCGCCGAGCGTGACTACGGCAGGCTCCCGGCAGGGGAGACCGTGCTGATCAGAGGGCTCGGCGCGAACTTCTTCGACGTCATCGGCCAGCTCGCCGCCGACTGGGGCGGCGCGGTCGAGTCCGTGGAGGGCGACCCGCACGGACGCCTGCGCTACCTGCCCAGCGGCCGCGAGCCGCGGCTCGCGGTCGGTTCGCGGCGCGGGCTGCCCTACCGCTCCAAGCCCGAGGGCGGCCGCCCGGTGCGGCCCTTCGCGGCGCGCTGGGCGAGCACCGACTGGTTCGACGCGCTCGCGGAGCGCACGGACGTGGACTTCGCCGGCGAGGTCTGGCCGGTGCTGGCCCGGGAGTTCGCCCGGGTCCATCTCGAGGCGCTGGAGGAGTACGCACCGGAGGCCGTGGCAGGCGACTGGCTGTCCGCGCTCGAGTCCGCCGGCACCGCCGCGGAGGTCGACGCGGTGCTCACCGCGTCGGTCACCTCCCCGCGCTGGGCCTGGACGCTCGAGGAGCTGCACCGACCCACCCACGGGCAGGTGGTGGGGGAGCGGGAGTGGTCGCAGCGGGTGACTCGACTGGTCGATGACGAGCTGGGCTCGCTGGCCGACCCCTGGCGGCATCCTCGCGCGGCGGTCAACGGCGCCATGGGTGCACTGCGACGTCCTGTCGGTCGGCTGACCGGGCTCGGCGCCTTCACCGGCGAGTCCCTCGCCCGCGATGTGCTCGGCTGGTTCGACGGGGACTCCCTGGCCCTCGCCTCCGGTCCGCCCGCGGACCGGGTGCGCCTGGTGCTGGCGCTGATCGAGGCCGGGATCATCGAGCTGATCGGTCCTGAGATGGTGGTCGAGGCGGATCCCTCCTCCGGGCTCTTCCGCGCCGCCTCACCGGTGACCGGCCGCGTGGTCACCGCCGCAGTGCTGCTGGAGACCCGCATGTCCAAGGGAAAGATCCCGCAGACCAGCGATCCGCTGCTGCGTTCCCTGCTGGAGTCCGGCCGGGCCCGGATCCACACCGTGGGCGGCGTGGCGACCCACAGCATGGAGGCGACCGGGGCCGAGCTCTCCGAAGAGGCGCTGACCGGGCACAATCTCCTCGCCGCCGACGGTACGGTCGACGAGTCCGTGGTGGTGCTCGGCATCCCCGCCGCCTCCACCCAGCCCGGCTCCGCGATCGGTGCCTCTCCGGGTGTGCCCTCGCCGCTGCTGGCCGGCGCGGACATCGCCGCGAAGCAGATCCATGCCCGCCGGAGGGAGGCGATTGCCGCCAGGGAGTTCGTCGACGCCTCCACCGTATGGTGAAGCAGGTCACAATCGTTATCGGACCGTAACGCCTACCAGTGGATGCTTTCTCTCGGGAGCGGTTCAATCTCTCCAACGGATCAAGGCCGATCCGACGCTCCAAAGGCGGAGCGAGAACTGAGAGGTGGGTCAGCCATGACCGTTACCCGAGACAGCCAGCTCCCCGGAGGAGCATCCCGTCGTCGATTCCTGGCAGGCACCGGTCTCCTCGGCGGGGCCGCGGCCCTCGCCGCCTGCGGCGGTGCCACCGGCACCGGCGGAGGCACAGGCGGAGGGAGCGGCGGTGAGGAACTCGTCGGCGTCGGGAACAACGGCAAGGCAGGATCCGGGCGCAGCGGCGAGGCGGCGGACCACCTCTTCGTCGCCGGCTTCCAGTGGAGCCCTCCCACCAACTACAACACCTTCGCAGGCGCCCCCGCATGGCCGGCCGCGGGCAACGTCGCCCAGTACGTCTACGAGACGCTGCTGCGTTTCCACATCGTCTCCGGCGAGCTGCTCCCGGGCCTGGCCGCCTCCCATGAGATCAACGGCAACGAGTCGATCTCCCTGACCCTCCAGGAGGGCATCACCTGGCACGACGGCTCCGAGTTCACCGCCGACGATGTGCTCTACACCTTCGAGCTCGGCAAGATCGATCCGGGTCTCGGCGTCGCCTCGTTCTGGACCGAGGTCGACGAGATGACGGCCGAGGGCAGCACGATCAACATCGCGATCAACGCCGAGCGCAAGAACGTCGGCTCGGTGCTGACCCAGCTCGCCCAGCAGTTCATCGTGCCCAAGGCGGTCTTCGAGAAGGCCGCGGAGGAGACCGGCAACAAGATCGCGAGCTGGGAGACCGATGAGGCGATCGGCACCGGTCCCTTCACCCTGGAGCTGGCCGACCAGACCCAGGTCATCCTCGCCCGCAACGAGGACTACTGGGGCAAGGACTTCTACGGCGGCCTGCCGGCCATGTCGAAGATCATCCACCCGATCTTCAAGTCCAACGAGGACGGCAACCTCAAGTTCCAGAGCGGCGAGCTCGATGTGATGCAGCAGTTCGTGCCCCAGATCTGGAAGATGTGGGAGTCGGACAAGCCGGTGGGCACCTACCTCAAGGAAGAGCCCTACTTCTCGCCCGGCTCCATGCCGATGCTCCTGATCAACACGACCCTGCCGGGCCTGGACGACCCGGAGGTGCGCAAGGCGCTCGCGCACGCCGTGGACTACGGCTCGATCGCCGAGACCGCCATGTCCGGGTACTCCTCGCAGGTGCTCGCCTCGCTCGTCATCCCCGACGGCGCCGAGGATCAGTGGCTGGATCGCGGCAAGGCGGAGTCCGATGGCTGGGTCTTCGACGCGGCCAAGGCCGAGGAGATCCTCGCCGGTGCGGGATACGAGAAGGGCTCCGACGGCTTCTACGCCAAGGGCGGCACGAAGCTCGGCCCCTGGAAGCTCATCACCCCGCAGGGCTGGACGGACTGGAACGCCGCTCTCGAGATCGTGGCCAAGAACCTGCAGGCCATCGGCATCGACGCCTCCACCAACTTCCCGCAGCAGGCCCAGACCGCGACCGCCATCCAGAACGGCGACTTCGACATGGCATGCTGGTACGTGGCCGGCACCAACCCCTCCACCCCGTGGCAGCGCTTCAGCGACGTCATGAGCAATGTGGACATGGCGCCGCTGGGGCAGACGGCCTATCGCAACTTCGGACGCTGGGAGAACGGCGAGGTCAACGACCTGCTCGAGGCCGCGGCCTCCGCACCGGACGATGCCTCCAAGCTGGAGGCGATCACGGCGCTGGATGACCTCTACCGCGCGGAGATCCCGGCCTTCCCGCTGATGTACCGGCCCGATGAGTTCTTCGAGTTCAACGCCTCGAACTGGTCGAACTGGCCCACCGAGGAGAACGACTACGCCCCGCCGATGTTCCGCGGCGCCGGCAACGACTGGATCTTCAAGCTCAAGAAGATCGGCGGCTGAGGGACCACGTGAACCTCGGCCGCTACATCGCCCAGAAGACGGTGTGGTACGTGGTCGCGCTGGTGGCAGCAGTGGGTCTGAACTTCCTGCTGCCCCGGCTCGTCCCCGGCAACCCCGTCGATGTCATCGTCTCGAACCTGTCCCGCGGCGGCTCCGTCACCAGTGAGCAGCAGCAGCAGGTCTATGAGAGCTATGTCCAGGAGTTCGGTCTCGACCAGTCCCTGTGGCAGCAGTTCATCACCTATCTCGGCAAGGTCTTCACCGGTGATCTGGGGACGTCCTTCGCGTATTACCCGACATCCGTCAACGAGCTCATCGGGGATGCGCTGCCGTGGTCGATCGCCGTGCAGCTGCCGGCGATCCTCATCGGGTGGATCCTCGGCAACGTCATCGGCGCGATCGCCGCGTTCCGCGGCGGGAACTGGGATCGCAGCGTCTTCACCTCGTCGCTGTTCCTCTCCGCCATGCCGTACTACTGCCTCTCGATCCTGCTGCTGTACGTGTTCGCCGTGGTCGCCGGGGTCTTCCCGGTGGGAGGGGCGTACTCCCTGGGGCTCACCCCGGAGTTCACCCTCGCCTTCCTCTGGGACGCGATCAGCTACTACTGGCTGCCGTTCCTCTCGCTCGTGATCGTCTTCATCGGCGGGCAGGCCGTGGGCATGCGCTCGATGGCCATCTACGAGCTGGGCGGCGACTACGTCAACTACGCCCGTGCGATGGGGATCAAGGACAACAAGATCACCCAGTACATCTTCCGCAACGCGATGCTCCCGCAGATCACCGGCCTCGCGCTGGCGATCGGCACCCTGGTGGGCGGTGCGCTCATCACCGAGCTCGTCTTCAGCTATCCAGGAGTCGGTCTGCTGCTGTTCAACGCGATCGCCGCCAACGACTATCCGGTCATCCAGGCGATCACGCTGATCATCACCGTGGCGGTCCTGCTGGCGAACTTCGGAGTCGAGATCGTCTACGGCATCGTCGATCCGCGCATCCGCGCGGCCAAGTCGGGGGAGAAGTGATATGTCCACTGTGAACACCTCCATGGCCGAGGAGACGGCCGCTCCCCGTGCCAACACCTTGCGCTCCTTCAACTTCTCCGGCCGATTCTGGGTGGCACTGGTCCTGGTGTCCCTCGTGATCGTCATGGGTCTGGCCGGGCTCGTCTATCCGACGGGTCCCGGCGAGAAGGTGGGATCGCTCTATGACGCCCCGGGAGGCGGGCTGCTGCTGGGCACCGACAACTTCGGGCACGACGTGCTCGCGGTGCTGATGGCCGGGACCCGCACATCCCTGATCATCGGACTGGTCGCCGGGGTCGTCGCGACCACGATCGGCGTGACGATCGGGCTGCTGGCCGGCTATGTGGGCGGCTGGTTCGAGGAACTGCTGATGGGCGTCACCAACGTGGTGCTCGCGATCCCCTCGATCGTGGTGCTGATCCTCATCTCGATGTCCCTGCCCAACAGCACGATCTGGTCGCTCGCGGTGGTCATCGGCATCACCTCGTGGCCATGGACCGCCCGTGCGGTGCGCGCCCAGGCCTCGTCGGTGGCGACCAGGGAGCACATCGACGTGGCGCGGCTCTCCGGGGCCCGCCTGGCGGGGATCCTGGTCAAGGACGTCCTGCCGTACATCCTCTCCTACGCGGTGATGGCTTTCGTGCTGCAGGTCTCCGGCGCCATCCTCGCGGAGGCCGCGCTGTCGATGCTGGGTCTGGGGCCGTCCGGGGCGAACTCCCTGGGCACCCAGCTGCACTGGGCTCTCGCCTTCCAGGCGGTGGCCACGGGTGCCTGGTGGGCGTTCCTGCCGCCGACCATCGTGCTGACCCTCGTCTCCTTCGGCTTCCTGCTGCTGCAGGCGAGTCTCGACGAGGTGTTCAACCCGCGCCTGCGGCGCGGCAAGCGCAGACAGATGAAGCGGGCCGCCGCTCGACGGGCCGAGGAGGCCCGGCTGCTCGCCGAGCAGAACGGAGCGGTGGGGGCGGCGCCCCCGGAATCCTCCGACCGAGCGAGAGCAGGTGAGAACGCATGAGCGTCTCGAAGTCGACACGGCCCGGTGCAACCCCCGGGATCCTGGCGCGCGCCGAGAACGTCCGCTGCGTCTACGGCGGCGGGGAGCAGGACTTCACCGCCGTCGACGGGGTCTCGATCGAGCTCCGCGAGGGCGAGATCCTGGGGCTGGCCGGCGAGTCCGGCTGCGGGAAGACGACTCTCGGCAATGCGCTGGCGATGATCGCGACCCCGCCGCTGTACGTCCTCTCGGGGACCCTCGAGATCGATGGCGAGTGGATCGACCTGTCGACCCTCACCACCGCGGACTCCGCCCGGCACCGGCCCTATCGCGGGCGCACCGTCTCGATGCTCCCGCAGGGTGCGATGAACTCCATCAGCCCCACGCTGCGGATCAGCAATCTCGTGCGCGACGTGATGCGGGCGCATGACCCGCGGATCACCAAGGACGAGGCGCTGGACCTGGCCCGGGATCGGCTGAAGATGCTGGACATGCCGGTGCGCGTGCTCGACTCCTACGCCCACCAGCTCTCCGGTGGGATGAAGCAGCGCATGATCACGGTGATCTCGACGCTGCAGAACCCCCGCCTGCTCATCGCGGACGAACCGACCTCGGCCCTGGACGTCTCCAGCCAGCGCATGCTGGTCGAGATGCTCCTGGAGATGGTCGAGCAGGGGATCATGTCGGGCGTGGTCTTCGTGACGCACGATCTCCCGGTCCTCTCGCAGGTCTCGGACAAGCTGGCGATCATGAACGCGGGCCGGATCGTCGAGTCCGGGCCCACGCGACAGCTGGTGGAGGATGCGCAACATCCCTATACACGCACGCTGCTGGCCTCGGTCCTGGATCCCAGCCACGAGACCCGGGAGCGGGGGATCGCCCGTCGATCCACCGCCTCGCCCTCGCTGACCGAGCCCCCCGCCCTGTCGGCGCCCGCTGCGTCGACCACGAACCCCGAGGAGGTGGGGACGCCATGACGGAGCCTGCCGCGACGACCCCGCAGGACCAGACGATCACCCGCAGCACGACCGAACGCGAGATCCTGCTGTCCTGCCGGAACGTCACCAAGGAGTTCAGCGTCGCCGGATCGAAGATCACGGCGGTGGACGACGTCAGCCTCGAATTCCCCGAGGCCAGCGTGCTCGCCGTGGTGGGGGAGTCCGGGTCCGGCAAGTCGACCCTGGCGAGGATGCTGCTGCGCCTGATGCCGGTGACCTCCGGCACGATCACCTTCCGTGGACAGGACGTCACGCATCTGAAGGGGAGCGGCCTGCGCGAGTACTGGACGGAGGTGCAGGCCGTCTTCCAGGACCCCTTCGCCGCCTTCAACCAGTTCTTCACCGTCGGGTCCCTGCTGCGCCGCAGCCTGGCCCTGGCCCAGATCCCGAAGGACGAGGCCGATGCCCTCATCGAGGAATGTCTCGGATACGTCGATCTGCGACCCAAGGAGGTGCTGCACAAGTTCCCGCACCAGATGTCCGGCGGGCAGCGCCAGCGGGTGATGGTGGCGCGTGCGCTGATGATGCGGCCCAAGGTGCTGCTCGCGGACGAGGCGACGAGCATGCTCGACGCCACGCTGCGGGTCAACGTGCTCAACGTCCTGCACGATCTGAAGAACGACCTGGGCCTGACGGTCCTGTTCATCACCCATGACATCGGGCAGGCGTGCTATCTCGCCGACCGTGTCGCCGTGATGGAGCAGGGCAAGGTCGTGGAGCGAGGCACCACGGAGGAGGTCATCTTCTCCCCGCAGGGCGAGTACACCCGGCGCCTGCTCGCGGATGTCCCCGATCTGAAGGGCAGCCTCAAGGGGAGCTGAGCGATCGCGCTGACGCCCGTGCTCAGGGCCCCGCAGAGCCCCGTCCCGCTGTCGCGGGGCGGGGCTCTGCGGTCGTCGGGGTGCGGTGCGCCGATCCAAGAATCCGTGTTCCTCGAGAACTGTCGAGAGGGGGCGCATGGACAGTCGGCGGGACCCGGTCCGCCGCTCGGCAGGTCAGCCGCCCAGCCCCACAGCCGCCCTGCCCGTCCCCCTCCCTGGGCGTGCCGTTCGAGGAGTTCGAAGACCTCGGTGTCATCGACTCCCGGGAACCGCTGAACCAGGACGTGCTGGTGGAGACCTGGCGCGCGCTCGCGCAGGACGGTGCGGCCGTGCTCTGGCAGGGCGCGAGCAGCCTGCTCACCGATGGTGCGGGCCCGCGCGGCCGGGTCACGAGGTGGGGGCCAGCAGCACCGCGAAGGACTCCAGGGTGCGCTCGAGCTCGACGGAGGGCTCGAGCAGCCACTGGATCTGCAGGCCGTCGGAGGCTGCGACGAGGAGGGCCGCGATGTCGTCGGGGTCCACATCGTCGCGCACCCGTCCGGCGGCCTGCTCCGCGGTCAGGCGTCCCGCGAGGTCCTTCCTGATCCGCGCGAAGCGGTCGCTGAAGAACACGTTCGAGGGCGTTCCCTCCGCGGCCAGCGAGGCGGCGACCAGGGTGGTGTAGAGCTCGACCATCCCGGGCACCCCGACATTGATCATCGCGGCTTTGACCAGCACATCGAGGGCGGATCTGTCCTGGTACGTCTTCGCGGTGTCACGGAGGGACTCAGCATGCTCGTACACCGCCACCAGCAGCTGCTCACGGGAGTCGAAGTAATGCAGCAGGGCCGCGTGCGAGACCCCGATCGCCGTGGCGATGCCGCGCAGGGAGGTCCCGTCGGCGCCGCGCTCCCGGAACACCTCGATCGCGCGATCGAGGATCTCCTGGCGGCGGGCGACGCCTTTGGAGTACGAGCCGGCGTGCCCGACCACAGCGGATCGTCCGGCGGAGAGCTCCTCGTTGGGCATGGAGCTGATGATATCCAGGCCCGAGCTCTGCCAGGCCGCCTTCGCCGGGTGTCGCCGGGGCTTCTCAGACCAGCGCCGCGACGCCGCGGGCGAGGGCGAGCACCGCACCGATCATCGCGATCACCAACACGCTGCGCAGGAGCGAGGAGCCGTCGACCCGTCGCGCGAGCCGGTCGCCGACCACCAGGCCCACCAGCAGGGAGAGCAGCAGCGCCGCCCAGCCGCTCGGGGCGAGGGAGGGCAGGGCTCCCTTCGCGAGCAGCGAGACGATGCCCAGCACCAGCCCGTGCAGCTGGACGGTCGCGGCGAAGCGATGGTGCTCCCACCCGGTGGCGCGGGCATAGACGACCACGCCCGGCCCGCCCACTCCCGCGGTGACGTTCATGAACCCGGAGGCCAGGCCCCCGGCGGCGCCGAGCGCCGTCGAGGGCGGCACGGTGCGTCCCCGCATCGACATCGTCGCCCCGAGGCCGAGGATCACCAGCAGGGCCACCACGATCGTCAGCGGTGCCTCCGGCAGCAGCGCCACCGCGACGGCGCCGGGCACCACGCCGAGCGCCCCCATCGGGACCAGCACCTTCGCCCGCGACCACTCGACGTCCCGCCACACTCGAGCGAGGATCAGCGAGCTGGCCACGCAGCCGGCGGCGTTGACCGCGAGGATCCCCTCGAGGGGACCCAGCACGAGCACCAGGAAAGGTGCCGAGAGCAGGGCGAACCCCATCCCGGTGGCGCGCTGCGCGATCGCACCGACGAAGGTGCTCAGCGCCACGCCGAGCAGGATCAGTCCTCCGGGGTCGCCCATGGCGCTCAGATGTCCCGGAAGGTCTCGATCCGTGCCCCGAGCTTGTTCAGGCGGGCGGCGAGATCCTCGTAGCCGCGGTTGATGACGTAGACGTTGCGCAGCACGGAGGTGCCCTTGGCGGCGAGCATCGCCAGCAGGATCACCACCGCCGGGCGCAGCGCCGGCGGGCACACCAGCTCCGCGCCGCTCCAGCGCGTGGGCCCTTCGATCAGCACCCGGTGCGGATCCATGAGCTTCACGTTCGCGCCGAGCTTGGTGAGCTCGGTGAGGTAGATGGCGCGGTTCTCGTAGACCCAGTCGTGCAGCATCGTCTGGCCCTCCGCGGTCGCGGCGATGACCGCGAAGAACGGGAGGTTGTCGATGTTCAGCCCGGGGAAGGGCATGGGGTGGATCTTGTCGATCGGCGCCTTCAGCTCCGAGGCATGGGTGGTGATGTCGACCAGCCGCGTGCGGCCGTTCTCCGCCATGTACTCCTCGGAGCGGTCGTAACGCAGGCCCATCTCCTCCAGCAGCGCCAGCTCGATCTCCATGAACTCGATCGGCACCCGGCGCACCGTGATGCTGGACCGGGTCACGATCGCGGCGGAGATGAGGCTCATCGCCTCGATCGGGTCCTCGCTGGGGGCGTAGTCCACATCGGTCGAGATCGAGGACCTGCCGATCACGCGCAGCGTCGTGGTGCCGATGCCCTCGATCGAGACCCCGAGCTTCTCGAGGAAGAAGCACAGGTCCTGGACCATGTAGTTGGGGCTGGCGTTGCGGATGACGGTCTCGCCCTCGTACAGGGCGGCCGCCAGCAGCGCGTTCTCGGTGACGGTGTCGCCGCGCTCGGTGAGGACGATCGGTCGCCGTGCACCGGTGACCGCCGAGGTGGTGGCCTGGTAGTGATGATCGGTGGCCACGACCTCGAGGCCGAAGTGGCGCAGCGCGGTCATGTGCGGCTCGACGGTCCGGGTGCCCAGGTCGCAGCCCCCGGCGTAGGGGAGCTGGAACGTCCCGGCGCGGTGCAGCAGCGGGCCCAGGAACATGATGATCGAGCGGGTCCGCCGCGCGGCGTCCGCGTCGATCGAGGAGAGGTCGAGGGTCCGGGGGACCTGCAGCTCGAGGTCGTTGTCCGAGTTCAGCCAGGTGGCCTTCACCCCGATGGAGGTGAGCACCTCGAGCAGCCGGTTGACCTCCTCGATGCGGGCGACCTTGCGCAGCACCGTGGTGCCGGTGTTCAGCAGCGAGGCGCACAGCAGGGCGACACCGGCGTTCTTCGAGGACTTCACGTCGATCGCGCCGGAGAGGGTGGTCTCGCCCTGCACGCGCAGATGGCTCGGACCGGAGGTGCCGAGGCCCACCAGCTCCGAGTCCAGGGCCGAGCCGATCTTCGAGACGGTCTCCAGCGTGAGGTTCTGCTGGCCCTTCTCGATGCGGTTCACGGCGCTCTGGCTGGTGCCCAGTTCGGCGGCGAGCTGGGCCTGGGTGAGGCCGGAGTGCTGACGGGCGTCGCGGATCAGGGTGCCGATCCGGGCCAGGTAGTCCTCGTTCTCAGTCATGTCCTGACCGTAACTCACATATGAGATACGTGCAGTTGGGAGTTGGTGCGGTGATCCTCACGTTGCGCCGGAGCGCCTGGTGGCACTCATGCGCGGACCAGCACGGGGAGGCTTTCGGCGTGACCGGCCACCCGGTAGGAGAGGGCGGGGTCATAGGGCTCCGCACGCAAGGGCATCCCGGCCTCCTCGGGGGTGAGAGCCGCCTTGCGGTTGTTGCACTCCTTGCAGGCCGAGACCAGGTTCGTCCAGCTCGACTCGCCGCCGCGGGAGGACGGGAGGATGTGATCGACCGTGGCCAGCAGCGCTTCGCGCGCCGGTGTCTTCGAGACGCTGCGCCCGCAGTACGCGCAGGTCCAGTGATCGCGTTCGTGGACCGCTCGGTAGGAGAAGCCGACGGAGCGCTGGCCCGCGCCCTCCACCCACGCACCGCTCAGCTCCCGGGTGAGCTCGAGGGCGATGGGGACGATGCGGTCTCCGAGCATCGTGAGCTCGACCGGGTCGGCGACCTCCCGGCGGATCATTCCGAAGGCGTGGCGCACGGTGGTGGTGTGCAGCAGCTCGCCGATCCCCGTCGCGGGGTCGTACCCGAGGTTGTAGACCTTCACCAGGCTCATGGGTCGGCTCCTTCCGCCGGGCGCTGCGCGTTGCCGCGGCCCGGACCCGGGAGGGAGGCACACGGCCGAGCAGGGACAGAGTGCCCCGCCCGGGTGACCGGTGTCACGACAATTGTGTGCCGCGCGGGCGACGAGAAGGTGATTGCCGCCTTGACACGCCGAGAACACCTCATGTCGGGACGTCAACCGCTCGCCCCGTAGGTCAACCGTCGCAGCAGCACCTCGGCCGGGCCGCGCCTGCCCGACCGTTCCAGAGCGAGAGCTCCGAGAAGGGTCGTCGTCCACACCGCGACCGCGATCAGCAGCGCCGTGAAGCTGCTCAGATGGGCGCCGAGCCCCAGCCCCCAGGCGGCGAGCAGCGGACCGTAGACCAGGGACTGGGCGAGGTAGCCGCTCAGGGAGCGGCGACCCAGAGCGGAGAGCGCCCGCACCGGCCTGCTGCGCAGCCCGGCACCGTCCTCTCGGGAGCGCAGGGCGTGGACGAGAAGTCCGAACAGCGCGGCGTATCCGGCGCCGGCGCCGATCCCGGTGAGGAAGTGGGCCGATTCGAGCAGCGCGGTGGACGGTACGGTGAGCACGCCGAGGTGCACGAGGGCCTGCGTGAGCCCGACGCCCCAGCCCAGCCCGATCCCGAGCCCGGCCACCCATCGCAGCAGGCGCAGGTGCTTCTCCGGCTCCTCGAGCAGTCGATGTCGGGCGGCGAGCAGCCCGAGCAGGAACGCGACGGGCAGGGCCAGGGTCACGACGCCCGAGACCAGCCCGAACCCCCACTGCGCCAGGCGGATCGGCACGGAGGCGAGATAGCTCGGCTCGGCGAGGCTCAGCCGCTGCATCCCTGCCGCGGCATCTGCCCCGGTCGACCCGGATGCGGCGGCGGTCAGCAGCATCATCGTCGTGCATACGCCCAGCAGCACGAGGGTCGATACCGCGAGGGTGCGGTCCGAGCGGCGCAGGAACAGCGGCAGCATCAGCAGGCCGATCAGTCCGTAGGTGCCCACGATGTCGCCCTGCCACAGCAGGGCGGCATGCACCAGGCCGAGGGCGAGCATCCACAGGTGACGACGCCGCAGGAGTCGTCGGGCCTCGCTCTCGGGCACCCCTCGCGTGCTCTGCCGGGCGAGCATCTGGCCGATGCCGTAGGCGAACAGCAGACCGAACATGGTGTGGGTGCGGGCATCGACCACCGTGATGGTCAGGAGCTGCGCGAGACGATCCGTCACGGAGCCGTCCGCGGGATGCATGGGGCTCGCCCCGACGTGACTGGTGTAGAGGAACCAGGGGGCGTGGGCGAGGGCGATCAGCAGCAGCATCATGCCGCGGGCCAGATCCGGGGCGGGTGCGCGGTCGGCGGTCGGGGTGGGCCCCGTGGTGCGGGCGGGGACGGGAGGGGCGTCCGCGGCGGAGGTCACCGCTCAGCCCGTCAGCACGGCGAGCACGCCGGTCGCGGCGAGGGTGATCGCCGTGGTCCACAGCACGATCGCGATGATCTGCCACAGCAGCACCCAGTTGCGGCGCACGCCGGTCGCGACGAGGGTCGCGGCGGTCAGGTGCGTGGGCAGGGCGAGGGGGCCGATGAGGCTGGCCCCGGGGACGCCGAAGCGCACCACCCAGCGCAGCAGCCGCTCGCGACCCTTGGACGACGTCGGCGGCTCAGGAGCATCGCCGTCGCTCAGCCCGCTCACCGTCGTCCCCGGACCGCCGGCGCCGGCCAGCACCTCGACGGGGACCTCGGAGTGCGCCTTGCGGCGCCGCCGGCCGACGATCGCGGTGCGGAGGCGGTCGCCGAAGTGGACGACCACGAACACGGCGAGGATGTTCCCGCTCGCTCCAGCGATGGCGGCCACCAGCGGATTGATGCCCGCGAGGATGCCGAGGGCCGCAGAGCCCTCGCCCTCGACGTACGGAACCATCCCGGCGAGCGCCACGATCAGCGGCTGCAGCAGGGCGGGCACCTGGTCGACGAGGCCCTGGAGGCCTTCGTAGAGGTTCATGACGTCTCCTTCAGGAGGTCGGGGCCGCCCTCGGCGACCCGCTGAATACGATGCATCCAGCCTGGTCGTCGCGGGGCCCGCGCGGCAGAGCGGAACGTCATGAGCGGGAGTGATGATCTCCCGGGTGGCGTCTGACAGATGTCATACCGGCGGATGACGCGTCCTTCTGTCCCGGGTGGCGATGATGCCCCGATGCCCCGATCGTGAGGTCGACGTGCTGCGCCTGACCCAGGACAGTCCCTGACCCAGGACGGACCGAGCGGCGCCGAGATCTCCGCTCGCCTGCACCTCGCGCAGGGGACGGTGCGAAACTGTCTCTCCGACCCCCTCGCGGAGCCGGGCGTCGCCACCGGTGATGCCGCCGCGCCGGAGGCGAGGGCTCACGGGTGGATCTGAGCGCGAGGAGAGCGAGCCATGGGACTGGAGCACTTCGAGGTCATCGCGGTGCTCGCGGTGCTCATCATCGTCGCGGCGTCCTACTTCTCGAGTCGGCTGGGGCTCGCGACGCCCATCATCCTGGTGCTGGTGGGGCTCGGGGTGAGCCTGGTCCCCGGGGTGCCGCTGATCGCTCCGGAGCCTGATCTGATCCTCGCCGCGGTGCTCCCGCCGCTGCTCTACTCGGCCGCGGTGAACATGCCGGTGATGGACTTCCGTCGGGACCTGAAGACCATCGGTGCGCTCTCCGTGCTCCTCGTCCTGGTCTCCGCCTTCGCCGTCGGGATCCTGCTGTGGGCGATCCTCCCGAATCTCAGCTTCGCGGCCGCCGTGGCCGTCGGCGCCGTGGTCAGCCCGCCCGACGCCGTCGCCGCCACCGCCATCGGCAAGCGTCTGGGCCTGCCTCCGCGACTGCTGACGATCCTCGAAGGGGAGGGCCTGGTCAACGATGCGACCGCCCTGGTACTCCTGCGCACCGCCGTCGCCGCGACCGCCGGGGCCTTCTCCTTCTGGCAGGCCGCCGGGGACTTTTTCTACGCGGTGGCGGTCGCGATCGTGATCGGTGCCGCAGTCGGCGTCCTCGCGGTGCGCATCCGCTCCAAGATCGACCAGCCCGTGCTCACCACCGCGATCTCCTTCGTGGTCCCGTTCATCGCCTTCCTGCCGGCCGAGCTGGCCGACGCCTCCGGCGTCCTCTCCGTGGTCGCCGCCGGACTGGTCACGGGCGCCAGCAGCGTGCGCCGCCTCAGCGTCGCCGACCGCAATGCCGAGCGGACCAACTGGCTCACCATCCAGCTGCTGCTCGAGAACGGTGTGTTCCTGCTGATGGGCCTGCAGCTGCACACCCTGGTCGCCGAAGTGTCCGCAGGCGGTCTGTCGGTCTGGCATGCCGTCTGGGTGGGGCTCGCGGTGACCGTGCTGCTCGGGCTGATCCGGGTCGCCTTCGTGGCGCCCGTGGTGTTCACCGCCCGCCGCCGCCGTCCCGAGCACGAGCAGCAGGCACGCCGGTTCGATGACGCGCTCGAGCGCATCACGCAGGACGAGCGCCTGCAGACCCACCCGCGCGGGGAGCGGATCGAGAGATGGCTGCAGCGCCGGCGCGCGGACGCGAAGTTCTACGCGGGCAACGGCCTGGGCTGGCGCGGCGGGGCGGTGCTCGCCTGGTCCGGGATGCGCGGAGTGGTCACGCTCGCGGCAGCGCAGTCGCTCCCGACCGACTTCCCGTACCGCACCCAGCTGGTGCTGATCGCGTTCGTGGTCGCCCTGGTCACCCTGGTGGGACAGGGCGGCACGCTGCCGCTGCTCATCCGGGTGCTCGGAATCCGCGGGACCGACGAGGAGCAGTCGCGGCGCGAGCTGGCCCTGCTGATGCTCGAGATCAACGAGGCGGCCGCCGGCCAGGTGCTGGACAACCCCGACCTCCATCGCCGCGGTGGCGAGCGGTTCGACCCCGCCGTGATCGAGAAGGCCCGTGAGGTGCAGCGCAGGCTGGCCGATCCGCGGCGCACGGACCGGGCCGAGGACCAGGTCAAGGCCCAGTACTCCGAGCTCATGCAACTGATCCTCGATGCGCAGCAGGACGCGCTGAACGAGGCCCGCTCCACCGGCGCCTACGACTCGACGACGGTCAAGCGGGCACAGAAGCAGCTCGATCAGGGATCGGTGCGCTTCACGCAGCGCTGAGCAGGACCGACCTTTCCGATACGGCACGGCGCCGGTTCCCGCAGGCGCTGCGTCGTGCGTCATGCCGAGGGGTCCTGAGCACGGCGTCAGCACGCCGGAGGCGCACAATGGCCGCCGTCCCCGGACGCGCACCGCCGGCACCGTCGTCGGCCGATCCCGCGCGTCCTCGACCAGAGAGGTCCCCATGAAGTTCTTCCAGCGCCTCGGCAGATCGCTGATGCTGCCGGTCGCAGTGCTCCCCGTCGCCGCGATCCTCAGCGGCATCGGCTACTGGATCCTGACAGCCACCGGCGACGACACCAATATCGTCGGCGGCTTCTTCCAGATCGCCGGCGGCGCGCTGCTGGACCAGCTGCCGCTGCTGTTCGCGATCGGTGTCGCCATCGGCATGGCCAAGAAGCCCGACGGCACCTCGGCGCTGGCGGGCCTGGTCTCCTGGCTGGTGGTGACCACGCTGCTGGCGCCGTCGAGCGTCGCGATCTTCAAGGGGATCGAGGAGAGCGAGGTCAACCTGGCCTTCTCCAACGTCGAGAACGTGTTCATCGGCATCCTGTGCGGGCTCATCGGCGCGTACTCCTACGACCATTTCAAGGATTCGGAGCTGCCGGACGCGCTGGCCTTCTTCTCCG
This sequence comes from Brachybacterium sp., assembly GCF_036379615.1. Taxonomy (GTDB): domain Bacteria; phylum Actinomycetota; class Actinomycetes; order Actinomycetales; family Dermabacteraceae; genus Brachybacterium. The sequence continues at coordinate 166,748 of NZ_DASVGJ010000061.1, forward strand.
GGCGGCGTTCGGTCGCGATCGTCGCCGCCGGGGCCTCGCTGGTGCTCGCGCTGGCGCTGTTCTTCCTGTGGCCGCTGGTGTTCACGGGCCTGGTCGGCTTCGGCGAGTTCATCCTCACCCTCGGGCCGGTGGGCGTGGGCATCTACGGGTTCCTCAACCGCCTGCTGATCCCGCTGGGCCTCCATCACGCCCTGAACTCCGTGTTCTGGTTCGACGTGGCAGGCATCAACGACCTGGGCAACTTCCTCAACAACACCGGCACCTACGGCGTCACCGGCCAGTACATGACCGGCTTCTTCCCGGTGATGATGATGGGCCTGCCGGGCGCTGCGCTGGCGATGTACGTCACCGCCAGGAGCTCCCGTCGCAAGGTGGCCGCCGGTGTGCTGTTCTCCAGCGCGATCGCCTCGTTCTTCGTGGGCGTCACCGAACCGCTCGAGTTCTCCTTCATGTTCCTCGCTCCCGGCCTGTATGTGGTCCATGCCCTGTTCACCGGGATCTCGATGGGCATCAGCGCCCTGCTGCCGGTGCGGATGGGCTTCGGCTTCTCGGGCGGCTTCATCGACCTGGTCCTGGGCTGGGTCAATCCCATGGCGCAGAACCCCTGGGCGATCCCGCTGATGGGCCTGTTCTGGTTCGTCGCCTACTTCGTGGTGTTCCGCGCGATCATCCTGAAGTTCGATCTGAAGACCCCGGGACGCGACGACGACGACCAGCTCACCGACCAGGGCGTCGTGCTCGCCGGCGAGCGGAAGCACCTCGCCGCCGCCACCGCCTTCCTCGCCGGGATGGGTGGGAAGGAGAACATCACCGATCTGGAGAACTGCACGACGCGGCTGCGCATGGAGGTCGCCGACACCTCGCTCGTCGACGACGGCGCGCTGAAGCGGGCGGGCGCCGCGGGCGTCGTGCGACCGGGCGGGCGGTCCGTGCAGGTCATCTACGGCACCAGCGTCCAGTTCGTGAAGGACGCGATGGACTCGATCATGAGCGGTCGCGTGGCCCCGGTCGACGCCGATCAGGAGCGGGCGGAGCTGGAGCAGGCGGAGCCAGGGCAGGCAGAGCCGCAGGACGGGCCCGGCACCCCGGTGCGGACCCGCCACCTGGTGCGCCTGCGTCAGCCCGTCGCCGGCGCAGCGGTGCCGCTGTCCGAGGTGCCTGATGAGACCTTCGCCCAGGAGATCATGGGCCCGGGCGTCGCCATCGAGCCGACCGACGGCCAGATCCTCGCCCCCGCCGCAGGCACCGTCGGCCATGTCTTCCCGACCGGGCACGCCGTCGCCCTGGTGCTCGAGGACGGCGTGGAGCTGCTGATCCACGTCGGAGTGGACACGGTGAAGATGGCCGGGGAGGGCTTCACCACCCTCGTCGAGCCCGGCCAGCAGGTGAGCTCCGGGACCCCGCTGCTGCGCGCGGATCTCTCCGCGATCCGCCGCGCGGGCCATCCCACCATCACGCCGGTGATCGTCATGAACGACCGGGACGCCCGCATCGAGCTGGTCTGAGCCGAACCTCGCAGCGCCCCGCGGTGGCAGGACCCGCCGCGGGGCGTCATGCTGGAGGGATGGAGGATCCGAGGCAGGAGCAGAGCCGACGCGAGCGGGAGGCGGTGCTGTCCGAATACGGCACCTGGCGCCTCACCGGCGACGAGGACGCCCCCGTCGCAGCGGAGGTGGGCACGCTCGAGACGCTGCTGCGACTGCGGGACCAGCAGCAGGACGCCCCGGACCCCGGATGGTGGACCGAGGAGCTGATGACCCAGCTGCTCACCGAGATCGTGCCGCGCACCGTGGTCCAGCCCCGTGAACGGGTCATGGACATGGTCCCCACGCTGTCGAGGTTCTTCACCTACCTCGTCGAGACGGGCCGATGGAGCCCGGACTCGATGCCGGTCACGGAGGCTCCGGCCGCCCTGGCCGCGCTCGAGTTCGCGACCCTCGAGGCGGCCGAGGACCCCTCCCGCCGCTCCTTCTCGACCAATGTGCTCGGTCACGGGATCGCGCTCGGCGTCGACCTCGAGGACGATGAGCAGCTGGCCGGCTATATGCACTGGTACAACTCGCTGCCCGACGACGAACGGGTCCAGCTCAGCGACACCGGCCGGCTGCCCTCACCGACCGTCGCCTTCGACCGGGAGCGCGCGGTGCAGGCCGCCCGGGAGGACCGCCGGGCGTCGAGCTCCTGGCCCTGGTTCCTGCCCGCTCCGGAGGCGGAGGACTCGATCGCGCTCGGCGACCTCGCCCAGGGCGAGGACCTCGAGGTGTATGCGGCCAGCCGTTTCGTGCGGCGCGCTGCCGCGATCCTCGAGCTCGTGGGCGAGGAGGGGGTGCGCATCACCTCGACCGGAGCGCTCGGCCGTGCCGACTGCCGCGCGCTGCTCACCGACGGGGAGGGGAGCGGGCCCGCCGTCCGCTCGATGTGGGATCGACCCGAGCTGACGGGTCCCTGGATCACGCTGCTGGACGGCGGCTGGCTGGAGATCGTGGGAGGCCGTGCGCTGGCCCGGCCCGGTCCCGTGCCCTACCTGCCGCTCGGTTCCGACAGCGACGGCTTCGTCGAGTTCGGGCATGCGGTGCTCACCGCGGCGCTGTTCGGCAAGGAGGCCCGTGATGCCGAGGACGGCGGATTCCGGGGGATGCCCGACACCCTCGCCGCGCTGCTGGCCGCGTGCAGCAGCAGTGGACTCGCACTGCCCGAGCCGTTCTCCGAGGATCCGGGAGCGCCGGAGATCCCGTGGGATCCGGCGACCGGGCAGTGGGATCGTGACGAGCTGCGCCGGTACGTCGCCGTCGCGAGGGACCTCGACGACCTCGCGGCGGTGGGGATCCTGGAGCGTGAGGGGCGACGCTTCACGGGCTCACCCGCAGTGATGGTCGCGCTGGTGGCGCTCATCCGAGATCAGAACGACCCTCCGCCGGAGGACCAGCAGCGGCTGCTCTGAGGCTGTCACGGCAGGTCCTCGTCACGCCGAGGACTCCTTCCGTGAGTCCAGTATATCTGCTGGTGGGGGGCTTACAGCAAGAGCCCCTGGGTGGGTGAGAATCACTCCTCCGCGCTGCCCGATCGGCACGCGATGACGCCTTCTCCCGGGAGACCCATGACGCTCACCAGCCTCTTCGACCTGCCCACGGGCTCGGCCCACAAGGCCGCCCCCGCTCGGATCGCCGCCGACGACCACCACTTCCGTGCCCTCGACACAGCCCTCGAGGCCGATCTCGCCGCGCTCGAGCTGCGGCTCGACCGCGCGCTCTCGCACCAGACGGGAGACGCCCAGGGCCGTGTCGAGCGCGAGGCGAACATCGACCATCTGCGCCGGCGCAGGCGGCACCTCGCCGGATTCCGTCGCGATGCCGTGCTCGGGAGGATGACCCCGGCCGACGGGACCCCTCCGGTGTACGTGGGCCGCCTCGGGATCAGCGGGGCCGACGGCAGACCGCTGCTGGTGGACTGGCGCTCGGAGGTCGCCGCTCCCTTCTTCACCGCGACCCGCGCCGATCCGGCCGGGCTGCGCTCACGCCGTCGCTACCGCTGGTCCGGAGGGCGTGTCCGCGACTACTGGGACGAGAACCTCGACGGCGGGCCGCTCAGAGAGGACGAGAGCCCCGACGAGGAGTCCGCACTGCTGGCGAGCCTCGGCGAGGCCCGCACCGGCCGGATGGGCAGCGTCCTGACCACCCTCGCCGCGGATCAGGACGCGATCATCCGCGCCGAGTCCCGTCAGCCCCTGGTGATCGATGGCGGTCCCGGCACCGGGAAGACAGTGGTGGCCCTCCATCGCGCCGCCTACCTGCTCTATCACGACCCCCGTCTGCGCCGCAGCGATGCAGGAGTGCTGGTCGTCGGCCCGCACCATCCCTATCTGCACTACGTGGCGGATGTGCTGCCGGCTCTCGGCGAGGACGGGGTGCGCACCTGCACGGTGGCCGACATGGTGCCCGAGGGGGCGGACGCCCTGCCCGAGCGCGACCCGGACGTCGCGCGCCTCAAGGGCAGCGGGCAGCTGGTCGCCGCGATCGGCCCGGCGGTCGCCCTCTATGAGGAGCCACCCGCACAGACCCATGTGCTCGACACCGAGTGGTGGAGCGTGGTCCTGGAGCGCGAGGACTGGCAGGAGGTCTTCGATGCCGTGGATCCCGGCACTCCGCACAACCTCGCGCGGGGCGAGCTCTGGGAGGCGCTCACCGAGCTCGTCTCGGCGAAGCTCGCGATGCACCTCGAGGAGCCGCCCGCTGCCGAGCAGGTGCGCCGAGCCATCGACCAGGATCCCACGCTGCAGAGCCTGGTGGCTCGCGCGTGGCCGCTGCTGGAGGCGACGGACCTCGTGGGCGACCTCTTCGAGGTTCCCGCCTACCTGCGCCGCTGCGCACCGTCGCTCAGTCCTGAGGAGGTGCAGCGTCTGCAGCGGGAGCGCGCACGAGCCTGGACCGTCTCGGACCTCCCGCTGCTGGATGCGGCCCGGCACCGCCTCGGCGACCCCGGCGCGGACGCCCGTGACCGTCGGCATCGCGCCGCACGGCGGGAGCGCGTGGAGGAGATCGAGCTGGGGCTCGAGGAGCTGATCGCCTCCGACAGCTCCGAGATGCAGGAGCTGTCCATGCTGCGCGGCGCGGACATGAGAGCCGCGCTCGCGGACACGACTCCGTGGGACGTCCCTCCGCCCGATGCCCTGGCCGGGCCGTTCACCCACGTGGTGGTCGACGAGGCGCAGGAGCTCGACGATGCGCAATGGGCGATGATCCTGCGTCGCTGCCCTTCCCGCGGGCTCACCATCGTCGGGGATCGTGCCCAGGCCGCCCGCGGATTCACCGGCAGCTGGGAGGAGCGCCTGGCACGGGTGGCCATCGAGGGGGCGGCGAGGGCCACGCTGACTCTGAACTACCGCACTCCGGCCGAGATCATGGAGCACGCCGCGGGCGAGATCCACGCTGCCGTGCCGGAGGCGACCGTGCCCGCCTCGATACGCCGCACCGGGATCCCGGTGCGGCACGGAAGGGTCGCGCAGCTCGAGCAGGTCGTCCGGGAATGGCTCGGTGCGCAGCGGGAGGGCACTGTCGCCGTGATCGCAGAGCCGGACCTCGCCACGGTCCTCGCCGAGCTCTCGAGGGTGCAGGTCCTCGACCCGCAGCTGGCCAAGGGTCTCGAGTTCGACCTGGTGGTGCTGGTGGACCCGGAGACCTTCGGGCGGGGCATCGAGGGGGCCGTGGCCCGCTATGTCGCGAGCACCCGTGCCACCCAGGAGCTGGTGGTGCTCGAGAGATGACTCCTTGGACACTTGTCCGGAAGTTTCTAGGGTGAGGTCATGGCATCGCCCCGCACGGCCGCCCCCGTCCCCCCGATCCGTCGTCTCCAGATCCTCGCCATCGCCGTCGTCGGCGCACTCGCGGTGCTGGCATATATCGTCTCGGCGCTGCTCGAGGGAGGGACTGCGGAGCTCCTGCAGCGGCTCGCCGGCGGTCTCGGGCTCCTCTGCGCCGTCATCGGGGTCAGCTTCGCCGTGGTGGGGAATCCCCGATGATCGTCCTGCTCAGCGTGGTCGGCGCGCTCGCCGTCCTCGCCTTCGTGCTCTTCCTGGTGCTGGGCCTGGTCAAGGGCTGGCAGGATCCCACAGCCCGCCTGCTGCTGCGCGGAGCGGGCGGGCTGGGGATCATCTGCGCCGTGATCGGGGTGCTGCTGCCCGTGCTCGGGGGCTGAGCGGTCTCGAGGGCTGCGTGCTCAGCGCACCCCGCGCATGCCTCGGCTGACGGGCTTCGCGACCAGCAGCATGACCACTCCGATCGAGATGGTGACCGCGCCCAGCGCCCCGAAGTAGGCGACCTCGTTCTCCGCCGAGTAGAAGGTGGCCAGCGCCCCGGAGAGCGAGGTGCCCAGCGCGACCGAGAGGTTGTACAGCGCCATCATCATTACCGGGTACGAGCGCGGTGCCAGCTTGGTGGCCAGCGACAGGCCGACAGGGGAGAGCCACAGCTCGCCGATCGTCGCGACCAGCATGATCATCGCGATCCACAGCACCGGCACCGAGACCACCGAGGCCATCGGCAGGAACAGCAGGAATGCCGAGCCCATCAGGATGATGCCCACGCCGAACTTCCGCGGGGTGCCGGGCTGGCGGGTGCCGAGCTTCGTCCACAGCGCCGCGAACACCGGCGCCAGCACGATGATGAAGAAGGGGTTGAAGGACTGCACCCAGGAGATCGGCATCGTCCAGTCACCGAGGAAGGGCAGGGACAGCACGCGGTCCAGGCGGGTGTCCGAGTACAGCGTGATCACGGTGAACTGCTGCTGGAACAGGGCGAAGAACGCCGCCGTGCCGATGAACAGCGGGATGAAGGAGACCACGCGGGAGCGCTCGTCGGCGTCGAGCTTCTTCGAGGTGAGCAGCAGGGCGAAGATGACGACCGCCCCGAGGACGGCGAGGGCTGCGACGACAGTGGCGAGGTTGTTCGCCGTCAGCACGCCGGTGAGCACCAGCACCAGCACCAGCACGACGGTGGCGAGGGCGATGCCGCCCCAGACCGGGTACTGAGAGCGCGGCAGCGGGTCCGGGACCGTGTGGACGCTCGCGGGCAGGCCCCTGCGGGTCAGGGTGTACTGCACCAGGCCGATGAGCATGCCCACGGCGGCGAGCCCGAAGCCGAGGTGGAAGCCCCACGACTGCTGCGCGACACCGGTGATCAACGGGCCCAGCAGGCCACCGATGTTGATGCCCATGTAGTAGATCGAGAAGCCCGCGTCGCGGCGCGGGTCATCGCGCGAGTACAGCGCGCCGACGAGGGTCGCCGCGGTGGACTTCAGGCCGCCGGAGCCGACGCCGACCAGCAGCAGGCCGAGCATCAGGCCGGGGATCCCGGGCACCAGCGCGAGCGCGAGGTGGCCCAGCATGATCATCACCGCGCTGGCGAACAGGGTCCTCTCGGGGCCCAGCAGCCGGTCGGAGACCAGCGCACCGAGGATCGAGAAGAGATAGACCGAGCCGCCGTAGGCGCCGACGATGCCCAGGGCGACCGTCTCGTCGATCCCGAGCCCGCCGTCGGTGGCGGCGAAGTACATGTAGATCGCGAGGATGCCCTGCATCCCGTAGAAGCTGAAGCGCTCCCACAGCTCGACGCTGAACAGGTTCGCGAGCGGTCCCGGCTGGCCCAGGAAGGTGCGACCGGAGGGGTTGTGGGGATCCGAGCCGCCGCGGGAGTCCGCGCCGCCGAGGGGCTCCGCCGCGACCCCGCCGCCGTCAGCGCCGGGGAGGTCGGGAGGCGTGGGGGCGAAGGTCGGGCCGTCTGAAGAATTCACGGTGGGTCATCCTGCGACACCCGTGGTCATGATTTCAACGTTCGACGCGAGGGTGTGAGCAGTCAGTCCCGGGCCGCGGAGGGGGAGAGGTCCGGGAGCTGCGTGATCCCGAACTCCCGGGCCAGCACCCGGCGGGCGGCGTGCCAGCCGGACATGCCGTGCACACCGGGGCCTGGCGGAGTCGCCTGCGAGCACAGGTACCAGCCGGTCTCGGCCAGGCGGTAGGGATCCAGCCGGGCCGTGGGACGGGCGATCATCCCGGCCATCGTCACGCGGCCCATCGAGATGTCCCCGCCGACCAGCGCCGGATTGTGCCGGACCATCTCGGAGGCCGGGATGCCGCGCGAGGCGACGATCAGGTCGCGGAAACCGGGCGCGAACCGTTCGATCTGGGCGGTGACCAGCTCGGTGGGGTCGGTGGTGTCCCCGGCGGGCACATGCGCATAGGCCCACAGCGGACGCAGGCCTCCATGGATCCGTCCGGGGTCGACCACGGCCGGGTCGCTGACCAGGGTCATGGGCCGAGCGGGCAGCCGTCCGGCGGCGACCTCCGCCTCAGCCTGCGCCATCTGCGCTCGCGTGCCGCCGAGGTGCTGGGTGCCGGCCTCGGCGACCTCCGGATCGCGCCAGGGCACGGGTCCGGAGAGGACGAAGTCCACCTTCGCCGCGCCGTCGCCGTGGGGGAAGCGGCGCAGCGCCCGCTCGAGCGATGCGGGCAGGCGGTTGGCCAGGATGTCCGCCGCAGCGGGGGCCGGGGTGTCCAGCAGCACGGCCCGTGCGGGGGGCACATCCCGCCAGCTGCGCACATGGCGCCCGGTGTGCACGCTCCCGCCGTGGGCGATGAGGTCCGCGACCAGGACGTCGATGATCGACTGGGAGCCGCCGACGGGGATCGGCCAGCCCACCCCGTGGCCGATCGTGCCGAGCAGCCCAGCGGTCGCCGCCATCGCGAGCGACGGCATCGGGCCGATCGCGTGCGCGGCGACGCCGCCCAGCAGTGCGCGGGCGCGCTCGGTGCGGAAGGGGAGGTCCCAGGCCGGCGTGCCCTGCAGGCCGACGAGGGCGCCGAAGACCGGGGCCGCGGCGAGGGTGCGCGGCGTCAGCAGCTCGGGCGGGACGGAGCGCTTGTCGCCGAGGGCGAGTTCGACCACCAGGTCCTGGTGGCGTGCGAGCGTGCCGAGCAGGGCGCGCCAGATCGGCCCGTCGGTGCCGAGCCCGTCGGCGGTGCGCTCCACGTCGCGCCACGCGATCGCGGCCGGCTGGTCGTCCAGCGGCTGGGCGTAGGAGGCGACGGGCGCGATGGCGCGGACCCCGCGGGCGGCCACGTCGAAGGCGGCGAAGAACGGACTGGCCAGGGCCAGCGGATGCGCGGCCGAGCAGATGTCGTGCACGATCCCTGGAGCGAGGCCGAGGTCGAGGGTGCGGGCACCGCCACCGATCGTGTCCTGCGATTCCAGCACCTGCACGGACAGCCCCGCACGGGCGAGGGTCACGGCGGCGGCGAGGCCGTTGGGGCCGGAGCCGACCACGACGACATCGGCCACGGGAACGGAACGGACGCTCATGCACCCAGCCTATGGCAGGGGGGCGCGCAGGGGGACGCGGCGGTGCCCCTTGCGGTCACCCGGCCTCGCAGCCGGTGCTGCCGAATCCCTCTCAGCCGGAGCCGCCGATATTTAAGTGAGTCAGATGTAGCGTAATGTGGAAGGCATGCAGACCACCACGGAACAGGCCCGACCCGCCCGCCGCGAGAGGACCCAGGCCATCCTCGAGGTACGGGGAAAGACCCGGATCTCCCCGCGCCTGCTGCGCCTGACCCTGGGCGGTGAGGGCTATGACGCGCTGAACCGCAACGAGCACCCTGACGCCTATGTCAAGCTGCTGCTCGCCGACCCCGCCTCCGGTCTGCGCCCGCCCTACGAGCTGGAGGAGCTGCGGGAGTCCAGCCCTGAGCTGCTGCCGGCCCGCCGCACGTACACCGTGCGCAGGTGGGACGACGAGAAGCGGCAGATCGAGCTCGACGTGGTGCTGCACGGGGACGGCGAGGGCGAGAAGGACGGCGTGGCGTCGCGCTGGGCCGATGAGGCCCAGCCCGGTGACGTGGTGGCCATGTTCGGCGCCGGCGGCGGCTACACACCGCTGGCCGAGACGCGTCGTCACCTGCTGATCGGCGATCACGCCGCACTGCCCGCCATCGCCGCATCGCTCGAGGTGATGCCGGCGGAGGCCGTCGGGGAGGTGCTGATCCACCTGGACCACGAGGAGGACCGCCTCGAGCTCGCACATCCGGACGGCGTCGAGCTGCGCTGGCTGATCGGGTCGCGGGAGGAGCTGGTCGATGCCGTCGCCGCGCTCGATCTCAGCGACCACGAGGGCCTGCAGGTGTTCTGCCACGTCGAGCGCGGCACCACCAAGCGGCTGCGCCGGGTGCTCGTGAAGGACGCCGGCATCCCTCGCGCGCAGATCTCGATCTCGGCCTACTGGGCGCTGGGCCGCATCGAGGACCAGTTCCAGGCAGAGAAGCGCGAGCCGATCGGAAAGATCGACGACTGAGCGGCGAGCGACGACCGAGCGGCGCGTGATGGGCACTGCACTGCACACCGGGGACGACGGCCTCGCGCGCCCCGCCTGGGCCGCGGTCCATGACGACCTGCGCGAGTACTACGACACCGAGTGGGGCATGCCCGTGCGGGACGAACGGGGCGTGTTCGAGCGGCTCGCCCTGGAGGGCTTCCAGTCCGGGCTCAGCTGGGCGACGATCCTCCGCCGGCGCGAGGGGTTCCGCCGCGCCTTCGCCGGCTTCGACGTCGACGCGGTGGCGGCCTTCGACGCCGCGGACGTCGACCGGTTGCTCGCTGACACGGGGATCATCCGCCACCGAGGGAAGATCGAGGCCACGATCTCCAACGCCCGGGCGACGATCGCGCTGCGCGCAGAGGGCATCACCCTCGCCGACCTCGTCTGGTCCTATCGCCCCGCGCGCACCCCGATGCCGCTCACCGCCGCCGAGGTCCCCACCACCAGCCCTGAGTCGGTGGCGCTCGCCCGGGATCTCAAGCGGCGCGGCTTCCGCTTCGTCGGCCCCACCACCATGTTCGCGCTCATGGAGGCGCTGGGGGTGGTCGACACCCATCTGCTCGGCTCCCACCGCCGTGGCAGCTCCGGTGTCTGGGCGGCCGATGGCAGGCCGGTCGAGGAGGGCACCGCGGCTGCGAGCGCGGGAGCGGTCGCGGGGCGCAACACTCCGTCATAGACCTCGCCCGCTCGTACGGTGCGGCCGGAGGATGAACCGGTCAGCACCGCACGGGGCGAGGAGAAGCGATGAGCACGGCAGGGATCCATGCGGGGTGGGACGCCGCGGCCGACGCGCACAATGCGCTCACCCCTCCCATCCACACCGCGAGCGCCTATGCCCACTCCTCGCATGCGGAGCTCAGTGCGCTCTTCCAGCGGCGGGCGGACGGCTTCGCCTATTCGCGCTCCGGCAACCCCACCACCGCAGTCCTCGAGCAGCGCATCACCGCCCTCGAGCACGGGATCGGTGCGGTCGCGGTCGCCTCCGGCCAGGCCGCGACCACCATCGCGCTGTGCGCGCTCGCCGCACCGGGCGGGCACGTCGTGGCGTCCTCGCGGCTCTACGGCGGCACCACCGAGCTCCTCGACGACACCCTCGCGGACTTCGGTGTGACCTGCACCGTCGCGGATCCGTGGGACCTCACGGCCTGGGACGCGGCGTTCACCGAGGACACCCGCGCGGCGATCGTCGAATCGATCGCGAACCCCGGCGCGCAGCTGGTGGACCTCGGGGCGCTCAGCGCGATCGCCCACGCCCGTGACGTGCCCGTCGTGGTCGACTCCACCCTGGCCAGCCCTGCTCTGTATCGCCCCGGCGAGCACGGCGCGGACATCGTCGTCCATTCCGCCACCAAGTACCTCTGCGGGCACGGCACCACCATCGCAGGGCTCATCGTCGACACCGGACGGTTCGACCCGCGACGATGTCCGCAGCGCTGGCCGCAGCTGACCCGCCCGAACCGGCGCTTCGGGGTCACCTTCGCGCAGGAGTACACCCGGGGTGCCTCGGGCCTGCTGGCCTACGCCCGCGCCAAGTACGTCACCGACTTCGGCACCACCCTGCCGGCCACCAGCGCGCAGCAGATCCTGGTGGGCATCGAGACCCTCGATCTGCGGATGCGGAAGGTGAGCGCCGATGCCGCAGCTCTCGCAGCCCACCTGCAAGCACTGCCGGGGGTCCTCCGCGTGGAGCATCCCACGATGCCCGGCCGTCCCGATGCCGCGATGGCTGCTCGCGACTTCCCCCGCGGCACCTCCGGGGTGTTCTCGCTCGAGCTGGCCGGGGGAGAGGCGGCAGCGGCCGCCTTCTGCGATGCGCTCTCGCTGTGGACCATCGCGGTGAACCTCGGCGATGCCCGCTCGCTGGTGTGCCATCCGGCGACCACCACCCACTGCCACCTCACCGATCATCAGCGCGAGGTGTGCGGGGTGCGCCCGGGCACCGTACGGCTCAGCGTGGGACTCGAGGACGTCGCAGACCTCCGTGCCGACCTCGAGCAGGCTCTGGCCGTGGCGGGCGCGGCGACGGGGACATTCACCTCGACGGCGTGAGACGGGACGCATCGCGGAACATCCGGCGTCGCGGTGCGTTGTGCCGGGCATGGACGATTCGGTGCGCAGCGTCGACGTGGTGGTGATCGGCGCCGGTCAGGCGGGACTCTCCGCCGCGTATCACCTGCAGCGTCACGGCGAGTTGAGCACCGTGATCCTCGATGCCGAGGCGGGGCCGGGCGGCGCCTGGCGCCATCGCTGGGACAGTCTCACCATGGCGACCGTCAACGGGATCCGCGAACTGCCGGGAATGCCGGTGGTCGACGCGGCGGACGACCAGCCCGCCCGCCTCGCAGTGCCGGACTACTTCGCCGACTTCGAGCAGCGCTTCGCGGTGCAGATCGAGCGGCCCGTCCGCGTGACCCTGGTGGAGGACGATCCAGCCGACCCCGCCGGCGAGGGGACGGCGCCGCGCCCGCTGCTGGTGCACTCGATCGGGCAGGACGGCCGACGCAGGCCTCCGCTGCGGACCCGCGCGGTGCTCAACGCCACCGGCACCTGGACCCGCCCCTTCCGCCCCGCCTCTCCCGGCGCCGAGAGCTTCCGGGGAACACAGCTGCACACCGCCGACTACCGCCGCGCCGAGGACTTCACGGGGAAGAGGGTCGGCATCATCGGAGGCGGAATCAGCGCACTGGACCACCTGCTGGAGATCGCCGAGGTGGGGGAGACCTTCTGGTTCACCCGCCGTGAGCCCGTGTTCGCCGAGCGGCCCTTCACCCAGGAGGTCGGGCGCGAGGTGATCGCAGGCGTGACGGCCCGGGTCCAGCAGGGACTGCCGGTGCGCAGCGTGGTCTCCGCGACAGGTCTGGCCTGGACGCCCGCCCTGCGCAGAGCGCAGCAGCGCGGGATCCTTGCACGGCGGCCCATGTTCACCGAGATCACGCCGGAGGGTGTGCGCGATGAGAACGGCGCGGTGACCTCGCTGGACGTGCTGCTGTGGGCCACCGGGTTCCGCCACGCGCTGCGGCACCTGAGGCCGCTCGCGCTGCGCAACGCCCACGGCGGCATCGCCATGGACGGCACGGCCGTCGCCCACGACCCGCGCATCCATCTGCTCGGCTATGGGCCCAGCGCCTCCACCATCGGCGCCAACCGGGCCGGACGGGCCGCTGTGAATCGGCTGAGCAGGGACCTGGCCCGGTCCCGCGTGCCCGCCTAGGGTGGAGGCCATGAGCGCCTCACCCTCCCTGCTGCCCGTGCTGCCCGAGGACGGGGTGCGGCGCGTGCTGTGCATCGTCGCCCATCCCGACGACATGGAGTACGGCGCCTCGGCGGCCGTCGCCGCGTGGACGGCTGCGGGAATCGAGGTGAGCTACCTGCTGCTCACCCGCGGCGAGGCCGGAATGGCGCAGGAGCCGGCGGTCGTCGGCCCGTTGCGCGAACGCGAACAGCGACGCGCCTGCCAGCGCGTCGGCGTCGCGGATCTGCGCCACCTCGACCACCCCGACGGGATGCTCGAGGGCGGGCTGGCCCTGCGCCGCGACATCGCCCGGCAGATCCGGCAGCTCCGGCCCGACCTCGTGCTCACCGCGAACTTCGAGGTCGAGGCCTACGGCGGGCTGAACCAGGCCGACCACCGCGTGGCCGGACTCGCCGCCGTGGACGCCTGCCGTGATGCGGCCAACCCCTGGGTGTTCCGCGAGCTGGCCGAGGTCGAGGGGCTCGCCCCGTGGCGGACCGCCCGCCTGCTCATCGCCGGCCACCCCGAACCCACCCATGCCAAGCACGTGACGCCGGAGCACGTGCAGGCCGCGGTGGACTCCCTCAACGCCCACGAGGCCTATCTCGCGCACGTCGAGGGGCACCCGCGCCCCGAGGACTTCCTCCCCGAGGTGCTGCGCGGCGGGGGCGAGGCCGCAGGCACCGAGCACGCCGTGGTGCTGCGCGTCTTCGACCTCTGATCAGGCCGACCGTCCGGTCGTCGATCGTTGCCGCTGCGACGGCGCGGCTCGTACGGTGGGGACATCAGGCACGATCCGCCACGGAAGGAGCCCTGATGACCACCTCCCTGCACGAAGGCCTCGACCTCGACCAGGTCCCGGAGCTCGCCGCCCAGCTGCGCGTGGATTCGATCCGCGCCTCGAGCAGCGCCGGCTCCGGTCACCCCACCTCGAGCCTCTCCGCCGCCGACCTGCTGGCCACCCTCATGTCCCGGCACCTGCGCTACGACTGGGACGCGCCGGATGCCCCCGGCAATGACCACCTGGTGTTCTCCAAGGGGCACGCCTCACCGCTGCTGTACTCGGTCTACAAGGCCGCCGGCGTCGTCTCCGACCAGGAGTTGATGGAGGGATACCGCCGCTTCGATCAGCGTCTCGAAGGCCACCCCACCCCGGTGCTGCCGTGGGTCGACGTCGCCACCGGCTCCCTCGGCCAGGGACTGCCCGACGGGGTCGGGATCGCGCTCGCCGGCAAGCACCTCGACCAGGCGCCGTACCGGGTGTGGGTGCTGACGGGCGACAGCGAGCTCGCCGAGGGCTCCATGTGGGAGGCCTTCGCCACCGCCGCCCACTACGGGCTGACCAACCTGGTGACCATCGTGGACGTGAACCGGCTGGGGCAGCGCGGCGAGACCGCGCTCGGCTGGGACATGGACACCTATGCCGCCCGTGTCGAGGCGTTCGGCGCACGCGCCGTGGTCATCGACGGCCACGACATCGCCCAGGTCGACGACGCCCTCTCCCAGGCCGATGGCGAGCTCGACCGCCCGCTGGTGATCCTCGCCCGCACCGTCAAGGGCAAGGGCATCCCCGGTATCGAGGATGAGCTGGACTGGCACGGCAAGCCGATCCCCGACGAGAAGGCCGAGGAGGCCATCGCCTCCCTCGGCGGTGAGCGCTCGCTGCAGGTGCGCGGCCCGAAGCCGCCCCAGGTCGAGCGGGCCGGGCACGCCCCGAGGGGCACGGTCCGGCTGCCCACCTTCGAGCGCGGGGAGGAGATCGCGACCCGCAAGGCCTACGGCCCCGCGCTCTCCGCGCTCGCGGACGTCGACCCGCGCGTGGTCGCGCTCGACGGCGAGGTCTCCAACTCCACCGGGGTCGCCGACTTCCTCGAGGACCACCCCGAGCGGTTCTTCGAGATGTTCATCGCCGAGCAGCAGATGGTCGCCGCCGCGACAGGACTGTCCACCCGCGGGTACATCGCCTACGCCTCGACCTTCGCGGCGTTCCTGACCCGCGCCGCCGACTTCCTCCGCATGGCGCCGGTCTCCCGGGTGGATCTGCGACTGGTCGGCTCTCACGCGGGCGTCGAGATCGGCGCCGACGGCCCGTCACAGATGGGGCTCGAGGACCTCGCCATGGTCGCCGCCACCCAGGGCTCCACGGTGCTCTACCCGAGCGATGCCACCTCCACAGCGGCGCTGGTCGCCCGGATGGCCGACATCTCCGGAGTCAGCTACCTGCGCACCACCCGCGGCGGATATCCCGTGCTCTACGGGCCCGAGGAGGAGTTCTCCGTCGGCGGCTCCAAGACCCTGCGCCGCAGCGAGCACGACGCCGTCACCCTCATCGGCGCGGGCGTGACGCTGCACGAGGCGCTCGCCGCAGCGGACTCCCTGGCCGAGGACGGCGTGCACGCCCGCGTGATCGACGCCTACTCGGTCAAGCCGATCGACGGCGAGGGCATCCGCGCCGCCGTCTCCGAGACCGGCGGGCGCGTGGTGGTGGCCGAGGACCATCACGCCGAGGGCGGTCTGGGCGCCGCGGTGCTCGCCGCGCTTGCCGCCGAGCCTCTCGCCGATCTGCACCTGACGCATCTCGCGGTCGATGGAGTGCCCGGCTCGGGCACCACCCAGGAGCTGCTGGACTGGGCGGGCATCGACGCGGCGCACATCGCCCGCGCCGCGCGCGCCGCGCTCGAGGGCTGACCCCGCTCGGGCGGGGTCAGCTGCTCCTGCGACCCCGCCCCAGCTCCAGGGTGTCCATGTCCTCCAGCTCGCGGTCCTTGGTCTCCGGCACCCACAGGAACACGAAGATCAGGCTCAGCAGCGCGAAGGCGGCGTACAGGCCGTAGGCGAAGGTGAGACCGATGGTCGACAGCGTCGGGAAGGTGGTCGAGACCAGCCAGTTCGCCGCCCACTGCGCGGCCGCCGCGACGGCGAGGGCGGAGGCTCGGATCCGGTTGGGGAAGATCTCGCCCAGCAGCACCCACACCAGAGGCCCCCAGGTCGCGCCGAAGAACATCACGAAGGCGTTCGCGCCGATCAGCGCCACCGTGGACCACGGGTCAGGCAGGGAGACGGCCTCGGAGCCGGCGGCGACCTCGCCGAAGGAGAAGGCCAGCGCCATCAGCCCCAGGGAGGCGGTCATCCCCGCCGAGCCGACCAGCAGCATCAGGCGCCTGCCCAGCCGGTCCACCAGCACGATCGCGATGATCGTCGCGACGATGTTCATGATCGAGGTGATGGTGGAGGTCAGCAGCGCCTGGGACTCGTCGAAGCCGACGGACTGCCACAGCGTGGTCGAGTAGTAGAAGATGACATTGATGCCCACCAGCTGCTGGAACAGCGACAGCACGATCCCCAGCCAGACGATCGGCTTCAGACCGAAGCGCCCGCCCAGCAGATCGCGCAGGCTCTCGGAGTCCTCCCGTTCGAGGGTCTTGCGGATCTGCTCGATCTTGAGGTTGACGTCGGGCTCGCCGGTGAAGTCGTAGAGCACCTTCGAGGCGCGGTCCAGCTGGTTCCGGCGGATCAGGTAGCGCGGGGACTCCGGCAGGAACAGGGCCATGATCCCGTAGGCCGCAGCCGGCACCGCCTCGATCATGAACATCCAGCGCCAGGCCGCGACCCCGAACCAGAAGCTCTGCTCGGAGCCTCCGGCCGAGTTCGCGATCAGCGCGTTGGACAGCAGGGCCACGAAGATGCCGAGCACGATCGCCAGCTGCTGCAGGGAGCCCAGACGGCCGCGGAACTTCGCCGGCGCGACCTCCGCGATGTAGGCGGGGGCGATGACGCTCGCGGCGCCCACGCCCAGACCGCCGACCACACGCCACGCGATGAGGTCCCAGACGCCGAAGGCGATGCCGGAGCCGATCGCCGAGACGAAGAACAGGGTCGCGGCGATCACCATCACCGGGATGCGGCCGTAGCGGTTGGAGAGGGAGCCGGCGAACCAGGCGCCGACGGCGCAGCCCAGCAGCGCCGAGGAGACCGCGAAGCCGGTGAGCCCGGCACCGAGGGAGAACTCCTCGGACAGGGCGCCCACCGCGCCGTTGATCACCGAGGTGTCGAAGCCGAAGAGGAAGCCGCCGACAGCGGCGGCGATCGAGATCCCCACGACCTTCGCGTTCAGTCGCTGGGAGGGTGCGGACCCCGCACCGGAGGGAGCTGCGGATGCTGACATGACGGACACGCCTCCTTGCCGAAGACCTCGGGCGGCCACCGTATCCCGTCGGCCGCCCGGGCGGGGGAGGATCGCCCGGGCGAGGAGGAGCCGCTGGGCGCTCAGCCCTCGGCGGCGGCCTCGAGGCGCTCGAGCTCCTGCTCGGCGACCGTCGGATCGAGCTTGACGAAGATGCCGGTGGGCTTGACCACCGTCTGGCCGACGCCCACGGGATGGTGCGCCCAGGCCGGGATGTCGGTGTAGTCGCCGGTGATGATCGGGTAGCCGGGGCCGCCGTCGAGGTCCTCGACCTCGTCGATCTGCGGCATCGGTGCGATCTGCCGGGTCCCGCCGAGCGCCTTCTCGACCTCGTTCGCCGAATGGGGCAGGAAGGGGGCCATCATCGTGTTGAGATCCGTGACGGCCTGCGCGAGCACGTGCAGCACGGTGAGCAGGCGCGGGCGCTGCTCCTCGGCCTTCATCTTGAACGGCTCGGTGCGCGAGACGTAGGCGTTCGCCTCTCCGACCAGGCGCATGATCTCCGCGATCGCGGCGCGCTGGCGGTGGGCCTCGATGAGACCGCCCACGGTCGTGAACCCCTCGCGGATCTGGTCGAGCAGGGCGGTGTCGATCTCCTCGAGCTCGCCGGCCGCCGGGATCTCGCCCACGTTCTTGGCGATCATCGCGGCGGTGCGATTGACCAGGTTGCCCCAGCCCGCGACCAGCTCGTTGTTGGTGCGGGAGATGAAGTCGGTCCAGGTGAAGTCAGCATCCTGGTTCTCCGGCCCGGCGGCGGAGATGAAGTAGCGCAGCGCGTCGGGCTGGTAGCGCTCGAGCATATCGCGCACGTAGATGACGACTCGCTTGGAGGAGGAGAACTTCTTGCCCTCCATGGTGAGGAACTCGCTGGAGACCACCTCGGTGGGCAGCTTCAGCTCGCCGAAGCGGCCGGGCTCGCCGCCCTTGTCGCCCTGTCCGTTCTGCGCGATCATCTCCGCCGGCCAGATCTGCGAGTGGAAGACGATGTTGTCCTTGCCCATGAAGTAGTAGGCCAGGGTCTCGGGATCGTTCCACCACTTCCGCCACGCCTCGGGGTTGCCCGAGCGGCGCGCCCACTCGATCGAGGCGGAGAGGTAGCCGATCACGGCGTCGAACCAGACGTACAGGCGCTTGTTCGGCTGGTCCTCCCAGCCCGGCACCGGGATGCCCCAGTCGATGTCGCGCGTCATCGCGCGGGGCTTGATGTCCTCGAGGATGTTCTGGCTGAAGCGGATCACGTTCGGGCGCCACAGCCCGGTCGCCTCGCGCTCGTCCAGCCAGCGACCCAGCTCCCCGGCCAGGGCCGGAAGGTCCAGGAACCAGTGGGAGGTCTCGATGAACTCCGGGGTCTCGCCGTTGATGCGCGAGACCGGGTCGATCAGGTCCGTGGGGTCGAGCTGGTTGCCGCAGGTGTCGCACTGGTCGCCGCGGGCGCCTCCGGCGCCGCAGATCGGGCAGGTGCCCTCGATGTACCGGTC
This sequence comes from Brachybacterium sp., assembly GCF_036379615.1. Lineage (GTDB taxonomy): Bacteria > Actinomycetota > Actinomycetes > Actinomycetales > Dermabacteraceae > Brachybacterium. The sequence goes on from NZ_DASVGJ010000061.1 coordinate 185,502, forward strand.
CGGCAGGGTGCGACCGGTGGACGGTGAGATGGCCCCGTTGGTGGTCTGCTCGATCATGTAGCCGTTGTTCCGCACGGCCACGAACATGTCCTGCACCACCTGGTAGTGGTTGCGCGTGGTGGTGCGCGTGAAGAGGTCGTAGCTCAGGCCCAGCGCGACCAGGTCCTCGACGATGAGGCGGTTGTTGCGATCGGCGAGCTCCCGGGCGGAGATGCCCTCGCTGTCCGCCTCGACCAGGATCGGCGTGCCGTGCTCGTCGGTGCCCGAGACCATGAGCACGTCGTTCCCGGCCATCCGCATGTAGCGGGAGAAGACGTCGGAGGGGACGCCGAAGCCGGCGACGTGGCCGATGTGGCGGGGACCGTTGGCGTACGGCCAGGCGACCGCGGACAGGACTGTGCTCATGGGAGTCGATTCTAGGGGAGCCGGAGGGCACGGCCGACGCAGAACGGGCGAGACCTCAGACCGATCCGGACAAGGGCACATGGTGGAGCGCCCGCCAGCCGTGCTCGGCGGCACCCCGCACGTGCCGCGGGGAGTCGTCGAGGAAGGCGACCTGGTCCGCTCGCAGCGCTGCGGAGAGCTCGCGCTCGATGCGGGAATGCGCACGGGCGTAGGCCTCGGGATCGGGTTTCGCGGCACCGAGGTCCGCGGTGTTCAGCAGGAACCGTCGGCCATCGCCGAGGAAGGGCGCCAGTCCCAGCTCCGCGAGCTCCTCGGGCACGCGGTCGGTGCCGTTGGTCAGCACGAACACGGGTGTGCCCTGCTCGCGGAGCTCCTGCAGCGCGGCGAGCACCCGGTGGTCGACCTGTGCCGGGGCGGCGGCCCAGCGGTCGATGGCCGCGTGCGCCGCGCCGGGCGTGCTGCCCGCGTCCACCAGTGCCTCCGCCGCGAGGGCGCGCCAGCGTGCATGGGTGCCCCGGCCACGGGTGACGTCCTCGAGGTAGGGGTGCTGCAGCACGGCGCCGAATGCTGTGCCGGCAGCGGTGCCCGTCAGCTCGTCGAGCTCGGCCCACAGCGACGGGTCGAACACTCTCAGCACCCCGTCGAGGTCGGTGACGACCACGCGGACGCCCTGATGCGCGACGAGATCGTGGAGCTGCTGCAGGGACGAGCTCATGGACAGCATCGTACGGGCCCGTGGGGAGGGGCCAGGGAGGGAGCAGGAGGGACCGGGGTGCGACCAGAGAGCAATTTTCCCGTGACAGTGCGGCCGGGCCCTGCCTACGGTGCAGACATGTGCTGCCGATTCTCGAGCGCGATGATGATCGCGCGTCCCCGCGCCCGCCGCTGACGGCGGCGCCCTCCACACCTCACGCCGTCGTCCGGATCTCCGCCGGGCGGCCCTTCGCCATGCCCGGTGCACCTCACCACCGGAAGGCACCCCATGACTCAGCACCCCCGTTCCCCCGACGCCCCGACTCCCTCGAACACCGGTACCGGTACCGGTACCGGCACTGGCGCTGTTGCTGGCGCTCGCGCCGGGGCGGGGACGGCGCATCTCCGTGCCCGTGGCCTGCGGCTGGCGCGAGCGGACCGCGTGCTCCTGGAGCACGTCGACCTCAGCCTCGCCCCGGGGGACCGGCTCGCCGTGGTCGGTGACAACGGGCGCGGCAAGACCACCCTGCTCAAGGCCCTCGCCGGGACCCTCGATCCTGATGCGGGCTCCGTCGAACGCCATGGCGGGCTCGGCGTGGTCCATCAGGAGCTCGAGATCGGCTCCGACGGGTCCGCCACGGTGCGCACCGTCGGAGAACTGCTCGACGAGCTGCTCGCACGGCCGCTGCAGGCCCTCCGGGAGCTCGACGATGCCGCGGCAGCACTGGTCGCGGACACCGCCGCGGTGGCGCAGCGCTACGACGCGGCACTCGCCCAGGTCACAGCCCTGGACGCCTGGGACGCCCCGCGGCGTCTCGAGGAGGCGCTCGAGCAGGTGGGTGCGGTCACGGGCCGCTCACAGCCCCTCTCCGCACTGTCCGTCGGTCAGCGCTATCGCGTGCGTCTGGCCGGGGTCATCGCCGCCCGCGATGACATCCTGCTGCTGGACGAGCCCACGAACCACCTCGACGAGCGGGGCCTGGACCACCTCTCCCGAGCCCTGCGCGAGCATCACGGCGCCGCAGCGATCGTCTCTCACGACAGGACGTTGCTGGCAGGTGTCGCCACCGCCTTCCTCGACCTCGACCCCACCAGCGATGACCGGCCTCTGCTGGTCAGCGGCGGTCTCGAGCAGTGGCAGGACGCTCGGCGGCGGCACCGCGCGGCCTGGGAGGACGCCTACCGTGCCCAGCAGGAGGAGCATGAGCGGCTCCGTACGCGGGCGGAGGCCGCCCGCTCCCGGCTCTCCACCGGGTGGCGGCCGGACAAGGGCACCGGCAAGCACCAGCGGCAGTCCCGCGCCCCGGGAGCGGTGCGGGCGATGAACGAGAGGATCGACCGGCTCGAGGAGCACCTGCTCGAGGTGCCACCTCCACCGCAGCGGCTGCGCCTTCCGGCGGCGCAGACAGCTGCCGGGACGCCGCTGCTGCGGGCGGACGCGGTCCGGGTCGCTGGACGGCTGGCGGAGTCCACGCTGCGCCTCGAGGGCGGGGACCGTCTGCTCGTGGTCGGCCCCAACGGCGCCGGCAAGACCACCCTGCTCCGGGTTCTCGCCGGTGAGATCGAGCCCTCGGCCGGATCTGTGCGGGTTCTCGGCCGGGCGCGGATCGGGCTGCTCACCCAGGAGGATGCGCCGCCCGGCGGAGCCCACGGCAGCCCGGGGGAGCGACGGCGGAGGTCACTGGCCGGTCTGTTCCGCGAGCGGCCCGACGTGCTGCTGCTCGATGAGCCCACCAACCACCTGGGGGTCAGCGGGGTGGAGGATCTGCTCACCGCCCTCGAGCTGACGGCGTCGGCCGTGGTGCTCGCCAGCCACGACCGCTCCGTGCTGCGCGCGCTGGAGCACTGGCCGCGGCTCGAGCTCGGCGGCTGAGGCCCCCGGTGATCGGGGCGGACGGAGCAGGTCCGCCGTCCGTCCCGATACCCTGGTCCCATGAGCATCGAAGGACTTCAGGCAGCGCAGCAGAAGATGGCGGACGCCGGGGTGGCGCAGACCGCGATCGACGTCTTCTCCCACTACTACGGGCAGCTCGAGGAGGGGGTGACCGGGACCATCCCCGAGGACACGATCGACCCCTACCTCGATCCGCCGCTGCTCGAGGACGTCTCGATCGACCCCGCCCACGCCAAGCAGGTCTTCGACCAGCTCGCGATCATCAACCTCAACGGCGGCCTCGGCACCTCGATGGGCCTGGACCAGGCGAAGTCCCTGCTGCCCGTGCGGGACGGCAAGAGCTTCCTGGACCTCCTCGTCGAGCAGGTCCTCGCCGCCCGTCGCGGCACCGGCTCCCGCCTGCCGCTGATCTTCATGAACTCCTTCCGTACCCGCGAGGACACCCTCGAGGTGCTCGCGAAGCACCCCGACCTGCCCGTCGGGGACCTGCCGCTGGACTTCCTGCAGAACATGGAGCCCAAGCTCCGCACGGACGACCTCACCCCGGTCGACTGGGACGCGGACCCTGCTCTGGAGTGGTGCCCGCCCGGCCACGGGGACATCTACACCGCCCTGCAGACCTCCGGCCTGCTCCAGCAGCTGCTGGATGCCGGGTTCACGTACGCCTCCGTCTCGAACTCCGACAACCTCGGCACGGTTCCCAGCCCCGTGCTCGCCGCCTGGTTCGCCTCCACCGGAGCGCCCTACGCCGCCGAGCTATGCCGTCGCACCCCCGCGGACCGCAAGGGCGGCCACCTCGCGGTGCGGAAGTCCGACGGCCGGCTCATCCTGCGCGACACCGCGCAGACCCCGGCCGAGGAGATGGACTACTTCACCGACGAGCACCGTCACCCCTTCTTCCACACCAACAACCTCTGGTTCGATCTCGAGCAGATGGCGGCGGTGCTGAAGGAGCGCGACGGCATCATGGGCCTGCCGCTGATCCGCAACGAGAAGACCGTGGATCCGGCGGACACGGCCAGCACCCCCGTCTACCAGATCGAATCCGCGATGGGCGCGGCGATCGAGGTGTTCGACGGGGCGACGGCGATCGTCGTGGGCCGTGACCGCTTCCTGCCGGTCAAGGCCACCAGCGACCTGCTGCTGGTGCGCTCCGACGCCTATGCCCTCGACGAGCGCTCGGCGCTCGTGCAGCAGGTCGACGCGGTGCCGGCCGTCTCCCTCCATGCCGGGTCCTACAAGCTGATCCAGGACTTCGAGCCGCGCTTCCCGTACGGGGTGCCCTCGCTCAAGGAGGCCAGCAGCCTCGACGTCCAGGGGGACTGGACGTTCGGCGCGGACGTCGCCGTGCACGGCGATGCGGTGCTCGGCGAGGAGGGTGGCGAGGTGCCCGAGGGGGCCCGCGTCGGCACCGTCGCCGCCGGCTGAGGCGCGCCCCGATACTGCCGGGGCGCGCCCTTCCCGGGCGGTGTCAGCTCAGATGGCGCCAGTGCGGGCGGCGCAGGCTCGCCAGGGCGAGGGACCGGGCGAAGCCGGCCTGGTCCAGCAGATGGGTGCCGTCCTCGGTCTCCCGGGAGCCGCTGACCAGGTTCGTCTCCGGGTCACGGCGGTCGCGCCAGAGCCTGTCGGCATAGGCCTCGGTGATCCGGCGACCGTTCATCCGTGCGCCGAAGATCGATTCGGCCAGCAGCAGGTTCGACAGCAGGATCGCGTTGAACTGGATCGGCTGATCGTCGAAGGCGGTGCCCTCGCCGAGCGGGTCGTAGTGCTCGATGATCGCCTCGACCAGGGCGAGCGCCCGGTCGCGGTGGGCGGCGTCGCCGGTGATCTCGTAGGCGAGGGCCTCGCAGCCCAGCGGCACGCCCTGGTTGTAGGTCCAGTGGGTGCGGTCGATCTCCCCGTCGGGCTTGATGTTGTCCCAGTACAGGCCGTTCGGGGCGAGCAGTGTGTCGCGGCCCCACGTCATCCATCGCAGGGCGTCCTCGAGGGCGGACTCCTCGCCGGTGAGCTGGTGCAGGCGCAGCGCGACCTTCGCCGAGGGGAAGGTGGAGACGGTGTTGCGGTCCTGGTTCCAGTCGCCCTGCGTCCACTCGATCCCGCCGGGGGAGGCGAGGGTGGGATCGGTGGACTCGCCGGAGCGGAACAGCTCCAACAGGGCGGCGGCGCGCTCCAGATCCCCGGCGGTGCCGTCGGTGAGCAGATGCTGCTCGATCTCGAGCAGGGCGATCCAGTCGTTGTCGTCGTAGAAGAAATCGCCGTGAGCGCCCTGGGCGGAGTCGGTGGCGGCGGTGTATCCGGGAAGACCGGTGGTGCCGCCCTGCGGATACCAGTACTGCTCCTGGGCGCGCAGCAGGGAGGCGTCCGCCGCGGCGAGGTCGAGGTCGCCGGCGTCCACGGGGCGGCCGGTCTGCTCCAGGACGGCGATGAGCTCTGTGACCCCTGCGCGTGCCTGGGAGAGCGGCCAGACGTAGGTGAACTCCGGATCACCGTCCTGGCGCGGCACCCGCTCGATGAGCATGTCCGGGTCGGTCTCCGCGCGGAATCGCGTCATCAGCGCCTCGGCCGCAGCGACGGCGCGGGCGGTCCGCTCCGGCGGGGGCGCGGTGCGCTCGGCAGGGACGGGCGCGGCGGCGGCCGTGGCGGTGGGGACGGCGGCGATTCCGGCGGCACTCGCACCGCCCACCAGCAGCTGGCGTCGAGTGGGGTCGGGAGAAGAGGAACTCTCGAGCATGGTGCGGCACCTCGATGTGTCGGGGATCAGGGGAACGCCGACACGCTATCGCGAGATGTGAGGTGGTGCACAGATGCGCATCAGGTGCGGCGACCCGCGTCCTTCACGCCCGGAGCGCCCTCTCGCACCAGGAATCTGCCGATCGGGGGATCGGTGAGCCAGCTGGTGAGGGTGGTGACCGGGCCCCGGGACAGCACCGCGGTCAGCGCCAGTCCGATGGCGATCAGCGGGATCGGCGACCACCAGGCCTCCACCCAGGACAGGGGTTCGTCCAGGTAGCGGATCGGCAGCAGGACCAGCGGGTGCAGGAGGTAGATCGTCAGGGATCGGGTGCCGAGGTCCGTCCACAGCGTCCTGCGCAGAGGCGTGGCGAGGAGCAGGGCGAGAGTCCCCAGCGCGCCGGCCCCGAGCACCAGCAGCTGCACGACGATGGCCAGCCACGTGTCGTACGGTCCCTCGGCGTAGCTCCCTCGCAGGAAGAAGCGGTCGACCGAGAGCTTCTCGTGAGTGGCGAGCGAGACCACCATCGCCAGGGCGAGGATCGCCGCTCCGATCAGCTCCCGATGCGGGAGGGTCTTGAGCCGGTGCAGCATCGCCGGGGTCGCGACCAGGCCCAGCACGAAGAACGGCATCATCTGGAAGAAGCGACCCAGCGAGAAGGTGCTGTCCAGGTGCTGGTCCAGCGGTGTGATCACGGCGAGGGCGACCGCGAACACGAGCGGGTGGCGCAGGCTGCGCAGCACCGGGGTCACCAGGCGCCACATCAGCAGCGCCAGCAGGAACCACAGCGTCCACGCCGAGGTGACGAACTCCAGGCGGAACTCCTGGCCCAGCAGCAGCGTCTTGCCCGCCTCATGGAGCAGCTGGAAGATCAGATAGGGGACCAGCATCGCCGTGAGCAGGCGCCGCACCTGGCGGGGCTCGTTGCGGTAGGAGCGGGAGAGGAAGCCGGAGATCGCGATGAATGCGGCCATGTGGAAGGAGTAGATCCAGATCCGGATCGACTCGCCGAGCCATCCCGAGGCCCCCTCGAAGCACTCCAGCGTGTGCCCGACCACGACCAGCATGATGAGGATGCCGCGGGCATTGTCCAGGAACGGGTCGCGCTCCGACGTCGTGGAGTTCGCAGGCGCCGCAGCGCCGCGGGCGGCGGCTCCGGAGGGCTGCCGGCGGGGAACGGCGTCGGTCATGGAACTCCTCGATGCTCGCGCATCGCTCATGTGCGGAACGATCGAGTCAGGGTACGTCGGCGTCTCGCGGCCCGGCCCGAGGCGCGCCCGGAGTGCTCAGCGGCGGCCGTGCTCCCTGCTCCTGCCGCGCTCCCAGCCCCTGCCGCCGGTGAGGTCCAGCGGGTGCGGGAGCGGATTGCCGTAGCGGTGGCTGGTCGCGCTGATCGCCTGCTCGTGCAGGAACGGGAGCAGCTCGACCCGACCCTCCGCGACGACGTCGCCGGTGAACAGCGCCACGTCGATGTGCTCGGCGAGCGAACGGTGCAAGGCCGGATCGGCGTCGCCGATGAGCCGGATCCGGGACTGCGTGAGCTGCGGTACCCGGGCCGCGAAGGCGGCCTCGTCCTCGTGGCGCACCGCGGACCTCGCGATCCCTGCCGCCCGCGCGACCGGGACGAGTTGCGAGTCGGAGACCGACACCTCCACCTCGGCGCCGACGGTCGCTGCGGCATGCAGCACCCGTTCCAGCGCCGGCGCCGCAGTGCCCGGGGCCGCACGGACCAGGACCGGCAGCGGCAGGTGCCGCAGCACGTTGATCTCGCCGTGCAGATCCTGCACATCCCGCGGCGCGAAGGTGGCCGTCCAGCGCTCACGGTCGCTGTGGCGGGCCTCGGCCAGCCACGCCTCCGGCTCGTCGACCGTGTCCGGTACGCCCTCGGCGTCCGCCCAGTCCATCAGGTGCACCAGGTAGTTGGGCCCGCCGGCCTTCGCCGTCTGCCCGATCGCCGAGCGCTTCCAGCCGCCGAAGGGCTGACGCTCCACGATCGCCCCGGTGATGCCGCGGTTGACGTAGAGGTTGCCGGCCTCGACATGCTCGGTCCACCAGGCGATCTCCGCGGGCTCGAGCGAATGCAGCCCGGCGGTGAGCCCGAAGGCGGTGCCGTTCTGGATCCGCACCGCCTCGTCGAGGGTCTCGGCATGGATCACGCCGAGGACCGGACCGAAGTACTCGGTGAGGTGGAACGCCGACCCCTCCTCGACCCCGGTGCGGACACCGGGGGAGAAGAGCGTGCCGGAGTCGTCGAGCTGTCGCGGCCTCGAGAGCCAGGCCTCGCCGTCCGCGAGCTCGGTGAGCCCAGAACGCAGCTTCTCTCCGGGGGGCTCGATCACCGGGCCCATCTGCACGGTCGGATCCGTGGGCAGGCCCACGTGCAGGCTCAGCACCGCATCGGCCAGCTGGGCCGAGAACCGGCGGGAGGTGGTGACCGATCCGACCGTGATCACCAGCGAGGCCGCCGAGCACTTCTGGCCGGCGTGCCCGAAGGCGCTCGCGGCGACGTCGCGTGCGGCGAGGTCGAGATCCGCCTGCGGGGTCACGATGATCGAGTTCTTGCCGCTGGTCTCGGCGAGGATTCGCAGCTCGGGCCGCCAGGAGGCGAACAGGGCGGCGGTGTCCGAGGCTCCGGTGAGGATCAGCTGCGAGATCCTCGGATCGGCGATCAGGGACCGGCCCACCTCGTCCTCCGGGACATCGACCAGCGTGAGCACGTGCTCCGGCACCCCGGCCTCCTGCAGCAGGCGTCCGATCAGCGCGCCGCAGCGCCGTGCCTGGGGCGCCGGCTTCATGATCACAGCGCTGCCCGTGACCAGGGCGGCGAGCACGCCGCCGGTGGGTATCGCGACCGGGAAGTTCCACGGCGGGGTGACCAGGGTCAGGGGCCGCGCCGCGGCACGGAGGGAGCCCGATCGCTCCAGCTGCTCGGCCTGCTCCGCGTAGTAGAGGGCGAAGTCGATCGCCTCGCTCACCTCGGGATCGCCCTGCTCGAGGGTCTTGCCGGTCTCGCTCGCCATCACCTCCAGCAGCTCGGCGCGGTGCGCGGCGAGGGTCCCGGCGACGCGGCGCAGGATCATCGCCCGCTTCTCCACGCCCAGCGCCTCCCAGGCGGGTTGGGCGTCGAGAGCGCGGGTGAGGATCTCGTCCACGGCCTGGACCGTCTGGACCCGGGCGGCGCGGGCCTCGGCGACACCGAGCTGCGAGCCGCGGATCCGATGGGTGATCCCGGCGGCCCACTCCTGGTTCATCGGGGTCGACAGATCGGTGTCGGGGGTGTTGCGGAAGGCCCCGGGGACCGCCGGCAGGGCAGCGGAGCCGAGTGGCAGGGAGCGCGCCCTGCCCGTGACCTCTGCGCCACGGTCCTGGTCACGATGGGTGATCGCCGAGTCCTCTCGCAGTGCACGCTCCAGCGACCGGGAGAAGCGCTGCTGCTCGCGGGCGAAGAGCTCGGCGGAGCTGTCCAGCTCGAAGGCTGCGGAGAGGAAGTTCTGCGAGGACGCGTTCTCCTCGAGACGTCGCACCAGGTAGGAGACGGCGACGTCGAAGTGGCGGGGATGCACGATCGGGACGTAGAGCCGCATCGTCCCGGTGGCCTCGCGCACCACGGCCTGCTGCCCGGGCGCCATCCCGGCGAGCATCTCGAACTCGACGCCGTGCCCTGGGCCCGCGGGGATGCTCCGCGCCTGCATCAGCAGAAGCGCGAAGGCGACATCGAAGAGGTTGTGCCCGGCCACCCCGAGGTGGACGGCCTCGAGCCGGTCGGGATCGAGCGCCTCGAGCAGCATGCGCTTGTACTGCGCATCGGTCTCCTCCTTGGACAGCAGCGGAGCCTGCGTCCAGCCGTGCACCGAGGCGTCGACCTGCTCCATCGCCAGGTTCGCGCCCTTGACCAGGCGCACCTTGATCGGGGCGCCGCCGTCGGCCACCCGGCGCTCGGCGAAACGACGCAGGCGGACCATCGCCGCCGGGGCGTCCGGCAGATACGCCTGCAGCACGATCCCCGCGTGCAGGGAGGCGAGCTCGGGACGATCCAGGAGCTTCTCGAAGACCTGCAGGGTCAGCTCGAGGTCCCGGTACTCCTCCATGTCCATGTTCAAGAAGGTGGGGCGGTCCCCGCGCGCCGCCTCGAGGTACAGCGGCAGCAGGGTCTCGACGATGTGGTCGACCGTCTCGGCCGCAGCCCACAGCGGCAGGTGGTCCACGATCGAGGACACCTTGATGGAGGCATAGTCGACGTCCTCCCGGGACACCAGCTCGCGCACGCCCTCGAGCCGGCGCGCGGCCTCCTGCGCGCCGAGCACCGCCTCTCCCAGGAGATTGATGTTCAGCTGGGTGCCGTCGGCCGTCAGGCGCCGGATCGAGGCGCCCAGCGGGCGTGGTCTCGCGTCCAGGATCAGATGGCCCACCATCCTCCGCATCGTGGCCTGCGCGGTGGGGACCACCACGGAGGGGGCGAGTGCGGACGCCGCGCCGCCCAGACCGATCACTCGGCGCAGCGGTGCGGGGAGGAACGCGGGAGGGTCCTGGGCCAGTCGGCGCAGCTCGACGCCGGCGGCGCGGGGGTCCTCCGGACGGATCACCCGGTCGACGAAGGCGAGCGTGAAGTCCAGCCCCTTCGGATCCTGGAGGAGGTCGGAGAGCATCTTCGCCGGTCCCGGGACCGGTCGGGACGCGGCGGCGTCCACCCAGGTCCGGACCTGCGCGGCGACCTCCTCGGTGCTCGGGACGGCGGCGCCGACGGGGCTCTCCAGCGGGGACTGCGAGGGATGCACGGGGGACAACGGGGTCTTCTCCTCGATCACGGGTCACGGCGACGATGCGGTGGAGCGGGCTGTCCGGGTCGGTGGAGCCGGAGTCCCCGCCCCCTGATCGTAGGTCGTGCGGCGCGGCCCGGACACCGCTGCGGGGCGCTGCTCGTGGAGGTTGTGTGACCGAAGTGGGACCGAAGTGGGACCGACGTGGGACGAGGTCGGGGACGCGGCGGGACGAGGGTTCGGCGCGGTGTCCGAGGACCGGTCGGTCGGCAGGCCTCCGGCGCCGCCCGGGGCTGTGGCACGATGCTGGTGACACACCGGACGATGCTGGAGGCAGCGATGAAGAAGTTCATTTTCCTGGCCGGACTCGCGATCGGCTTCGTGGTCGGCTCCCGGGCGGGCCGCGGCCCGTACGAGTCCCTCGAGCGCACCGCGCACAAGGTGGCAGAGGATCCCGAGGTCCAGCGCCGTGCCGCACAGGCCAAGGACACCGCGACCAAGGTCGCTCACGACACCGCCTCGACCGTCAAAGAGAAGGCCCCGGAGGTCGCCTCCAAGGCGCAGGGCGCCGTCAGCGATGCGGCAGGTTCCGCGAAGGAGCGCCTCAGCGGCTCCTCCGACGACCTGGACGGCGACGCCGCCGAGGTCGCCGAGAAGTCCGCAGGCAGCGCCCACGCCGGTGGCGACGCCGAGATCGGCGAGGACCGCCCGCTCAGCTCCTGAGCCGCAGCACCCCGCCGCGCGCCGGTGTCACCCGAGGACGGTGACGCCGGCGCGCTCCTGTTCCTGCAGGAAGCACGGACCGCACAGCGACATGTATGTCACGTCCTCGCCGTCGATCGCGACCTGCGCCCCCTCGAAGACGAAGGCACCCTGTACCGCTCGGCAGTTGAACTCGGCCTGGGAGCCGCAGCGGCACATGGTGGGCAGCTTCTCGATGTTGTCCGCGAGCTCGAAGAGGCGCGCGGCGCCGGGGAACATCACGGTGCGGAAGTCCGCCCGCAGGCCGTAGCAGATCACCGAGACGCCATCGAGCTTCGCGATCCGGAAGAGGTCGTCGATCTGGTGCGGTTCGAGGAACTGCGCCTCGTCCACGAGCACGCAGTGCAGAGGGCGCAGCCCGCGCTCGTCGGCCGTCGCGTCGACCCGTGCGCGCAGGTCGTCGCCCACTGCCGCGAGCACGTCCACCCGGCGCTTCGCCCCACCGCGGGCGACCACCCAGTCCTCGCCCTTGGTGTCCAGGGCAGGCTTCACGGTGAGGGTGTCCAGGCCCCGTTCGTCGTAGTTGTACGCGGTCTTGATGAGGGTGTCGGACTTTCCGGAGTTCATCGCTCCGTACTTGAAATGCAGCTTGGCCATGCGGGTGCTCCGGGGTGTCGGGGGGAGTCAGGGGTCCGAGGGGGAGGCTCGGGTCAGAAGGCGGGCGCCGGGATCAGACGATGACCAGACGATACTGAGGTCAGAAGGCGTCGAGCACGCTCGGGCGGGGACCGGCGAGCAGCGCGTCCACGAAGGCCTCGGTGGGGGCATCGGCCTCGGCGTGCAGGCCCAGGCGGCGGGCGTCGGCGAGGCTGCGACCACCGACCAGCAGCAGCGAGGCGGCATGGATGTCCAGGCGCGCTGTGCCCAGCGCGGCCGCGGGGCTCCCGCCCGGCACCGCAGCCGCCCCCGCCTCCGGTGCAGCGCCCTCCGTCTCCTCGAGCGCGGTGACCGTGCCCTCATGGGCCGAGACCAGGAAGCGCCCGGCGGCCCGGCAGGTGCCGGCCGGGACCGTGTCGTCCTCGACGATCAGGCGCACCGCGCCGTCGAGGTGCTGCGGTGCGCGACGGGCCTGCAGGGTCGCGGCCGTGTCGATCACCCGCATCATCACCAGCGGCACAGGGGAGGGATCGGGACGAGCTCCGCCCCCTGGCAGCAGATCCAGGACGGGGTCGTCGCTGCGCAGCCGCAGCCTGATCGATGCGGTGACGGTGGACCACGAACCCAGTGAATGCAGCAGTGCCTGCCGGTCGGCACGGGTGCGGCCGAAGAGCTCGTGCACCTCGATCCCGACCTCCTCGCCGCCGCGGCGCGACCAGGAGACGTAGCCGTGGGCCTCGCCGTCCGCGTCCTCGAGGAGCAGCGCGGACCACGGCAGCGGGGGCAGACCTGCCGGGAACAGCGGGGGCTCCCGACGCAGCAGGGCGTTCTCGCCCTCGCTCAGCGAGTGGTACAGCTCCCGCAGCCGGGGCATCGTCCGTTCGGTCACCGCCACGAGGCGTCGCCCCGGCACCGGCCGCAGCCGCTGCAGGTCCACCAGCGGCACGATCAGCGACTCGACCCGGGAGACCACCTGGTAGCCGTATCGGCGGTAGATCGACGGATTCGAGGGGTAGAGCATCGACAGCGGCATCGTCTCGGCCTGGCAGCGGGCGATGATCGCGGTGAGCAGCTCGCCGAACAGCCCGTCCCCACGGTGCGCCGGATGCACGGCGAGCCCCGAGACACCGCCGCAGCGGGCCAGGCCTCCGCCGAGGACCACCTGGTCGTGCCTGATCCTGGCACCGGCGGCGATCACCCCGTCCTCTCCACCCGGCAGGGTGGAGGCGTCGATGCCGAGCGCGGTCTCACCGGCGGCGAAGCCCTTCGCGACCTCGGGGGACGACGGATCGAAGCTGCCGCCGAAAGCACCGGAGGTCATGGTCCTGTAGCCGACGAGGTCCTCGGCGGTGAGATCGCGAACACGCATGGACAGGAGTCTAGGACGCGCGCTGTTGCATACTGACCACGCCCGTCCAGCCCGAGGAGATGCCGTGAGCCCACGCCGTGACCATCCGTCGGCGGATGCACCGCGAGACGGTGCCCGCAAGCCCCTGACCCGGCCCAGCAGCGCACATCGCACGGCGCGGGAGAAGCTCTCCCGGCGGCTCTCCGCAGGGGACCCCCGCAGCGACCAGGACCCCCAGCGACGGATCCCGGTGGGCCTGTCCACCTCGTCCGTCTTCCCCGCCGGGGTCGAGGAGGGCTTCCGCCTCGCGCAGAAGATCGGCTACGACGGCATGGAGGTGATGGTCTCCTATCCCAAGGACAGCCAGGACCCGACTCTCCTGCGCGAGTACTCGGAGCGGTACCAGCTGCCGATCCTCTCGCTCCACGCCCCCACCCTGTTCTTCCTGCAGGGGCTCTGGGGTCGTGACGCCTGGGTGAAGATCGAGCGCACGATCGAGATCGCCAAGGAGCTCGAGGTCCCCACCATCGTGGCGCATCCGCCGTTCCGCTGGCAGGGGAAGTACGCCCGCGGCTTCGTCGAGGGGGTCGCCGCGCTCGAGGAGGAGCACGGGATCGCGATCGCGGTCGAGAACATGTATCCCTGGCGGCTCGGCGTGCGGGAGCTGCTGAACTATCTGCCCGACCACGACCCGACGGACGAGGAGTACTCCCACGTCACCGTCGACCTCTCGCACGCCGCGACCGCGGGCGACGATGCGCTGGAGATGATCGAGCGGCTCGGGGCCCGGCTCACCCACCTGCACCTGGCGGACGGCTCCGGCAGGACCACCAAGGACGAGCACCTGCCGCCCGGCGAGGGCAACCAGCCGTGCGCCGAGGTGCTGCGACGCCTGGCCAACCGCGGCTGGGAGGGATCGGTGCTGCTCGAGGTCACCACCAGCGGCAATCCAGAGATCCGCGAGCGCACCCTGCGCCAGAGCCTGGCCTTCGCCCGCCATCACCTCGGTCACCACCTCGAGGGCGAACCCGCCCCGGGCGAGATCGACGGGGGAGAGGAGCGCGAGGGCGGCGCCGGAGACGGTCCCGACAGGGGTGGCGTGGGATCCACCACCCCGTGAGGGCGTCCCCAGGTGCAGGTGTGACAATGACGGATGCAGGCACCGGGCCCGTCCCGGCGACCCGCCACGACGACGGCCACACGGAACGACGAGGTAGCGCACGCTGATGGGGAACGGGAACACAGGGATCGTCCACAGGAACACCAGCCTGCTCGCGGTCGAGATGAGCCTCCCGCAGGTCACGGTGACCTCCGACGACATCGACGAGATGCTCTCCCCGGCCCGCAAGCGCCTGCGGCTGCCCAAGGGCGTGCTGCAGCGAGTGGCCGGCGTCTATGAGCGCCGCTGGTGGCGCGACCGGGACAACGGCTGGAAGCAGGGTGTCGTGCTCGCCGCGGAGCGTGCGATGGCGAAGGCCGGGATCATGCGCGACCAGGTCGGCCTGCTGATCAACGCCTCCGTGTCCCGCCAGCACCTGGAGCCGGCGGTCTCCACCGGGATCCACCACTCCCTGGGCCTGCCCTCCAGTGCGATGAACTTCGACATCACCAACGCCTGCCTCGGCTTCGTCAACGCCATGACGATGGCCTCGAGCATGATCGACTCCGGCCAGATCAAGTACGCCCTGGTGGTGGGCGCGGAAGACGTCGAGGAGGTGCAGCGCGGCACCATCGACCGCCTGAACTCCAAGACCTCCACCCGTGCGGACTTCAACAACCAGTTCGCCTCCCTCACCCTGGGCTCCGGCGCGGCCGCCGCCGTGCTCGGCCCGACGGATGAGCATCCCGAGGGGCACCGGCTCAAGCACACCCAGGCGCGCGCCGGCACCGAGCATCACGAGCTGTGCGTGGCGAACATGCAGGACATGCGCACGGATTCCGCCGGTCTGCTCGAGAACGGCATCCAGCTCATCCTGGACACCTGGAAGGGCGCCAACGAGGCCGGATACGACTTCAAGAACCTCGACATCGTGATCCCGCACCAGGTCTCCACGGTCTACATCCGCAACTTCTCCAAGATCACCGGGGTGGGGATGGACCGCATCCCGATGACGCTCGCGGACTGGGGCAATGTCGCCGCCGAAGCGGTGCCGATGACCCTCGCGCATCATCAGGACTCGATAGAACGGGGCCAGCGCGTGCTGCTGATGGGCGTCGGCTCAGGACTCAACACCGGGATGATGGAGGTCGAGTGGTGAGCACCAAGGGCAGCACCGGGCGCCGTCGCGCCACGCTCGAGGAGACTCCCGCCCTGCCGGGCGTGGATCCTCGCCTCAGCCGCACCCTCGAGGTGCGCGACCACACCGGCGAGAAGCGTCGCTGGCACCTGCTGGACTCCGGTCCGCTGCTGGCCGAGCGCGGCATCACCCCGCGCGGCACGCTGCTGGCCGTCCACGGCAACCCCACCTACTCCTTCCTGTTCCGCTCTCTGGTGCGGGACGACATCCCGTGGCGCCTGATCGCGGTGGACCAGCTGGAGATGGGCTGGTCCGAGCGCACCGGCGTGAAGCGCCGCTACCAGGACCGCATCACCGACCTGTCGCTGCTCACGGACGCGCTGTCGCTGCGCGGCCCGGTGGTCACCGTCGGCCACGACTGGGGCGGGCTGGTCTCCGCGGGCTGGGCACTGGACAACCGCCACGACCTCGCCGGGATGATCCTCACCAACACCGGCGTCCATCAGAAGCTCGAGGAGGCGCTGCCGAAGGCGCTGCAGCTCGCGACCGCCCCCTGGTTCCGGACCCCCTCGACCTCGGTGACCGACACCTTCCTGCGCACCACCCTGTCGCTGTCCAAGCCCGCGCTGCCGCGCGAGGTGCAGGACGCCTACCTCGCCCCCTACCGCGGTCGTTCGCGCCGGCTCGGCATCGACCAGTTCGTCGCCGACATCCCCGCCGCCGCCGACCATCCCTCCCGGACCACCCTCGAGCGGGTCGCCGAGGGGCTCACCGAGCTCCGCGTCCCGACGCTGTTCGCCTGGGGTCCGCGAGACATCACCTTCTCCGACCGTTTCCTGCGCGATCTGATCCAGCGTGTGCCCCATGCGGACGTCCATCGCTTCGAGGGCGCCTCCCACCTGGTGTGGGAGGACGCCGACGTCGCCGGCCTGGTCGCCGACTGGCTCGAGACCACCTTCGGCACCGCGGAGCAGCCCCGCACCGAGGCGCCGGCCTGGCACCCGGTGTCCTCCGCCGCCGAGCAGGCGCCCGAGCGCCCCATCAGCGCCCGGCTCGCCGAGCTCGCCGCCGACCCCCGTCACGCGCACCGCCCGGCCGTGGTCGAGCTCAGCGGTCCCGACGGCGAACCGCGGGAGATCTCCTGGTCGCTGCTGGACCGCAGGGTCGACGACATCGCCGCGGGGCTGCTCTCCCACGGCGTCCGACCCGGGGACAGGGTCAGCCTGCTGGTCACCCCCGGCGCGGACCTCACCGGAGTGCTCTACGCCTGCTTCCGGATCGGTGCCGTGGCCGTGGTCGCAGATGCCGGGCTCGGCATCCCGGGCCTGACCCGCGCGGTCATCGGCTCGCACCCGGACTGGTTCATCGGCATCAAGCGGGCACTGGTCGGCGCCAGGGCGCTCGGCTGGCCCGGCCGCCGCCTCTCGGTCGAGCAGCTGCCCACGGTGGATCGCACCGCTCTCGGCGTGGAGACCTCCATCGCCGAGCTCGCCCGCTCCGGCTCGCTGCAGCGGGAGCTCGGTGCGCCGCTCGATGCGGCGTGGCCCGACCCCGATGCGGACGCCGCGATCCTGTTCACCTCCGGGTCCACCGGGCCCGCCAAGGGCGCCGTGCTGACCCATCGCCAGCTGGGCGCGATGTTCACCGCTGTGGGCGACACCCTGGATCTGGCGCCCGAGCGCGGACTGGTCGCGGGTTTCGCGACCTTCGCCCTGCTGGGCCCGGCGCTGGGTGCGCCGACGGTGGTGCCCGACATGGACATCATGCGGCCGGGCGATCTCACTGCGCCGGCTCTGGCCGAGGCGATCGACGCGCTGGGCAGCCCGGCGGTGTTCACCGCTCCCGCCGCGCTGCGCAACATCATCGACACCGCGGACCAGCTCGACGAGACCGGCCGGGCCGCCATGGCCCGTGCGGCGAGCTTCTTCTCCGCCGGTGCCCCCATCCCCGCGCCGCTGCTGCGCGAGCTGCGCACCCTGATGCCGAATGCGCGGGCGCTGACCCCGTACGGCATGACCGAGTGCCTGGCCGTCGCCGCGATCGACCTCGAGGGCATCGAGGATGCCGGCGAGGGGTCCGGAGTCTGCGTCGGGCGTCCGGTGCCGCGGGTCGAGATCGCCATCGCCGTGATGGACGAGCTCGGCACCACCACCGGAGAGATCACCCGGGACGCCGAGGTGAGGGGCGAGATACTGGTGCGCGCGCCGCACGTCCGCGACCGCTACCTCATGCTCTGGCGCACCACGCACACCTCGATGCGCTTCGAGGGCTGGCACGCCACCGGCGACGTCGGCCATCTGGACCGTGAGGGACGGCTGTGGGTCGAGGGTCGTGCGGCGCACGTCCTGGCCACCCCCGACGGCCTGCTCACGCCCGTCCAGGTCGAGGGCGCCGCAGAGTCCGTGCCGACGGTGCGCCGCGCCGGCGCGGCCGTCGTCGGCCCCCGCGGCACCCAGCAGATCGTGGTCGTGCTCGAGACCGTGGACGGCTACCGCCCGGGGAAGGCAGGCCGTCCCCGCCCTGCCGAGCCCTCCCTCCAGGAGGCCGTGCGCCGCGCGGTGCGCGAGCGCTCCGGTGCGGAGGTGGTCGCGGTGTTCACCACCAGCTCGCTGCCCACGGACATCCGCCACAACTCGAAGATCGACCGCGCGGCGCTCTCTCGCTGGTCCGAGCAGACCCTCTCCGGGGAACGGGCGGACGCCCTGTGAGCGCTCCGACGGTCCTGGTCACCGGCGCCTCCGGCATGCTCGGCGGTGCCGTCGCGACCGTGCTGCGGGACCGTGGCGCGAGCGTGCGCGCCTTCCAGCGCCGCCCGGCCGGGATCGACGGGGTGCAGGACGTGCTCGGCGCCCTCACCGAGGCCGAGGACGTGCGCCGGGCGGTGGAGGGCGCCGACGCGGTGATCCACCTCGCCGCCAAGGTCTCCCTCTCCGGGCCGGAGCACGAGTACCGGGCGATCAACATCGACGGCACCCGCCACGTGGTCGACGCCCTGCGATCCCAGGGTGGGGGAGCGCTCGTGAACGTCTCCTCCCCGTCGGTCGCCCATCTGGGCCGGGCGATCGTCGGCGCCGATGCCACCTCCGCGGATCCCTCGCGGGCCCGCGGACCGTACGCCCGCACCAAGGCCGCCGCCGAGCTGCTCGCCATGGAGGCGGACGGCTCGCAGGACCTGCTGGTCACCTCGATCCGCCCCCATGTGGTGTGGGGTCCCGGTGATACCCAGCTGGTGGGCCGGATCGTGGACCGGGCCCGTCGAGGCAGGCTGCCGCTGCTGGATCACGGCATGGCGCTGATCGACACCACCTACGTCACCAACGCCGCGGAGGCGATCGTCGCCGGATTCGACCGGATCCAGGAGGTGCACGGGGAGAGCTTCGTGGTCTCCAACGGCGAGCCCCGCACCGTGCGCGACGTCTTCGCCGGCTGGTGCGAGGCCGCTGGCGTGCCCGCGCCGACCCTGCGCGTCCCCGGCAGCGCGGCACGCTTCGCCGGACGCGTCATCGAGCGGCTCTGGGAGAAGCGCCCCGGGCACGATGAACCGCCGATGACGGAGTTCCTCGCCGAGCAGATGTCCACGGCGCACTGGTTCGACCAGCGCCGCACCCGCGAGCGCCTGCAGTGGACGCCCCGGGTGAGCATGGACGAGGGCAACGCCCGCCTCGCCACCTGGTTCCGCGAGCACCCCGTCCGCTGAACTCCGGTCACGGATCCCGACCCCCCGCACGGAAGAGCACGGTCATCTCATGAACTCGATACCCACCGGCCCTGCGGGGCCTGCAGAGCCCGCTGATCATCCGGAGAGGGCAGGACGCTCGGGGAACGCCGAGCCCGATGCAGATCTGCTGGCCGAGATCGACGCGGAGATCGCCGCGGAGCGTTCGGCGACGCCGCGTGCCGGGCAGCGCCTCGCCGGGCTGGTGCTGCTGATCGGCGGGCTGATCGGCTGGATCTCCTCTCTCGAGCTGCAGGTCGGCAAGGAGTTCCTGCTCGCGAATCCCGGGGCGAGCCTCGCCTGCGACGTGAATCCGCTGATCTCCTGCGGCAGCGTGATGATGACCTGGCAGTCCGCCGCGCTGGGGATCCCGAACATGGCGATCGGTCTGGGCGGTTTCGCGATCATGGGCCTGCTCGGCGCGCTGATGGTCTCGGGGACCCACCTGCCCTCCTGGGTCCGCTGGGCCCGGCTGGGCGGCATGACCTTCGCCTTCGGCTATGTGCACTTCCTGGCCATCTCCGCGATCTTCCTGATCCGGGCGCTGTGCCCCTGGTGCATGGTGATCTGGACCATCACGGCACCGATGTTCTTCGTGACCCTCGCTCGCACCATCGAGAGCGGCGATCTGCGGCTCCCCGCCCCGCTGGGGAACCTGCTGCGCCGATGGGTGGTGCTGACGCTGCTGTGGTACCTGCTGGTCGTGGTCGTCATCGGCGTGGCCTTCCGCCACCAGTGGCTGATGATGCTGGGCCTGGGCTGACTCTGTGACTCCGGCGCCGCCGCGCTGATCCCACGGCGGCGACTGCACCGCACCGCTCCCACGGCGCTGACGCTGCCGGACCGACCCCACCGCTGTGACGCTGCCCGGACCGTTCCTCCCCAGAGGCTCCACGTCCCCAGAGGTGTGCTCCGCCGGGAGCAGGAGGCCCGCGCCCGCCTAGGTTGACGGGCATGGGACAGGACATCGGATCCGAGCGGCCACGGAGCGGCCGTGCTGGACGGCACCGCCGCACCGGTCAGGCGCTGATCGAGCGTCGGGATCACGTCGAACCGTCGCGGGCCCGGAGATTCTCGCTGCCGGCACCGTCCCCCTCGGCGCTCGTGGGGGTGGCGGTGCTGGTGCTGATCGCTGTGGGGGTCGTCCACCTCTCCGGAACCGGTTCCGCGGTGCCGCTCGAGACGGAGACCGCAGCGGCGGCATCGGCCGATCCGGCGGCGCCGAGCGCGCCCGCCGACGTCCCGGAGGCCGGGGAGGGCTCGGCATCAGAGGGCGGCGAGATGCCGGCGAGCAGTGCCCCCACCGTGGACGGAGCGGAGCAGCAGGATTCGAGCCCGGCGCCGCAGGAGAGCCGTGAGCTCATCGTCCACGTCTCCGGCGCGGTCACGGCGCCCGGCGTGGTGAGGCTCCCCGGCGGAGCCCGGGTCGATGACGCGCTCAGCGCGGCCGGTGGACCGACCGCAGAGGCGGACCTCACCGCGGTCAACCTCGCCCGGCCCCTCGTCGATGGCGAGCAGGTCCATGTCCCGGTGCCGGGGGAGGACCCGCGACCACAGCCGGGCGACGCCCCTGGATCCGGGGACGGGCACGCCGATGGGGCCGACGCGGGCGCCGACGGCGCGGCCTCGGGCCCCGACGCTGCAGGCGCGATCGACCTGAACACGGCGAGCCTCGCGGAGCTGGAGGAACTGCCCGGGGTCGGGCCCGCGATCGCCCAGCGGATCCTCGAGCACCGGGAGAAGAACGGTCCGTTCGAGTCGGTGGACGGCCTGCTCGAGGTCTCCGGCATCGGGCCGGCCACCCTCGAGGAGATCCGTCCGAAGGCCACCGTATGACCCGCGGTGACCTGCGCCTGCTGCCCGGAGCGACCTGCATATGGGCACTTGCGGTGCTCGGAGTCACCGCGGGTACCGCCGCTGCCATCGCCGGTGGCGCAGTGCTGATCGCCCTCGCACTGACCGCCATCACGCTCCTCGGTCCCACCCGCTCGGCGCAGGCGATCTTCGCGCACCTCGGGATCGTGGTGCTGGCCGGTGCGCTGCTGTTCCCGGCGCTGCAGCGTCACGGAGGCACCGACGACGCCCTCTCGGCCGCCGCGGAGCAGGGACTGATCGTGGAGCTCACCGTGGTCGCGGCAGCGGACCCCGCCGTCCCGGCGAGCGGGCCGCAGTGGTCCCGTTCAGGCCAGCAGATGCGGGCCCGGACCGTGCGAGCACCCGCTCGGATCGGTCGGGACACCGTCGTCCTGCCCGGGTCGATGCCCGTGCTCGTGCGCGCCTCGGGCGCGGCAGCACGGGATCTCGCCCGGGTGCGGGACGGGGATGCGGCCCAGCTGCGAGGGCGCGTGTCGGTCAGCGGAGACCTGGTCGTCCTGCGCGTCACCGAGGTGCACCCGGTGAGAGGCGGTGCCCTCACCAGAAGCGCGCAGTCCGCACGGCACCAGCTGCGCGAGCAGGCGCGTCGGGCCACTGCCCATCTGCCTCCCGACGAGGCCGCCCTGGTGCGGGGAATGACCACCGGCGACACCCGTGGGATGGGGGAGCAGACGGAGGAGATCATGCGCCGCGCCGGGATCTCGCACCTGGTCGCCGTCTCCGGCGCGAACATCGCACTGGTGCTCGCCGCGGTGCTGGGACCGCTGCTGCTGGCCGGGGTGCGCAGGCGGCCCCGCCTGCTCGCCGCAGGGATCGTGGTCGCTGGTTACGTCTGGCTGGTCGGCGACGAGCCGAGCGTCCAGCGAGCCGCCACCATGGCCGCACCGCTGCTGGCCGCACGCTTCGCCGGTGTGCGCGCCTCACCGGTGGCGGCTCTCGCCCTCACCGTCGCGCTGTGGTCCGTGCTGGATCCGGTGACCGCTGCATCGATCGGCTTCCTGCTCTCCGCCCTCGCGACGGCGGCGATCCTGCTGGCCGCGCCGCCGCTCGCGGCGGTGATCGCCGAGGCCTCAGGAGACAGGATCGGGCGGACCGCGGCCCTCGTGCTCGCCGTCCCGCTGGTCGCGCAGCTGGTGTGCACCCCGGTCCTGATCCTGCTGACGCCGGAGCTCTCGGTGTGGGCGGTGCCGGTGAACCTGATCGTGGGACCGCTCGTGGGGCCCTCCACCGTGATCGGTCTGCTGGCCCTCGTGATCGGGACGCTCTGGCCTGCCGCCGCATCGCTGCTGTGGACGATCGCCGCCGGGGGCGCCCATCTCGTGCTGCTGATCGCACGCACCGCGGACTCTCTGCCGGGGTCCCGCATCGCGGTCCCCGAGGGAGCTCCCGGTCTGCTGCTCGCCGTCGCCGTGCTGATCATCGCGGCGATCGCGATCGCGTGCCGTCGCCTGCCGGTCGTGCGGTGGGTGGTGGCGGGCCTGCTGGTGGTGGCCCTCGCCCCGGGGGCGGCACGGCTGGTCCCTCTCGGCGGCGACCAGGAGTGGCGTCTCGCCCTGTGCGCCGTCGGCCAGGGCGACGCCCTGCTGCTGCGTCCCCGGACCCCGGACGGCGCCGCCGCCACCGTGCTGATCGACACGGGCCCGGACCCCGCCGCGCTGAGCCGGTGCCTGGACCGGCTCCGGGTGGGTCGGATAGACCTGCTGGTGCTGACCCATCCTCATGCGGACCACACCGGGGGCAGGGCTGCGCTGAGCGGATCGCGCACGCCGACGGCGCAGTGGATCTGCCCGCTGCCCGAGGCCGCGGAGGACGTCGTCCCCGAGGTCCCGACCACGGTCGCTGTCACCGGACAGTCCTGGGAGAGCCCAGGACTGCTCCTGCGTGTGCTGTGGCCCGGCTCCGCAGAGGACGCCCGCCGCGCGAGTGCGGCCGAGCACGGCGCGGGGGAGGGGGACGCGGCCAACGACTGCTCGATCGCGCTCGAGGCGAACTGGGAGGACGGCACCCGCCTGATCGCCCTCGGGGACCTCGAGCCCGCGGCCCAGGCCGAGGTCGCGGCGCTGTCCCCGGGCCCGACCGACATCGTCAAGGTCGCCCATCACGGATCCCGCTTCCAGCACGATCCGCTCTACCGGCAGCTCGACGCCGAGCTCGCCCTGGTCCCGGTGGGACAGGACAACAGCTTCGGCCATCCCACCGATGAGCTGCTGGACCTGATGGAGGACACCGGTGCACAGGTGCTGCGCACCGATGTCCACGGCACCGTGGTGCTGCCGCTCGATGACGCCTCGACGGCGCGCAGCGTCGGCCCCGCCCGATAGGATCGTCCGGTCCCCCAGCAGTCAGGAGCCTGCCGTGAGCGATGTCGAGTGGCACAGTGTCGCCCTCGCCCCGATCGTGCTGGTCCACGGTACCGAGGCGCTGATCGCCGACCGGGCCGTCCAGCGCCTGCGCGCCCTCGCCCGCGAGGCGGACCCCACCGTCGAGATCCATGACCTCTCCGGGGACGCCCTCGGCCCGGGCGCCCTCGCCCAGGTGGCCAGTCCCTCTCTGTTCGGGGAGCCCCGCTTCGTCGTCGTCCCCGAGCTGCAGGCGGCACCGGACGCCCTCGTCCTCGAGCTGCTGGACTACGTCAAGGCTCCGGAGCAGGATGTCTCCGTGGTGCTCGTGCACCGCGGCGGCAACCGCGGCAAGAAGCTCTTGGACGCGCTCAAGAAGGCCGGCGTCCCGCGGGTCGATGCGAGTCCCGTCAAGCGCGCCGCGGACAAGCAGAGCTTCGTCGCCGCCGAGTTCGCGCGCGCCCAGCGCCGTATCCAGCCCGAGGCGCTGATCGCCCTCGTCGATGCCTTCGGCACCGATCTCGCCGAGCTGGCCGCGATCAGCCGCCAGCTCATCGAGGACTCCACCCCCGATCCCGGGGAGCAGGCTCCCCAGGTCTCCGTGGCCGATGTCCACGCGCTGACGGCCGGCCGGGTCGAGTCCACCGCCTTCGCGGTGGCCGATGCCGCCATCGCCGGACGGGAGCAGGAGGCCCTGCAGCTGCTCCAGCAGGCGCAGCTCGCCGGCGCCGACCCGGTCCCGATCGTCGCCGCGATCGCCTCCAAGATGCGGTCGCTGGCGAAGGTCACCGCGCCCGAGGCGAGCTCCCGCACCCTCGGCATGCCCGACTGGATGCTGCGGAACCTCCGCCGTGAGGCCAGGAGCTGGAACGACCGCTCCCTGGCCCGGGCGATCGAGTCCGTGGCCCGCGCCGATCACGAGGTCAAGGGCGCCGGACGCGACCCCCAGTGGTCCGTGCAGCGCATGGTGATGGGCATCTGCCGGGCCCGGCGCGCAGGCTGAACCGCCCCTGCCCGGCGAAGCCCCTGCACAGCAAGGAGCCCGGTGCGCATCACTGCGCACCGGGCTCCTGGTCACCCCGTCAGGCGGGGAGGCAGCTCATTCGCTGCCGGACATCACTTGCTGACGCCGGCGACCAGCTTCGCGAGACCGGACTTGCGGTTCGCGGCCTGGTTCTGGTGGATGACGCCCTTGGAGACGGCCTTGTCGAGCTTGCGGGAGGCGCTCTTGAGCGCCTCGCCCGCCACCTCGGCGTCGCCGGTGGAGACGGCGGCCTTCACCTTGCGGGTGTAGGTGCGGAGCTCGGACTTGACGGCGCGATTGCGCAGGCGCGCCTTCTCGTTCGTCGTGTTCCGCTTGATCTGGGACTTGATGTTTGCCACGAAGACTCTTCTCTTGTGCTGCTGCGGTGGATCATCCGTGACGGCCGAGGAACGGAGCCGACGGGGACGGCGGTGGGGACTCGCCTGGAGACGTCGGTACCGGGTCGCTGCCACGGGTACTCGCCCGGGTCGCACGAAGCGTCGCCCCTGACACGGCGGGACCACGTCATGCGCACACCGAACGGTATGTCACACATACGGTGCAGGACATTACCAGAACCCGACCGGGTCGCCGTACCGGATGTGCGGCGTGTCTCCTGGGCTGTCGTCATCACGGCTGGTCATGACCCGGCGGGGGAGGTGTTCACCAGCCGTGGAGCTCCTGGACCGCCGAGGCGACCTGGTCGTACCGCTCCCGATCCAGGCGACCGCCCTCGCGGCGCACCGCGTCGGGAGCCAGGCGCAGCAGCCGATCCGCCCTGACCTCGGAGGGACGACCCTGGCGATCCCACTCCCCGGAGCCGATGTCCACCCAGGTCGCGCCGTGCTCGTCGGTCGCCACCGCGCCGCTCTCGGTGCGGTCGCGGGAGGTGAGCATCAGAGCGATGAGGACAGTGCCGGCACCGTCCTCGCCGCCCACCTCCGCACCTTCCTCGGCCACCACGAGCACCGGGCGGTCCTTGCCCTGGGAGATGTCCTCCTCGTACGGGACCCAGGCCCACACCACTTCACCGGGGTCGGGGCGCTCGTCCTGTCGGGGCGCGTAGACGAGAGCCGGCGGGGTGCTCCCGCGTCGATCGGCGAGGGCGTGGTCGCGCTGCCGACCCGAGGTGTCACCCTCCGCAGGGCGCGGGGCGGACTGCCGTGAGGGGTCCGATGACTGCACGCCACGGACCGTGTCGTGACGCCGGTCCTGGACGGCGCGGACCGCAGCCCGGCCCAGGGCGCGTGCGCCGCGGCGCACGGCGGGGGAACGGGACGCGGTGCGGAGGAGGGAGGCGAGCCGGGAGGCCAGGGACATGGTTCTCGCTTCCTGCGCGAACGTCGCCACGCGGATCGGGGGTGATGGGAGAATGGTAGGCATGTCTGCCACCTCGCTGTTCCACAGCGCTCGCACTGGTTCCGGGGGCGACGAGATGTTCGCGCCCGACGGCACCGTGCGGCCCACCTATCGCGCTCTGCACGATGCGCTGGCCGGCCTCGGGCCCGAGGAGTTCCGTGCCCGGTCGGAGTCGCTGGCCCGCAGCTACCTCGACCAGGGCATCACCTTCGACCATGCCGGGGAGGAGCGACCCTTCCCGATCGATGCGATCCCCCGGGTGATCGCGGCCGAGGAATGGGCGCGCGTCTCCGCCGGAATCTCCCAGCGCGTGCGCGCCCTGGAACGCTTCCTGGACGATCTGTACAACGACCAGTCCGCGATCGCCGACGGAGTGATCCCCGCGGAGCTCGTGACGTCCTCCGCCTACGTGGTCGAGGAGATGCGCGGCTACACCCCGCCCAACGGCGTGCGGATCCATATCTCCGGCATCGACCTGGTGCGGGACGGCGCGGACGAGTTCCGGGTGCTGGAGGACAACGTGCGCACCCCCAGCGGGGTCAGCTACGTGCTCTCGAACCGTCGTGCGATGGCGCAGGCCTTCCCGGAGCTGTTCGCGGCCCGGCCGGTCCGCCGGGTGGGCGAGTACCCGGGCCGGCTGCTGGCCGCGCTGCAGGCGGCCGCGCCGGACATCGCCGACGAGGAGGCCACGGTGGTCGTGCTCACCCCGGGGCGCTTCAACAGCGCCTACTTCGAGCACTCCCTGGTGGCGCGCACGATGGGTGTGGACCTGGTCGAGGCCTCAGACCTCGTCGAGCGCAACGAGCGCATCTACATGCGCACCACCGCCGGGCTGCGGCGCGTGGACGTGATCTACAAGCGCACCGACGACGACTTCATCGATCCCGAGGTGTTCCGGCCCGATTCGATGCTGGGGGTGCCGGGCCTTGTGCGCGCGGTGCTCGCCCGCAACGTGGTGGTCGCCAACGGCATCGGCAACGGCATCGGCGACGACAAGCTCACGTACACCTACGTGCCGGACCTGATCCGCTACTACCTCTCCGAGGAGCCGATCCTGCCGAACGTCGACACCTGGCGGCTGGAGGAGCCCGACTCCCGCGCCGAGGTGCTCGACCGGCTCGAGGAGCTGGTGGTCAAGCCCGTCGACGGCTCCGGCGGCAAGGGCATCGTCATCGGCCCCTCCGCCACCGCCGAGGAGCTCGACGCCCTGCGTGCCCGGCTCGAGGCTGATCCGCGGGGCTGGATCGCCCAGCCGGTGGTGCAGCTGTCCACCATCCCCACCCTGGTCGAGGACGGTCCCGAGCCCCGGCATGTGGATCTGCGCCCCTTCGCGCTGAACAGCGGCGACGATGTCTGGGTGCTGCCGGGCGGGCTCACCCGCGTCGCCCTTCCCCGCGGAGAGATGATCGTGAACTCCTCCCGCGGCGGCGGTTCCAAGGACACCTGGGTGCTCGCCACGGAGCGCTCGACCGGTACCGACAGCGCGCCCTCGGCCTCGCAGTCCCAGGAGGCCCGGGGCGAGGGGATCGAGGATCCCACCGACGACAGCTACGACGAGTTCGAGGACGTGCGCGAGGAGGCGGTCGAGGAACAGGCCCCCGAGCCGGACCCGGTCACCTCCGCGATCCCGATCATCGACGTGGAGGAGGCACCCCATGATGCTCAGTAGGATCGCCGATGCGATGTTCTGGATCGGACGCTACGTCGAGCGGGCCGATCAGACCGCCCGCATCCTCGACGTCACGCTGCAGTCGATCACCGAGGACACCCCGGAGGATCTCACCGCCGCGTGCGGCTCCGTCTACCAGGTGTTCGGCGTGGAGCAGGTCGATGAGGGCGACTGCACCGTCCAGCGGGTGCTGGACCGCCTGGTCACCGACCGGATGAATCCGTCGTCTGTGGCAGGCGCCCTGCTCACCGCCCGGGAGAACGCCCGCGGCGTGCGCGAGGTGCTCTCGACGGAGGTGTGGGAGTCGCTGAACACCACTACCCTCGGCCTGCCCCGCGGGGTGCGCCCCTCCCGCATGCACGGCGCCTTCCAGTTCGCCAAGGACCGCTGTGCGGTGGTCAACGGGCTCGTGGACTCCTCGATGGCGCGTGACGAGGCCTGGCTGTTCCTGCGGATCGGGCAGCTCCTCGAAAGGGTGGACATGCTCGCCCGGAACCTGCAGGACCACGACCTGGAGGACGCGTCCTCCGCCGGCACCGTGATGCTGCTGCGCTCGTGCAGTGCGCACGAGGCCTATATCCGCTCCTACCGGGGTCGCGTCCGGTCGTACCGGGCGATCGAGTTCCTGCTGCTGGACTCGATCTTCCCGCGCTCGGCCGTGCACTGCCTCAGCGAGCTCGACGAGGCGCTCGAGACCCTCGCCAAGCTCCACGGCAACAGCTTCGACCGCCTTGGCGCCTCGGAGCCGGGCCGCCGGATCGTGGGACGGGCCCTGGCGAGCCTGCGCTTCCGCTCGCTCGACGACATCATGGACGGCTTCGACGAGGAGATGGAGCAGCTGCAGCTGGTCACCGGCGCCGTCACCCGGGCGCTGGGCACCACCTACTTCCATCCGGCGAGCTGAGCGCTCGCCCCGCGGGCCCGCCGACGACGAACGGAGGAACCATGGGGCCAGGATCGAGAATCGCGGGGGCGGCGGTGGTGAACGCTCTCTGGGGAGGTGCCGACCTGGTCGGGGGCCTGCTGCTGGCCCGCGCCGTGACCGGTGAGGGCCCGAAGGCGACCGCCCGCCGGGAGGCATTCGGCTTCGGCGTCGCCGCCTTCTCCGCCTGGGCAGTGGTGGGGGAGCGGATCGTCGGCGTCAACGGCCCAGAGCCCGGGCCGGACGAATGAGCCCCTCGGGCACTCCGCTGCTCCTCGCCCTGCCGAGACCCGGACGCTGGCGGGTGCAGAACAGTCCCGCCCACCAGGTCCCGAGCCACGGCACGAGCCGGCTCGCCCTGGACCACGCGATCGACCTGGTGCCGGTCGACGACCGCGGCCGCAGCGCCCCGCTGCGCCCCCGCTCGCTGCTGACCCCGGAACCGCCGGAGGCCTTCCCCGGATTCGGCTGGGAGGTGCGCAGCCCCCTTGACGGCGTCGTCACGGCCGTCCACGACGGCGAGGTCGACCATGCCGCCCACCGCGGCCTCCCCTCGATCGTCTATTCCCTCACTCAGGGGACCCGTGTCGCCGAGGGATGGCGGGCGGTGGCCGGTAACCACGTCATCCTGCGCTGCCGTCACGGCGGCGACGAGGTGTTCGTGGCGCTGTGCCATCTGCAGCGCGGCAGCGTCACCGTCGGCCCCGGCGAGCGGGTCGCGACAGGGGACGTGCTGGCCCGCTGCGGGAACTCGGGCAACAGCACCGAGCCGCACCTGCACCTCCAGGCGATGACCTCTGCGGACCCGACGCGCGCCCGCGCGGTCGCGATCACCTTCCCGGACGGACTGCCGCGCAACGGGGAGTTCGTCGGAGTGTGCTGAGCTCCCACGACTCCCATACTTAACAAACAAGTACGAGCCTTGTATGATAAGTCGGTCCCTGCCGACCGACGAAGGATCCTCCGTGCCGTACACCCCTGATGTGATCCGCCATCTGCGACTGTCCACCGCGACCCTGCCGCTGCCCACCCCGATCTCGGACGCGAAGGTCTTCACCGGCCGGCAGCGTCCGATGACCGAGGTGGTGTTCCTGTTCGCGGAGATCACCACCGCACAGGGACATGAGGGCGTGGGCTTCAGCTACTCCAAGCGAGCGGGCGGCCCTGCCCAGTACGCCCACGCCGCGGAGGTCGCCGGGGCGGCGATCGGCGAGGATCCGAGCGACATCGCCAAGCTCTACTCGAAGCTGCAGTGGGCCGGGGCCTCCGTCGGACGCTCCGGCGTCGCCACCCAGGCGCTCGCCGCGATCGACATCGCGTTGTGGGACCTCAAGGCCAAGCGGGCCGGCCTGCCGCTGGCGAAGCTGCTGGGCGCCCACCGGGACGGCGTGCGCACCTACGACACCTCCGGCGGCTTCCTCCACGCGTCGGTCGACGAGATCCGCGAGCGCGCCGACCGCTCCCTGGCCGAGGGGATCGGCGGCATCAAGATCAAGGTGGGCCTCCCCGACGGTGCGGAGGATCTGCGGCGCGCCACCGCGATCCGGGAGCACCTCGGGCCGGACGTGCCGATGATGGTGGACGCGAACCAGCAATGGGACCGCCACACCGCGCTGCGGATGGGTCGGCGGCTCGAGGAGCTCGACCTGGTGTGGATCGAGGAGCCGCTGGATGCCGAGGACTCCGAGGGTCATGCCGCCCTCGCCCGGGCGCTGGACACCCCGATCGCCACCGGCGAGATGCTCGCCTCGGTGGGCGAGCACCTGCGGCTGATCGAGGTCGGTGCCTGCGACGTGCTCCAGCCCGACGCGCCGCGGGTCGGGGGCATCACCCCGTTCCTGAAGCTCGCCACTCTCGCCGATCATGCCGGCCTGGACCTCGCGCCCCACTTCGCGATGGAGATCCATCTGCACCTGGCGGCCGCCTATCCGCGGGAGAGCTGGGTGGAGCACTTCGACTGGCTGGATCCGCTGTTCGAGGAGCGGCTGGAGACCCGCGAGGGCCGGATGCTGGTCCCGGATCGTCCGGGCCTGGGCATCACCCTGAGCGGCCAGGCGCGGGCCTGGACCACCGACTCCGTCGAGTTCGGGGCCGCCTGAGCATGGCCGCGCACCGCACCGAGGAGCTGGTGGCCACGCTGCGGCAGCAGATCGTAGAGGGAGAGATCAGCCCCGGCGAGAAGCTGCCCAGCGAGAACGAGCTGATCGCCGAGCACGGCGTGAGCCGCACCGTGGTGCGCGAGGCGATCACCCGGCTGCGGGCCGACGGGCTGGTGCGCACCCGCCGCGGTGCGGGCAGCTTCGCCCTCACCCCGCCCTCCGAGCCCGGCAGCGGCTGGCCGGGTCGCCCGGTGCGCAGCCTCGAGGATCGCCGTGCACTGCTCGAGCTGCGCGCCGGGGTGGAGAGCGAGGCGGCGGCGCTGGCGGCCGCCCGGCGGGGAGTCGGCGATCTGGCCGCGCTGCGGGACGCCCTGACAGCCTTCGAGGGCGCCGTGAACACACCCGCCGCCGCGCTCGAGCACGACTTCGCGTTCCACCGCTCCGTCGCTGTGGCCTCGGGGAACCCCTACCTCCTCGATCTCCTCGACGCGCTGGGGCCGACGATGATCGTCATGCCGCGGTCCCGGCTCGAGACGACTGCGGCCGCGGCTGCCGCGGCAGAGCATTCGGCCGTGCTGGCGGCGATCGAGGCGGGGGAGGAGCGCGCCGCGGCCGCGGCGATGCGCATGCATCTGATCGGCTCCCGGCAGCGATTGACCGAGTCGCCGGAACCGCCGGAGAACCGAGCGGGCAGCTCTCAGCCGGAGAGGGCCTAGCCGCCCGGAGCGGCGGCGCATCAGGAACTTACGATGCCAGTTCACGCCCGTCGGGGCGTCGACCGATACCTGGAGGGCATCATGTTCACCCTGGAGCAGGCGCGACAGTTCATCGCCGTGGCGGAGGAGCTGCACTTCGGCCGCGCCGCCGAGCGGCTGGCGATGACGCAGCCGCCGCTGAGCCGGCAGATCCAGAAGCTCGAGCGCAGCGTCGGCGTGATCCTGCTCGAACGCGACAGCCGCAAGGTCACGCTCACGGCCGCCGGGCGGGCGTTCCTCGTCGAGGCGCGGCGGCTGGTGGTCGCGGCCGAGCGGGCCCCGGCCGCCGCGCGGAGGATCGCCTCCGGCCGGGCCGGTGAGATCCGGATCGGATTCACCGCAGCCACCGGCTTCAGCCTGCTGGGGCCGCTGCTGGCGGAGATCGCCTCCGCACTGCCCGAGATCGACGTCGCGCTCGAGGAGCAGGTCAGCGGGGAGCAGGTGCGTGCCCTCCAGCGCGGTGACCTGGAACTGGGGCTCGCCCGACCACCCTTCGACACCGCTCGGTTCGAGTCGTGGCTGCTGTTCTCCGAGCAGCTGGTGCTCGCGGTGCCCTCGGGGCACCCGCTGTCGCAGGTCGACCGAACGCTGCGCGCCGCCGATCTCTCGCAGGTGCCGCTGATCATGCACCACCCCATCCAGGCCCGGTACTTCTACGACCTGGTGATCCGCCAGCTCCCGGTGGCGCACGAGAACGTGGTGCACACCGTGGGCCAGATCCTCACGATGGTCTCGCTGGTCGCCGCCGGGCACGGGCTGGCCTTCGTGCCGGGGTCCGCGCGGCTGCTGGGGATCGAGGGCGTCGAGTACCTGGGCCTGGCGGACCTCGCCCCTGAGCCGGTCGAGCTCCATGCCATCTGGAACCGCGACGCCCGCGATCCGGCGCTGCTGCGCGTGCTGGAGGTGCTGCGGGCGCCCGCCTGACGCTGCGGCTGCTCCGCGAGGCCGGCCTCGGCGATACCTGGACGGCATCACCGGATGCCGAATCGGGCTTGGACAGGCATCGTACGACGTCCGTACGGTCGAAGCACATTCCCGCTCGCGCCCCCCCGGCGCGCCGTCAGAAGGACGATGCACGTGGCTCGATTCACCCCTCCGGAACTCGCCGCCACCCTCCAGGAGGGCCTGCTCTCGTTCCCCGTCACCGCGTTCGACGCCGATCTCGAGGTCGACGAGGCCGCCTACCGCACCCACCTCGACTGGCAGGCGAGCTTCCCCGTCGCCGGGCTGTTCGCCGCCGGCGGCACCGGGGAGGGCTTCAGCCTCACCCCTGCGGAGACCGCACGCGTCATCCGGATCGCCGTCGAGCAGGTGGGGGACCGGGCCCCCGTGCTCGGCTCGGCCGCCGGCTCCACCGCCCAGGCCGTGCAGAACGCCCGTGATGCCGAAGCTGCCGGAGCCGAGGGTCTGCTGCTGCTGCCTCCGTACCTCACCGAGTGCGACCAGCAGGGCCTGGGTGCCCACGTCTCCGCGGTCTGCGAGGCGACCGGGCTGGGCGTCATCGTCTACAACCGGGCCACTGCGCGCTACGAGGCGGAGACCGTCCACCGCCTCGCGCAGCGCCATGAGAACTTCATCGGCTTCAAGGATGCGCTCGGCGACATCGAGCAGCTCACCCGGGTGCACACCCGCAACGGCGATCGTCTCTTCTACCTGGGCGGCCTGCCCACCGCCGAGGTGTTCGCCCTGCCGCTGCTGCAGCTGGGGATGAGCACGTACTCCTCCGCGATGTACAACTTCGTGCCCGAGTTCGCGCTCGAGTTCTACGCCGACGTGCGCCGTCAGGACCGCGCCGCCGTCTCCGAGAAGCTCGAACGCTTCGTGCTGCCGTACCTGGAGATCCGCCATCGCGCGAACGGCTACGGCGTCTCGATCATCAAAGGTGGGCTCACCGCGATCGGTCGCGGCGTCGGCTCCGTGCGGCCGCCGCTGCAGGACCTCACCGCTCAGGACGTCGCCGATCTGTCGGCCCTCATCGACAGCGCGGGCATCGGCCCGAGCCCCTCCTCGACCCGGGCGGCGTCGGCGCAGAGCCCTCTCGCTCGGACCGCCTGATCCGAGCGCCCCTCAGCCCCCGACCTCTTCAAGGAGCTTCGATGACCACCACCGCGACGGCCCTCAGCGGCCGCTCCCTGCTGGCCGGTGACCCCGTCGCCGGCCACGGGGACATCGTCCACGGCATCAACCCCGCCACCGGTGAGCACCTGGAGCCCGGCTACTCGTTGATCGACGAGGCACAGCTCGCCACCGCCACGGCGGCGGCCCAGAAGGCCTTCGCCTCGTTCCGCGCCCTGGACCCGGAGTCCCGCGCCGCGTTCCTCGAGCGGATCGCGGACAACATCGACGCGGTCGGGGACGCCCTCACCGCGCGCGTCATGGCAGAGACGGGTCTGCCCGAGACTCGGGTGGTGGGCGAGCGCGGCCGCACCGTCGGCCAGCTGCGCCTGTTCGCCGACGTGGTGCGCCAGGGCGATCACCTCGGGGTGCGGATCGACCCGGCCCGGCCAGACCGCACGCCGCTGCCGCGTGCCGACATCCGCCAGCGGAAGATACCGCTGGGCCCGGTGGCGGTGTTCGGGGCGTCGAACTTCCCGCTCGCGTTCTCCACCGCGGGCGGGGACACCGCCTCCGCCCTGGCCGCGGGATGCCCGGTGGTGTTCAAGGCGCACAACGCCCATCCGGGCACCAGCGAGCTCGTCGGCCGCGCCATCACCGACGCGGTCGCCGCGCACGATCTGCACCCGGGAGTGTTCTCCCTGGTCTACGGCCAGGGCTCCCGCATCGGCCAGGCTCTCGTCGCAGATCCTGCGATCCGCGCGGTGGGCTTCACCGGCTCCCGCGCCGCGGGCACATCGCTGATGGCCACCGCGGCCGCCCGCCCCGTCCCGATCCCGGTGCACGCGGAGATGAGCTCCCTCAACCCGGTCTTCCTCCTCGAGGGGGCGCTGCAGGGCGACCTCGGCGCCCTCGCCCAGGCCTACCTCGGCTCGGTCACCGGCTCCAGCGGCCAGCTGTGCACGTCACCCGGACTGCTGTTCCTGCCCGCCGGGGCGGCCGGCGACGCCTTCGAGGCGGCCGTGGCCGGAGCGCTCTCGGACCTGGCGGGCCAGACCATGCTCACCGCCCAGATCGCCCGTTCCTGGTCCGAGGGGGTCGAGGAGCTCAGCGCCCAGAGCGGCGTGGCGATCGTGGGGCGCGGCCGCGTCGGGGAGACCGAGAACGCCCCTGCCCCGATCGTCCTGAGCACCGCAGCGACCGCCTTCCTGGACAGCGACGCGCTGCACCAGGAGGTGTTCGGCGCCGCCTCCCTGATCCTCCGCTTCTCCTCGGTCCAGGAGCTGCTCGAGGCGGCCGAGCGACTCAAGGGCCAGCTCACCGCCACCCTCCACCTCACCGAGGACGACCACGCCACCGCCCGGGCCCTGCTGCCGGTGCTCGAGCGCAAGGCCGGGCGAATCCTTGCGAACGGCTGGCCGACGGGCGTCGAGGTGGGTCATGCGATGGTCCATGGCGGCCCCTTCCCGGCCACCTCGGACAGCCGCACCACCTCGGTGGGGACCCGGGCGATCGAGCGCTTCCTGCGCCCCGTCGCCTACCAGGACATCCCCGACGCCCTGCTGCCGGAGCCGCTGCGGCAGGACAACCCCTGGCAGCTGACCCGTCGCCTCGACGGTCATCTCGCATCCCCCGTCTCGGACGGCTCTGCCGTCCCGCGGTGACGGTGGTCGCCCCGCTGCGGGGCCGACTGGGACCGGACGCCACGACCGTGAGACGATGAACCGATGCCCGGGTGCCGCTGCGCCCGGGTACGGATCGATGAGAGGACGTATGCCGGTGAGCCCGAGGATCGCTGTCGATGAGGCCCGGGACATCCTGCCCGCGTCGACACCCCAGGATCGCCTGCGCAACTTCTGCATCATCGCGCACATCGACCACGGCAAGTCCACCCTGGCCGACCGCATGCTGCAGATCACCGGGATCGTCGACGAGCGCGCCATGCGCGCCCAGTACCTCGACCGCATGGACATCGAGCGCGAGCGCGGCATCACCGTGAAGAGCCAGGCCGTGCGGATGCCCTGGCAGGTCGACGGTGTGAACTACGCCCTGAACATGATCGACACCCCCGGCCACGTGGACTTCACCTATGAGGTCTCCCGCTCCCTCGCCGCCTGCGAGGGCGCGATCCTGCTGGTGGACGCAGCCCAGGGCATCGAGGCGCAGACGCTCGCGAACCTGTACCTGGCGATGGAGAACGACCTCACCATCATCCCGGTGCTCAACAAGATCGACCTGCCCGGCGCGGAGCCCGACAAGTACGCCGCCGAGATCGGCCAGCTGGTGGGGGTGGAGCCCGAGGACGTGCTGCGCGTCTCCGGCAAGACCGGACTCGGCGTCGAGGATCTGCTCGACCACGTGGTGCGGACCCTGCCCTCGCCCGTGGGCGATCCGGACGCCCCCTGCCGGGCGATGATCTTCGACTCCGTCTACGACACCTACCGCGGCGTGGTCACCTACATCCGGGTGGTCGACGGCTACCTCAAGTCCCGCGACCGCATCGACATGATGTCCACCGGCGCCCACCACGAGCTGCTCGAGATCGGGGTGAGCTCCCCGGAGCCGCACCCCACCAACGGCATCGGCCCCGGCGAGGTGGGGTACCTGATCACCGGCGTGAAGGACGTGCGCCAGTCCAAGGTGGGCGACACGATCACCACCTCGGTGCGTGGCGCGACCGAGGCGCTGGCCGGCTACTCGGATCCCAAGCCGATGGTGTACTCCGGGCTGTTCCCGATCGACGGCTCCGACTACCCGGTGCTGCGCGACGCGCTGGACAAGCTCAAGCTCAACGACGCCGCCCTGAACTACGAGCCGGAGACCTCCACCGCGCTCGGCTTCGGGTTCCGCGTGGGCTTCCTGGGCCTGCTGCACCTGGAGATCGTGCGCGAGCGCCTCGAGCGCGAGTTCGACCTCGACCTCATCTCCACGGCCCCGTCCGTGGTGTACCAGGTGGTCATGGAGGACGGCACCGAGGTCGAGGTCATGAACCCCTCGGACTTCCCCGAGGGCAAGGTCCGCGAGATCAGCGAGCCGGTCACCAAGGCCACCATCCTGGTGCCGAGCGAGTTCATCGGCGCGGTGATGGAGCTGTGCCAGTCCAAGCGCGGCAACCTCGGCGGCATGGACTACCTCAGCGAGGAGCGGGTCGAGCTGCGGTACACGCTGCCGCTCGCGGAGATCGTGTTCGACTTCTTCGACCAGCTGAAGTCCAAGACCCGCGGCTACGCCTCGCTGGACTACGACGTCTCCGGCTCCCAGGTCGCGGACCTGGTCAAGGTCGACATGCTGCTGCAGGGCGAGCCGGTGGACGCCTTCAGCGCGATCGTGCACCGCGACAAGGCCTACAACTACGGCGTCGAGATGGCCGGGAAGCTCAAGAAGCTCATCCCGCGACAGCAGTTCGAGGTGCCGATCCAGGCCGCGATCGGCGCCCGCATCATCGCTCGCGAGAACATCCGCGCCATGCGCAAGGACGTGCTCTCCAAGTGCTACGGCGGCGACATCTCCCGCAAGCGCAAGCTGCTGGAGAAGCAGAAGGAGGGCAAGAAGCGCATGAAGAACATCGGCTCCGTCGAGGTGCCGCAGGAGGCCTTCATCGCCGCTCTCTCCTCCGACGAGGGCGACATGCCCAAGGACAGCAAGAAGAAGTGACCCCCGCGCCACGGCCCGACGCCGCAGGAGGAGCCCCGCGATGACCGCACCCAGCACCCTCGAGGTGGCCTTCGACCCGGCGGACGACGGGCACCTCGCGGCGGTGTGCACCGTCGCCGAGCTGTTCCCGGTCGCGGCCAGCGGCCTCATGAGCGGGATCGACAAGCGGCCCGCGGACGGACCGGTGCGCCTGCTCACCCACGGCGTGCTCGGGGACGTCCAGGGCGACCGGGAGCACCACGGCGGGATCTTCAAGGCGGTCTACGCCTACTCCCGCGAGGTGCGCGAGGCGTATGCGAGAGAGCTCGGCCAGGAGCTGCCTGATGGATTCTTCGGCGAGAACCTGGTGACCGCGGGTCACGACACCGACGAGACCGTGATCGGCGAGCGCTGGCGGCTCGGCGGGGCGGAGCTCGAGGCGACCTGCCCACGCACCCCCTGCGGCACCTTCGCCGCCCGGATGGGGGAGCGTCGGTGGGGCCGCACCTTCACCGCCCAGGGCCGCTGCGGTGCCTACTTCCGCGTGCTCGCCGAGGGGGAGGTGAGCGCCGGGGACCGGATCGAGGTCCTCTCCCGCCCGGAGCACGGGGTCACCATCGGCGACGCCTTCCGCGGCCTGGAGGCCTCGCAGGCCCGCGCCCTGCTCGACTGGGCCGAGGCGAGCGGCACGGTGCTCTACGAGACCCTCGTGCAGTCCGCGCTCACGGTGCTGGAGCGAGCGGGGGAGTCGGCGCAGTTCCCGGCGTCCCAGCGTTCGACCGGCCGCGGTCTGGGGCTCGGGATGGGGCTGTGAACGGCGCGGACAGCGCGGCGTCGGCTCCCGGCACCGCCCACCACGAGGGTCTGTCGGTCTACATCCACGTCCCCTTCTGCGCCGTGCGCTGCGGGTACTGCGACTTCAACACCTACACCGCCACCGAGCTCGGCGGCGGCGGGTCCCAGGCCGAGTACTCTGCCAACGCGATGCGGGAGATGGACCTGACCCTGGCCGCGGATCGCGCCGCCGGCTACGAGTACCAGCAGGTCTCGACCGTCTTCTTCGGCGGCGGCACGCCCACGCTGCTGCCCGCGGACGACCTGGTGGCGATGCTCGACCACCTGCGCACTCTGATCCCGCTGGCTCCCGGCGCGGAGATCACCACCGAGGCGAACCCGGACTCCGTGACCCGCGCGTCCCTGTCCCGGCTCGCCGACGGAGGCATCACCCGGGTCTCCCTCGGCATGCAGTCCGCGGTGCCCTCGGTGCTCGCCACCTTGGACCGCACCCATGACCCCGAGAAGGTGCCGCAGGCCGTGGCCTGGGCCAAGGAGGCCGGACTCGACGTCAGCCTCGACCTCATCTACGGCACCCCGGGGGAGACGTTGCAGGACGTGGAGACCTCCGTGAAGGCCGCGCTGGCCTGTGGGGTCGACCACATGTCCGCGTACTCGCTGATCATCGAGGGCAACACCGCGATGGCCCGCCAGCTGCGCCGCGGCGAGCTCGAGGCCCCGGACCCCGACGACATGGCCGACAAGTACGAGCTGGTCGATGACCTCGCGAGCGCCGACGGGCTGTCCTGGTACGAGGTCTCCAACTGGGCCCGCACCCAGGCGCAGCGCTCCCGCCACAACCTGGCCTACTGGCGCGGCACCGACTGGTGGGGGATCGGGCCCGGGGCGCACCGCCACCGCGACGGGCTGCGGGCCTGGAACGTGAAGCATCCCAGCCGTTACGCGCGCATGCTCGCCGCCGGTGAGATGCCGGTCGCGGACTCCGAGCAGGTCGCCGCCGAGGACCGGCTGGTCGAGAGGATCATGCTCGAGCTGCGCATCGCCGACGGCCTGGCGGTCGACGTGATCCCTGAGGAGCGGCGGGGGATGCTCGCCGTGCACCGCGAGCGGGGGCATCTCGATCCCGTGGCCCTCGAGAACGGGCGGGCCGTGCTCACCCGGCAGGGGCGCCTGCTCGCCGACGCGGTGATCCGGGACCTGGTGCCCTGAGCTCCGTCCCGGCGGCGTGGCCGAGCCGGGCGAGCACGGAAGCGTCCGGTGCGCCCGTGTGCGGGTGCACACTGAGGCCATGGTGAAACCCACGACGGTCGACGAGTACATCGCCGCGCTCGAGGATCCCGCCGCTTCCCGGCTGCGTGAGCTGAGGGGCCTGGCCCGGGAGACCGTGCCCGAGGCGAGCGAGGCGCTGAAGTGGGGCAGTCCGGCGTACCTGCACCCGCGGGGCACGATCCTGTTCGTCTGCAGCGCCCACCGCTGGCATGCGAACTTCACCGTCACCCCGAGCACCCGTGAGGCCTTCGCCGAGGAGCTCACCGAGTTCGAGACCGGCAAGGGGAGCGTCAAGCTGCCCTATACGGTCCCCGTGCCGACGGACCTGCTGCGTCGCATGATCGTGCACCGTCTGCGCGAGTACGAGGACGACGGCGTGAACTGGATGTGAGCGCCCGGCAGGAGGGAGTGCGGGAAGAGAGCGCAGGAAGCGCGCAGGAGGAGAGCCCCCGGGATCCGCAGGATCCCGAGGGCTCTTGTGCTCACGACGCCGAGGGCGCCGGAGGGGTCACTTCACCAGACGGATGTTGAACGGGTAGCTCCAGTACTCGCCGCGGTTCGCCTTGATCGCGCCGATGATCGAGAAGATCAGCTGCAGCAGGGCGGGCAGCCCCACCAGCGGGTACAGGATCGTGCCGATGCCGAAGGTGACCACGGCTATGATGGTGATCGCGATGGTGAGCACGATCTGCGCCAGGAACACCGCGATCGCTCCGTTCAGCGCCTCCGCGGAGTGGAAGCGCACATAGCGGTCACGGTCCTTGTACATCAGGAAGACGACCAGCGGGCCCACCCAGCCGAGGAAGCCCCAGCTGACCACGTGCCCGACGGCGACCGCCGCCTGGGC
Organism: Brachybacterium sp.; assembly: GCF_036379615.1. Classification (GTDB taxonomy): domain Bacteria; phylum Actinomycetota; class Actinomycetes; order Actinomycetales; family Dermabacteraceae; genus Brachybacterium. The sequence goes on from NZ_DASVGJ010000061.1 coordinate 225,282, forward strand.
GATGGTCGCCCAGAGGCGGGAGTCCGAGCCGCTGACCGGATCGCCGGTCAGCGGACCCTCGTACACCCCGCGGGTTCCCGCCGGAGGCAGGGCCGCGCCCTCGCCTGCCGGAGCGGCGCCGTGGTGGCCCTGCTGGGAGCTCTGCGCGTACCCGGCGTGCGGGGCCTGCTGCGTCGACTGGGCGTACGGTGACTGCTGAGCGTGCGGTGCCTGCTGGTCCTGGGGGGCGTAGGGCGCCTGCTGCGAGGGCTGTGCGCCGGAGGCCGCCTGGGGGCTCCCGGTCGCCGGGGAGTCGACGTCGAGCAGGCTGCTGTCGGCGGCGTCCGCGTCGTAGGCGTAGGGGTCGTGCGGGTGGAGCGCGGGATCCGAGGTCGCGGCCCCCTGCTCGACCGGCTGCTGCTCGGGGCTCGGGGTCGAGGCAGCGGCGTTGCCCGGTTCAGCGGCCGGCTCGGAGGCCGGGGTGCCGTACGGATCGTGCGGGTGCGGAGACTGGCTCATGATTCCTTCTTCGGGACGGGCCGGTGCGGGACCGGCGGCGGGCTGATGACTCGAGCCTACTGATCGTGGATCGGGCCCGCAGCGCGGCGACCCGCCGCATCGTGCGGGGGATATCCCCCAGTCGGCACGGGGAGAGAGGCGTGCCCGCCCCGGAGGTCAGTCCTGATCGACGGTCACGAAGTCGATGAGCTCCTCGATGCGTCCCGAGAGCGTGGGCTCGACGTCCGCATAGGAGCGCACCGTCGAGAGGATCCGCTTCCAGCCCAGGCCGATGTCGGCCTTGTCCGCGTGCGGCCAGCCGAGCGCGGCGAGGGAGCCGACCTTGATGTCGGTGCCCTTGGGGATGTGCGGCCACTTCTCGAGGCCGACGCGGGCCGGCTTGACCGCCTGCCAGACGTCCACGTACGGATGCCCCAGCACGGTGACATTGCCGCGGGCACCGGGCAGGGCCATCACCTCGGCGGCGATGCGGGACTCCTTCGAGCCCTTCACCAGATGGTCCACGAGGATCCCGAGCCGGCGCCCGGGGGAGGGACCGAACTCGCGCACGCGCTCGGCGAGGTTGTCCGCGCCCTCCAGCTGCTCGACCACGATTCCCTCGATGCGCAGGTCATGGCCCCACACCTTCTGCACCAGCTCGGCATCATGCGTGCCCTCGACCCAGATCCGCGACGCGCGGGCGGTGCGGGCCTTCGCCCCCTCCACGTAGACGGAGCCGGAGGCGGAGCGGCGGCGCACGGGGGCCGCGGCGGCGAGAGCACGGCTGAGCACGACCGGCTTCCCGTCGATCATGAAGCCGGGCCCGAGGGGGAAGGTGCGACGCACCCCACGGCCGTCCTCGAGCTCGACCACCAGCTCGCCCGCGATCTTCTCGACCCGGGTGATCGCACCGGTGAAACCTGTCGAGGCCTCCTCGACCACCAGATCCCGCTGAGCGGGCACCTCACGGGCGACAGGGCGGCGACGGTGGTGGGAAGGGGGACCGGAGGACAGCACATCGCGGCCGTACCGGTCGGGGAAGTCAGCAGGCACGCGCGACACCATACCGTCGTGGCGAACGCCTCCCCGCGCAGCGCGCCGGGTGCGCGTAGGATTGGCACTTGGCATCGCAGAGTGCCAATCTGGCCCGACACATGATCCGGACCGAACCAGTACCGGCACCGATCAGGCATCGGGACCGGCCCGACGACACGGAAGCACGCAGCGCAGGAGGTGAGCGACACGGACGCCCGCAAGCTCCACATCCTCGGCGCGATCGTCGAGGACTACGTCGCCACCCGCGAGCCGGTCGGCTCCAAGTCGCTGCTCGAGCGGCACGAGCTCGGCGTCTCCGCCGCGACCGTGCGCAATGACATGTCGCTGCTCGAGGAGGAGGGGCTGATCCATCAGCCCCACACCTCGGCCGGGCGCGTGCCCACCGACAAGGGCTATCGCGCCTTCGTCGACCACGTGGCCACGATCAAGCCGCTCTCGGCCCCCGAGCGTCGGGCGATCCGCTCGCTGCTCGAGGAGGCCGGGGACGTCGAGGACCTGCTCGCGCGCACCGTGCGGCTGCTCGCCCAGCTCACCCAGCAGGTCGCGATGGTCCAGTACCCGGCCCGACGCCAGGCGAGGATCCGCCATGTCGAACTGGTCAAGGTGGCGGATTCGCTGCTGCTGGTCGTGCTGATCCTCGAATCAGGTCGGGTCGATCAACGCACCGTCCCCGTCACGGCGGGCCGCCCCGCCGAGTACTACATGGCGCTGCGCGACCACCTGAACCGCGCGGTCGCCGGCCGGGAGGTCACCGACCTGGTGGAACCGCTGACCGACTACCTCGACTCGCTCCCGCTCCCTGAGCGGCCCGCCGCCGCCGAGGTGGCGGAGACCCTCGCGGCCCTCGCCGCGAACCGTGCCGAGGACCGCATCATGATGGCCGGGACCTCGAACATCGCCCGGTCCGCCCAGGACTTCTCCCGTGACGTCGAGCCCCTGCTGGACGTGCTCGAGGAGCAGCTGGTGCTGCTGCGACTGTTCACCGAGATGCACGTCTCGCCCGGTGCGGTCGAGGTGCGGATCGGCTCCGAGCTGCAGGACCGGGCACTGCATCAGACTGCGGTGGTCGGCGCCGGCTACGGGGCCGGATCCCATCTGGCGATCCTCGGTCCTCGGCGGATGGACTACGCCACCGGGATCTCCACCGTCCAGGCCATCGCCCGCTACGTCTCCCGCTATCTCGAGTAGTCGCGCAGCGGGAGTTCGCTCCCGCCCCGCACCGCTCGCCCTGTCGTGACCAGTCGCCGCCCGCCGCGGCCCGTCCACCCCGACCCCCTGCGAAGGAATCCACAGCTGTGAACGAGGACTACTACGACCTGCTCGGCGTCTCCCGAGAGGCCTCGACCGAGGAGATCAAGAAGGCGTACCGGAAGCTGGCGCGCACGCTGCACCCGGATGTCAACCCGGATCCTGACGCGGCCGAGAAGTTCAAGCGCGTCTCCCAGGCCTACGAGACCCTGTCCCACGCGGACAAGCGCCGCCAGTACGACATGGGCGGCGGCCCGGGCCTGGGCGGGTTCCCCGGTGGGGGCGGTGCCGGCTTCGACTTCAACGACATCTTCGACATGTTCGCCGGTGCCTCCGGCATGCGCGGTCGCACCCAGGGCCCCGTGCCCCGCCAGCGCCGCGGCGGGGACGTGCTGCGCCGGGTGCGGATCGAGCTGCGCGACGTCGTCTTCGGCACCGAGGAGCAGGTCACCTTCCGCACCGCCGTGCTGTGCGAGCGCTGCTCCGGCTCCTGCTGCGAGCCCGGCACCAGCCCCACCCGGTGCACCGCCTGCAGCGGCTCCGGCCACGTGCAGCGCGTCGCCCAGTCCCTGCTGGGCCAGATGGTCACCATGGCGCCCTGCCCCACCTGCGAGGGCCACGGCGACGTCATCGAGAGCCCCTGCACCGGCTGCTCCGGTCACGGCCGCACCGCCTCCGAGCGCACCGTGACCGTGCGCATCCCCTCGGGCGTCGAGAACGGCACCCGGATCCAGCTGCGCGGTGAGGGCGAGACCGGTGAGGCCGGCGGGCCCTCCGGCGACCTCTTCGTCGAGCTCAGCGTCACCGACCACGAGATGTTCGACCGCGACGGCGACGACCTGGTCACCACCCTCGCGGTGCCCATGACCACCGCCGCGCTCGGTGCCACCATCCCGCTGGACACCTTCGACGGCGAGCAGGAGCTGGATGTGCGCCCCGGCTCCCAGCCCGGCGAGGAGATCACCCTGAAGGGACTGGGCGTGACTCCGCTGCGTCGCGAGCGCCGCGGCGACATCCGAGTGGTCCTGGACGTGGACGTCCCCTCCTCGCTCACCGACGAGGAGCGGGATCTGCTCGAGCAGTTCGCGGCGATGCGCGGCGATGAGACCACGCGCCGCAGCAAGGGCCAGCGCGGGCCGTTCGCGAAGCTCCGCGAGCGCCTGCGGGACCTCTGAGCGGACCGGAGCACTCCCGATGCCCTCGACCCCTCCCGGGTTCCTGATCCTCGACGACGCCCTCGCCGGGGCCCGGTCGGGTGACGCCCTCGCACTGGACGGTGACGAGGGTCGCCACGCAGCGAAGGTCGCGCGGATCGGTGCGGGGGAGCAGGTGCTCCTCACCGACGCCCCGGGCCGGCAGGTCCTCGCCGAGGTGACCGCCGCCCGCAAGGAGGCGCTCGAACTGCGACTGCTCGCCGACCCGTCACCGGCCGTGGAGCGACTGCCGCGCCTCACCCTGGTGCAGGCCCTGGCGACGGGCGGTCGGGACGAGCAGGCGGTCGAGTCCGCGACCGAGCTGGGCGTGGACCGGGTGGTGCCCTGGATCGCCCAGCGCTCCGTGTCCGTGTGGCGCGGCGAGAAGCTCCGCAAGGGGCGCGCGAAGTGGGCCGCCACCACGCGGGCGGCCGTCAAGCAGTGCCGCCGCCCCGGGATCCCGGAGGTCGACGAGCCCGTCACCACCGCAGCGCTCGTCACCGCACTCCAGGAGCGTGCGGCCGACGGAAGCCTCGCGCTCGTGCTCCACGAGCAGGAGTCGGTGGGGCTGATGAGCCTCGCCGAGCAGTTGCGCGCGGCGAGCGAGGACGGGCTCGAGGAGATCGTCGTGATCGTCGGCCCGGAGGGCGGGATCGCTCCTGCCGAGCTCGAGCAGCTGCGCTCCGCCGGAGCCCGCCCCGTGCTGCTGGGCCCTGAGGTGCTGCGCTCCTCGACCGCGGGACCCTCCGCCCTCGCCGTGCTGAGCGCCCTGGTGGGTCGCTGGGGCTGAGGGGCCGCTCGCCGGGGAAATCCGGGAAACCGCTTGTGAGTTCGGCAGGACACTGGAAAGCTCGTGCCTTATGCGAGTCAGTGTCGACGCCTTCGTGCCCAGCCCCGGATTCGGGGGATTCATCAGCTACATCGGCGGGCTCTGCACCGCTCTCGCCGCCCGGGATGACATCGAGCTCGACATCCTCCTGCCCACCGACCAGCCGGTCCCGGAGTTCGTCGATCTGCCGTCGTCGGCGAGGATCCACCGCCTCGAGCTCCCCGCCGACGCGGAGCAGCGACCCGGTGTCCTCTGGACGGACCATGTGCTGCCCGCCGCGCTGGACGAGGTAGCCCCGGAGGTCCACCTAGGACCCGCCTTCATGCTGCCACCCGGGCACGAACGCCCCCAGGTGGTGACGCTCCACGACGACATGTTCGAGCGCTTCCCGCAGTTCTACGGGGAGACGACCCGTGCCTACTCGCGAGAGCAGACCCTGCGGGCCCTCTCGGTCGCCGACGGCGTGCTCGCTGTCTCCGAGGCGACCCGTCGGGACGCGATCGAACGGTGGGCCCCGCACGCACCGGTCGTGGTCACCCCGCTCGCGCCGAGGCTCGTGGGCGAGCCCGGGACGCGGCCACCGGCCGGCGCGCCGCCGTCGTACCTCCTCAATGTGGGCGGCAGTCATCGACGCAAGCGCCTGGACCACCTGATCGAGGCGTTCTCCCGCGCTGCGACGGAGCTCGCGATCCCGCAGGAGGTCCACCTCGTGCTCGTCGGCGTCGAGGACGACGAGCACGTACGGGAGTGGAGGGCTGCGAGTCCGATCCCGGAGCGGATCCTGCTCACCGGGCGGATCCCGGACAGGGAGCTGCCGACCTGGTACCGGCACTGCGAGCTGTTCGTCTACCCGAGCGAGTACGAAGGTTTCGGGCTCGGCCCGCTCGAGGCGATGGCCTCCGGTGCGCCGGTGCTCACCTACCGCAACTCGGCCCTCGCCGAGGTGCTCGGAGACGCGGCCGAGTACGCACGGCCCGGTGTCGACGAACTGCGCGAGGGGCTCGCCTCGCTCCTCGGAGACGAGCCGAAGCGCCTGCAGATGCGCGCACAGGGCCTGGCCAGAGCCTCCGGCTTCCGCTGGGAGAGGACCGCCGAGGCCACGGTCGCCGGTCTGCGCACGGCGATCGCGAGCTTCTCGGGTTCGCCGCGGTGATTCGCGCAGAGAACCTCGTCAAGGAGTTCAGCAGGCCGCGCCGTGTCGAGGGCAGGTTCTCCGGGGTCCGCTCCTTCTTCAGCACCGAGAAGGTGACCACTCGTGCGGTGGACGACGTCTCGCTGAGGATCGATGACGGGGAGATCGTCGGCTATCTCGGGCCCAACGGCGCCGGGAAGTCCACCACCATCAAGATGCTCACCGGCATCCTCGTGCCCACCTCCGGGCACGTCGAGGTCGAGGGCATCGTGCCCTGGCAGGATCGCCGGGCGAACGCCCGCAGCATCGGCGCCGTGTTCGGTCAGCGCACCCAGCTGTGGACGGACCTGCCGCTGCGAGAGTCCTTCGAGCTGATCTCGCGGCTGTACGGACTGGATCGCGCGGACTACCGCCGCTCCCTCGACGGTTTCGTGGACCTGCTGGACATGGGACCGTTCCTGGACACCCCCGTGCGCTCGCTGTCGCTCGGGCAGAGGATGCGCGGGGACATCGTCGCCGCGATGCTCTACCGGCCCCCGGTGCTCTACCTCGACGAACCCACGGTCGGCCTGGACGTGGTCGCCAAGGTGCGCATCCGAGAGTTCATCGCCGAGCAGAACCGCACCGCCGGCACCACCGTGCTGCTGACCACGCACGACATCGCCGACATCGAACACCTCGCACAGCGTGTGGTGATCATCGACGAGGGGCGGATCCTCTACGACGGCGGCCTCGACGCGCTGCGCTCCCGTTACGCCCCCTACCGAGAGATCGTGGTGCGCGCCCCGGAGGTGCCGGAGGACCTCCGCCTCGAGGGTCCGGAGCTGGTCAGCACCCGCGCCGACGGCACCGAGCAGCTGGCGACCTTCCGCTTCGATCCCGAGGTGATCTCCGCCCCGGCGGCGATCAACCGCCTCACCGCCGCGCTCGAGGTCACCGACATCACCTCGCGCGAGCCCGGGGTGGAGGACGTGATCCGGCAGATCTACCTCGAGGGCGAGGCGCGCCGATGAGCATCGCGACCCCGCCCACCCGCCGGGCCGCGCCCGCCGGGCGCCTCGGCGCCCGCGGGACCGCCGGGGCGGTGCTGGCGTGCGCGCTCCAGGCATGGAAGGGGCAGTTCATCTTCCGGGCCGCGACCTGGAGCGGCATCATCGGGACCTCCCTGCAGGTCGTGCTCGTCATGCTGGTGTGGACCGCGGTCTACGGCGCCCGCACCGAGGTCTCCGGCGTCGCCCAGCGCGACGCGATCACCTACGCCGTGCTCGGCGCCGTCATCGCCACCGTGTTCCAGCCCTTCGTCTACGACACCCTCTACGGCAGGCTCCGCACCGGCGCGATCGCCTTCGACGTCATGCGGCCCCTCTCGGCGGTGCCGATGACTCTCGCCCAACAGGTCGGAGCCGCCGCCGCACAGCTGCCCGCCGCCGCCATCGCCCTCACCCTCGGCCTGGCCCTGGGAGCTCTGGACCCTCCTGCCACGGCGCTCTCCGGCCTCGCCTTCGCCGTCTCGATCGTGCTGGGCTTCGCGATCGCGCAGGTCCTCAACTTCATGATCGGCCTGGTGGGGTTCTGGACCCTCGAGGTCTCCGGCGCCTTCCACATCTACCGGATGTTCGTCCAGTTCAGCTCCGGGGCGCTGATCCCGCTGTGGTTCATGCCGAGCTGGCTCAGCGGCGGGCTCTCCGTGCTGCCCTTCTCCTCCCAGGTGTTCGTACCGCTGACGATCTACGTCGACCCCGCCCCGGGAGCGCACACCCTTGTCGCGATCGGCCTGCAGGTGGTGTGGGTGCTCGCCCTCGCTGTGCTCTCCGTGCTGATCTGGCGGCGTGCGATCCGCAGGCTGGTGATCTTCGGTGGCTGAGATCAACGCCGTGCGCGGCACCCTGGCCCGGCCGATCCCGCCGTGGCGGACCTACCTCGTGCTGATCCAGGGGACCTGGCGCAGCATGCGCGTGCACCGCGTGAACCTGATGATGATGTTCCTGGGCAGCGCCGCCATCCAGGGCACGCAGCTCGCCTTCATCTCCGTGCTGCTCGGAGCGTTCGGGGCGATCGTCGGATGGGGAGTCGGCGAGGTCGCGTTCCTCTACGGGCTGCGACTGACCGCGCACGGCGTGTGCACGATCAACTTCGGCCAGCACCGCGGCAGCGCGCAGGCCATCCGCAACGGCGACTGGGATCGCTTCCTGCTGCGCCCCGCGGGCCCGCTCATGCAGCTGCTGACGCGCCACTTCAACCCCGGCACCATCGGGGACCTGGTGCTCGGTCTCGCGATCCTGGTGACCGCCGCGAACCTCATCGAGGTGCAGTGGAGCATCGGGAAGCTGCTCTTCCTCGCGCTCGCCGCGCTCGGCGGCGGTCTGGTCGAGGCGGGCCTGCAGATCGCACTGTCCGCGCTGGACTTCCGCTGGGGACCATTGGTGCGGATCAAGGACATGGTCGACCGGATCCTCACCGACTTCGGCGCCTATCCGATGACGATCTTCGGGGCGGCCGGCACCTGGCTGCTGACCTTCCTCATCCCCCTGGCGTTCATGGCCTACCTGCCCACGACAGTGCTGCTGGGCCGCACCGAGGAGCTCGTGATCCCGGTATGGATGGCGCAGCTCTCGCCGCTGGCCGGACCGGTCCTGCTGCTCCTCGCGGTCGCGTTCTTCCGGTACATGTCCCGCTTCTACGCGAGCCCCGGGCACTGAACGGCGCCCGGCACGGGCGGGCGCTCGCGCACCGGCGCCCGCCTCGCACCGGCGCATGCCTCGCCCCGGTGACCGCTCGGCGAACGCGCCGCGAGGCGCTGCTGCGGTGCGTCGGGCAGGCGGACGGCAAAAGGCCCCGCCGCCCGTCGGGGGCGGCGGGGCCGTGGAGATCGATCGCGCGGACAGGCTGTGCAGAGGGTCGCTGTGGGGGAGCGGCGCCTCAGCTGACGCTGACGGGTGCCTTCGCGGTGATCGCCGAGAGCTGCTCGCGCAGCGCCGCGGTCCTGTCCTCGCGCACGAACAGCTCGCCCTCCACCGAGAGATCCTCGCGGAAGCCCAGGCCGATCGTGGAGACCACGTCGGCGCCGACCCGCGTCATCAGGGCCTCCAGCATCGGCAGCACCTCGCCGGCGTCACCCCAGCCGTAACCGACCAGCAGGGTGGGCAGCTGGGCCCACTCGGTGTAGAGGAAGTCGATCGCGTTCTTCAGCGCACCGGGGTAGGCGCCGTTGTACTGCGGGGTGAGGATCACCACGGCGTCGAGAGCAGCGATCCGCTCAGCCCAGGCGAGGGCGTGGGCGGTGGTCCTGGGCTGCTCTGCCTTGGGGCTGTGGGTCTCGTCGAAGGCCGGCAGGGCCACCTCGCGGAGGTCGATGAGGTCCACATCGACGCCGGTGGGGACGGCGTCGCGGACCCAGTGGGAGACCTTCTCCCCGACGCGGTTGGGGCGGGCACTGGAGAGGATGATTCCAAGCTTCGTCATAGTGCTTGAAACTTCCCATACCATGAGGGGCTTTCTCAACACCGGGTGGCGTTCCTCGCTCCCGTAGACTCCCCATCATGGCAAACAGCGTCAGCGAGCCCGTCACGGACCGTCATGCTCCGGACTGCGTCTTCTGCAGGATCGTGGCCGGGGAGATCCCCTCGGAGCGGGTCCACGAGGACGATCGGGTCATCGCCTTCAAGGATCTAGATCCGCAGGCGCGGGTGCATGTCCTCGTCGTGCCCCGCGAGCACCGGCGAGATGTCACCGAGCTCGCGGAGGACCCCGCCCTGCTGGCCCACACCGCGACGGTCGCCGCGCAGGTGGCGGCCGAGCAGGCCGATGGCGAGTTCCGCCTGATCTTCAACACCGGCAGCACTGCCGGACAGACCGTGTTCCACGTGCACGCGCACGTCCTGGCGGGCGGGCAGCTCGCAGAAGGAGAACTGTGACGGACGCCCTGACCCCGGCCCCCGGTCGCACCCCGGATGTAGGTGAACGGAAGCTCGCGATCCCGGACCACCTCAGCCCCTTCCAGGTGCTGGGGGAGAACGACCAGGCGCTGGCCGCCCTCGAAGATGCGGTGCCCGACACCGACGTGCACGTGCGCGGCCACCAGGTGACCCTGCGCGGCACCGAGGACGCCCTGCGTCGCGGCGAGCACATCATGCGCTCCCTCATCGAGCTGGCCAGCACCGGCCAGGCCGTCACCGCCGAGGCGGTGCAGCGGGCCGCGAACCTCTACGGGGACGACCGAGCGAGCGGGCGCAAGCTCGAGCAGGTGCTCTCGCGCACCATCCTCTCCTCGCGGGGCCGGAAGATCCGCCCCAAGACGATGGGGCAGAAGAGCTACATCGAGGCGATCGAGTCCTCGACCATCACCTTCGGGATCGGTCCGGCCGGCACCGGCAAGACCTATCTCGCGGTCGCCATGGCGGTGCAGAAGCTGCTGAGCAAGGAGATCAACCGGATCATCCTCACCCGGCCGGCGGTCGAGGCGGGAGAGCGGCTCGGCTTCCTGCCCGGTTCGCTGAACGAGAAGATCGACCCGTACCTGCGGCCTCTCTACGACGCCCTGCACGACATGCTCGACCCCGAGTCGATCCCGCGCCTGATGAGCGCCGGCACCATCGAGGTCGCACCGCTGGCATATATGCGCGGCCGCACCCTGAACGACGCCTTCGTGATCCTCGACGAGGCGCAGAACACCACTCCCGAGCAGATGAAGATGTTCCTCACCCGTCTGGGCTTCAACTCCACCATGGTCGTCACCGGCGACGTCACCCAGGTCGACCTTCCCGGCGCCCAGCAGAGCGGCCTGCGGGTCGTCGAGCAGGTGCTCTCCGGAGTCGACGACATCTCCTTCTGCCGACTCTCCTCCCGCGACGTGGTGCGCCACCGACTGGTCAGCGACATCGTCGAGGCCTATGGCCGCTGGGAGATCCGACCGGGAGGGTCCCGGGACCCCCGCCACCGCCACACCAAGGGGAGCTGAGCATGACCATCGAGATCCGCAACGAGACCACCGCCGTCGTCGACGAGCGGGAGTTCGTCGAGCTCGCCCGCTTCGTCTTCGAGGCGATGCACCTGCACCCGGCCACCGAGATGTCGATCCTCTTCGTCGACGAGGACGCGATGGAGAAGCTCCACGTGCAGTGGCTGGACCTGCCCGGCCCCACCGACGTGATGAGCTTCCCGATGGACGAGCTCATCCCCGGCACCCCGCAGCAGCCCGCACCCGAGGGCCTGCTCGGCGATGTCGTGCTGTGCCCGTCGGTCGCCACCAAGCAGGCCGCGGAGGCGGGCCACAGCGCCGTCGAGGAGATGCTGCTGCTCACCGTCCACTCGATCCTCCACCTGCTGGGCTACGACCATATGGAGGAGGACGAGCGCACCGAGATGTTCGACCTCCAGCGCAAGCTCCTGCTCACCTTCCTCGCCTCGCGGCCGGCGCACTGACCGCCCGCACCATGCCTCCGCAACCCGACCCGCCCCTCGCTGCCGCCGCGACGGCCGTCTCCCGGTCCCGTGAGTCCATCCCGGTGATCTCGTGCTGACCCTCGCCCTCGCGGTCCTGGTCCCGCTGATCGTGCTCTCCGGAGTGGTCGCGGCCGTGCTCACGGCCGTGGACTCCGCGCAGCTGTCCGTCTCCCGCAGCGCGCTGGAGAAGGCGCTGACCCGCCACCCCGAGTCGGTGCGCACCCGCGTGATGTCCCAGCAGGCCGATGCGGCCCGCACCCTCGCCTCGGTCTCGCTGGGCAGGATGCTCGCCGAGACCGTGATGGTCGCGGCCGTGGCCGGCGTGACGGTCGCGGTCCGCGACCACCTGGGCCACACCGGTCTGGTGCTGCCGGGCATCGCCACCGTGGTGGTGGCCGGGCTGCTGGTGCTGATCGTGCTGGCCATCTCGCCGCGCACCATCGGCCGCAGCCGGCCCGAAGCGGTGCTGATCTCCAACCGGGTGCTGGTGATGCTGGTGCGCGGGCTGCTCTGGGTGCCTGCCGGAGCACTGACCAGCGTCGGCGCCTCCCTCTCTGCCCGCTCCGGCGGCCCGGAGAAGCCTGAGGACCGTGCCGAGAAGGCACGTCAGAACGTGGACCGCGCCCTCGAGGATGAGCATGTGCGCGACGGTGAGCGCGACATGATCCAGGGCGTCTTCGATCTGCGCGGCACCATGGTGCGCGAGCTGATGGTGCCGCGTCCCGACATGGTCGCGATCTCCGCGGAGTCGAGCGCCGAGAAGGCGATGCGCCTGTTCGTCCGCTCGGGCTACTCCCGGATCCCGGTGATCGGTGAGAACGTCGACGACCTCTGCGGGATCCTCTACGTCAAGGACGTGATGCGGGCGATCCACTCCCCGTGGGACCCGCGCCCTCAGCGACCTGTCCGCGAGATCATGCGCCCGGCACGCTTCGCCCCGGAGTTCCTCGCGGCGGACTCCGTGCTCACCCAGATGCAGACCAGCCACGTGCACATCACCGTGCTCGTGGACGAGTACGGAGGAGTGGCCGGGATCGTCACCATCGAGGACATCCTCGAGGAGATCGTCGGCGAGATCGCCGACGAGCACGACCGCCGCGAGCCCGAGATCGAGGACCTCGGCCGGGGCCGTTACCGGGTGCCGGCCCGCGCCGGGCTCTCGGAGGTGGGGGACCTGTTCGACCTCGACATCGACGATGACGACATCGACAGCGTGGGAGGCCTGCTGGCCAAGGTGACCGGCCGTGTGCCGATCCCCGGCACCCACGCGATCACCCACGGTCTCGAGCTCGAGGCGGACAAGAGCACCGGGCGACGCAAGCGCCTGTCCACCGTGCTGGTGAGCCGGGCCCCGGAGGCCGACGAACCGGCAGCCGGCGACCAGGCACGCCGTGACCAGGCAGACCGTGACAAGGCAGGCCGTGACCAGGAGGACGCAGATGACCGCTGACCAGAACCCGCACCAGGATCCCGAGGACATGAGCTCGGACGGGGCCGGCGGGACCGGTGGGCCGGGCGAGGCCGGTGGCACTGGCGGGACCGGCGGAACGGACGTGCACCGCTCGGGCTTCGTCGCGCTCGTCGGCCGCCCCAACGTGGGCAAGTCGACCCTCACCAACGCCCTGGTGGGGGAGAAGGTCGCGATCACCTCGTCCAAGCCGCAGACCACGCGCCGTGCGATCCGCGGCATCGTCACCCGCGAGGACGCTCAGGTCATCCTGGTCGACACCCCCGGGGTGCACCGTCCCCGCACCCTGCTGGGCGAACGGCTGAACGACCTGGTGCGCGAGACGCTCAGCGAGGTGGACGTGGTGGGCTTCTGCCTGCCCGCCGACCAGAAGATCGGCCCGGGTGATCGCTTCATCTGCGAGGACCTGGTCGAGATGCGCTCCGGCCGACGGGGCCCGCGAGTGGTCGCCGTCGTCACCAAGACCGACCTGGTGACCCGGGACGCCCTGGCCGAGCACCTGATGGCCGTGGACCAGCTGATGGACTTCGACGAGATCGTGCCGATCTCCGCCGTCAAGGGCGAGCAGATCGACGTGCTGCTGGAGGTGATCGCCCGGCAGCTGCCCGAGGGCCCGCAGCTGTACCCGGATGACCAGCTCACCGAGGAGTCCCGCGACGACCGCATCTCCGAGCTGATCCGCGAGGCGGCGCTCGAAGGGGTGCGGGACGAGCTGCCGCACTCGATCGCCGTGGTCGTCGAGGAGGTCGTCGAGGTGGATCCCGATGGCGACGCCTTCACACCGGTCGAGCCCGGCACCGGGCGCCTGATCGTGAGGGCGTCGCTGTTCGTCGAGCGCGACAGCCAGAAGGGCATCATCATCGGCAAGGGCGGAGCGCGCCTGAAGGAGGTCGGCTCCCGGGCCCGCGCCGAGATCAACCACCTGATCGGCCGCAAGGTGCACCTCGATCTCCGGGTCAAGATCGCCAAGGAATGGCAGCGCGACCCCAAGCAGCTGGGGCGGCTGGGGTTCTGAGCAGGGCCGTCTGGGCGTCCTGCACCGCAGTCCTGCCGTGCCGCCCGGCACAGCCCGGTCACTCTCGGGCAACCCCTCCCAGGTGCCGTTCAACAGTGTCGGAAGCGGCCGCTGGGAGGGGGTCGCCGCCGTCTGGCGGGGATGGCGAGCGGCAGGGATGGTGCGGCGAGGGGCAGGGCGAGGCGAGGCGCGAAGCGCAGGGTGGGCGCGATACGCTCCTCGGCGTTCACATGGTGAGCGGCCGCTGAACCGGGGGCGGACGGTGCTACCGTGACCAGCATGCGTGGATCGCTGCTCCTGCTTCGCCGCCGCGACGGGTCCTGAACCGCCGGGAACCTGTCGCGGCTGACGTGCTGTCCGGCGACCGGTAACCCAGCGAGAAGGACCCCACAGATGACTGACTCCACGATCACCTCCGCTCCCACCACCGCCGGGGCAGCTGCCGCGCCCGTCGCGGCAGAGGGAGACCCGTCGGCCCCCGTGCTCGGCACCACCGGCGATGCCCCGCAGCAGCCCTCGGGCATGCCGACCCACAGGTACCTGCCCTTCCACGAGCAGATCCAGGTCGAGCTGCCGGACCGCACCTGGCCCACCCGCCGCATCACCCGCGCCCCTCGCTGGTGCGCGGTGGACCTCCGTGACGGCAACCAGGCCCTCATCGACCCGATGAACGCCGAGCGCAAGCTGCGGATGTTCGAGCTGCTCGTGGCGATGGGGTACAAGGAGATCGAGGTCGGGTTCCCCTCCGCCTCCAAGACCGACTTCGACTTCGTGCGCGCCCTCATCGAGGAGGACCGCATCCCCGAGGACGTGTCGATCCAGGTGCTCACCCAGTCCCGTGAGCACCTCATCGAGCGCACCTACCAGGCGATTGCCGGGGCGAAGCGCGCCGTCGTCCACCTCTACAACTCCACCTCCGTCGTCCAGCGCGACGTCGTCTTCCGCGCCGACGAGGACGCGGTGCTCGACATCGCCGTGCAGGGCGCGCTGCTGTGCAGGAAGTATGAGGAGACCGTCCCGGACACGCAGGTCACCTACCAGTACTCCCCGGAGTCCTACACCGGCACCGAGCTCGAGTACGCGCTGCGGGTGTGCAATGCCGTGATCGAGGTCTTCAAGCCCACCCCGACCGACAAGATGATCATCAACCTGCCGGCGACCGTCGAGATGGCGACCCCGAACGTCTACGCCGACTCGATCGAATGGATGCACCGCAACCTCGATCGCCGCGACTCGATCGTGCTCTCGCTGCACCCCCACAACGACCGCGGCACCGGCGTCGCCGCCGCGGAGCTCGGCTACCTGGCCGGCGCCGACCGCATCGAGGGCTGCCTCTTCGGCAACGGCGAGCGCACCGGCAACGTGGACCTGGTGACCCTGGGCCTGAACCTGTTCAGCCAGGGCATCGACCCGCAGATCGACTTCTCGGACCTCTCCGAGGTGCGCCGCACCGTCGAGCACTGCAACCAGATGCCCGTCCCCGAGCGCAGCCCCTACGGCGGCGATCTCGTGTTCACCGCCTTCTCCGGCTCCCACCAGGACGCGATCAACAAGGGCCTGGAGCGGATGAAGGCCGACGCCGCCAAGCAGGGAGTGGACGCGGAGTCTCTGGTCTGGCGAGTGCCCTACCTGCCGGTGGACCCCAAGGACCTGGGCCGCTCCTACGAAGCGGTGATCCGCGTGAACTCGCAGTCCGGCAAGGGCGGCATGGCCTACCTGTTGCGCACCGAGCACGGGCTCGACCTGCCGCGCCGCCTCCAGATCGAGTTCTCCGCCATCGTGCAGGAGAAGACGGACAGCGACGGCGGCGAGGTGAGCCCCGCGACGCTCTGGGACGTCTTCACCGACGAGTACCTGCCCGCCCGTGACGAGGAGCGGCGCTGGGGCCACTACGGCTTCCGCAACGTGCGCCAGGAGTCGACCGGCGACGGCTCGGACCGCATCACCGTCTCCCTCGTGGTCGACGACGAGGTCCACGAGGTCACCGGTATCGGCAACGGGCCGCTGGACGGCTTCGTCAAGGCCCTCGCCGAGCGGAAGATCGACGTGCGCATCCTCGACTACGCCGAGCACGCGCTCACCGAGGGCGACGACTCCCTGGCCGCCTCCTACATCGAGTGCGAGATCGGGGACCGGATCTTCTGGGGCGTGGGCATCGACGGCTCGATCACTCGCGCGTCCCTCGAGGCGATCACCTCCGCGCTGAACCGCGAGCACCGCGCCCGGCACTGAGGCGAGGGAGGGCGCGGGGCGGAGCGGCTCACTCGGGTCGCTCCGCCCCGTCCTCGTGCGCCCACAACTCCTCCTCGGTGAGAGCCTGCATCTCCCCGGTGACCGTGGCATGGGTGGGCGTGGGCAGGTCCCAGCCGGGGGATTCGTCGACCGGTTGCGGCTCCTGTTCCTGGCGGGAACGCGCGGTGAGGGTCACCCCGGCGCTCGCGACGACGACCAGTATCGCCGCGGTGACGCGCAGCGGCGTGATGCCCTGGCCCAGCAGCAGCACGCCCGCGAGCAGCGCGACCACGGGCTCGAGGCTCAGCATGATGCCGAAGACGTGGCGGGGGAGTCGGCGCAGCGCGGAGAGCTCGAGCGTGTACGGCAGCACCGAGGCGAGCAGCGCGGTGCCCAGTGCGAGCAGCAGGAGACGGGGATCGGAGACTCCGGCGACTGCGCCAGGCCCCCCGAGCGGCAGCACGACCAGGGCACCGACCACCATCGCGACGGCGAGACCGTCCTGTCCGGCGACCAGTCTCCCCACCCGGGCGCTGGCGAGGACGTAGAGACCCCAGAACACGGCCGCGACCAGCGCGAAGGTGACCCCCAGCAGATCCAGCGAAACGGCGCCCGTGAAGGACTCGAACCCGAACAGGCTCACCCCCGCCAGTGCCAGCACCACCCACAGCAGGTCCGTGCGCCGCGTGGACAGCAGCGCCGCGACCGCGAGAGGGCCCAGGAACTCGATCGCCACCGCGGTGCCGAGCGGGATTCGGTCGATCGAGGCGTAGAAGAAGCCGTTCATGCCACCGACCACCACACCGAAGGCGACGACCGCGAGCCACTGCTGACGCGTGAAGCGGTGCACCTTCGGACGCACGACCACCAGCAGCACGAGAGCGGCCAGGCCCAGCCGCAGCGCCGTCGTGCCCCAGGAGCCGATCGCGGGGAAGAGCTGTGTCGCGAGCGCGGCCCCGAACTGCAGCGAGAAGCAGGAGCCGATGATGAACAGGATCGGCGTCAGCGGCACACCGCCGGGGCGCGGCATGCCGCCGGACGATGCCGCGCCCACGGGGGCGATGTCCGAGGAAGCCGTGGCCGGGGAGGTCGAGGAGCTGCTCACGGCTCCACTCTGCCCCCACGATCCCTCCCGGTCCAGCGAATGTTTCCGACGTGTACCGTGAAGCAGATCCGGATGATCGAGGAGGTTGCGCGTGCTGAACCTGCATCGTCTGTTCCTGCTGCGGGAACTGCGCAGGCTGGAGACCATGTCCGCGATCGCGCGCGAGCACTCGATGTCTCCGTCGGCCGTCTCCCAGCAGCTCTCCCACCTGGAGAGGGAGGCCAAGGTCACCCTGTTCGAGCAGTCCGGCAGGCGCGTCGTGCTCACTGACGCCGGGGCGCGGCTGGCTCGCCGGGCGGAGGAGATGCTCGGCCTCATGGAGACCGCCGAGGCGGAGCTCGTCACCGCCCAGGGAGAAGCCGGGGGAGTGCTCCGCGTTGCGTCCTTCCAGACCCCGCTCATCACCCTGGCCCCGGTGACCGTCAGCGTGCTCGAGCAGCGCCATCCCGACCTCCGGATCGAGATCGCCCAGCGTGAGGTCGAGGAGGCTTACGAGGGTCTGCTCGCGCATCGCTTCGAGGTGATTCTGGGTGAGGACTACCCGGGCGGTCAGCAGGTCGTGCGGCGTGGCACCGACCGGGAGGACCTCCTGCGCGACCCGCTGTTGCTCGTGCTGCCCGGTCACGGTCCGGGGGCCGGAGCGCAACGGCTCCAGGACCTCGCCGAGATGCCCTGGGCGCTCGACCCGGAGGGCACCCGCACCGGGGCATGGGAGCGCACCTACCTCCGCTCCGCGGGGATCGAGCCGTGGGTCCGCTTCGACAGCCCCGATCCGTTGCTGCAGGTGCATCTCGTGCGCTCCGGGCATGCCGCGGCGTTCGTCCCGGGGCTGATCGCGGCCGAGCACCTCGGCGGCACCCGCGTGCTGAGACTGCCCGGCGACCCCCACCGCGGGCTCTACACCGCGGCCCGGGCGGGGGCCCGTGAGCACCCCTCCCTCCTCGCCTTCCGGGCGGCGCTGCTCGAGGCGGCGGAGGCGCTCGGCGACCTCCCCGGGCTCGAACGGCTCCCCGGGTGAGCGCCGCCGGCGGCTCAGGCTGCGGCGAGGACTGCGGCGAGGTCGACCTCGTGCACGGGCGTCATCGACGACGCCGCGACCGCCCGCGGCACGCTGCCGGGCAGGTCGCGCACGTGCAGTCCCTGCACCTGCGGCGGCACCTCCGGGGGCGCCGCCCGGGGCGTCGACCACCAGGGCGTGTCCTCCGGGGAACGGCGCACCAGGGGAATCCTCGAGGGCTCGATCCGCAGGCCGGTGCCCGCCGCTTTGAGCAGGGCCTCCTTGCGGGTCCACAGGCGGATGTCCGAGTGCAGGTCGACGGTCCCTGATCGCCGACGCCCCGGCCGGTGGTCGAGAGGATGCAGGACGGCGGCGTCGAACCCCTGCCACAGGGAGGCGGGGACGGACTGGACATCGACCCCGATCTTCGCCTCCTGCGTGGAGACCGCCACCAGCACGTGAACCTGTGATGTGGAGCCGGACAGCGACGCCCCGGGGGAGCGGGGTCTCCCGTGGGGAGCCCCGCAGCGGTCGCACGTGCGGTCCACGTGCAGGTCCCGGGCACGGGCGGGGGGCTCGCCGAGCACATGCGCGAGCAGCAGGCGCAGCGCCGCCCGACCCGCCAGGGTCCGGTCCGCGTGGACACCGCGTCGAGCGCGAGCCGCGATCAGGTCCTCCGGTGCCGCGAAGGCCTCCGCGCCGCCCGTTCGCCGAGCTCCCTCGAGCACTGCCTCCACCGTGGTCGACAGGAGGCGGATCATCGTCGGCTGATGCGCCGGTACTGGAGGACGGCAGCGGGGGCGAACACCGCGATGATGACGACGCAGCTGAGGACCGAGTACAGCACCGGGTTCTCCCCGGGCCACCCGCCAGGACTCACGAATCCGGGCGGCACCTCGTTGCCGAACCCCTGCCGCGCCGCGGACGCCACCGCGGTGATCGGGTTCCACCGCGCGATGGCTTGCAGACCGGAGGGGAGGGAATCGGCGGAGACGAACGCACCGGAGATGAAGCACACCGGGAAGAGCCACAGCAGCCCGAGGCTCTGCGCCACCTCCACCGACCGGGCGGTCAGGGCGATCAGGGCCCCCACCCACGAGACCGCGAACGCGAACAGCAGCAGCAGGATGCAGGCGAACAGGACGGAGCCCGGACCGGTCGAGGCCCTCCATCCGATCGCCAGACCGCAGCCGAGGATGACGAGCACCGAGATCGCACTCATGACGAGATCCGAGACGGTGCGTCCGAGGATCACCCCCACCCGGGACATCGGCAGCGCCCGGAACCGGTCGATGAGCCCGGACTGCAGGTCCTTGGCGAGGTACACCGCGGTGAAGGAGGAGTTGAAGGTGAGGGTCTGGGCGAGGATCCCGCCGACAAGGTACTCCCGGTAGGCGCCCCCGCCCAGCGTGCCCCCGAACACGTAGGCCAGGATGATGACGAACAGGATCGGCTGCGCGATCCCGGTGACCAGGGCCCCCGGGGTGCGGCGCAGGCCGATGAGGTTGCGGCGGGCGATCGCGGCCCCGTCGCGCACGGCGCGCACCGGGCTCATCGAGCGACCTCCGCTCGGTGGGACTCGCCGGTGGCGGCGTCGGAGGGACGGTGCGTCCCGGGGGAGCCCGATCCCGTGGCCGGCTCGGCGGCCGGGTCGGCGGTTGACTCCGAGGCGGAGCCCGCAGTTAGCCCGAGGAACACCTCGTCGAGAGTGGGGCGCCGCAGAGCCGCCTCCGCGACGTCGATCCCCGTGCGCTCGAGGAGGGCCAGCACCCGCGAGAGTCCTGGCCCTCCCTCCTCCGCGGCGAGGGTGAGGCGTCGGCCGCGGTCTGCGGTCTCGGCCTCGTGGCCGGCGCTCGCGAGCGCCGCCCGGGCCGCGGCACCGTCGGCGGCGTCGGCGAAGCCGATGTCGATGCGGGAGCCGCCGACTCGGCTCTTGAGCTCCGCGGCGGTGCCGTCGGCGACGATGCGTCCGCGGTCGATCACGGCGATCGAGTCGGCGAGCTGATCGGCCTCTTCCAGATACTGCGTGGTCAGCAGCACGGTGACCCCTTCGTCGGTCAGGGAGGTGATCGCATCCCAGGTGTCACGCCGGCCTCGCGGATCGAGCCCCGTGGTGGGCTCGTCGAGGATCACCACGGGCGGGCGGGCGATCACTGCACCGGCGAGGTCGAGGCGTCGCCGCATCCCGCCGGAGTACTGCCCGGCCAGGAGGGTGCCGGCGACGTCGTCGAGGCGGAAGTCGCGCAGGATCTGGCGGGTGCGCTCCGCGGCGGTGCGCCGCCGCATGCCGTACAGGTGCGCGACCATGCGGAGGTTCTCGAAGCCGGTGAGCTTCTCGTCGACGGCCGCGTACTGACCGGAGACGCCCAGGCTGCGGCGCACCCCGTCGGGGTCGGTGCGTACTGAACGGCCTGCGACCAATGCGTCCCCCTGATCGGGGACCAGGAGCGTGGTGAGCACCCGCACGATCGTGGTCTTCCCCGCCCCGTTGGGGCCCAGCAAGCCCTGCACGGTGCCGGCGGGCACCTCGAGGTCGACCCCGTCGAGCGCTGTCCGGTCGCCGAAGTGCTTGACGATGCCGCGCAGAGATATCACGAGGCGGCTCGAGCTCCGTCGTCCAGGCGTCGCGGCGTGATGTCGAGCCAGGCGGCGTCGACGTACACGAGGCATTCGGCATGCGTCTCCGGGCCGAAGACGGCGACCCAGCCCCGGGGCAGGTCCGCGGCCTCGGGCCACAGCGAGTGCTGTCCTCGCTCGTTCACGAGGACGCGGAAGATCGCATCGGTGTCGTCGAAGGGGTTCGTCATGAGCAGGTCCCGTTTCCGTCGGTGGTGCTGTGTCCCGAGGGGTTCGGAGCGAGAGGTCCTGCGGTTTGGTCCGATCCGTGGCTGATCCCCGCAGCGTCCAGCGCCGCGGCGACCGGCTTCGTGGCCGGCTCCTTCAGCAGATCGGCGTGTCGGGCATCGATCCTGCGCACGGCGACCTGACCGGTGACGTGAGCCCTCCACGACTCCGGGGCGGGACGGTCCGCGGGGACCTCCCGGGTCGCCTCGAGGACGGTGAGGTCACCGTCGACCACCGGGGTCACGGCGGCGTCCAGGAGCGCCCCGAGGCCGGTGAAGCGGGACGCCATGCGTTCTGCCGTGCCGACGGGAAGCTGTCCGAGCGCGTTGCTGGCCGCACGCAGGGCCTCCACCGCCCTGCCGGCGTCCAGTGCGCCCTCGGGGATGGGGACGTCCTGGGCCTCCAGGAGTCCTCGCCACCGTCCCTGCTCGTCCTCGACGCCCTGCAGCGATCCCTCGCTGCGGGGGTAGGAGTCCAGCACCACGAGCAGCGCGACCTCCTCGCCGGCCGCCTGCAGGCGGGCCGCGAGATGGTGGGCGATCCGGCCGCCGAGCGAGTATCCGAGGAGGTGGTAGGGGCCGTGCGGCTGGACGGTGCGCATCGTGTCGAGGTACGAGTCCAGCAGCTCGTCGAGCGTCTCCTCGCCGCCGTCGGGCGGCTCCGGAGTGGTGAGTCCGGGCATCTGCAGTCCGAGCACGGGACGCTCCATGTGCAGATGGGGGAGCAGACCCGCGAAGCCCCAGGCGAGACCGCTCGCGGGGTGGACGGCGAACAGGGGGCTGCCCTCCCCGTCGGGGCGCAGGGGCAGCAGGGGCGACAGCGAGTCCTCGAGCTCGGAGCCCGTGTGCCGTGCCTCGGCGCCGAGAGCGTCGGCCGGTCGTGCGGGAGCCCTCTCGGCCTCGAGCGCGAGCTGCGCGACGGTCGGGGCGCGGAACAGGGCATGGACGGGGAGGTCTCGGCCCAGGACGGCACCGATCGCGGCCACCACGGGCCGCGCCACGAAGGAGTGGCCGCCGAGGGCGAAGAAGGAATCGTCGGCGCGGACGTCCTCGACACCGAGCACTGCGGCGAACGCGGCGGCCACGGCGGCTTCGGCGCCCTCCCGCGGTGCGCGGCCGGCACCGCCGCCGCCGACGGCGGGGTCGGGCAGCGCGCGCACGTCGACCTTCCCGTTGGTCGTCAGGGGGACGGAGTCGACGACGGTGATCGCGGCGGGCCGCATGTACTCGGGCAGACGGGCGGCGGTGACCTGCTCCAGCAGGTCAGGCAGCTCGGCGCTGTCCGCCGCCTCCGTCGGCACCACCCACGCGGCGAGCACCGTTCCCCGGGGGCTCGGGGCCGGACTGACCACGGCCTGGGCGACCTCGGGGCAGGCCTCGAGCACTGCGGCGACCTCTCCCGGCTCGATGCGGTGCCCACGGATCTTGACCTGCTCGTCGGTGCGGCCGAGGGCGATGACGCGGGCGCGCCCGCCGGCAGGGGCATCGCGGACGGCCACGAGGTCACCGGTGCGGTACATGCGGGAGCCCGGGGGACCGAACGGGTCGGCGACGAAGCGTGCGGCGGTGGCGGAGGCGCCGCCGAGATAGCCGTCGGCCAGCTGGTCCCCGGCGAGCCACAGCTCGCCGACGCTGCCGACGGGGACCGGCTGCAGCCGGGCGTCCAGGACGCGTGCGACGGTGCCGCAGGTGGGTGCGCCGAGGACGGGGGCGGGGCTCTCGTCGAGGGTGGCGACCAGGGTGTCCACACCCGCTTCGGTGGGGCCGTAGAGGTTCCAGCCCTGCACGGCGCGGCGCTGCTGCACCCAGGACCACAGGGCGGGGTCGACGGGCTCGCCCCCGAGCAGGAGCACGAAGGGGTCGGCGGGGTCCCGCGCATCGAGGAGAGCGGCGAGGCCGGTCTGTCCGCGCAGGGCGTCGACATAGCTGGGCGTGGTCTCCCACGCATCGACGCGTTCCCGCGCGAACGCGCTGATCAGCGCTTCGGGGTCTCGGCGCACCTCGTCTCCGAGGACGTGCACCTCATGACCGGCCGCGAGCCACAGCACCGGATCGAGGGAGGCGTCGAAGCCGACCCCCGTGGTGTGGGCGAGGCGCAGCCGGCGCCGGCCGGGGTCGGGGAGCAGCGTCGAACGGTGGCTCCTCAGCAGCTGGGTCAGCGCGCGATGCGGGACCTGCACACCCTTCGGCGTCCCGCTGGTGCCGGAGGTGAAGATGACGTACGCCGGATCGTCATCTCCGGGCACCTCGCGCGGTGGCGTCGCCGCGGGCAGGTCCGCGCAGCGCAGGATGCGGTCGGCAGGGAGGCCGACGGCGCGCGCGGCCTCCGCCGCACGGTCCTCGGCCGGATCGCCCGTGCAGAGCATCCAGGAGGCCCCGGCGGTGCGCAGCATCGCCTCCATCCGCGGTCCGGGGAGCGTGATGTCCACGGGGACGGTGACCGCACCCGCCCGCCAGATCGCCAGCATCCCCGCGACGGAGACGGTGCCGCGGCGCACGGCGAGAGCGACGAGATCGCCGCGGAGGGCGCCGGCCGCACGCAGCCCGCCGGCCAGGGCATCGACCTGCGCGGCGAGCTCGCCCGTGGTGAGGGAACGATCCTCCCCGACCAGCGCGGCGACGTCGGGACGCGCCTCGGCGGAGGCGGACAGGGCCTCGAGCACGCTCTGGGCTCCGCTGGTGGCCGGCCAGGGCTCCAAGGGCGCCGCGGCGGGGCCGGCGGGGATGCTCTGCAGGCTGCGTCCGGGCTCCCTGACGATGCCTTCGAGGAATCCGATCCAGCGGTCGACGAGACCTCGTGCGGCCGGATCGCTGAACAGATCCGCGTCGTACTCGAGCACGCCGTCGACGCCCCCCTCCTCCCGGGGCCGGAGGGTGAGGGACAGATCCACCTTCGCGGCGCCGGTCGACTCGGGTTCCACCGGCGAGACGCTCACCCCTGGCAGCTCGAGTCCCGAGCCGCTCGCCTCGTCCACGGCGAGCATGGTCTGGAAGAGCGGATGGCGACCCAGCTGCCGCTCGGGAGCGACTGCCTCGACGATGCGCTCGAAGGGCACCCCGTCGTGCTCCATGGCATGCAGGACCGCCTCGCGGGACCGTCCCACGGCGTCCCGGAAGGTCTGCTCGCCGTCGATCTGCAGGCGGAGGGGCCAGGTGGTGACGAAGAAGCCGATCAGGTCGCTCAGAGCGGGATCGGCCCGGCCTGCCGAGGGCGTGCCGATGACGAGGTCGTCCCCGGCGCCGATGCGGTGGAGATAGCTCGCCAGCGCCGCGAGCCAGGTGTGGAATGCGCTGGCGCCGCTCGCCGCGCCGATGGCCAGGAGAGGGTCCGTGAGCGCCTCCTCGAGCGTGAAGCGCAGGGTGCGCGCCGGGTGCGCGGTGGACTCGGCGCGACGACCGTCGGCGGGGAGGTCGATCTCCTCGGGGGCGCCGCGCAGCCGCTCCGCCCAGGCCTCCCGGTGGGGGTCGTGGTCGCCGCGCTCGCCGTGAAGAGCCTGCTGGTGGCGAGCATGATCGGCGAACTGCACGTCGAGCGGGCGTCGGGCCGATCGCGTCCCGCCGGTGCGGGCGCCGTAGGCGGAGGCGAGATCGCGCACCAGCGGGGCCAGGGAGGCGCCGTCGGTGGCGATGTGGTGCACGGCGAGCGTGAGCCGCCAGCGGCCCGTACCGTTCTCGACCAGGCCGGCGCGCAGCGGGATCTCGGTGGCGAGCGGGAACCCGGCGGAGACGTCGAGGGGGCCGTGGACCAGGAGCCTCGAGGGCGGGTCCTGGATCCGCTGGACGGGGCTCCCGTCGACCTCGGGGAAGGTGGTGCGCAGGATCTCGTGGCGTGCCGCGAGGTCGTCGATCGCGGCCCCGAGGGCATCGATGTCGAGGTCGCCCTCGAGGTCGGCCTCCAGCACCACGGTGTAGTCGGCGGAGTCCGGATCCAGCTGGTGGAGGAACCACAGCCGCGCCTGGTCGGGCGAGAGGGGGAGGTCCCCGTCGGACGGGCGAGGGTTCTGCGCGACCCATTCCCGCAGCCCCGGCAGGACGGGCCGTTCGCGGTCCGGCGCGCCGATGTCCGGGTCGTGGTCGTCCGCGCGCACCGCGGCGAGCAGCAGGGCCGGGGTGGGGGAGTCGAAGACGGTGCGCACCGGCAGTGCGGCCCCGAACTCGGTGCGGAGGCGTCCCACCAGTTCGACGGCGAGGAGCGAGTGGCCGCCGAGGGCGAAGAAGTCGTCGTCGGGTCCCACCGCAGGCACCGCGAGCACATCGGCCAGGAGCCGGCACATGCGGTCCTCCGCCTCGTCCTGCGGAGCGCGATCCGGGCCGGGCTCGCGCTGCGGAGAGGGCAGCGCCGCAGTGTCCACCTTGCCGTTCGCGGTCAGGGGGAGCTGCGGGAGGACGCTGATCGTGGTGGGGACCATGTAGGTCGGCAGCTCCTGGCGCGCCGTCCTGCCCACCGCCTCCGCCGTCACGTCGCCTGCGACCCAGGCCGCGATGCGTTCGGTGCCCGGGCCGCCGGGCGTGACGATCAGGGCGACGGCGGCGCGGACCCCCGGGGAGCGCTCGAGCGCTCTCTCGATGTCACCGATCTCGATGCGGTATCCGCGCAGCTTGACCTGGTCATCGGCGCGTCGCAGGAAGTGCAGCGCGCCTGCCGGCGAGCGGCGCACGATGTCGCCGGTGCGGTACATCCGCTCGCCGTCCGCGGCGGGATCGGCCACGAAGCGTGCCGCGGTCTCGCCCTCGCGGCCGCGGTACCCGTCGGCGAGGGTCGCACCGGAGAGGTACAGCTCGCCGTCGACGCCGGGCGGCACCGGGCGCAGCAGAGCGTCCAGGACCCGTGCCCGGACGCCCGCGACGGGGTGACCGATCACGACGGGGCCGGGCTCGATCGGGGCCACGAGTGCGTCGATCGTGGACTCGCTGGGTCCGTACAGGTTCCAGCCGTCCAGGACTTCGCTGTCCGCGATGTGCTGCCAGAGGGACGGGGGGACCGCCTCGCCGCCGAGGGCGAGCAGCAGCCGGCCCGATCCGGCGCCGACGGCGTCCTCGAGCCCGACGGCCATCAGCTGCGTTGCGTAGGAGGGAGTCGTCTCCACCACGTCGATGTGCTCCTCCTGCGCCATGCCCACCACGGACTCGGCGTCGGCCTGGACGGCGTCGTCGGCGATGAGCAGGGTGCTGCCCGCGACGAGCCACAGGACCGGGTCCCAGGCCGCGTCGAAGGCCAGGCCCGAGAGGTGCAGCATGCGCGGGGCCCGCCCGAGGCGCTCGCGCAGCGGGGCGACGAGGCTCTCCTCGTGCTGGACCATCACCGCTGCGAGGGCCCCGTGGGAGACCTGCACGCCCTTGGGGGCACCGGTGGTTCCCGAGGTGTGCACGAGATAGGCGGTGTCCGCAGGCTCGGGCGGCGCCGGCAGGTCGCCCTGCGCGGGGAGCTCCGCCTCGGCGAGCGCCTCGACGGTGTGCACCCGTGTCACGGGGCTCTCGTCCCACTCGTCCTCCGCGTCGCCGGTGTCCCCGGGGGCCAGCAGGGCCTCGAAGCGGTCGGGGTCGGCGGTGACGATCGCACTCGGCGAGGCGGAGGCCAGCACCTGCGCGAGCCGGGCATCGGGATGGGTCGAGTCGACGGGGACCGCGACGGCGCCCGCGCGCAGCACACCGAGCAGGACGGAGACGGCGTCGGCGGTGCGAGGCAGGGCGATGACCACGCGGTCCCCGCGCCGCACCCCGCTCCTGGCCAGGCCGGCGGCGAGGGACTGCACTCGGTCGAGCAGCTCGGCAGCGGTGAGCGCACCGCGGGCATCGAGGAGAGCAGGGGAGTGCGGCTGCTCCCGCGCCGTGCGCGCCAGCCGGTCCAGCACCGTCGTGGGGGCGGGAGCCGCGGGACCACGGCCCTGCTCCTCGAGGCGGCGCAGCTCCTCCGGCCCAGTGGTGGGCAGGTCGCTCAGCCGTGCCTCGTCATCGGTGACGAGCTGCGCGAGGACGCGATCGAGGGAGTCCCGCAGGCGCTCCACCGTGGAGCGGTCGAAGAGTGCCCGGTCATAGCCCAGGGCGACCCGGAGCACGCCGCCGTCGCCCGCGACGGGCGTGACGTCGACCATGAGGTCCGCCTTCACCCCGGCGCTGGTGGTGGGCGTGGGCACCCGCACCTGCACGCCCGGGAGCTCGAGCCGGGCGGTCGGCGTGTTCTGCAGGGTCAGCAGCACCTGGACGATCGGGGGGAGGTCCAGCTGTC
>NZ_DASVGJ010000062.1:0-28950 GCF_036379615.1 Brachybacterium sp.
GAGGTCGCCGACGTCATCGCCCTGGCGCTGACCGGAGGGGCCGACCTCGAATCGCTGGCCGCCCGCACCGCGGCCCTGGCCGAGAAGAAGCCGCTCTACCCCGAGCTGCAGCAGTACTGAGCGACGTCGTGGGGCCCGGCACCTCGGCGCCGGGCCCCACGTCCGTCCCTCCGGCCGGGTCCCACGCCCGCCCCCGCACGCCCCCACCACACCCCAGGAGCGCCATGACGGCACAGATCCTCGACGGCAAGGCCACCTCGAAGTCCATCAAGCAGGAGCTCGCCGAACGCGTCACCCGCCTCCTCGAGGCCGGGCACGAGCGCCCCGGACTCGCGACCGTGCTGGTCGGGGACGATCCCGGCAGCGCCGCCTATGTGCGCGGCAAGCACCGCGACAGCGAACAGATCGGGCTCCACTCGATCCAGAAGCACCTCCCGGCCGACGCCAGCCAGGCCCAGGTCGAAGCGGTCGTCGACGAGCTGAACGCAGATCCTGCGTGCACCGGCTACATCGTGCAGCTGCCGCTGCCGAAGCACATCGACACCGACGCGATCCTCGAGCGGATCGACCCTGCGAAGGACGCCGACGGGCTGCACCCGATGAATCTCGGCCGCCTGATCCTCAACGCCTACGCGCCGATCCACACCCCGCTGCCGTGCACCCCGCGCGCTGTGATCGAGCTGCTCCTGCGCCACGACGTGGACCTCACGGGCAAGGACGTGGTGGTGATCGGACGCGGCGTGACCGTCGGCCGTTCGATCGGCGCGCTCATGACGCGCCGCAGCATCAACGCGACCGTCACCCTCACCCATACCGGGACCACCGATCTGCCGGCGCACCTCCGACGTGCCGATGTGATCGTCGCCGCCGCCGGGGTGGCTCACCTGGTGCGGCCCGAGGACGTCAAGCCGGGGGCGATCGTGCTGGATGTCGGCGTCTCCCGACGTGAGGATCCTGACGGAGGGAAGGCGACCCTCGTGGGTGACGTCGACCCGGCGGTCGCCGAGGTCGCCGCGTGGATCAGCCCCAACCCCGGCGGCGTCGGGCCGATGACCCGCGCGCTGCTGATGCACAACGTCGTCGAGGCGGCCGAGCGCGCCGCCGGGATCGAGGAGCCCGCATGACCTTCACCCTCGCCACCGTCAATGTCAACGGCCTGCGCGCCGCCGCCCGGAAGGGGATGGGCGACTGGCTCGCCTCCACCTCGGCGGACCTCATCACCCTGCAGGAGGTGCGGGCCCCTGACGAGCTGCTGGCCGGCCTCATGGGAGAGGACTGGACCATCGTGGGGGAGGCCTCACAGCTCAAGGGCCGCGCCGGCGTCGCGATCGCCGCCCGCACCTCGCTCGAGCGCATCGACCTCGAGGGTGTGCGCCGCGGACTCCCCGGCCTCGCCGAGGACGCCCACACCGGCCGCTGGCTCGAGGCGGACCTCGAGGACCCCCTCGGCGACGGCACCACGATGACCGTCATCTCCTGCTACATGCACTCGGGCAACACCGAGAAGCCGCAGACCATGACCGACAAGTACGCCTTCCTCGACGTGATGATGGAGCGCCTCGCCGCGCTGCGCGCCGATGGACGCCACGTGGTCCTCACCGGCGACATCAACATCGCCCACACCGAATGGGACATCAAGAACTGGAAGGGCAACCTGAAGTCCGCGGGCTTCCTGCCCGAGGAGCGCGCCTACCTCGACCGGCTCACGACGGAGCTCGGCTGGGTGGACGTGCACCGCACCCAGCATGGCGATGGCCCCGGTCCGTACACCTGGTGGTCCCAGCGAGGCAAGGCCTTCGACAACGACTCCGGCTGGCGGATCGACTATCAGCTGGCCACGCCCGAGCTCGCCGCGCGCGCCGCCTCCGCGCAGGTGGACCGCGCTCCCAGCTACGACACCCGCTGGTCCGACCACGCGCCGCTGGTGGTCAGCTACTCCTGAGCGATACGCCTGTCCGGGCCCGTCGGCGGTGCTACTGTGCATCCGTCAGGCGGGCCCGCGACGGGACCGGCGCCGGTGCTCTCACAAGGGGCACGACATCCCGGACGGCTCTGGGACGAGACATATACGGACTGCACCGCTGCGTTCGCATATGACTCGGAAGGATCTCCCATGGCCATCGTCTCCGCCCATGTCGCCCACACCCTCGCCCAGCACGTCGACGAGGTGTTCGGCCTCATGGGCAACGGCAACGCCTACTTCCTCGACGCGATCCTGACCCGGACCGACGCCGTCTACACGGCGGTGCGGCACGAGGCCGGTGCGGTGGCCGCGGCCGATGCGCACTTCCGCACCTCCGGCCGGATCGCGGCGGCGACCACCACCTACGGCGCCGGATTCACCAACACCCTCACCGCTCTCGCCGAGGCCGCCCAGGCCCGGACCCCGCTGGTCCTCGTCGTCGGCGACGAGCCGACCTCCGGTCCCCGCCCCTGGGACGTGGACCAGATCGCCCTGAGCTCCGCCGTCGGCGCCCGGACGTACACCGTGGGCCGGATCGACGCCGCCGCAGCCACCGTCACCGCGATCGAGCACGCCCTGTCCTACCGGGTGCCCGTGGTCCTCGCGATCCCCTACGACGTCGCCCAGCTCGACATCGGCGACGTCCCCGCCGTGCCCGGGCCGGGCGCTCCCGCCCCGCTGGCACCGACCGCTGACTTCACGCGCGCGGCGATCGGCCGACTGGCCGGTGAGCTCGCGCGGGCCGAGCGTCCCCTGCTCCTGGCCGGACAGGGCGCCTGGCTCTCCAAGGCAGGGGAGGCCCTGGGCGCCCTCGCCGCCGAGACCGGGGCCCTCACCATGACCACCGCCCTGGGGCGCGGGATCTTCCCCGACGGCGACTACGACCTCGGCGTCGCCGGTGGCTTCGGGGCGCCCGGCGCGATGCAGCTGGTCCGCGAGGCCGATGTCGCACTCGTCGTCGGCGCCGGATTGAACCAGTTCACGATGCGCTTCGGGGAACTCTTCGCCCCGGCCACCTCCGTCTGGCAGCTCGACATCGCCGCCTCGGCGACCCACGCCCGGGTGGGAGGATTCGTGCGGGCCGACGCACGTCTCGGCATCGAAGCGCTGGTCGAGGCGCTCCCCGAGACGGGATCGACCGGCGCACCGTGGAGGGAACGGATCCAGGTGGCGCCGCTGCGGGCCCAGCCGAGCGCGCCGGAGACCGCCGAGGACGGTCGCCTGGACCCCCGGGCCGCAGCGGCCCGCCTGGCCGAGCTGCTGCCGATGGACCGTGTCGTCGTCTCCGACGGCGGGCACTTCCTCGCCTGGGCGAACATGTACTGGCCGGTCGAGGATCCGCACCGGATGGCGATGGTGGGCACCGCCTACCAGTCGATCGGCCTGGGCTGGCCGAGCGTCCCTGGCGCCGCGAGGGCCAATCCGGAGGCCGCGATCGTGCTCACCACCGGGGACGGGGGCGGCGTGATGGCCCTCGCCGACCTCGACACCGCCGTCCGCACCGCACAGGGCCGCGGCATCGCAGTGGTGTGGAATGACGCCGCCTACGGCGCCGAGGTCAACCTCTACGGGCTCAAGGGCCTGGCACGTGCCCCCATGCTGATCGACGAGATCGACTTCGCCGCTCTCGGCACGGCCGCGGGTGCCGAAGGAATCGTGGTGCGTGAGCTCGCCGATCTCGAGCGCCTGCGCACCTGGTCCCAGGAGCCCGTCGAGCACCGCCGCTTCCTGGTGCTGGACCTGCGGATCTCCGGCACCGTCATCGCCCCGTGCCAGGAAGAGGTCATCCGGGTGAACTCCTGAGGGAGCCCGCGCGACGGACGTCGCCGCTCCCCGGCACCCGGCGCGCTGGCCCCCGGAGGCCTCGGGCTCGCGCAGCTCCCGAGACGCGAAATACGCGCTGAGGACCTCTGTTCGAGGGGAACAGAGGTCCTCAACGCGCATTCCATGCCCCGGTGACGACCCGGGCCCGCCCGACCGGAGGTCAGATGCGGCCGGTGAGCACAGCCTGCTTGACCTCGGCGATCGCCTTGGTCACCTGGATCCCGCGGGGGCAGGCCTCGGAGCAGTTGAAGGTGGTGCGGCAGCGCCACACGCCCTCCTTGGAGTTCAGGATCTCCAGGCGCTGCTCACCTGCGTCATCGCGCGAATCGAAGATGAAGCGGTGCGCGTTGACGATCGCCGCCGGGCCGAAGTACTGACCGTCGGTCCAGAACACCGGGCACGAGGAGGTGCAGGCGGCGCAGAGGATGCACTTGGTGGTGTCGTCGAAGCGCTCCCGCTGCTCGGCGGACTGCAGCCGCTCGCGGCTGGGCTCCTGCCCGCCGGCGACCAGGAAGGGCATGACCTCCTTGTAGGAGTCGAAGAACGGCTCCATGTCGACGATCAGGTCCTTCTCGACCGGCAGGCCCTTGATGGGCTCGACGGTGATCGGCTTGTTGATGTCGAGGTCCTTGAGCAGGGTCTTGCAGGCCAGACGGTTGCGGCCGTTGATCCGCATCGCATCCGAGCCGCAGATCCCATGGGCGCAGGAGCGGCGGAAGGTCAGCGAGCCGTCCAGGTGCCACTTGATCTCGTGGAGGGCGTCCAGCACACGATCGGTGCCGTGCATGGTGACGGTGAAGTCCTCCCAGCGGGCTCCCTTCTCGCTGTCCGGGTCGAAGCGCGAGATGCGCAGCGTGACCTGGAACGAGGGGATCTCTCCGGCCGAGGACTCGGCCTGGGGCTTCTCGGCGACAGCAGTCATCAGAACGTGCGCTCCTTCGGCTCGTAACGGGTGATCACGACGGGCTTGGTGCCCATCCGGATCGAGGTGCCCTCGAGGCCGTCCTCACCCGGGAGGGTGCGGTAGGCCATGGTGTGCGAGAGGAAGTTGACGTCGTCGCGCTTCTCGAAGTCCTCGCGGAAGTGGCCGCCGCGGGACTCCTTGCGCTCCAGGGCGCCCAGCGCAACGATCTCGGCGAGGTCCAGCAGGAAGCCCAGCTCGACGGCTTCCATCAGATCCAGGTTGTACCGCTTGCCCTTGTCCTGGATGGCGACCGTCTCGTAGCGCTTCTTGAGGTCCTTGATGTCGGCGAGGGCCTGACGGCAGGTCTCGTCCGTGCGGAACACCTGGACGTTGGCGTCCATGGTCTCCTGCAGCGCGATGCGGATGTCGGCGATGCGATCCTCGGTCGCGGGCCGGTCGCGCAACCGCTGGAGCAGCTCCACCGTGGGAGTCTCGAGGCCCTCGGGCAGCTCCGGCAGGTCCACCGTCGCGGCGTGCTCGGCGGCGGCAATGCCGGCGCGTCGACCGAAGACGTTGATGTCCAGCAGCGAGTTGGTGCCCAGGCGGTTGCCGCCGTGCACCGAGACGCAGGCGGTCTCGCCCGCGGCGTACAGGCCGGGGATCACGTCGGTCGCGTTGCGCAGCACCTCGCCCTTGATGTTGGTGGGGATGCCGCCCATGCCGTAGTGCGCGGTGGGGAACACCGGGATCGGGTCCGTGTACGGCTCCACCCCGAGGTAGGTGCGGGCGAACTCGGTGATGTCCGGGAGCTTCGCATCGATGTGCGAGGGCTCCAGGTGGGTGAGGTCGAGGAAGACGTAGTCCTTCTTGGGGCCGGCGCCCCGGCCCTCGCGCACCTCGTTCGCCATCGCCCGCGCCACCACGTCGCGCGGGGCGAGGTCCTTCAGCGTCGGGGCGTAGCGCTCCATGAAGCGCTCCATCTCGCTGTTGCGCAGGATGCCGCCCTCACCGCGGGCCGCCTCGGAGAGCAGAATGCCGAGCCCCGCGAGACCCGTCGGATGGAACTGGAAGAACTCCATGTCCTCCAGCGGGATGCCGCGACGGAACGCCATCGCGGGGCCGTCACCGGTGAGGGTGTGGGCGTTCGAGGTGGTCTTGAAGATCTTGCCGAAGCCGCCCGAGGCGAACACCACGGACTTCGCGCGGAAGATGTGGATCTCACCGGTGGCCAGCTCGTAGGTGACCACGCCGGAGGCGCGCACGCCCTCGTCGGAGCGGGGATCGCCGGTCATCAGCACGTCGAGCACGTAGAACTCGTTGAAGAACTCCACATCCTGCTTCACGCAGTTCTGGTAGAGGGTCTGCAGGATCATGTGACCGGTGCGGTCCGCGGCGTAGCAGGAGCGCCGCACCGGAGCCTCGCCGTGGTCGCGGGTGTGACCGCCGAAGCGGCGCTGGTCGATCTTGCCCTCGGGCGTGCGGTTGAAGGGCAGGCCCATCTTCTCCAGGTCGAGCACCGCGTCGATGGCCTCCTTGGCCATCACCTCGGCGGCGTCCTGGTCCACGAGGTAGTCACCGCCCTTGACGGTGTCGTAGGTGTGCCACTCCCAGTTGTCGTCCTCGACGTTGGCGAGGGCTGCGCACATGCCGCCCTGGGCGGCACCGGTGTGGGAGCGGGTGGGGTAGAGCTTGGTGACGACCGCGGTGCGGGAGTTCTTGGAGGACTCCAGGGCCGCGCGCATGCCGGCGCCGCCGGCACCGACGATCACCACGTCGTAGTTATGGGTCTGCATGTCGGGTGACTGCTCCGTTTCGGGTCGGCCGGGAAGAGAAGTGGGTGAGGGGCGACCGGTGGGACCGGCCGCCCCTGGGGCGTCAGCCCTCGCAGAAGGAGGGCAGCAGGCTCGGCTCGGCGCCGACGGGGCAGGGATCGAAGGTGAAGATCACCAGCGTGCCCAGGACGATCGTGATCATCACGGCGAAGTAGAGCAGGCCCTTGAGGGTCATGCGCAGGCGGTCGCCGCGCGCGTAGTCGTTGATGATCGTGCGCACGCCGTTGCCGCCGTGGATCAGGCCCAGCCACAGCATGGCCAGGTCCCAGACCTGCCAGAAGGGCGAGGCCCACTTGCCGCCGACGAAGGCGAAGTCGATGCCCTTGACACCGTCGCCCAGCCACAGGTTCACGAAGAGGTGGCCGAAGACGAGGATGACCAGCAGCACGCCGGAGGCGCGCATGAACAGCCAGGAGAGCATCTCCGAGTTGATCCCGCGCTGACCGCGGCGGCGGTAGCGGGTGCTCGGATCCGGGATCGAGGTGGTGGAGGTCGACATCGGGATCACGCTCCGAACATGTGCATGAGATGGCGGGGGACGAAGCCGACCATGAGGACGACCCACATGATCACGACGCCCCAGAACAGGCCGCGCTGGCGCTTGGTGCCCTGGGACCAGAAGTCCACCAGGATGATGCGCAGGCCGTTGAGGGCGTGGAAGAGGATCGCGCCCACGAGCCCGATCTCTCCGAGGCCGAAGACCACCGTCTTGTAGTGGCCGATCACCTCGTTGTAGGCCTCGGGGGAGACGCGGACGAGGGCGGTGTCCAGGACGTGCACGAGCAGGAACAGGAAGATGAGCATTCCTGAGATGCGGTGTGCGACCCAGGACCACATGCCCTCGCGACCGCGATAGAGCGTCCCGGATTGGGCGGAAGCCACGGAGTTCCTCCAGAAGCGTCGGGATGGAGCCGGGAACGGTGATGAGATGCCGCGGAGTGCGGCGCACGACCTCCCGGAGCCAGGCTCCGGACGCGGTCGCGACGTCGACCACCCGCGAGCGGCCATTTCACGACACGGCGACATCATCATCGCCCCCGACAGGGGCCTCTTCAGCGTAGCACCAGGCAGGGCCCATGCTGTGCCTCCCGGAGCCAGTCGCCGAGGAGCCCCGCGGGCCGCCCAGGACGGACTGTCGGGCTCCGATACGCTGGGCCGATGCCCCAGGCTCCCTTCGTTCCTGTGATCCCTGCCGGAGGCTCCGGCACCCGATTGTGGCCGCTCTCACGCCGTGCGCGGCCCAAGTTCCTGCTCGATCTGACGGGGGAGGGGAGGTCTTTGCTGCAGAGCACGCTCGAGCGCCTGGTGCCGCTGGCGGACCGCCCACCGATCGTCGTCACCGGGGCCGTGCACGCCGCTGCGGTACGGGAGCAGCTGGGCGGGCAGGAGCGCGCACGGGTGGTCGCCGAACCCTCCGCGCGCAACTCGATGCCCGCGATCGCGCTCGCCGCCGCCCTGGTCGAGCGGGAGCTGCCGGACGCGATCATCGGCTCCTTCGCCGCCGACCACCTGATCCGGGACCGGGCGGCCTTCGCCGAGGCGGTGGGCATCGCCCGCGAGGCCGCCGAGGTGGGATACCTGGTGACCCTCGGGATCGCCCCCACGCACCCCGCCACCGGCTTCGGGTACATCGAGCGCTCGGCGGTCGACGGTGCCGACGCCTCGCTGGACGACACCCCGCTGCCGCCCGCGGCGCCGCCCGCTGCGGCTGCACTGCCCGCTGCCGCTCATCCGGTCCTCCGCTTCGTCGAGAAGCCGGAGCGCGAGAGCGCGGAGCAGTTCCTCGCCACCGGTCGCTTCCTCTGGAATGCGGGGATGTTCGTGGTGCGCGCCTCGGTGCTGCTCGACGAGCTGGCCGCGCAGATCCCCTCGCTCGCCGCCGGCGTGCGGGAGATCGCCGCCGCCCACGGCACCGCATCGTCCCAGGAGGTGCTCGAGCGGATCTGGCCGCGGCTCACCGCGATCTCGATCGATCACGCCCTGGCCGAACCCCTCGCCGCCGACGGCAAGGTCGCGGTGGTCCCGGCCGCCTTCGGCTGGGACGACGTCGGCGACTTCGCCGCCCTCGCCCGCCAGCTGCGGGAGAACTCCTCCGCCCCCGGCCCGTCCGGCACGTCCGATCCTCCCCGCGACGCCCCGGACGTCCGTGTGCTGGGAAGCGCCACGGTCGATGCCGTCTCCTCGCGCGCCACGGTGTACGGTTCCACGGATCGCCACATCGCCCTGGTCGGGCTGGACGGCATCAGCATCGTCGACACGGAGGACGCGCTGCTGGTGCTCGCCGACGAACAGGCGCAGGAGCTCTCGACGCTCGTCGCTCGCCTGGACCAGCAGGGACTCGGCCGCCTGCGCTGACGTCGGCGGCCGGCAGCGGCCACCGCGAAGGCATCGGCCCTCGAGGGGCCGCAGGCGCGGCCGTCCCGGCGGGACACGGGCCCGACGAGACACGGCCCGGACGAGCAGAATGCCGGACGAGAAGCAGGCCGGACGTTGAACAGGCCGGACCAGAAGCAGGGGAGTGCACAGGTGGAGCAGTCGCAGCAGGTGCTGCTGGGCACCGCGGAGCAGCGGTCGATGCTGGGGCCTGAGGGCCTGATCGCCTCGACGGTGCGCGAATCGGGGGACGCGCTGCGCGAGGTGCGCCGTCATCTGCATCGCCACCCCGAGCTCTCGCACCAGGAGCACGCCACCACCGACTTCATCGACGAGCACCTGCGCGGACTGGGGCTCATCCCGCAGCGGATGGCGCACACCGGCCTGATCTGCGACATCCCAGGCTCCGATCCGAGCCTCGAGAAGATGGCGCTGCGCGCCGACATGGACGCCCTCGGCATCCCCGAGCTGACCACGGTCGCCTATCGCTCCACCGTCGAGGGCGTCTCCCACGCCTGCGGG
The DNA here is from genome assembly GCF_036379615.1 of Brachybacterium sp. Classification (GTDB taxonomy): domain Bacteria; phylum Actinomycetota; class Actinomycetes; order Actinomycetales; family Dermabacteraceae; genus Brachybacterium. The sequence continues at coordinate 9,419 of NZ_DASVGJ010000062.1, forward strand.
CATGACGTGCACATGAGCGCGGTGCTGGGTGCGGCGCGGGCACTGGTCCGCGCGGCCGATGCGGGTGGGCTCCGCCGCGGGGTGCGCCTCGTGTTCCAGCCGGCCGAGGAGATGCATCCCTGCGGGGCGCTCGAGCTGATCGGTCAGGACGTGCTGGACGGAGTCGACTCGATCCTCGCCCTGCACTGCGACCCCGGTGTCGACGTGGGCCATGTGGGTCTGAAGTCCGGCCCCATCACCTCCGCCACCGACCCGGTGACGATCCAGGTGCGCGGCGCGGGAGGCCATACCTCCCGCCCCCATCTCACTCAGGACCTCGTCTACGCGCTCGGCTCGATCGCGACCCAGCTGCCGGCCGCGCTGACGCGCAGGATGGACCCGCGCTCCGGCGTGAACCTCACCTGGGGCAGCATCCACGCGGGCTCGGCGTTCAACGCGATCCCCAGCAGCGGCACCCTCGAGGGGACGCTGCGATGCCTGGACCACGAGGCCTGGGACCGGGCCGAGGAGCTGCTCGAGACGGTCCTGGCGGACCTCGTGCGCCCCTGGGGCATCGAGGCGCGCGTGACCCATGACCGGGGGGTGCCGCCGGTGTCGAACTCCCGCTCGAGCGTCGACGTGCTGGCTGCCGCGGTGCAGGGGGTGCTGGGCCGGGACAACCTGGATCCCACCGCGCAGTCCCTGGGCGGCGAGGACTTCGCCTGGTATCTCGAGAAGGTTCCCGGCGCGCTCGCCCGACTGGGTACGCGCACCCCCGGCGGTCGCACCTATGACCTGCACATGGGTGACCTGATGATCGACGAGCGGGCCATCGGCATCGGCGCCTCGGTGCTCGCCGCGGCCTGCGTGCAGCGTGACCTCCTGCCTGTCTGACACCGACGGCCCGCGTGCGATCGACGGGTCAGGACCTGTTCACCCATACGTCACATCCGCGTCGATTTCATAACGGTTCACGGACTGGGACCGAACTGCCCCCGTGCGGGTCCCGGGCACGGCTATGGTCCGAAGCGCACCGCGACAGCGCTGTCGCCACGGACCCCTCGGGTCGATCCCGGCCCCGCACCTGATCGAAGGAACCCTCATGAAGAGCATCACGCGTGCCCTCGCCCTGGTCGGCGCCGGCGCCCTGACCCTCGCCGCCTGCGGCACCGCACCCGAGGAGAACGCCGGAGAGGGCGGCGGCAGCGATGCCGGCGGTGCCTCGAGCGACTACAAGGCCTGCATGGTCTCGGACGCCGGCGGCTGGGATGACAAGTCCTTCAACGAGTCCAGCTACAAGGGCCTGATGAACTCCGTGGACGAGCTGGGGATCGACCACGCCACCTCGGAGTCCACCACCGTCTCCGACTTCGAGCCGAACATCAACAACATGGTGACCCAGGGCTGCGACCTGATCATCACCGTCGGCTTCCTCCTCGCCCCGGCCACCGGTGCCGCCGCAGAGGCGAATCCGGACACCGACTTCGCGATCGTCGACTCGACCGCGCAGGACGCCGACGGCAACCCGATCGAGGTCGAGAACGTCAAGCCCCTCGAGTTCAACACCGCCGAGGCCGCGTTCCTGGCCGGCTACCTGGCCGCGGGGATGACCGAGACCGGCAAGGTCGCCACCTACGGCGGCGTCGACATCCCCACCGTCACCATCTTCATGGACGGCTACGTCGACGGCGTCGCCCACTACAACGAGACCCACGACGAGGACGTCGAAGTGCTCGGCTGGAACAAGGAGACCCAGTCCGGCTCCATCGTCGGCACCTTCGAGGACCAGTCCAAGGGCAAGGCCGTCTCGGACGAGTTCTACAGCGCGGGCGCCGACATCGTGATGCCCGTGGCCGGCCCCGTCGGCGCCGGCACCCTGGCCTCCGCAAAGGAGGGCGAGGACCGCAAGGTGATCTGGGTCGACGCCGACGGCTACGAGACCAACTCCTCGGACGCCGACGCCCAGTCGGTCATCCTCACCTCCGTGATGAAGGAGATGACCGTGGGCGTCGAGGACGTCATCGCCGGTGCCGCCGGCGACGAGTTCGACTCCACGCCCTACGTGGGCACGCTCGAGAACGGCGGCGTGGGCCTGGCTCCGTTCCACGACTTCGAGGACGATGTCCCCGCCGAGCTGAGCGAGGAGCTCGCGAGCCTCGAGCAGGAGATCATCGACGGCACCGTCGAGGTCGAGTCCGAGGCGTCCCCCGCGGGCGCCTGAGCATCTGCTGACCGGACGCGGTCCCCGCCTGGGAGGGCGGGGACCGCGTCCCGCGTCCGACCATCACGGTCTGAGCACCGCTGCCAGACCACTGCTGTCCGCACACCGCCGGATCCCCCGGCCCGCATCGACGGAAGCGAGCGCTGTGAAACTCGAACTGCGCGGGATCACGAAGACCTTCGGGACCTTCGTGGCCAATGACGCCATCGACCTGGTCATCGAGCCCGGGGAGATCCATTCCCTCCTGGGGGAGAACGGCGCCGGCAAGTCGACCCTGATGAACGTGCTCTACGGGCTCTATCGGCCCGACGGCGGCCAGATCCTCCTCGACGGGGAGCCGGCCACCTTCTCCGATCCCGGGGACGCGATGGACGCCGGCATCGGAATGGTCCACCAGCACTTCATGCTGGTCCCGGTCTTCACCGTCGCGGAGAACATGGTCCTGGGCCACGAACCGACCAAGGGCGGTCTGCTCGATCTCGCCGCGGCCCGGAAGCTGGTGCGTGACATCTCCGCCCGGTTCGGCTTCGACCTGGATCCCGACGCGCTCGTCGAGGATCTGCCCGTCGGCGCCCAGCAGCGCGTCGAGATCATCAAGGCGCTCAGCCGCAGCGCGGAGGTGCTCGTGCTGGACGAGCCCACCGCGGTGCTCACCCCGCACGAGACCGACGAGCTGATGGCGATCATGCGCCAGCTGCGGGACGAGGGCACCTCGATCGTGTTCATCACCCACAAGCTCCGCGAGGTCAAAGCGGTCTCCGACCGGATCACCGTGATCCGGCGCGGCAAGGTCGTGGGCGAAGCGGACCCCTCCGCCGATCAGGCCGAGCTTGCCTCGCTGATGGTGGGCCGCCAGGTCGCGCTCGACCAGGACAAGGCCGCGGCGACTCCCGGGGAGGTGGCCCTCGAGGTCACCGATCTGCGGGTGATCGATCCCGCCGGCACGCGCACCCTGGACGGCGTCTCCTTCGAGGTGCACCGCGGCGAGGTGCTCGCCATCGCCGGTGTGCAGGGCAACGGCCAGACCGAGCTCACCGAGGCGCTGCTGGGCCTGCAGGAGACGGTGCAGGGCTCCGCCAGGCTCGACGGGAGGGAGCTGGTGGGCCGCACCACCAAGCAGGTGCTCGACGCCGGCGTGGGCTTCGTCCCCGAGGACCGCACGCACGACGCCCTGGTCGCCGACTTCTCCGTCGCCGAGAACCTGGTGCTGGACCAGCACGACAGGGCGCCGTTCGGCAGCGCGCTCGCGATGAGGCTCACGCCGATCCGCGAGAACGCGGAGAAGCTGATCCCGGAGTTCGACATCCGCACGGAGGCGGCAGCCTCCGCAGTCTCCACCCTGTCCGGCGGCAACCAGCAGAAGGTCGTCATGGCCAGGGCGCTGAACCGCGAGCTCTCGCTGCTGATCGCCTCCCAGCCCACCCGCGGCGTGGACGTGGGCTCCATCGAGTTCCTGCACCGCCGCATCCTCGACGAGCGCGACAAGGGCACCCCGGTCGTGATCGTCTCCACCGAGCTCGACGAGGTCACCCAGCTCGCGGATCGCATCGCCGTGATGTACGGCGGGAAGATCCTGGGCATCGTGCCCGGGGACGAGGACCGCGACGTGCTCGGCCTGATGATGGCCGGCTACACCTCCGAGGCCGCCCGTGAGGCCGTCGCCTCCGGGGCCCGCACCACCGACTCCCAGCTCGCTGACGAAGGAGACATCGCATGAGCACCCTCGACACCGGCGCCGCTCCGGGTGTCGGGGCGGGAAGCACCGACGCCTCGCCGCCCCCCGAGGAGACCGCCGAGACTGCTCTGGCCAGGACCCTGCAGAGGATCGCCCGCGGCGACCTGCTGGTGGTGGTGATGAGCTTCGTGTTCGCCTTCCTGATCGGCTCCGTGCTGATCGTGATCGCGAACCAGGACGTGCGCGAGGCGCTCGGCTACTTCTTCGACCGACCCAGCGACGCGCTCACCGCGATCTGGCAGTCGATCACCCAGGCCTACGGCGCCATGTTCCGCGGCGCGATCTTCGACGCCCCCGGCTTCACGAAGGCTGCGGACAGCGTCCGCGAGGCCGGCGGCAGCGGCACCTACGTGCTGCTGCCCGCACTCGTCGCCGGGCTGCGCCCCCTCACCGAGACCCTCACCGTGGCGACGCCGCTGATCATCGCCTCCGCCGGGATGGCCGTCTCCTTCCGGGCCGGCCTGTTCAACATCGGCGGCACCGGCCAGCTGATCGCCGGCGCGATGGCGGCCGGCTACGTGGGGTTCACCCTCGATCTTCCCGTCGTCATCCACCTCCTGGTCTGCCTCATCGCGGGCACCCTCGCCGGCGGCGTCTGGGGCGGCATCGCAGGCTTCCTCAAGGCGCGCTTCGGCGCCAACGAGGTCATCAGCACCATCATGCTGAACTGGATCGCGACCTACCTGCTGTTCTTCGCGCTGAAGACCGCGGCGTTCACGGGCGCCAACCAGTCCCAGCCCACCTCGCCGTCGGTCGGTGACAACGCGGTGCTGCCGTTGCTGCTGGGCTCAGGGTTCCGCCTGCATGCAGGCCTCCTCCTCGCCGCCGGCGCCGCCGTGCTGCTGTGGTGGCTGATGAGCCGCTCCACCATCGGCTTCCACTTCCGTGCGGTGGGCTCGAACCCTCGCGCCGCCCAGGTCGCCGGCATCTCCCCGTCCCGAACCGCCTTCCTGGTGCTCGCCGTCGCCGGCGCCCTGGTGGGGCTCGCCGGCGCTGTGCATGTGCTCGGCACCGAGCGCAGGCTCACCGAGGGCGTCGCCGGGAGCATCGGCTTCGACGCGATCACCGTGGCGCTGCTGGGCCGCTCCGGACCCGTCGGCATCGTGCTGGCGGGCCTGCTGTTCGCCGGGCTGTCCACCGGTGGCCGCTTCATGGAGTCCAACCAGGGGGTGCCGCTGGACCTGGTGCAGGTCATCCAGGTGCTGGTGGTGCTGTTCATCGCGGCCCCGCCGCTGGTGCGCACCCTGATCGGTCTGCGGAAGGTGGACCACCCCGGGGCCGGCGCGCGTGTGCGCGGAGCCCGCCGCGCCCGCGCCGGCTCCGAGAGGGCTGCTGTCGCCTCGGGCGCCGCGGGCACGCAGGGGGCCGCAGGCACGCAGGGCGTCGCAGAGTCAGAGGGCCCCAGAGAAACGCAGAGCGACACAGAGTCACAGAGCGCCACAGAAGCACAGGGCGCCACAGACGCACAGAGGGCCGCCCCCGCCGGTGAACGTCCCGAAGACCGCACCGACGAGCAGGAGGAGGAGCGATGAGCACGACCCCGCTCGTCGTCAAGGACGACTCCGTCATCGAGAGGACGCTCGACGACACCCGTCCCTCGAGCTGGTGGCACCTGCCCGCCACCACCACCATCCTGGGCCTGCTCGCGCTGGTCGTGTTCGGCCTGCGCGGGATCCCCGGAGTGGAGTCCGCCTATGTGGTGGTCCACGAGAGCGACATGAACCCCTTCGGGATGATCCCGGAGCGGATCGTGCTCCCCTCGAAGATCGGCGCGATCGTGCTGTCCGTGATCGCGCTGCTCGCATCTGTCGGGCTCTGGGTGCTCCAGGCCCGGGTGGCGCGACCGCGCGCCCGGGTGCGCATCACCCTGATCGCCGTGTTCGCCGTGGCCTGGATCCTGGCGTTCATGACCTGGGTGATCTCCCAGCGCACGCTCGACGTGACGACCCTGCTGCAGGGCACCATCGTGCTGGCCGTCCCGCTGGCCTTCGGTGCGCTGTCCGGAGTGCTGTCCGAGCGCTCGGGCGTCATCAACATCGCGATCGAGGGGCAGCTCCTCTTCGGAGCCTTCGGCGCCACCCTGGTCGGCTCGATCACCGGCAGCGTCTGGATCGGCCTGCTGGCCGCCCCGCTCGTCGCCATGTTCATGGGCGCCCTGCTGGCCCTGTTCGCCGTCGGCTACCACGTCCAGCAGATCATCGTCGGCGTGGTGCTGAACGTGCTCGCGATCGGGCTCACCTCGTTCTTCTTCGGCTCCGTGATGAGCGACAACCCCGGCCTGTTCAACGCGCCGATGCGACTGCCCACCCTGCGGATCCCGCTGCTGGCGGACATCCCGCTGGTCGGGGCGATGCTGTTCGAGCAGAACATCCTCGTCTACCTGATGTGGATCATCGTGGCGGGGCTGACGGTCGCGCTGTTCCGCACGCGCTGGGGACTGCGGGTGCGCTCCGTCGGCGAGCACCCCAAGGCCGCGGACACCGTCGGCATCAACGTGAACCTCACCCGCTGGAAGAACGTGCTGCTGGGCTCCGCCGTGGCGGGCCTGGGCGGCGCGACCCTCACCATCGGCACCGGCGTCGCCTTCGGCGAGGAGATGTCCGCCGGCAAGGGCTACATCGCCCTCGCCGCCATGATCCTGGGCCGCTACCACCCCGTCGGCGCACTCCTCGCGGCGCTCACCTTCGCCTTCGCGGACTCCCTCCAGCTGCGGCTGGGGACCATGTCCGCGGCGGAGGGCGGGGTCTCCATCCCCGGCGACTTCCTGCTGATGCTCCCGTACATCGTGGCGCTGTTCGCCGTGGCCGGAGTGGTCGGCAGAGTGCGGGTCCCCGCGGCCAACGGCCAGCCGTACCTCAAGCAGTGAGCGTCCCTGCGACGCCATGAGAGCATCGAGGCCATGAGCATGAACGAGGCAGCCCCGGCACCCGTCCCCGTCTCCGAGTTCGATCAGCTGCTCGCCGTCGCCCGGGAGATCGCCGAGCACGCGTACGCCCCGTACTCGCACTACCGGGTGGGGGCGGCCGGACTCACCGAGGACGGCCGCATGGTGCGTGGCTGCAACGTCGAGAACGCCGGCTACGGGGTCACCCTGTGCGCCGAGTGCGGGATGGTCAGCGAGCTGATCGCCGGCGGCGGTGGCCGGCTGTCGCGCTTCGTGTGCGTCGGCGGCGATGAGGGCCTCAGCCGTCAGGAGCGGGACGTGGTCATGCCCTGCGGTCGTTGCCGGCAGCTGCTCTCCGAGCATGCCGCCCCCGATCTCGTGGTCCTCACCCCTGAGGGTCCGCGAGCGATGGACGCGGTGCTGCCGCAGGCCTTCGGCCCCGCCGACCTCCACCCCTGAACCGACTCCGGTCGAGCCGGGAGCACCGGCCCCGACCACAGCGCGGCAGGATCGGTGCCGCGCCCCCGACCCTGAGGAGCACCCCATGAACGACGCACCCGCACCCACCGCCGTCGAGCCCTTCGACGTCGTCGACGTCATCCGCACCAAGCGGGACGGAGCCCCTCTCGCGGGCGAGCAGATCGACTGGGTGATCGACGCCTACACCCGCGGCGTCGTCGCCGAGGAGCAGATGGCGGCGCTCGCGATGGCGATCTTCCTGCGCGGCATGGAGCGCACCGAGATCGCGCGCTGGACCCACGCGATGATCGCCAGCGGCGAGCGGATGGATTTCGCCGGGCTCTCGAAGCCCACCACCGACAAGCACTCCACCGGCGGAGTGGGAGACAAGATCACCCTCCCGCTGGCCCCGCTGGTCGCCTCCTTCGGCGTCGCCGTGCCGCAGCTGTCCGGCCGCGGGCTCGGCCACACCGGCGGCACCCTCGACAAGCTCGAGGCGATCCCCGGCTGGCGCGCCGACCTCAGCAATGCCGAGATGATGGCGCAGCTCGAGAGCGCCGGTGCGGTCATCTGCGCGGCCGGTTCCGGGCTCGCCCCGGCGGACAAGAAGCTCTACGCCCTGCGCGACATCACCGGCACGGTCGAGGCGATCCCGCTGATCGCCTCCTCGATCATGTCCAAGAAGATCGCCGAGGGCACCGCCGCGCTCACCCTCGACGTGAAGACCGGCGCCGGTGCCTTCATGAAGGACGAGGCCGATGCCCGCGAGCTCGCCCGCACCATGGTCGAGCTCGGCACCGATGCCGGCGTGCGCACCGTCGCCCTGCTCACCGACATGTCCGCCCCGCTGGGCCGCACCGCCGGCAACGGCCTCGAGGTGCGCGAGTCCCTCGAGGTGCTCGCCGGCGGGGGACCGGCCGACGTGGTCGAGCTGACCTGCGCCCTGGCCCGCGAGATGCTCGAGGCCTCCGGGGTGCAGGGCGCCGACGTCGAGGCCGCGCTCGCCGACGGCCGCGCGATGGACTCCTGGCGCGCGATGATCTCCGCCCAGGGCGGTGACGTGGATGCTCCGCTGCCGGTCGCGAAGCACAGCGAGGAGGTGCGCGCCGTCGAGGACGGAGTCGTCACCGGGCTCGATGCGATGGGCGTGGGCGTGGCCGCCTGGCGTCTCGGCGCCGGCCGCTCCCGTCCCGGCGAGGCGGTGCAGGCCGCAGCCGGGGTCGAGATCGAGAAGCACATCGGCGACGAGGTCAGGGCCGGGGACGTGCTCGCCCGACTGCACACCGATACCGCCGAGCGGATCCCGCGCGCCGTCGAGTCGATCATCGGGTCCTGGACCGTCGCCGCCCCCGGCACCGCGGTCCCGGCACGGCAGATCGTCAAGGACCGCATCGCCTGACCCGCGAGCCCCGCCCGCGGGCGGGGCTCACCCCTGGGAGGTACGAGGGGTGCCCGCGGGGCTGCTGCCGGGTACAGCCCCGGGACCGCTGCCGGGAGTGCCCTCGGGGCTGCTGCCAGGAGCGCCCGCGAGCTCGGCGGGGTCCTCGAGCCCGCGCAGCGCGGGCAGGATGTGCTCGCTCATCAGCGGTGCCAGACGGCCGACGGTCCTCAGCTCGGACTCCGGTGCCACCGGTATCCACTGGTGGGCGGCGAGCTCCGCCTGCACCTGCAGCGGCGAGGGCAGCGGCACACGGGTGGTGAAGACGCTCGAGCGCACCACCGTCGCGGGTTCGTTCGCGGCCACCGCATCGAACTCTCCGAGCTCGTCGAGGTCCGTCGCCCCCAGCGTGGCCCCGAGCTCCTCCTGGACCTCGCGCAGCGCCGCCTCCCGGGCGCTCTCGCCGGCATCGAGCTTCCCGCCCACCTGCATCCAGGAGCCGGTGCCCTGCTTGCGCACGCAGAGCAGCTCGGTGCGATGGGACGAGCCCGGGGGCGCGTCCCGCAGGAAGCACACCGCGGCGATCCGCAGCTGTGCGGGGACCGTCCGGATCGCACGGCAGCGGCGGTCCGCCTCGGTGAGCAGGACGAGCTCCCGCAGCCGCCTCACCACATCCCTCAGACCCACGGGCCGCAGTCCTGCCTGCCGCCAGCGCTCCATGTCGCGGCGCTGCTGGCGGGCCAGGGCCGTGCCCCGCTGGAGCAGGATCGGCACCGACTTGCGATGCTCGCGCAGGTCGCGCAGCAGACGCAGGATGAACACCACCGGGACCGGACGGTCCAGCACGATCGCCTCGGCCAGCAGCCCTGCCGCGGTGAGCGGCGCTCTCAGCTCGGCGGCGAAGATGCCCTCGGCGATCAGCAGCGGGGAGCTCCCGAGCTCCCGCCGGGTGGTGCCGGTGCGCCGGGACTGCGCGATCGAGTACTCCGGCACCTCGGCCGCACCGTCATGGGCGAGCGCCGTGAGCGCGGCCAGTGCCGCGTCGCCGTCCCAGGAGGCCGGCAGGTCCCAGTCGGGGATCCCGAAGCGGCGCGGGAGGGAGGGGTCGTCCCCGTCACGGTAGAAGTCGTCGAGGTTCAGCGCCGGCACCCCGGACCGGCGGGCGACCATGCCCTTCCCGCTGCCCGAGGGGCCGGCGAGCAGGACGATCCGGCGTGGGGACCGGGACGGCGGCAGCGGGGTGGTCACGGCCGTCGAGTCTAGTTCAGCCGATCCGGAGCAGGACCTTGCTGCTGGTGGGATCGGTGACCTGGGTGGTGAAGGCCTCACGGGCGTCCTCGAGGGCGAACTCGTGGCTGATGACGTGCTCGGCGAGGTCGTCCTGCGCCAGCAGGGCGACGGCATCCTCGATCTCGGAGACGAAGCGGTAGGTGCCGCGGTAGTCGATCTCCTGGGAGACGATCGGTCCCAGCGAGACCGAGATAGGGGTGGGAGGGAGGTTCCCCACCTGCACCACCACCGAGGCGCGGGCGATGCTGCGGAGGATCCCGTCGAGCGAGGCGGGCGCCCCGGAGGCCTCGAAGGCGACGGTGACGGTCGCGGCCATGTCCTCGGCCGACTCGAGCGCCTCATCGGCACCGACGGCGAGGGCGCGCTCGCGGGCCGGGGCGGCGGGGTCGACGGCGCTCACGCGCGCGGCGCCGGCGGCGCGGGCGGCCACGATCACCAGCAGGCCGATCGGCCCGCAGCCGGCGACCAGCACGTGGGCCCCCCGGACGTCCCCCGCTCGCCGCACCGCATGCATCGCGACGCCCAGCGGCTCGGCGAGCACGGCGCGGCGCAGATCAAGTCCCTCGGGAAGCGGGACCACCTGCTCGGCGCCGACGGTGATCACCTGGGCGAAGCCGCCGTCGGTGTGGGGGTCCTGGGCGGCGGAGCCGAGGTAGGTCAGCTGCGGGTGGAGATTGTCGCGGCCGGCGAGGCGCTCGGGCAGAGGCCCGGTGGTGCGCGCCGGATGCACCGTCACCGGCAAGCCCTCCGTGAGGTCCAGGACGTCAGCACCCACCTGCAGCACACGGCCGGAGACCTCGTGGCCGAGCACGAAGGGACGCTTCATGACCGCGGTACCGGAGACCCCGCGGCGCCAGTAGGCGATGTCGGAGCCGCAGACGCCTCCCCACTCGACGGCGATCTGCACCTGGTCGGGGGCGAGAGCGGGGGTGGGGCGGTCGACGACGCGCAGGTCCTCGGTGCCGTGGATCTCCAGTGCACGCATGAGGCGGCCTTTCTCTTCGAGGCGATGCCGGTCCGGGAGGACAGGCGGTCGGGCGGGGTGATCGGACGGTGCGATCGGGCAGGGGAGGTGAGACAGGGCCGGTCGGGCCGGGGCGGTCAGGGAGTGACCGTGAAGGCCTCGACCGCGCGCATGTGGTGCTCCATCGCGGCGGAGGCGGCGTCGGGATCGCCGGCGAGGATCGCATCGATGATGCGCAGATGGTCGACGTGCTCGGCCCCGACCAGTCCCTGCAGGTCACGTGCGGCACGCACCTCCTGCATGGCGTGGAAGAGGGGCACGCTGACGGCCTCGAGCAGCCCGTGCAGCGCACGGTTCCCGCTGAGGAGGGCGATCTCCTGGTGCAGCTGCAGGTCCAGCTGCGGGTACAGCGCGGAATCCGCCAGGGCGGCATCAAGCCGGTTCCGCAGCTCGGTGAGGCGCTCCCGCCCCGGTGCGGTCTCGACGACGTGCCCGTCGGCGGCGGACCGTCCGGCGTCGTCGGACCGTCCGTCGGCGCTCGCGAACCGCTCCGCGGCGCGGCGTGCGGCGCGCACCTCGAGCGGACCGCGCAGATCCATCAACGTGGTGAAGCCGTCGTCCCGGGACTCGCGGATGGCGCGCGAGAGGTAGAAGCGCACCAGGGAGGGGTCCAGCTCGCGCACCGCCGCGCTGCGCCCGTTGCTGACCTCGATGATGCCGAGGGCCGCCAGCGCGCTGAGCGCTTCGCGGACCACGGTGCGGGAGACGCCGAACCGCTCGGCGAGGGCGCCGGTGGCGGGCAGGGGGTCGCCGGCGGACAGCCCCTGCTCGTCGATCAGCCCCAGCACGGCCGCTCGGGCGCGGTCGGCCAGCGATCCGCGCTCCAGGCGTTCCCCGGAGTCCTCGAGGGTGGGGGAGGCGATGTGCTTGCGGGCGGTGGCATCGAGATCATCCATGGGTCTGCTCCTGTGGTGCGGTGCCCGAACCGTCCGGCCCGGGCACCGCCGTCGCGAGGATCGTGGGTCAGAAGGTGTTCACCAGGCCGTAGATGCCCACGAACGCGATCGCGATCGCCGAGATCCACAGCAGCACCATCGTGGGTGCACCATCACGGATCCGCGGATCCGTCTGCGTGTAGGAGAGATACAGGGTCGCCACGGCAGCACCGATCAGGAAGATGGCGTTGAGGATGCCCGCGATGATCACCAGCGCCAGCGGGGAGGAGACGGCGGTGCCGAGGATGCCCCAGGCGATCGGCAGGATGATCATGATGACCCGCTGCCAGCGGATGCGGGTGCGCTGATCGTTCCAGTCATAGGCGCCGAAGATCGCCAGCGTGTGACCCACCTGGCGTCCGAGGCTCGGCACGTTGGCGAGGATCGTCTTGAACAGCGCCAGGCCTGCGCCGACGAGGAACAGCACGCCGCCCCAGCGGCCGACGGCCGAGTCGAAGATCGAGGAGATGGTGAGCATGACGTCGTTGCCCTCGGGCACGAGGCCCTGCGGATGCAGCACTGCGGCGCCGAGGATGTAGAACGCGGCCGTGGAGACGGTGTAGATGACCCAGGAGACCCAGGCATCGACCTTCATCACCGAGATCCAGCCGCGGGCGCGGGCGACCCATCCCTCGGAGCCGTCGTTGGGGCCGGTCCAGGCGGCATAGCCCTTCTCGACCACCCAGTAGGTGTAGGCGGTGGTCTCGCCCGCACCCACACCGGTCATGCCGAACATCGCCAGCGCCACGCCGAAGGCGCCGGCGGCGATCTGGAAGCGCATGCCCTCGCCGAGGTCCGCGAGGCTCCAGGCGAACTCGGTGCCGCCCAGCAGGAACACCATGGTGATCGCGAAAGCGGTCACCAGCAGCACCAGCACGGTGGAGATGTTCTCGACGATCGCGTAACGGTTCGCGGCGTGGATCGCGATCGCGACCACCACCAGGATCGCGACCCACACGCCGATCGAGAGCAGCGAGTAGGGGTCCGGGCCGATCGGGAACAGGGTGCTGAAGGCGAAGGCGGAGGCGCTGATGACGCCGGCCTGTCCGATGAAGAACTGCAGGAACATGAACAGCACCAGCCAGGAGATCCAGCCGCGGCCGGCGATCTTCGGGGGCACGTCCTTGTAGCCGTCCAGGGCGACGCGGCCGGTGGAGATCGACCAGCGGGCCAGTTCGATCTGCACCCACACCTTGAGGAATGTCGAGACCAGCACCAGCCACAGCAGCATGAAGCCGACCTGGGCGCCGAGGGCCGTGGCGGTGAGCAGCTCTCCGGAGCCGACCACGGCGGCGGAGGTGATCATGCCCGGCCCCAGGAATCGGAGCTTTCCGCGCAGAGTGCGGGGCGGCTCGGTGGTCTGCGCGCCATCGATCACATAGGGATCGACATCGGCGGAGAGGGTGGTGGACTGCGGGGTGCTCGAGGCCGGGACGGCGCTCGGCGGGGGAGTCGAGGTCGACATCGACGGATCTCCTCAGCGACGGGACAGGATGGTCGATGCGTCGCGGGGGAACTGTGACGCGGGGAACTGTCATGCCGCGCTGCACCAACCACCCGAACCTATCACATAGGTAGATAGGTGGGTGAAGGGTCGTGATGAGATCGAGGCCGGGGCGGATGCGCGGCCAGGGCCGGGTCTGCCAGGATCTCCCCATGACCACACTCGACCGCGACCAGCTCGCCACCCTGATCGATCACACCCTGCTCAAGCCCGAGGCCACCGCCGAGGACGTCACCGCCCTCCTGCGCGAGGCGGAGGAGCTGGGCACCTACTCGGTCTGCGTCTCGCCCTCGATGCTCCCGGTGGAGACCACCGTAAAGGTCGCCACCGTCTGCGGCTTCCCCTCCGGGCAGCACTCCGCCGAGGTCAAGGCCTTCGAGGCCCGCGAATCAGTGGCCAAGGGCGCGGACGAGGTGGACATGGTCCTGAACGTGGGCCTCGCCCGCGCCGGCGAGTACGACGCGATCGAGCACGAGATCCGGGCCGTGCGCGATGTCGCCAAGTCCCCCGTCGTGCTCAAGGTGATCATCGAGTCCGCGGCCCTCACCGATGAGCAGATCGTCGCCGTCTGCGAGGCCGCCGAGCGAGCCGGCGCCGACTTCGTGAAGACCTCCACCGGCTTCCACCCCGCCGGAGGGGCGAGCGAGCACGCGGTGGCCCTGATGCGCAGGACCGTCGGCGACCGTCTGGGCGTCAAGGCCTCCGGCGGGATCCGCACCCGCGAGGCCGCCGAGGCGATGGTCGCCGCGGGCGCCAGCCGCCTGGGCCTGTCCTCGTCGAAGGCGATCCTCGACGGCGGCACCGGCACCGGGTACTGAGAGACCGGGTACTGAGAGAACACCGGCACGAGACCCGCGCACCCCGAGGGGCGGCTCCGCCACCTCGCGATGCTGTGCGCGGGTCTCGTGCTGCGTGCCGGGCGCTGTGCTCAGACGGCGCCGAGCACCTGACGCAGCTCGTCCTTCAGTCTCTCGAGGCGCTCGCCGGCGTCCTCACGGATCGTGCCGATCTGCTCGGAGGTCGCTCCCGCGGGGAACTGCGTGACGAGCTCGAGGTAGCACTTGAGCTTCGGCTCGGTGCCGGAGGGGCGCACCACCACGCGGGTGTCGTCCTCGCTGAGCAGCAGCACCCCTTCGGTGGGCGGCAGACCGGTGGACTCCACGGAGCCCTTCGAGAGATCCTGGTTCGTCACCACCGGCGAGCCCAGCAGTGCGACGGGCGGCGTCGCCCGCAGCCGCTCCATCATCGCGCCGATCAGGGACAGGTCCTCGACCCGGATCGACAGCTGCGCGGTCGAGAACAGGCCGTGCTCGGCGGCGAGCTCGTCGAGCCGGCCGATCAGCGTCGTGCCCTCGGCCTTCGCGAGCGCCGCCATCTCGGCGACCACGAGCGCCGCGGAGAGGCCGTCCTTGTCGCGCACCACCTCGGGCAGCACGCAGTAGCCGATGGCCTCCTCGTAGCCGTAGCCGATCCGCGGGGCGCGGGTGATCCACTTGAACCCCGTCAGCGTGGCCACGGCGTCCAACCCGGCAGAGTCCGCGACCCTTCCCAGCCAGCGGCTGGAGACGATCGATCGGGCCAGCACGCCGTCGTATCCGTGGCGACGCACCAGGTGGTCGCCGAGCAGCACCCCGAGCTCGTCCCCCGTGAGCATCCGCCAGTCACCCAGGTGCGGATCCCGCACAGCCGCGGCGCAGCGGTCGGCGTCGGGGTCGTTCGCGATCACCACGTCGGCCTCCAGCGTGCGAGCCAGCTCGAGCGAGAGATCGATCGCCCCGGGCTCCTCCGGATTGGGGAATGCGACCGTGGGGAAGTCGGGATCGGGATCGGCCTGCTTGGCCACCGGGTGCACCTCGGTGAAGCCGGTGCGGTGCAGGGCGGCCAGCGCGGTCTCGGTGCCCACGCCGTGCATGGCGGTGTGCACGATCCGCACCGCCCGGGGACCCTCCGGGTCCGGGAGGGCGCAGATCGCCTCGAGGTAGTCCTCGCGCAGCTCCTCGCCCAGCAGCTCCCAGCCGGTGCCGGCCACCGGGATCCGCCGCACCGGGCCCACGGCCGCGATCCGCGCGGCGATCTGTGCGTCCGACGGCGGCACGATCTGCACCCCTCGGCCCTCCGGGGCGGCGGCACGACCGCCGAGGTACACCTTGTAACCGTTGTCCGCCGGGGGATTGTGGGAGGCGGTCACCACGATGCCGGCATCCGCGTCCAGGTGCCGCACGGCGAAGGCGACCAGCGGCGTGGGGCCGAAGCGCTCCAGCAGCCGCACCCGGCAGCCCGCCGCGGTCATGATCGCCGCAGAGCGCTCGGCGAAGGCGCGGGAGTTGTAGCGGGCGTCATAGCCGATGACCACGAGCGGGTCGGCGAGGCCGAGGTCCTCCCGCAGATGGTCGGCCAGGCCCCGGGCGGCGCGGGAGACCACGGCGAGGTTCATCCGGTTCGGACCGGGAGCCATGGCGCCCCGCAGGCCCGCGGTGCCGAACTGCAGATCGGCCGCGAAGGCATCGGCGAGCTCGGCCTGGGCGTCGGTGCCGCCCGCCTCCGCCTGCTCCAGCAGGCTCTCGAGCGCAGCCTGCGTGGCGGGGTCGGGATCATCCTGGAGCCACGCCTCGGCGCGGGAGCGGAGCTCCGCCGCCGGGCTCATGCCCGGGCGTCCGTCGACGCGCTCTCCGCGGCGGCGCCGCCGGTGATCCGGTGCACCGTCTCGGCCAGCAGACGGGAGATGCGAGGTCCCGCCTCCCGGCCGGCCTCGAGCACCTCCTGATGGCTGAGGGCGTCCCCGCTGATGCCGGCGGCGAGGTTGGTGACCAGCGAGATGCCCAGCAGGTCCATCCCGGCCTCGCGGACGGCGATCGCCTCGAGCGCGGTGGACATCCCCACCAGGTCCGCTCCGATCACCTTCGCCATCTGCACCTCAGCAGGGGTCTCGTAGCTGGGCCCGGCGAACTGCATGTACACACCTTCGTCGAGGCTGCCGTCGACCTCATGGGCGAGATCGCGCAGCGCCGGCGTGTAGAGGTCGGTGAGATCCACGAAGTTCGCACCCACCAGCGGCGTCGACCCGGTGAAGTTGATCTGGTCACGGATCAGCACCGGGGTCCCGGGCGCCCAGGAGGGGTCGATCCCGCCGCAGCCGTTGGTGAGCACCATGGTGCGAGCGCCCGTCGCGGCGGCGGTGCGGACGCCGTGGACCACGGCGTCCACCCCGGCCCCCTCGTAGTAGTGGGTGCGGGCGCCGAGCACCAGGGCGCGCGCCCCGGTGCCCTCCACACGGATCGAGCGCAGCGTGCCCACGTGCCCGGCGACGGCGGCCGGTCGGAAGCCGGGGATGGTGGTGGCATCGGCCTGCCACACGGTCTCCCCGAGGAGGTCGGCGGCGCCGGACCACCCCGAGCCGAGCACCAGGGCGAGATCATGGGCGGGCACGCCACTGGCCTCGGCGATCGCAGAGGCGGCGTCACGGGCGAGCTGGTACGGGTCGGTGGCGGAAGCAGTCATGGACCGAAGGTAGCGCAGAGCGGTGCTCGGTGCAGACCGTCGGCGGCGGCGCGTCGGGCCCGGCGCGGCACACCCCACGGCCGGGTGACGGATCCCGCCCCCGACCGGTGACTCTTTGCCACAATGACGGGGTGAGCGATCCCAGCACCGCCCTGCCCTCGGACCCCCGCCGCGTCACCAGTGCCGGTGAGCGCCCTCGGGTGGTGATCGTGGGCGGCGGCCCCGGAGGGTACGAGGCCGCCCTCACCGCCGCACGGCACGGGGCAGAGACCGTGCTCCTGGAGGAGAGGGGGATCGGGGGAGCGGCCGTGATCACCGACGTGGTCCCCTCGAAGTCCCTCATCGCCACCGCCGACGTCCTGGACCAGGTGGCCGGCTCCCAGGAACTCGGCATCCGTGACGCGGACACCGGGGCGGCCCCGACCGCCCACACCCTGAACGTGGACCTCTCCGCGGTGAACCGTCGTGTGCTCGGCCTCGCTGCCGCGCAGTCCGCTGACATCCGCACGAGCCTGGTCGAGGCAGGGGTGCAGGTGGTGGACGCCCGTGGGCGGCTGGACGGGCCCGACCGGGTCCAGGCGCTGGGCCCGGACGGCGAGGAGATCGGGCGCTTCGAGGCCGACGTGATCCTGCTCGCCGTCGGCGCTCGCCCCCGTGAGCTGGACAGCGCCCCCTGTGACGGGGAGAGGATCCTGAACTGGACCCAGCTGTACGCGCTCGACCAGCTCCCCGAGCACCTGATCGTGGTCGGTTCCGGGGTCACCGGAGCGGAGTTCGCGAGCGCCTACCGGGCGCTCGGCAGCGAGGTCACGCTGGTCTCCTCCCGTCAGAAGGTGCTGCCCGGCACCGATGCCGATGCCGCGGACGTGCTCGAGCACGCCTTCACCCGTCGCGGAGTCACCGTGCGTTCGCGCTCCCGCGCCGCCACCGCCCGCCGCGAGGGGGACGGCGTGGCGGTCACCCTCACCACCGGGGAGGAGATCTCGGGCAGCCACGTGCTGATGGCCCTCGGAGGCATCCCCTGGACCGCGGACCTCGGCCTGTGGACGGCCGGGGTGCGGGAGCGGGAGAGCGGGCACATCGAGACCGATCGGGTCTCCCGCACCTCGGTGCGGGGGATCTATGCCGCCGGGGACTGCACCGGGGTGTACCCGCTGGCGTCGGTCGCGGCGATGCAGGGCCGGATCGCGATGCACCACGCCCTGGGTGACGCGGTCTCTCCCCTGATCGCCGCCCAGGTCTCCTCCGCGATCTTCACCAGCCCTGAGATCGCGGTGGTCGGCGTCAGCGAGCAGGACGTGCGCAGCGGTGCGGCGAGCGGCGAGGTGCTGGTGCTGGGTCTGGACACCAACCCCCGCGCGAAGATGCAGGGGATCACCGAGGGCTTCGTGAAGCTCATCGTGCGGCCGGGGTCCCACACCGTGATCGGTGCGGTGGTGGTGGCGCCGCGCGCCAGCGAGCTGATCCTGCCGTACACCCTCGCCGTCGCGCATCGCCTCACGGCGGAGCAGGTCGCCGGCACCTTCACCGTCTACCCCTCGCTCACCGGATCGCTCGCGGAGGTGGCCCGGCAGCGCGTGCTCGACGACGCGACCTGAGCCTGCCCGCTCCCCGTGAGGGTCACCGCGGTGTCATGAGCGTCCTGGTTCCGCTGCTGGAAGCAGGGCGCTCATGACGTGTCGGTGACGTGCCGGAGGAGAGGTCAGTCCTCGATCGTGCACAGGACCGCGCCGGCGGAGACGGTCGCCCCGATCTCGGCGGCGAGACCCTTGACGATCCCGGAGCGGTGCGCGGTGATCGACTGCTCCATCTTCATCGCCTCGAGCACCACCAGCAGATCGCCGTCGGCCACGGACTGGCCCTCCTCGGCGAGAACCTTCACGATGGTGCCCTGCATCGGGGCGGAGACCCCGTTGCCGCCGCCCGCCGTCTCACCGGAGGCGCGGTGCTGGCGCTTGCGGCGCTGACGCACAGCGGCCTGGGGTGCGCGCAGCGAAGCCGGCAGGCTGATCTCGACCCGGCGACCGTCGACCTCGACGACCACGGCCTCGCGGTCCTCGGGCTCCTCCTGCTGGCCGGGCAGCGGCGCGGCCGGCAGCTCGTTGACGAACTCGGTCTCGATCCAGCGGGTGTGCACGGCGAAGGGCTGCTCGGGATCCGCCGGGGCGAAGTCGAGGTCCTCCACCACGGCGCGGTGGAAGGGCAGCACCGTCGGGATGCCGTCGATGCGGAACTCCGCGAGCGCCCGCCGGGAGCGCTCGAGAGCCTCCTGCCGGGTGGCGCCGGTGACGACCAGCTTGGCGAGCATCGAGTCGAAGGCGCCGGAGACCTCGTCCCCGGTGCGTACGCCCGTCTCGAGCCGCACACCCGGGCCGGTGGGGGCATCGAAGCGCTGGATGCGCCCGGGGGCGGGCATGAAGCCGCGACCGGGGTCCTCGCCGTTGATGCGGAACTCGAAGGAGTGTCCCCGGCTCACCGGGTCCTCCTCGGAGATGCGCTCACCGGCGGCGATCCGTAGCTGCTCGCGCACCAGATCCACGCCTGCGATCTCCTCCGTCACCGGGTGCTCGACCTGGAGGCGGGTGTTGACCTCGAGGAAGGAGATGTCGCCGGCGGGTCCGACGA
>NZ_DASVGJ010000063.1:0-16520 GCF_036379615.1 Brachybacterium sp.
GGAACGGCCGCGCCCCCCGCGGGAGCGACGCCGGCGCGGTCGGCCCTCGCCCGAGGAGCCCGCGGGCTCCGCTGCCTGTGAGGTGCTCTCCTGCGGGGCGCTCTCCTGAGAGGTGCTCCGGGCGCCGCCCTGCTCTGCGGCGACGACCTCCCCGTTGACCCGGCGGGTACGGGAACGGGTCCGGCTGCGTCGGGGACGCTCCTGACCCGTCGCCTCGGCATCCCGCGACGGCGCATCGCCGCGCCCCGAGGCCTCGCGCCCCGAGGCCTCACGACTCGTGCCCTCACGGCCCGTGTCCTCGCGACTCGACCCGTCACGACCGCCATCTCGTGCGCCACGCCCACGGCCGCCGTCGCGACCGCTCTCGCGACCGCTGCGGTCGCGTCCGCCCCGGCCCTCCCGGTCACCGCCGCTGCGGCGACCGCGGTCGCCGCGAGCGCTGTCACGGGAGCCGCGGGAGCCGTCCGGACCGCCGAGATCCTCGAGCTCCTCGGAGTCCAGACCCTCGCGGATGCGCTTGTCCTTGGGCAGTGTGCCCTTCGACTCGGAGGGGATGTCCAGATCGGCGAACAGGTGCTCCGAGGTGGAGTACGTCTCCACGGCCTCGGTGGACTCGAGCCCGAGCTGGCGGGCGATGAGCGCCCACCGGGCCAGGTCCTCCCAGTCCACGAAGGTGATCGCGGTGCCCTTCTTGCCCGCACGGCCGGTGCGGCCGGTGCGATGCAGGTACGTCTTGTCGTCGTCCGGGCAGTTCCAGTTCACGACGTGGGTGACGTCGGTGACGTCGATGCCGCGCGCCGCGACGTCGGTCGCGACCAGGACGTCGATCTTCCCGTTGCGGAAAGCGCGCAGTGCCTGCTCACGGGCGCCCTGACCGAGGTCTCCGTGCAGCGGAGCGGCCGCGAAGCCACGATCGGCGAGGTCCCCGGCGACGCGATCGGCCTGGCGCTTGGTGCGCATGAAGATGATCGAGAGACCGCGGCCGCGGGCCTGCAGGATGCGGGCCATCACCTCGATCTTGTCGAGCTGGTGAGCGCGGTAGACGACCTGCTTGATATCCGCCTTGGTGCGGGCCTCGTCGCCCGGGTCCTGGGCCCGGATATGCGTCGGCTGCTTCATGAAGCGGCGGGCCAGCGCCATGATCGGGCCGGGCATGGTGGCGGAGAACAGCATCGTCTGGCGGTCCTCGGGCACCGCCTGCAGCAGCTTCTCGATGTCCTCGAGGAAGCCGAGATCGAGCATCTCGTCGGCCTCGTCGAGCACCGCCGTGCGCACCTGGGACAGGTCCAGGTACTTCTGCCGCATCAGGTCGATGAGTCGGCCCGGGGTGCCGACGACGACCTCGACGCCCTTCTCGAGCGCCTCGATCTGCGGCTCGTAGGCGCGGCCGCCGTAGACGGTGAGGATCCGGATCGGACGCTTCGCGGACGCCGTCTCGAGGTCCTGGGCGACCTGGACCGCGAGCTCACGGGTGGGGAGCACCACGAGAGCCTGGGGCTTGCCGATCGGGCGATCCTTCGGATTCGGCTCGCCCGGTGCGACGGAGTTCTGCAGCAGCGGAATGCCGAAGCCGAGCGTCTTGCCGGTGCCGGTCTTGGCCTGGCCGATGATGTCGCGGCCGCGCAAAGCGACCGGCAGGGTCATCGACTGGATCGGGAAGGGGGTGATGATGCCCTTGGCGGCCAGTGCCTCGACGATGTCCGTGCGGACATCGAAATCGGCGAAGGTCTGGACCTGCTCGGGCTGTGCGGGTGTGCCGGAGCTCAGCTCGACGGCGAGGGAGGCCGACTCGGCCTCATCGGTGTGCGGGGTGGATTCAGGCACCGTTCAACTCTCTTGGTCATGGATGTGCACCGTCATCGTAGCCCCCGGCCATTCGCCGGAACCGAAAGAGTGCGGAGAAGGTCGGTTACCTCTCCGGGAAGGAGCCGCCTCCCACAGCTCTCCTCCTCAGCTCTTCCTCGCAGCCGGCACCTCGGTCATCCGCCTCACCCCTCACCGCCGTCGCTGGTCTCCGGCGGCGGGCTCACCGGATCGGTCGGGGTGACGCGGTCCTCGTCGGGCAGGCCCTCGCCGGGGTCGACCTCCTGCTCCGGCGGGACCGTGGACTCGGGGGTCTCGGCACCCTCGGGGACCTCGAGCTCCGGCACCTCCTCCGGCATCTGCGTGCGCTGGATCGAGACCGACACCAGCCCCAGGCCGCCCATCACGATGTCGTCATAGGCGACCAGACGTCGCGTGTCCTCGTCGACGTAGAGCATCCGAGCGGTGAGGTCCAGGGGGTCATCGCCCTGCAGGACGGGAGCGACGCCCCCGGAGGCGAGCGCGCCTCCGGTGGAGCCGACGGTCAGCCAGTCGGTGCCGGAGCCGTCGCGGTCCAGCTCGACGTTCGAGGTGTGCATGTGCCCGGACAGCACGAGCGGGGCCCTGCCCAGCAGACCCTCCGGCTTCGTCGGGTCGTGGATCAGGGTGATGTCGACCGGCGCCTCGGGATGTCTATCGTCGTACGCCTCGATCGTGTCCCCCAGCTGGAAGGCGCTGGAGATCACCGCCTGGTCGCCCTCGCGCCAGCCGCCGGCGTCGGAGTCGTCGTCGGCGGCGAATCGGGGATCGCCGATGCCCGCGATCCGCAGCCCGGCCACCTCGACCACCTCGTTGTCGACCACGGTGGCATTGGGCTGCGCCTCGATCGTGCGGGCCGCCGCCGCGCCGTCATGGTTGCCGCTGATGTAGACGTAGGGCACGTCGAGAGTGCCGATGCGGTGCAGCAGCTCGTTCTCCACCGGAGTGCCCCACGAGACAATGTCCCCGGTGTCGATGACTACATCGATCGCGAACTGCGTGTGCAGCTGCTCGATCACGTCGTAGGCCTGCGGGTTGTCGTGGATGTCCGAGACGTGCAGGACAGTGATGAGGTTCTCCTGGTCCAGCCCCACCGGGAGGGAATCCGCGGCGATGTACAGGGCGGAGACCTGGCCCACGAACTCAGCCAGGGTGTCGCGGTAGCTCTGGTAGTCGATGACCTTGCCCTGGCCGAGATCCGCGATGTACGCGGCCTGGGAGAGCAGCCCCTCGAACTTCGGCTGGTTCAGCGACTCGGGGGAGAAGGTGACGGAGGTGCCGGCGACCGAGGCGCCGACCACCGCGACGGCACTGCCACCGGCGAGCAGCGAGCGCCGCACCCGGCGGAAGGTCAGGCCCACCGCGAGCCCCGCGCCGACGGCGGCGAACAGAGCGTTCAGCGCGGCGTTCTTCGCGGCGGCGGAGGTGATCGCCTCGGGAGCGGACTGCTGCAGCTCGGCGAAGCCGGAGTCCGCATAGAACAGGGCCTCCGCCTTCTCGACGTCGACACCCTTGACCCGTGCTTCGATGCGCACCGGGGCGGTGTGCGAGTCGAAGGCGACCTGCCCCACCGGCGGCAGCAGGAGCACCGTCTCCGAGGTCAGCGACGGCTTCAGGTGCACGCTCGCGGTCAGCGGACCCACTTCGACAGTGGTCGCCGGCACCAGCAGCAGGCCGACGATGGCTCCCAGCACGGCCACCACGGTGGTGGTGGTGAGGTGCACCAGGCGTTCACGGCGACGCCGCAGACGGCGGCGGTGCGTGCGCGAGGCCGCCTCGGGCTCCGGTGCGGCGGACGCCTCGCCGAGGTCGTCGTCCACGCCGCCGGGCTCCGTGCTCTCCGCCTCTGGGCGTTCCGTCACTGCGCGCTCCGACTCCAGGCGCGCGCGCTCCGCGCCCTCGGGCGCCTCGCGGGGCCGGTCCTCGTCCATGCTCACGGGGGCCCCGGGCTCACTGCAGGGGTGAGGTCATGGGCGTCTCAGCCGAGGAAGCCGACGCGGCGGGGCTCCTCGGTGGAGACCTCGACGTAGGCGACCTTCGCGCCGGGGATCAGCACGGCGCGGCCCTTGTCGTCGACCAGGGTGACGGGGGAACCGTCGGCGATCGCGCCGTTCAGCCGCTCGATGAGGGCCTCGGCCTTCTCCTCGGACTCGATCACGATCTCGCGCGGGGAGTGCTGGATGCCGATACGGATCTCCATGACCTGACCTTCCCTCCGCCTCGGAGGCGGGGATGCTCGTTGCTGTACGTCCGGAAGTCTACGCGTCCGAGGACCGGTCCGAGGCGTCGTCCGCCCCCAGCACAACTCCGGCGACCCGCGGGCTCGCCAGCGGCGTGAACCCCGTCAGCCCGTGCACGACGGTGGTGGTCATGGTGTCCAGGATGGTCTCGCGCTCGGCCTCGTCGGCCGCGCCCTGGAGCAGCTGAGCGGTGGTCTGGGTGACGGCGATGACGCCTCGGCCCAGCACCCGGGACTCCTCGACACCGACCTGACGGGAGGCGGTGAGGACCGCGGCCAGCTCGATCGCCATCCGGTCCAGCACGCTGACCACCCGCTCCTGGACCTCGTCCGAGATCACCTCGTGCCCGGTGAACAGCCGCAGGGAATTGTCCAGCGCCACGAACTCGTAGAAGCGGTGGAGACCTCCCCTCACCTTGTCCGCTGTGCTCCCGCTGTGCTCCCCGAGGGCCCGGACCTCGGCGATCATCGACTCCGCGATGATGTCGAGCACCTCGACATACAGCGTCTCCTTGGAGTTGAAGTGCTGGTAGAGCACCGGTTTGGTGACGCCGGCGGCCGCGGCGATGTCGTCCATCGACGTGGACTGGAAACCCTTCTCGGTGAACACCGAGGTGGCCAGCTCGAGCAGCTGGGCACGTCGTTGGGCGCGAGGCATCCGGGCCGTGGATGAGGTGGACATGGCGTGGGCCTCCGTTCCCGACAACAGCAGGAAGACGACAGCGGGACGACGACAGCGGGACGACGACAGCGGGATGACGACAGGAGGAGCGCGCGGGGAATAATCCCGGCATCCTCGTGATCCCGACCACCTTACCGCCGCGGGCGGTCGGATCAGGGGCGAACGGCTGTCCCAGCTATGAGGTGGAATAGGGGCATGCGACGGACGAGCACGACCACGGGTCAGGGGGTCCGTCTGCTCGGTCCCGACCTCGAGGCGCTGCCCGCGCTCCGCACGGCGGAGGATCTCGACGAGGAGCAGCGGGGAGCGCTGGAGCGGTTCCTCGCAGGCGGCGATGTGCTCGTCCACGGCGGTCCCGGCAGCGGCCGGACCGCGCTCGCGCTCACGGCGGCCGAGCTCTCCGCCCGCTCCGGCAGCGACACCCTGTTGCTGGCCCCTCGACGGGCCGCAGCCGGGCGCCTGCGCGACGCCCTCGCCGTGCACGGCACGGGGGAGGTGCGCGCCATGACCCCTCCGGCGCTGGGCCACGCGATCGCCCGCGCGGACGCGCTGCGCCGGGGGCAGGGGGAGCCGACGCTGGTGACCGGTGCCGAGCAGGACGCCCTGCTGGCGGAGCTCATCGCGCACCGCGAGAGCTGGCATCTCGAGGTCGATCCCGGCGCTCGCACACTGCTCGGCTTCCGCACCGAGCTGCGTGACCTGATCACCCGGGCCGCCGAGCTCGGTCTCGCTCCCGCGGACCTCGAGGCGCTCGGCCTTGAGCGGGGACGACCCGCCTGGCGGGACGCCGCCGCGCTGCAGCGGGACTACCTGGGTGTGCTCGACCTCGAGGCCTCCGCCGCGCTGGATGCCGGCCCGCGACTGGACTCCGGCGCTCTGGTGCGCCGCGCCGTGCGCCTGCTCGCGGATCCTGGCACCCCGCCGCCCTTCCGTGCCGTGGTGGTCGACGACGTCCAGGACCTCACCGCAGCCGGTATCGCCCTGGTCGCCGCGCTCGCCGAGGCCGGGGCGACGGTGCTGGTGTGCAGCTGCCCGGACGCCGCCGTGGACACCTTCCGGGGGGCCCTGCCCGATGCCGCGGACCGCCTGCGCGCACAGCTGCCGCGACCGGTCGTGGAGGTCCTGCTGGAGGGAGCCCACGCCCAGGTCCCCGCGCTGACCGCAGCGGTCGATGCGCTGCGAGGGCGGCTGCCCCTGGCCGGTGCCCCGAGCGGGTCCCGCCGTTCCCGTGCGGACCGCCCCGGCGGGGTGGTGGCGCTGCCGGCCCAGGACCCGCTGGACGAGGCCCGCCTGATCGGTTCCGCCCTCCGCGATCTCCACCACCGCGAGGGCGTCGCCTACGACGAGATGGCGGTGGTGTGCCGCTCCGGCGCCGCGGTCGCCGACCTCGCCGATCTGCTCTCCCGCTCCGGGCTGCCGGTCCGGGTGCCGCACCGGCCCCAGCCTCTGCGGGAGGTCCCGGCGATCGCCGATCTGCTGAGGATCCTCGAGATCGGTCTGGCCCCTGAGGGGGCTCCGCTGGACGCCCGGACCGCCACCGAGCTGCTGCGCGGTCCCTTCGGCGACGCCGACACCCTCCGCCTGCGCCGCATCCGTCGGCTGCTGCTGAGCGCCCACCGCGCCGCGGAGCCCGGCAGCGACACCCCCAGTGAACAGCTGCTGGCCCGAGCCCTGGTCGAGCAGGAGGTGCCCGGCCTGCCCGCCCCCGAGGCCCGCGACCGGGCCGCCGCACCCGTCCACCGGCTGCGGAGCATGATCCGTGCGGTGCAGGAGCACCGTGACGCCGACGTCCAGCAGGTGCTGTGGCATGCCTGGGATGCCTCTGGCCTCGCCGACGGCTGGCGCCGGGCGGCGCTCGGCACCGTCGGGGACGTGGACGGTGCCCGGTCCCGACTGGCCGGCTCCCGGCTCGATGCGCTGCTGGAGCTGTTCGCCGCCGCCGAGCGGCTCGCCGACCGCCGCCCGGGCGCCGGGGCGCTCGATCTGGTCGAGCAGATCCGTTCTCAGTCCGTGGTCGAGGACACCCTCGCCCCGGCCGCCGCCGCCCGCGGACGCCTCGCCGTGCTCACTCCCGCCCAGCTCGCCGGCGAGCACCGGGACACCGTGGTGCTCGCGCGCCTGCAGGAGGGGGCCTGGCCGGACCTCCGCCTCCGCTCGACCCTCTTCGGAGCGGCCGAGCTGTCGCTGCAGGTCGGGGCACGGCAGGGCGCCGAGCTGCCGCGGGAGGCGGAGGCCGTGCGGGCTCTCCAGCGCGAGCAGGTGATCGCCGACGAGCTCCGCCTGGCCGTCGTCGCCCTCTCCCGCGCTCGTCGCCGCGTCCTGGTCACCGCAGTCCAGGACGAGCAGAACGAGCCCTCCGCCCTCTTCGACGTGCTCGCCGCGATGACCGATCCCGCCGTCGAGCCCTGGATCGACCTCGAGACGCTGCGCCGCGATCCCGGGCCCGCTCCGGACGCCCGCCGTCTCGTCGCGGCCCTGCGCCGTCGGCTGCGGGACGAGGACCCCGAAGCGACCCGAGTCCTCGAGGCCTCCGAAAGCACCCGGGACGCGGCTCTCGCCCTCGAGGCCCTGGGCCGGGCGGGTGCCCCCGGCACCGACCCCGCACGCTGGTACCACCAGGATCCCAGCTCCTCGACGCCGCTGCACGACGAGGACACCCCGATCCGACTCTCGCCCTCCGCCCTGGAACGGGCCGTGGAATGCCCGCAGTCCTGGCTGATGGAGCGGGCCGGCGGCACCCGCAGCGGCGGGCCCGCCCAGCTGATCGGCACCGCCCTGCACCACCTCGCGCAGGTCCACCCGCGCGGTCCCGTCGGCGGTGAGCAGGACCTGCTGGACGAGCTCCACCTGCTGCTGCGCTCCGTGCCCGGGACCGAGACCTGGTCCGGGCGCCGCCGGGTGCGCCGCGCGGAGGACGCCGCCCGCCTGCTCGCCGCGCACCTGCGCGATGCCGGGGAGCCTCTCGCCGTCGAGGCACCCTTCGAGGTGACCCTGGGCAGGGTGCAGCTGCGCGGCAGCATCGACCGCATCGAAGGCGACGCGACGGGCCTGCGGGTGGTGGACCTCAAGTCGGGCCGTGCCGCGAAGAGCGCCGCCAAGGCGGAGGAGGACCTGCAGCTCGCCGCCTACCAGGCGGCGGTGCGCGAGGGTGCGCTCGAGGAGCAGCTGGGCCCCGACGCCCCGGAGCGGCTGGGCGGAGCGCAGCTGGTGTACATCGGCACCGGTGGGAAGAAGGCCGCGGTGCGCACCCAGGCCGCGCTCACCCGCGCCGAGGACCCGGCCTGGTTCGACGATCTGGTCGCAGACGTCTCCCGCGAGGTCTCCGGGGAAGGCGTCACCGCACGCGTCAACCCCCACTGCACCCACTGCGCCGTACGCAGCAGCTGCCCCCTGCAACCCGAAGGAGACCAGCTGTGACCCCGCCCGACAGCGACCGTCCCCGGCTCTCCGCGGCACGCCTGGCCGCACTGCTCGAGCAGCCGCCGCCCACCACCGAGCAGACCGCCGTCATCGAGGCGCCGCTGGCCCCGATGCTCGTGGTCGCCGGCGCCGGCTCCGGCAAGACCGAGACCATGGCCTCGCGTGTGGTGTGGCTGATCGCCAACGGCATCGTCGAACCCCGCCAGGTGCTGGGCCTGACCTTCACCCGCAAGGCCGCCCACGAGCTCGGCGAGCGGATCGGCGCCCGTCTGGGCACACTGGCCACCGCCCTGCGCACCGAAGGGATGCCCCTGCCGCGCGGCCTCGAGCGCGGAGGGGATGACCTGGTGGGCCAGCGACCGATCGTCCACACCTACAACGGCTTCGCCCTGGACCTCGTGCGCGAGCACGCCCTCGCCGTCGGCATCGATCCCGAGCTGACCATGCTCTCCGCCTCCGCCTCCTGGCAGCTCGCCCACGAGATCGTCGAGGGCTGGGACGACTCGCTGGACCTCGAGGCCTCCCCGGCGACCCTCACCGCCGCCCTGCTCTCGCTCACCTCCTCCCTCGCCGATCACCTGGTCACCCCGGAGCAGCTGGGCGATCAGCTGCGCTCCATCCACGACCACCTCTCCCAGATCCCGCTGCAGGTCGAGGGCCGGCGACGCACCACCCCGAAGGAGGTCGCCAAGGTGCTCTCGGCTCTCGAGTCGCGCCTGGCGCTGCTCCCGCTGCTGGAGCGGTTCACCGCACTGCGCACCGAGGCCTCCGCCCTCGACTTCGCCGACCAGGTCTCCCTCGCCGCCCGGATCGCCCGGGAGGTGCCCGCCGCGAGCACCCTGGCCCGGCGTCTGCACCGGGTGGTGCTGCTGGACGAGTTCCAGGACACCTCCGTCGCCCAGCTGCGGATGCTCACCGACCTCTTCGGCCCCGGCCATGCCGCCTGCGCCGTCGGCGACCCCCAGCAGGCGATCTACGGCTGGCGCGGCGCCTCGGCCGCATCGCTGGCCGGCTTCGCCGACGCCTTCGCCACCGCCGAGCAGAGCGTCCTGCAGCGCACCCTGTCCACCTCCTGGCGCAATGACCAGGCGGTGCTCGCCGTGGCCAATCGGCTCGCCGGACCGCTGCGCAGCGCCGGGGCCGGAGTGAGCATCCCCGAGCTGCACCCGCGTCCCGGCGCGGGGGAGGGAGCCTGCCAGATCGTGGAGGCCGCCGACGAGCGCGCCGAGGCCCGTGCGATCGGTGAGTGGATCCTCGCTCGCCGTGGCGAGCAGCCCGACGGGGAGGAGCCGGCGTCGGCCGCCGTGCTGGTGCGGGCCCGTCGCCAGATCCCCGCGCTGGTCGAGGGCCTCGAGGAGTGCGGGCTCACCGCCGCCGTGGTGGGGCTCGGCGGGCTGCTGCACCGGCCCGAGGTCGCGGACGTCCGCGCCGTGCTGGAATGCGCCCACGATCCCGGCCGCGGCGATGCGCTGATGCGTCTTCTCACCGGTCCCCGCGTGCGCCTGGGCGCCCGTGACCTCGCCGTGCTGGGCCGTTGGCGGGACCGGATGGGGTCGCGTCTGCGGCGCGAGGGTGATGCGCCGGGCCGCGAGGACGAGGCGGAGACCGTCTCGCTCGTCGATGCGGTCGACGACCTCCCGCCCGCGGACTGGACGGATCCGGCGGGCCGCTCCCTCACCGCGGAGGGCCGGGCCCGACTGCTGCAGGTCCAGCAGATCCTGCGCGAGATGCGACGCCTGCTGCCCCTGCCGCTGCCGGACCTGATCACCGCCGCGACCCGGCTGCTGGACGTGGACCTCGCCCTGCTGGAGCACGAGCCGGACTCCCGCGCCCTCGCAGATCTCGAGACCTTCCGCGATCACGCGGCGGCCTTCGACCGCACCGCCCGCCGCGGCGGGCTCGGTGCCTATCTCGACCTGCTCGAGATCAGCGAGGACGAGGAGGCGGGGCTGTCCGTCACCGCCGCCCCCGAGACCTCGCAGGACCCCGCCGCCGTCACGATCGTCACCATGCACTCCGCCAAGGGCCTGGAGTGGGACCTGGTCGCCGTCGCCGGCCTCACCGAGGGGACCGTCCCCTCCTACGATCTGCGACGCGCGAAGACCGACGAGTCCGGTCGCACCCGGGTGCCGGGGGACGGCTGGCTCGGCAAGCTCGCGTCCGCCTCCGTGCCCACCGCCCTGCGCGGGGACGCGGACACCCTCCCGGAGCTCGCCTGGGCCGAGGCCGACACCCAGGTCGATGCCGAGTCCCTGATCGAGGAGTTCCGCCTCGCCCAGGGCGAGGAGTCCCTGCGGGAGGACCGGCGCCTGATGTACGTCGCCGTGACCCGCGCCAAGCGCCGCCTGCTGCTGACCTCCGCCGCCTGGCGCAGCGGTCTGGCCTCGGCCCGCCCGCGCTCGCGCTATCTCAGGGAAGTGGCGGATCTGGTGCCGGAGAGCTTCCGCACCGTCCAGGAGGTCCCGGAGCACAATCCTCTGGAGAGCGAACGGCCACAGGCGCAGTGGCCGCCCACCCCCGGCGCCCCGGAGCAGGCCCGTGCCCGGGCGGCCGCCCTGCTCGCCTCCGTCGCGGGGGACGAGGGGAGCCCGGCGGATCCCGAGCTCGCCGAGCTGGTGCGGCGTGCGGTCGTGGACCTCGAGCAGCAGTCCGCCCCGCTCGTCGTCCATTCGCCGCCGCGGCTCTCGGCCTCGCAGGTGGTCCATCAGGCACGTGATCCGCGAGCGGCGGCGCTGGACCTGCTGCGTCCCCTGCCTCGTCAGCCCTCCGCCGCCGCGGCGCGCGGCACCGCCTTCCACGCCTGGCTCGAGTCCCGCTACGACAGCGCGACCCTGCTGGACCTCGAGGACCTGCTGGATCTCGAGGACGCCGAGGGGGAGGGCAGCGGGAGCCCCGGCGACCGCAGCGCTGAGGACCGCAGCCTCCGGGACGCCTTCGCCGCCTCGGAGTGGGCCGAGCGCTCCCCGATCGCGGTCGAGCAGCCCGTCCACACCCGGGTGGGGGAGATCGCGGTGCGCGGCGTCATCGACGCCGTCTTCTCCGATCCCGAGGGCGGCGACGGCAGCGAGGGAGTGATCATCGTGGACTGGAAGACGGGCCGCGTACCCCGCCCCGCCCAGCTGCGCGAGCGCGCTGTGCAGCTCTCGCTGTATCGGCTCGCCTGGCACGAACGCACCGGGCTGCCGCTGGCACGGATCCGCACCGCCTTCCACTTCGTGGCCGACGGAGTGACCCACGAGGTGCGCCGTCACCCCTCACGGGAGACGATCGCGCAGCAGCTCGCGGGGGAGTGAGCAGCCGCCCGGCCCGGGGCCCGAGCTCCGGCAGGGTCGCTCAGACCTGCCCGTCCTCCCGGGAGTTCATCTCCTCGTAGGCACGCTCGGCCTCGTCACGGGCGAGCTGCGCGAGGTCGGCATCGAGATCGGCGATCATGCCACGCGCATCGGCGACGATCTCCTCATCGCCCACCTCCAGGCCATGGGCGAGCCATTCGGCGACGGCGAACTCGCCCAGGGCCTGCGCCCGCTCCATCAGCCGGGGATGGGTCGAGGTGGGCAGCTCCTCGCGGTAGGCGGCGTAGAGGTCGTCGAAGCGCTCGGGATCCAATGAGGAGATCAGCCAGGCCAGGTCGCTCGCGGCATCGGCGACCTTGGAGGAGGACCAGTCGCGGATCGCGCTGACGCGGTGGCCGGCCATGAAGAGGCTCTCCTCGGAGAGATCGCCATGGACGAACTGCGGGGTGACGTCCCACAGCTCCTCGTCCTCCAGCAGTGCCTGCCAGCGCTGGGCGACGGCGGCCGGGAGATGCCCGGCGGCGGTCACGGTCTCGATCCGGGCCCGATGCGCGGCGTGCATGGCCTCCGGGGTGAAGGTCTCGACACCGGCCGCCTCGGCGGCGTAGCGCGGCACCGTGTGGATCCGTGCGAGCACCTGCCCGAGCGAGCGTGCGAGCTCGGACCCGTCGGCGAGGTCGTCGAGCATCAACGGGCGACCGACGGGGGCCTCCGTCACGGCGCAGCGACCGCCCTCGGAGAGCTTCACGAAGCCGAGCACGGGCGGGATCACGCTGCGCAGCGAGGTGCCGGTGAGCGCGTCCGCGACCTTGAGATCGCGCTCGAGGGACACCCCGGCGGCGGTGGAGGCGGGGGACAGGACCATCACCCGTCGGCCGTCCTCCCCCACGATGCCGGCGACGTCGAGACCCTCCGCCGGGGTGGCGACCGGCATGGTCCGCACCGGGATCAGCCCGGGGACCGCCGCCGCGGCGAGGGCAGCCAGGGAATACGAGTTGCGATGCACGCGACCACCGTACCCGGCGAAGCCGCCCGCTCCACGTAGGCTCGGAGCATGGCGAAGCTCCGTGGTCCCCACCTCAGCACCCCTCTCACCCTTCTCGGCTCGGACCGTGAGGCGCTGCTGCGCAGCGATCCCTCGGCCGTGGCGCCCGGCGACGACGCCCGCTATCTGGTCACCCGGGCCGGAGCGGTCACCCTGCGCGAGGCGGCGGACGGCACGCTGCACGCCGTGCTGGAGCGCGAGGATCCCCGCGGCGGCTCCCAGCAGCCGCTGGTGCTGCTGGGGCGGCGTGAGGGGCTGCGCGTGCTCGGCGTCGAGATCCCCGAGCCGAGCCCCGAGCTCGACGCCCCCGGTCGTGATCTGCGCGACCTCCGGCGCGTCGCGGATCGACTGGTCGAGGTCGATGCGGATCTCGCCGCCGCCGCAGTCGCGATGGGCTTCTGGCATCGTTCGATGCGTCACTGCCCGCTGTGCGGTGGGGTGCTGGAGGCAGAGATGGCCGGCTGGGTGCTGCGCTGCCGGGAGGACGGGACCGAGCAGTTCCCCCGCACCGACGCGGCCGTGATCATGGCGGTGCGCGACTCCCAGGACCGACTGCTGCTGGCCCGTAACGCGCATTTCCCGAGCCGCTTCCACTCCGTGCTCGCCGGGTTCGTCGAACCGGGGGAGAG
This sequence comes from Brachybacterium sp., assembly GCF_036379615.1. GTDB lineage: Bacteria > Actinomycetota > Actinomycetes > Actinomycetales > Dermabacteraceae > Brachybacterium. The sequence continues at coordinate 13,151 of NZ_DASVGJ010000063.1, forward strand.
CCTCGAGAACGCGGTGGCGCGCGAGGTCGCCGAGGAGGTCGGCATCGTGGTGACGGAGGTCGAGTACATGGGCAGCCAGCCCTGGCCCTTCCCCCGCTCGCTGATGCTCGGCTATCGCGCCTGGGCGCCGGACGCCGCGGAGCTCACGCTCCAGGAGGAGGAGATCGCCGAGGCCCGCTGGTTCAGCCGCGAGGAGCTCGCCGCCGCGCTGGAGGCCGAGGAGATCTCGCTGCCCGGCCCGGCCTCGATGGGACGGGCGCTGATCGACGACTGGTACGGCCGCTCCGCGCAGCGGTGAGTTCCCGGCGGCGGGATCCGGGGCAGGGGCAGGACCGGGGGCAGGATCGGCGACTGGATCGGCCGGACCTCCGGCTCGCGTGCTGCGAGGTGTGGTGACTCGGGACCCCGGAGATGCTGGGATCTGGTGGCGTGCGGCACCCGCCGTCCACAGCGGCCCGCGGGGCGTCGCACCGTCCTGGCAGGATGATCGACGATGACCGACCACGCCGCTCCCTCCGACAGCTCCGCGCCCGCTCCCGACGATGCGGAGTCGCTGCTCGCCGCGCTCGATCCCGAGCAGCGCGAGGTGGCCCGCAGCTTCGGCACCCCCATGTGCGTGCTCGCCGGCGCCGGCACCGGCAAGACCCGCGCCATCACCCATCGCATCGCCTACGGTGTCGCGACCGGCCAGCTGAATCCCCGCCACGTGCTGGCCGTGACCTTCACCGCGAAGGCCGCCGCCGAGATGCGCTCGCGGCTGCGGGACCTCGGCGTGCCCGCGGTCCAGGCCCGCACCTTCCACTCCGCCGCCCTGCGCCAGCTGCGCCACTTCTGGCCGCGGGTGGTGGGCGGCGCGATGCCGGAGCTGCTCACGAACAAGTTCGCCGGCATCGGCGAGGCCTGTCAGCGACTGCACCTGAGCGTGGACCGCGCCGCCCTGCGAGACATCGTCGCCGAGGTCGAATGGTCCCGGGTCTCGATGCTCACCCCGGAGACCTACCCCGAGGCGGCACTGCAGACCCGCCGGCCCGGTGTGGCCGGCTTCGACTCCCGCTCGATCTCGCGCATCCTCACCCAGTACGAGGAGGTGAAGAAGGAGCGCGGAGTGATCGACTTCGAGGACGTGCTGCTGCACATGGTCGGCTTCCTCACCGAGCGCGCCGACGTCGCCAGGGAGGTGCGCGGCCAGTACAAGCACTTCGTGGTCGATGAGTACCAGGACGTCTCCGCCCTCCAGCATGCGCTGCTGCGGCTGTGGCTGGGCACCTCGGACGATCTCTGCGTGGTGGGCGACGCCGCCCAGACCATCTACACCTTCGCCGGCGCCCGCGCCTCCTACCTGCTGGACTTCCGCACCGAGTTCAAGCGGGCCCGCACCATCCGGCTCGAGCGCAACTACCGCTCCACCCCGGAGATCGTGCGGATGGCCAACACCGTCCTGGACGGCGCGCAGGGCCGCACCCGCGAGACCCGGCTGACCCTCGTCTCCCAGCGCGAGCCGGGCCCGCCGCCGCTGGTGGAGTCCTTCCCCGATGACACCGCGGAGGCCGACGGCATCGCCGAGCGGATCGCGGCCCAGGTCCAGGAGGGCCGTCCCGCCTCCGAGGTCGCGATCCTCTTCCGCACCAACAGTCAGTCCGAGGCCCTCGAGCAGGCCCTGACCTTCCGCGGCATCGGCTACCTGGTGCGCGGCGGAGATCGCTTCTTCGAGCGCCAGGAGGTGCGCCGCGCGATGGTCTCCCTGCGCGCCGCGACCCGGGTCGAGCAGCTCGACCCGGCGCGCGCCGTGCGCGACATCCTCTCCCAGCAGGGCTGGGCGCCGACGGCACCGGAGACCACCGGAGCGGTCCGCGATCGCTGGGACTCGCTGAACGCCCTGGTGGGGCTCACGGACACGATCACGTCGCGCCCCGGCACCGATCTGGCGGACGTGGTCCGGGAGCTCGAGGAGCGCGCCGAGTCCCAGGCGGCCCCCGTGGTGGACGGCGTGACCCTGGCCTCCGTGCACGCCGCCAAGGGCCTGGAGTGGCCGGTGGTGTTCGTGGTGGGCGCCAGCGACGGCCTGCTGCCGATCTCCATGGCGAAGACCCCTGCCGAGATCGAGGAGGAGCGACGACTGTTCTACGTCGCCCTCACCCGCGCCCGTGACCTGCTGACGGTGAGCTGGTCCGCCGCGCGCACGCCGGGAGCCCGCGGCTCCCGCAAGCCCTCCCGCTTCCTCGACGGGGTGCTGGACCATCCTGATGCCCCACGGACCGCGCCCGGGGCCGGGCCGCGCCGCACCGGGCGCCGCAGCGCGACCGTGTACGCGGAGTGCCGGGTGTGCGGCCAGGGACTGGTCTCCCCGAAGGAGCAGCGACGGGGCCGGCACGAGGGATGCCCCTCGACAGCGGGGGACGGCCTGCTCGCCCAGCTGCGCACCTGGCGGCGAGAGCGGGCGGGCCGACGCGGGACCCCGCCCTATGCGGTCCTCACCGATGCCGCTCTGGAGGCGGTCGCCGAACGTCTCCCGCGCACCGAGCAGGAGCTGCTGGCGATCCCCGGGATCGGCCCCGGCAAGGTCGCGAGCTTCGGCCCCGAGCTGCTCGACCTGCTCGGCGACGCCACCGGGACGCAGCCCGAGAAGTCCTGACAGAACCCCTGGAACTGCAGGTCAAAAAATACTTCTGCATCTGGGATAACCCGTGTAGAGTCTCTCTCGTCAATCGTCCACAGTCGTGGTCCGGGACACCGGGACGCGCGCAGATGAAAGGGGGTGGCCTCAGTGATCGATATCTCGAATCTCGCAGGAGCAGGCCTGCGCCCCGTCGGCGCGCCCTCCCTTCTGCCGCGCGAACGGGGCAATGCCCCCGCGGTGCTCAGCCTGAGCTGACGAGGTCCTCCCTCGCTTCGGGTGCTGCACCGCCGCCGCACCCCCGCCCTCACCGGGCATGTCCTTCCCGACGGACTTCGAAGCAGCGAGACGATGACTACTCTTCTGACCACTTTCCTGAATCCTGCGGATGCCTCCGCCTCCGAGCTGCCGTGCCATGACACGGACGCCGCCGACCTCTTCTTCTCCGAGCGTCCCGCCGACCTCGAGCAGGCCAAGACCCTCTGCGCGGGGTGCCCTCTGATCGACGAGTGCCGTCAGGGCGCCCTCGACCGGGCGGAGCCCTGGGGCGTGTGGGGCGGCGCGATCTTCGACTCCGGCCGCATCATCGCCGTCAAGCGAGGCCGGGGCCGGCCCCGGAAGAACCCGGTGCAGGAGGTCGCATGAGCCCGGCCAGGCCCGGCTCGAGCATCCGACCCCGACGGGGCGGGCAGGCCCACGGGCCCGCCCGCCCACCCGTCCGGAGATCCTCCTCCGGACACGACGACGGCCCCGGAC
>NZ_DASVGJ010000064.1:0-11672 GCF_036379615.1 Brachybacterium sp.
TCTACTCCGAAGACGAACGGCGCGAAGCGATCAACGTCTGGGTCCACCACTACAACTATCATCGACCGCACACCTCCTGCGGCGATCAGCCCCCGGCCACCCGAGTCCACGAACGTGTCGACAACGTCATGACCTCATACACCTAGCCGAGGCCCTACGGCAACGTGGTGCCCGGGTCGTTGTTCCACGCCTACACCGGGGATCTCTCAAAGCGGACGTCAGGGCCGTCCAAGCGGCAGCAGATCTCTGCGAGACACCTCCGATACTGGCGGGACACAGTTTCGGGGGTGCCGTGATCGCAGACGTCGCCCGAGCGTGCTCGTACGTCTTCTTTTCCGCCTTCGCGCCGATGGCTGGCGAGAGCTGCGCTGAACTGGGTGGACCCGACGCGCTCGTCAACCAGTGGGTGCGACCTCACGCTTCCGGCGGCACCTATGTTCCCGAGCAGTTCGCCCGGGAACTTTTCTACGCAGACTGCTCGTCAGCGGACGCATCACGCGCCATCGACCTACTGGTGCCCCAGGCCGGAGGGCACGGCCGCGGCGTTGTGCGACGGGCTGAATGGACCAGAGCTCCCAGCCACTACATCGTGTGCGAAGACGACCGCGCCGTGAGCCCAGAACTCCAGCGGACGATGGCCCGCCGCTGCGACAGCAGCCAGCACATCCACGCAAGCCACTCCCCGCACATTTCTCAACCCGAGCTCATCGCCGAGGCCATTTTCGGCTGAGGGGACTGCTACGCCAGCTGAACACCTCAACTGCACAAGTTTGCGCCGTTGAGGACGACCCTGCGAGACAGCTCCGCGACCGTAGGCTCCTCCGCCCCACAGGGTCCGAAACGGCTGTTTCGTGACACATCTGCGCCGTGGGGTTTACCCCAGAGCGGCAACTGCGCCGCATGGCGTGCGAGGGCCCCTTTCACGAGCTTCTAGCCTTAGCTCATGTACATTCGATTCCAGAGTGCGGTCCCAAACCGGCGGGGAACCTACCCGGGCATCTTCGCGATGACGAACGGCCTGCGCGACTGCGGCATGCTCACCGACGACGACGCAGAATGGATACGCCGCGAGAACGCCGACGGGGAGCGGAACTATACGGATCCGAGCACTGTCACCGCCGACTGCTACAGCGCCACAATCAATCCTGGTGCTCGATCCTGGTTCAAAGCGGAGGCGTTCGACCTCCTCGTGATGGCCCGTCGGTACACGACGCTGCTGGACAGGTACGAGGTGCCTTGGGTCGAGCTCCACACCGACAGTCCGGGGAGAATCGTGTACGAGGACCCTGTCCAGGTCGTAGCGGTGCCATTCACCCATGAGGAGCATTGGCCCTTCAGCGGCTAGCGAGAACCGCCGACACCGCGACGTGCCCCGTGGCACGATCGCGCCATGGCTTCGCTCTCACCATCGGCCGGGATGCCCTACGTTCCGCGAACCGACGCTTCGCTCGAGGAGCTGACCCATTGGAAGGAGCAACGATCTCGCGTTGGTGTGCGAGTAGCTGCATTGAACGAGAAGAGGATCTGCTATCAGTGCGAGGAACTGGCGACAGGGGGTGTGCTTGGTCCTCAATCACTGGTCTTCGACGACTCCGATGTGCGAGTTGCTCTGGCCGCAGATCCTCGCGCACCGGGTCACAGCATCGTGGTGTGGAAGCCTCACGTCCAGGACTTCACGGCGCTGGATGATGAGGCGGTCACCCGGCTCTTCACGGTGTGTCGTGACGTGGCGAAGGCTCTGCGTGCCGCGCTCTTGGGGGTCGAGCGCGTCTACCAGGTCTCCATGTGCGACGGTCCGCTGAATCACCTTCATGTACAGCTGATCCCTCGATACTCCGGTGTGCCCATTGGGTCCCAGCGCCTGGTCGACGCTCGCGGCCCGCTTCTCGATGGACAACAACTCGCAGCCAGAATCCGCGGAGCTCTCGACATGCAGTGACTGTTGGAACCGTTACGCGGACCGAGCGACCTCAACTCGACACATCTGCCACGTTGGCGACGACCCTGTGGGACAGCTCCGCGACCGAAGCCTCCCCGTTATCACAGCGTCTAAACCAGCAATTTCGTGACAGATCTGCGCCGTGGGGTAAACCCCAGGGTAGAGACCAGTCCGCGTCCCAGCCGACCGTTAGCGGTGATTCGCCGCCCGACGCTAGCGCACACGCAGGGACAGCGACGCACCCGGTGCCACCGGCGCAGCACCCTCGTTGCGCGTCCCCCTCGCGCTCACGGTTCGCTCAGGCAACCTGACGTCAGGACGGCGACGCAGCCATGCCGCTCCGGATGTGCTCGGCTGCCTCGTCGTCCTCGTACACCCGGCTCGACTCCACGGTCCCGGCCACCACTCGGCAGAAGACACAGTCATCAGCACTCATGGCCTCCACCATGCCCGAGCCGACGTGATCAGTTGCCCGATTCCGCTGAATCAGCGCGCAGTACTGCGCAGTGGGCGACCCGGGCGCCGAGAATTCGATGTCCATTACCCGCTGGCGTACCTACCTTGGCGCTATGGACTCCGAACTGCGCAGCTCCGCCCCCACGCACTCTGTGCCTCGCGGCCTGGACCTCGCGCGGGGCTTCTACGAAGACGTCGTCGCTCCGCTGCTGGACATGCCGCACACCGCGTGCCTGATCGGGGAAGGTTCGGAGGTTCTCGGGTATGACGACGAACAGTCCCGCGACCATGAATGGGGGCCGCGTCTGCAGCTTTTCGTCGCCGCAGGTCACGTGGACGAGGCCCAGCACGTGGTCGCCACGTCTCTGCCGATGACGTACCGAGGTCTCTCCACTACCTGGTTCTCGCTGTCCGCGGGCAGGCCCACGCACCACGTCGAGGTCTCCGAGCTCGAGGCATGGCTGCGCGCGAAGCTGCCGACCATTCCCGCCGATCCGATGAGCACCCCGGACCCGGCGATCTGGTTGACGCTTCCTCAACAGCATCTGCTGCAGCTCACGGCGGGCGCGGTGTTCCGTGACGATCTCGGCGACCTGGCCCGACTTCGTGAACGGCTCGCCTGGTACCCGGTCGATATCTGGCGATGGCTCATCGCCTCGCAGTGGCAGTTGCTGAGCACGACGGTTCCGACGCTCGGGCGCTCGGTGCAGATCGCCGACGAACTCGGGGCTCGCATCCTGGCGGCAAGGTGCTGCCGACTCATCATCGAGATGGCGCTTCTCCAGGAACGGCGTTATCGGCCCTACCCGAAGTGGCTCGGCCGCGCCTTCGCCGAACTCGAATCAGCCGACGCGCTCTCCCCGTTGTTGCATCGGGCGATGACCGCAACTACCTGCGGCGAATCGCTCGACGCCCTGCTCGAGGCCCTCGTGGTCCTCGGGGACGGCCACAATGCCCTGGACATCACCACCCCGGTGAGACCGCGCATAGCCCCGTTCGAAGTCGGTATCAACGACGCCGTACGGCCGTACGAGACGCTGAACATCGGCGAGTTCGTCGACGCCACCATCGCCTCCGTGGAGGACCCCGCGCTGCGGGATCTCTCCCGTGTCGGAGGTATCGACCAACTCACCCACGCCGACGACCAGCTCATCAACTTCACCGGCTGGCCGCAGATCCTTCGAGACGATTTCCGCCGACAGCTGACCGAGGTGAGGCGCTGAAGCAATCGGAGTGCTGCCTCGAGCGGATCTTCTCGCCCAGACTGATTCGACCGAATGCGGACGGACGACCCTGCAGCGGCCGGTGACGAGCCGGGGGACCGCAGCCCGGACGTCACGTCGCAACGCCCCGCGTGACGGCCTCCTGCTCATCGGTCCCGGTCGGTCGGCCGTCTCGTGGCGTGAACTGGCCGGTGGCCGCGAGGAGAACGACGAGAGCGAGCGGCACGATCCACCCGCTCCAGCCGAGGATCGTCGCCTGGGTGGTGTCGATGTGCTCTCCCGCCCGGGCGAAGAGGAGATGGCTCCCGCCGGCGCCGTTGAACGCGGCATGGGCGAGGGCGGGCGGCCAGATAGATCCGGACCGGAGTCTCAGCCAGCTGAAAACGGCACCGACGAGGATGCACATGATGACCATCGCCGTCACGCCGAGCCAGCCGGGTGCGCTCGGGTAGTTGTAGCCCAGCAGGATCAGGGGCGCATGCCAGAGCCCCCAGATGATGCCCGAGATCAGCAACGCCCAGAGCGTGCCGAGCGGCATCAGCTTCGGCAGCAGCCATCCCCGCCATCCGAGCTCCTCACCCAGGGCAGGGATCAGGTTGATCAGGGACGCAACGGGAAGCGTGATGAGCTGGATGGCGACGAGCGCGCCGATCGGAAGGGGAAGCTCGGCGCCGCCTGAGTTCTCGTCGAGGGTCTGCTGGAACGCGGAGAAGTGCACGAAGTCAGCGGGGTAGACCCCGAACAGGGCACCGACCGGGAGCGCCGCCAGCACCAGCACGATGGACACGACGATTCCCAGCGCCGCGTAGCCGATCAGTCTCCGGACCGGCCTCAGGGGCCAGAGTCCGAGCGTCGCCGCCTTGTGCGGTGACGGCTCCACGAAGAGCACCACGGCAAGGGCGGCGATCGTCGGGGTCATCATCATGGCGATCGCCACGACCGGGAACCACGGGGTGGCGAGCCCATCGCCGAGCCAGAGCGGAAGCGCGACGAGCCAGGCGAGGACGACGGCGAGGGCGACGAACAGGCCGACGGACCACAGGGCGCGCTCCCGCAGGTGGGGCCGCGTCGTGGCCGGACCTGCTCCGAAGCCGAGCGTCATGACGTCTTCGCGTCGACGATGTGCAGGCCCGCGATGGTCCTGTCGTCACGGAACGCGATCCGTGCCGTGTAGTCGCCTGCCTCCAGCCACAGTGCCGTGTTCGTGACCGTCACGTCACCGGCTCGCAGGACCTCAGGTTCTCCACGGCTCTCCAGCGTCCCCGCCAGGCCCACGACCTGAGTCCAGGCTGCCGCGAGGGCGTCCTCGGAGAGGCCGTCGCGCATGGCGGGATCGAACTGCTCCGCGATCGATGTCCATCGCCCCGAGACCAGATCGTCGATGACGGAGACGGCCAGCTCGGCAGCATCGGGAAGCGGGTGAGTGGTCAGAGGTTCTCCCGTTCGCGGATCAGCTGGCCTGCCATAGCGCTGGAATGCCGCCTGCCGGCTCACGCCGAGAGCATCGCCGATGATCTGCCACGTGGCCCCCTCCTGGCGTGCTTGTGCCACGATCGCGCGCATCACCTCATCGGCGGCGGTCTGGATGCTCGCTGCGCGCCCTATCGAGGCCGCCCAGTCGTCGCTGGTCGTCAGGACGCGCGCCGCCAGGAGCGCGTCCATGTGTGCCTTCAGAGCTCGCACTGCGGATGTCAACGACGATTGCACGAGTCAAGGGTAGGTTGACAGCGGGGAGATCTGCAAGGTGTGGTGGCGTTCCGGGTGGCGGTCGGCTCAGCGCGGCAGCTGCTGCGGCGACCGGGGGAGCAGACGCCCGATCGATGTGCGGCATCGAGCGGCATTCCTAGCGTCGACCCCACGCGCAGAGATCCCCAGCCCGTCCGTGACACCATCTCGGCGACGCCGGACTCGGAGCGCCTGCTGGCTCCGGATCTGGCCCGAGGGGTGATGCTGCTGCTCATCGCGCTCGCCCACTCCCGAATGCTGCATGCGGGGGGCGATGACCTCACTGCCCCCGCCGGTGGTGGGCCGCTCGACATCGCCGTCCAGTGGCTGCTCACGTCGCTGGTCGATGCCCGCTCCGCGTCGCTGTTCGGAATACTCTTCGGGTACGGCCTGGTGCAGCTGACCCGGCGCCGCTCGGGCCCGGACGGGGACCCGACTCGGGCACGGAGGCTGATACACCGGCGCGGAGCCTGGTTGGTCGTGTTCGGCATCGCGCACGTCGTCCTGCTCGACAGCGGGGACATCATCGGCTCCTATGGACTGTTCGCCGTGGCCCTCGCAGGGGCCGTGTCCTGGTCCGGTCGTCGCTCGTGGGCAGCGGGCGCGGCCACCCTGGCGATCAGCGCCGCCGCCTGCAGCGTGCTCCAGGTGATGGCCGGAGCCGCCGACGGGTCGGCGGGGGTCGGGTTGAACCGTCTCGAGAGCGCGCTGCTGCGGACGATGGCGCTGCCGATGCTGCCGATCGCCGCGCTGACCGTGGCGCCGGCGGTACTGATCGGAATTTGGGCCGGGCGGATACGGCTGCTGGAACAGCCCGACCGCTACCGCCCCTTGCTGCGTCGTGCCGTGTGGATCGGGTTCCCGGTGTCCGTGCTGGGGGCGCAGCCGGTCGCTCTGCAGGCTGCGACCGTCGCGGCCGCCGGGGTCGCCGTCGCCACCTGGGTGGCCGGCGTCGTCATCGCCGACGCCCTGCAGCGGGCGGGCCGGCGTGGGCCGGCTGAAGCGCTCCTGCGATACCTGACCTATCGCGGCCGGCCGCGGCAGCCCGAGCTTGCGGCGCAGTAGCCGGAGCGCGCCGCGGCGTGCGGGCTGTCCAGGTGGTCGGGCGCCAGCCCGTCCCCGCAGGTGCCCACATCACCCAGCACGCCCCCTCCTCGTGGAGGGAGGCGGGGTGCCGCTCACCCCATGATCCCGACATTCCCCCGCACTGTCCTGCGGGGATCGCGCTCGTGCTTGAGCCGGCGCAGCCGCTGCACCGAGGCGTCCGGCAGAGCGGCCGACAGATCCTGGGACGGGGCGAGGAGGGTGAGCGGCGTACGGCCGCTGACCGGCAGCGAGTCGGCGAGCTCCGCCTGGCGATGCCCGATCTCCTCCGCCGCCTCCTCGCTCGAGGGCACCCCGAACAGGTAGAGCCCGTACGGCTCGTCGAGCGGGCCGTGCGGGGAGTCCGAGGGCTGGGCGAAGGCCGCGCCGAGGTGCCGGATCTGCGCGGTCATCAGCGGGGCGATCGGCGTCTCGAGCAGGGCCGCGAGCGCCTCGTCATCGAGCCGGGTGAGGAGCTCCGCCCGGGACGTCCCGGGCCCCGGGTCCACGGGCTCGGCGGTGATCGACCCGAGCTCGTCCACTCCCAGCACGGCGCGGGTGTCGCTCAGCGGAGCGGGCAGCGAGTCGGTGGCCTCCAGCAGTCGGCGGGCCGCGGATTCCTCGCCGAGGAAGGTGGAGTCGATCGCGATCAGCGGCTGGTTGCCGGGGAAGCTCAGCAGCTCGAGCCAGAGCGTCAGCTCGGGCGGCGCCTGCTCGGTGACGGCGCGGAACACCAGTGCGACCTGGCGCGCTGCGGTGGCGGGCCAGAGCTGCCGCCCGCCGAACAGGGCGGGGGCGGGGTGCAGGCGCAGTTCCAAGGAGGTCACGATCACCAGATCGCCGCCGCCTCCGCGCAGAGCCCAGAAGAGCTCCGGATCGCTGGTCGCGCTCACGTGCCGCGGGGTGCCGTCGGCCGCGACGATCTCCGCCGAGAGGATGCTGTCGGCCATCCAGCCGAAGGCGCGACCGAACCAGCTCAGCCCGCCGCCCAGCGCGGCGCCGGTTACCGTGACCACGGGCGAGCTGCCCGGCAGCGCGGTCAGGCCGTGCGGCGCGACGGCCCGCTGCAGATCCCCCGAGCGCACGCCGGCGCCGATCCGCGCGGTCCGGGCGAGGGGATCGACCTCGATGCCGTCCAGGCGGGAGGTGCGCAGAAGGACCGCGCCGTCGGCCCGCCCGGTGGCGCCGTGGCCGCTGGGCTGCGCGGCGACAGGCAGGCCGTGGGCGGCCGCGAAGCGCACGAGTGCAGCGACGTCGGCCGCATCTGCGGCCTCCACGACCGCGAGGACCGACTGCGGGATCGCGAGATTCCAGGGGCGATGCGCCTGGTCGAAGCCAGGATCGCCCGGAAGCTGCACGTCCCCGCGGACGGCATCGCGCAGCGAGCTCAGGTCAGGGTGGGGGAGGATGGTCATCAGGACTCCTTGAGGTGCTCGATCGGGGGAGGGGACGCCCGTGCTGGGCGGTCCTGGTGAGGAGTCGCTCCCCGACGACGAAACGTGACGAGAGATCACGCGGGGGGACGACGATGGCAGTGCCGGACCAGCAGCCGACGCTCGAGGAGGCGGCCACGCAGTTCCTCGCGCACCGCCCCACGCTCTACGCGATCGCCACCCGCGCTCTGGGCTCGCCCTGGAGCGCCGACGACGCGCTGCAGGAGGCATGGATCCGCCTCCAGCGCGCCGACCTCGCCGCGATCGAGAACGTCGAGGCCTGGCTGACCACGGTGATCTCCCGCGTGTGCATCGACATGATCCGCCAGCAGTCCCGCCGGCGCGAGGACCTCGCCTGGGACGCCGACGCCGACGCCGACGCCGACGTCGGTCCCGGCGCCGATGCCGCTGTCGGGACGGCCATGGAGCCGGAGGGCAGCGTGATGCGGTCCGAGGATCTGGCGGTCGCGATGCAGGTTGTGCTCGAGCATCTCGGACCGCTCGAGCGCCTGGCCCTGGTGCTGCACGACGTCTTCGCCCTCTCCTACGCCGACATCGCCCCGATCGTGGAGCGCACCCCGGTGGCCGCCCGACAGCTCGCCTCGCGGGCTCGCGGCCGTCTTCGCGGTGTCGAGGTGGGCGAGGTGCGCAGCCGCCAGGACGCGGCGATCACCGCGTTCCTCGAAGCAGCCCGCGGCGGGGACTTCGGAGGCCTGCTGCAGGTGCTGGACCCGGAGATCGAGCTGCGCAGCGACCGGGCCGCGGTGGAGATCGCCACCGCGGGCGCCGGCGACGGTGCGCCGCTGCTCATGCATCAGGTGCACGGCGGCGACGCCGTGGCGCGGGTCTTCGCCGGCCGGGCCGAGCTCGCGCGCCCGGTGCTGGTGGGCGGGGTCCCGGCCGCCGCCTATGTCCCAGACGGCATCGTGCACGCGATCTACCTGGTCACCTTCGACGCCGACAGGATCGTGCGCCTCGACGTCGTCGCCGATCCCGCGCACCTCGCCGTCCTGCCCGTGACCTTCCTCTAGTCCCGGCCGGGCACCTCGGAGCGTTCCCGCGCACCGCGGCGTGGGTGGCAGCGGATAGGCTCGACCGCAGGGGAACATGACCGCGCCCACGAAGGCCGGTCACGCGAGAGGGGAACACATGTCGCAGTCGAACTATCCCTACGGTGACGGGGGAAGCCAGGGCCATCCGGGCAGCGGATACCCGGGCCAGCAGCCCGCACCGCAGGGAGACGGGGAGCAGCTGCCGGCGCCCTCGCCCGACGGCGCCGTCCCCTCGAGCCCGGCCTCCGGTGCGTCTTTCGGCTCCGCAGCACCGCCCACATCGCCGACTCCCGCGGCTTCGGCTCCGTCGGCCGCGCCGGGACCCTGGTCGGGCTCCGCCCCGTCGGCGCCGGCGCCACCGTCCGCCGCACAGGCCGGTGCGGTGCTGAAGAAGGTCGGCATCGGCAACCCGCTGCCCACCTTCATCGTCGGGGCGCTCGCCTACGTCGTGGCCCTCGGCGCCTCGCTGGTGGTGATCGTCTCCGCCGTCCTCGCCGTGCTCACCTTCGACACCGGTGACCTCACCGGCGGCACCGACCCGATCGGCGGCGCAGGATCCTCCTCCGGTGGCGACGGCGGCTTCCAGATGATCGTGGGGCTGATCGGCATCCCGTTCCAGCTGGTCTCCCTCGCCTCCTTCGGCTCCTACGACCTCGACCTCAGCATGGGCTTCCTGGGCAGCGTCACGATGAGCTCGCGGGGGCTGCCGCTGCTGATCACCGTGGCGATGGTGGCGACCGGCTTCCTCGGCGCCCGCCTGGTCCAGCGCCGCCTGGGCTCAGGGCGCTGGGGCTCCAACGGGGCGCTCGGCGCGCTGCTGTGGACCGGGATCTCCGGACTCGCCGTGGCGATCTTCGCCGTGATCGTCACCCGGCTCACCGCTTTCGCCTACGAGGACGCGTCGGTCGGCATGTCCTTCTCGATGCATTCCGCCGGCGCGGACATGTTCTTCGGCACCTGGGTGCTCATCGGCCTGCCGATGCTCCTGGGTCATCTCGCCGGGATGGAGAAGCCGAGCTGGTGGCCGCTGGTGGCGGACCTCGCCGCCGCGCCCCGGCTCGCGCTGGTGCACGCCCTGGCCTTCGCGATCCCGGTCGGGATCCTGACCATGGTCGGCGGGGCGATCGGACTGCTCCTCGACGGGGACGGCCAGATGGTGATCCCCCTCCTGCTGTCCCTGCCGATCTGGGGCCTGACCGGTCTGGCGATGCTGCCCGGGCTGGGGATGCTCACCGTGCCGCTGCACATGAACTCCCAGGGCGCAGAGGACCTCGGGATCCAGCGGGCCAACGAGTTCCTGTGGTTCTTCGACCTGCCCTGGTACGCATGGATCCCGATGGTGCTCATCGCCCTGCTGATCCCGCTGCTGGTCGCGGTGCTGTGGCACCGTGACCGAGAGATCGTCTCCGGCAGCATCCCCGCGCTGGTCGCGTCCTGGGCGGCGCTCCCGCTCGCCTACTTCGCGGGATCGTTGGTGCTGATCGCACTGGTGTGGACCCGTACGCACGTGGACATGGGACTGATGGGCGACATCGCGGTGAGCATGAGCCTCGCCGCCTGGATGCCGCTGGTCGCGTTCTTCCTCGGCCTGGTGATCGAGGCGATCGCGCGCTTCGGCGCCCCGTTCGTGGACCGTTTCGTGCCCGGGGTGCTGGTGAACTGGTTCCGCCGCTCGGCGCGCGCACGCCGCGCGGAGCAGGCGGCGAGCTCGGAGCAGGTGCAGGGTGCGGAGGCGGCATCGCCGAGCCAGGCTCCGGAGATGCCCGTCGGCACGGGCGCTCCGTACGGACACGGTTCTCCATACGGACAGGGTTCGCCGTACGGCTCGGACAGGTGACGGCGGGGTCGCCGCGCCGGCACAGGCGACGACGGCGAGCCGCCGCACCCACCACGTGAGCAGCAGGTCCCTCTCGAGCGGGGCCTGCTCGACGTCGAGTCTCCACACCGGATCGCGCCGGGATCCCTCGGCGCCCAGGGTGTCGGCGTTGATCGTATGCACGTGACCTCCTCGACTCGGCGTCTCAGCCGAGGTCACGTCGTCGGGAGCGGCAGAACGGCCGATGGTGGATCTCCCGGCTGCCGCCTGCAGCGCGCTGTGCAAGGCTCGAGGCATGCCCGACCGGCCCCCGCCCCGCAGCGACGACGCACAGGACGATCTCGTCCTGCGGCGGATCCTGGAGGCCGCGGGCCTTCCGATGACGGGCCGGTACCAGCGCAGGGCCGGATGGGTCAGCCGAGCGTGGATCGGCGACGAGCACGTCGTGCGCCTCACGACGGATGCCCGGTTCCGCGATGCCTACGCGCATGAGGCCGAGGTCGTCGCGCTCCTCGAGGGCAGCGAGGTCCCGCATGCCCGGCACGTCGCCCACGGGGACGGTCCGGACGGTCCGTGGTACATCTCCGAGCGTCTGCCGGGACAGACGCTGCACGAGGCGTGGCCCACGGCCGATCCGGTCGCGAGACAGTCGATGATCGAGAGCCTCGGCGCCGCGCTCCGTGCACTCCACCGTGTCCCGGCGCCGGAGGGTCTGATGCCACCGTGGTTGTCCCGGGCGCTCGACGGAGGGATCTGGCCCGCGTACCACCCGCCCGTCGTCGGTCGGATCCACGACCTGCTGGAGGCAGCGATGCTCTCCGAACGGTACGACCGGTCACTGTTCGTCGACCTCAGCGCCTGGATTCACGAACGGATCCCGCTCGTCGCGGCCAGTGAGCACGTCCTCGTGCACGGCGATCTCCACGGCTCCAACGTGATGGTCGC
>NZ_DASVGJ010000065.1:0-44235 GCF_036379615.1 Brachybacterium sp.
ACCCACCACGTGGTGGGTCGCCCCTCGCGCGTGCCGGGAAGGCCAGTGCCGGGCTGGGCACGGCCCGACACGAGCGCACCGGACCAGGCCGCACCGCACCGCACCGCACCGCACCGCGAGGATGCATCTACTGGCGCTCAGCCAGCATGCGTCGCCGTATACGGGGGCGAGTGCTGGCTGAGCGCCATCGGATGCAGCGGTGCCTCGCGGCGCCATCGGATGCAGCGGTGCCTCGCGCTTGACCTGGAGTGCACTCCATGGTCTTGGCTCGGACCATGTGGATCCTGCTGCTCATCCCCTCCCTGCTCCTGGCCCTCCCCCAGCTGCTCGCCCTCGTCGCCTTCGCCCAGGCAACGCCGTCCACAGGGGTGGACGCGGCGGCGCTGGGCGTGCCGCTGCTCGCCTACATCGCGGCGGCGCTGCTGAGCCTCGGCGCCGTGGGCCTGACCGCCGTCCCGGCCCGGGTCACCGAGCCCGGCCCTCCGGGGCCCCTTCTCGCCCTCGCGGCGCTGTCCGGAGTGTTGATCTGCGCGGCTCCACTGCTATGGGGCTCGACCACCGGCGAGTTCCACCTCAGCCACCATCTGGTGCGGGCGGCGATCGTGGCGGGCTGCCTCGTGCTGTGCTCGTTCTATGTCATTGCCCATCGGTGAGGTCTCCCGCCTGAGCGGGCTGAGCCCGGATACCCTGCGCTTCTACGAACGCGAGAAGCTCCTTCCCGTCCCCGATCGCACAGGCGGCGTCGCGCGGCGCTACGACCCCGCCGTGCTCGATCAGCTCCGGGTGATCTCCACTCTGCGGCGTCTAGGATTCGGGCTCAAGCAGGTCAGGGACCTGCTCGCCGCCAAGAGCTCGACCCGTTCGGTGAGGGCGCGAATCGGTGCGGCCCACTCGAGCATCGATCGGCTCGAGGGTCTGCTGGACGAGAAGGAGCGGGCACAGCAGCAGGCTCGCGACCTGTTCGGCGAATGGCGAGCCGAGCTGGATTCCGGCGAGCCGTGGCCGGATGACCCACTCCCCTGTTGACGCCTTCCGCCCACCTCCCCACCGGTCCCGCGACTACTGCCACCACTCCCGGAGCCACTCACGTACGCGGCCGGTCGAGATGCTCCCCGCGACGGAGGATCGCGAGCAGCATTGTCTGCGTCTCCTTCCATCGCAGGAAAACCTGTTCCCACGACAGCCGCGTGACCCGGTACCCGCGCGATGCCAGGTAGAGGTCCCGCGCCCGGTCCGCGTCGTAGCTGAGCGGATCGTCGTGAAACTCGCGGCTGTCGCATTCGATCACCCAGCTCCTGCCCACCAGCAGATCCATCCGGCGTCTGCGGTCAGGGAACAGGACCTGCGGGCGCACGGGGAAGTGCCGGGACTCCATCCACCACCGCACGATGGTCTCCGTCCCGGACTCCGCGTCCGCGCGGATCCGGGAGAGCGGACGACGGATCCGCTGCGGGAGCGAGGCGAGGATCTGCTCCGCACCCCGTCGCGTGAGCAGCCTCCGCTGGAGGCCGGATTCGAAGAGCACGGCCGCCTTCTCCACGGGCAGGCAATGTGCGGCATGGGTGAGGACGAGGGCGAGATCGGGGACCGGGTCATGGCCGGGCCAGGCGCGCAGCGCGGGAGCGTGCAGGACGAGCTCCGCCTCCTCCGACAGCGTGATGACCTCTCCGGCTTTGCGCCGGACGGGGTGGGTGCGGGCGTCCTCCAGCTCCGCATCGACGCGCAGCACCCGCGGCCGGAAGACGTGGGCGCCGGTGTGCGGCGGCGTCCACACTCCATGCAGCGACGCGCCGTCCAGGCAGGTGGGCCGCACGCCGAACAGGAGCATCTGCACGATCCCCGGCGGGGCTGCCGTCGTGAGATACCACGGCTGCTCGCTGCTCATCGAGCCGTTCTTCAGTCGGCGGCGTACCGCGGCCTGGGACACCCCGTCCGCGCGCAGACGTGACCGGTGCCGAACCCCCTGGATCTCCATACCGGTGAGGCAACCACGGCTGCCGTCGCAGGGTCGGTGCGGCCCTGATCCTGTGGACCGCCGAGCGCTGTGGAGGAACGATGGTGGGGGCAGACCGAGCGCGGCCTGCTGCACCCAGTGGCGCTCAGCCAGCACACGACCCCGTATACGGCTCCCGCATGCTGGCACAGCGCCACTGGATGCCTGAGCAACCCCGACCCGGGTCTGCCCCCACCCCACCCCGGCCCGCACAGCACCGCACCGCACCAGCGCCCCACCGCGCCGGCCCCGGGCTCCGCCCGCCGGGTCGGCCCTGGCCCCGCCAGCACCAGCACCAGCACCCGCTCCCCGACGCGCCCGGCGGATCAGGGGATCGGCTCGTCCAGCACGTGGGTGACCAGCTCGGCGACCTTCGAACGCTCGGAGCGCTGCAGGGTGACGTGGGCGAACAGCTCCTTCTCCTTGAGCGCTTCCACCACGGAGGCGATCCCGTCATAGCGGCCGATGCGAAGGTTGTCGCGCTGGGCGACGTCGTGGGTGAGCACCACTCGGGAGTTCTGTCCGATCCGCGAGAGCATCGTCAGCAGCACGTTGCGCTCGAGCGACTGCGCCTCGTCGACGATCACGAAGGCGTCATGCAGGGAGCGGCCGCGGATGTGGGTCAGCGGCAGCACCTCGAGCATGCCGCGGGAGGCGACCTCGTCGATCACGTTCTGGGAGACCATCGAGCCCAGCGTGTCGAAGACGGCCTGGCCCCAGGGCCCCATCTTCTCGCCCTGGTCGCCGGGGAGGTAGCCGAGCTCCTGGCCGCCCACGGCGAACAGGGGCCGGAACACCATGATCTTGCGCTGGGTGCGACGCTCGAGCACCGCCTCGAGGCCCGCGCACAGAGCCAGAGCGCTCTTTCCGGTGCCGGCGCGCCCGCCGAGGGAGACGATCCCGATGGACTCGTCCTGCAGCAGATCGATCGCCACCCGCTGCTCGGCGGAACGGCCTGCGACGCCGAAGACGGTCTGATCGCCCTGGACCAGCGTCACCTCCTTGCCACGGGTGACGCGCCCCAGCGCGGAGCCGCGCGGGCTGGTGATCGTGAGCCCGGTGTGCACGGGGTGGTGGGCGATCTCGGGGATCTGGACGGTCTGACCGTCGTAGAGGTCGCTCATCGTCTGTTCGTCGACCGCAGTGGTGACCATGCCGGTGTAGCCGCGATCGCGGGCGAGCTCGGCCCGGTACTCCTCGGCGTGGATGCCGGAGGCGGAGGCCTTGATCCGCATCGGCAGATCCTTGGACACCAGCACCACGTTCTTGCCCTCGAGCTGGAGGTTCTTCGCGACGGCGAGGATCCGGGTGTCGTTGTCGCCGAGCCGGAAGCCGTCCGGGAGGGAGGCGGTGCTCATGTGGTTCAGCTCGACGTGCACGTGCCCGCCGTCCTTGCCGATCGGCAGCGGCTTGGACAGGTTCCCGTGCTGTTCGCGCAGGTCGTCGAGGATCCGCAGGGCCTGGCGGGCGAAGTACCCCAGGTCCGGGTGGTGTCGCTTGGCCTCGAGCTCGGTGATGACCACGATCGGCAGCACGATGTCGTGCTCGGCGAAGCGGTGCAGGGACAACGGGTCCGAGAGCAGCACCGAGGTGTCCAGCACGTAGGTGATCACACCGGTCTCCACCTCGGCGAGCATCTGCTGCGCAGCGCCGGGGAGGAGCGAGGGCACCACGGGAGCGCCGTCGGGGTTCGCGGCCTCGATCACCGCCGTCCCGGAGCGGGTGCCGAACGATGCCGTGCCGTCGGTGGCGGGCATCGTCTCGCGTGCAGTGGTGGTCTCTTCCATGGGAGCCTCCCGAGATCGAGCGGATGCCTGGACCCTAGCCGCGTCGGCACCAGCCGCCGGGTGCGTCCCGCAGGGTGCGGGGACGAGTTCACCCGATCGTCATCGGGAGTTCTGCGGCTCTCCCGATGACTCCAGTGTGCCACCGGTCACAGGGCTCGTCGGGGAGGCCGCCGGGAGTGTTCGACCGACCGACGGGAGATCGCTCCCGGCTCGGGATCACCGGATCGACGACGCCCGCTCAGGCCCGGGGACCCGACCGCTCGGACCCCGAGACCTCTCCGCCCTCA
Organism: Brachybacterium sp.; assembly: GCF_036379615.1. Classification (GTDB taxonomy): domain Bacteria; phylum Actinomycetota; class Actinomycetes; order Actinomycetales; family Dermabacteraceae; genus Brachybacterium. Next base: position 4,068 of record NZ_DASVGJ010000065.1, read on the forward strand.
GGCCCCGAAGCGGCGCTCGCGTCGGCAGAAGTCGCGCAGGGCCCGCAGCAGGTCGATGCGGCGGAAGCCGGGCCAGTAGGTCTCGCAGAACCAGTACTCGGAGTGCACGGACTGCCACAGCAGGAAGCCGGAGAGCCTCTGCTCGCCGGAGGTGCGGATGATGAGGTCGGGATCGGGCTGGCCGCGCGTGTAGAGGTGCTCGGCGATGGAGTCGACGCTGATCGCCTCGGCGATGCCGTCCGCATCCTTGCCCTGGGCGGAGAGGTCGCGCACCAGCTCCCGCACGGCGTCGACGATCTCCTCGCGCCCGCCGTACCCGATGGCGACGTTGACGGTGAGGGGGGACTCGGGCGTGGCCCGCTCCTGCATGCGGGCGATCTCGGCACGCATCTCCGCGGGCAGCGCCTCCGCATTGCCCGTGACCCGCACGCAGAAGCCCGCCTCGAGGAACTGACCGATCGTGGTGCCGATGATCTCGTAGAGGACGGTGAGCTCCTCCGGCGGGCGGCGCAGGTTGTCGGTGGAGAGCATCCACACGGTCACCAGCGGGATGTCCAGGCCTTCGCACCAGGAGAGGAACTCGAGGATCTTCGCGGCCCCGGCACGATGCCCGTGCTCGGTGCTCTCGCCCGCTTCCTTCGCCCAGCGTCGGTTGCCGTCCACGATCACGCCCAGATGCTGAGGGAGCGAGAAGGCCTCGAGCTCCTTGGCGAGCCGACGCTCGTAGACGCGGTAGAGGAGACCGTCGTCGTCCATCGCAGCCTCCCTCTGATCGTGCCGGTCACGGCGGTTCCCACCGCGACTCCGCCCCCGACGCCCGCCGTTCGGGCACTGGTGCGCCGCAGACCTCGCGGACGCGCACGATCCATTATCGATGACGCCCTCACCCGGGCCGGACGATCGGCGCAAATCGACACCGGATGGTCACAGGCCGCTCACCGCAAAGCTACGCATCCGTAGGTTACGGTTGCCCCATGGACAACGGACCCCGACGGGACGGCGAGCGCCCCTCCGCCGCGCACCGGCCTGATGATGCCTCGCGCCACGGCGCCGCACCGATGCACCAGGACAGCTCTGCGCGCGAGGACGCCGAGGCCGTCGCCGACAGCGGCGGCACCGAGCTGCCGGCCGACCAGACGCGGTCCGCCGACGGGGCGCTGCTGGCCGACGAGATGCTGCCCGCCGACGAGGAGCTGCCCACTGCGGCGACGCATCCCTTCGCCCCGCGCACCCTCACCCGCACGATGGCCCGACGGGCGCTGCAGCTCGGGCTCGAGCTGCCCAAGCCGCGTCTGCGCGGCGTGCTGCACCTGATCGCCTTCCCCACCTCCCTGGTGGTGGGGCTGCTGCTGGTCGCCGTCGGAGAGACCCTCCCGGTCCGGCTGGCCTGCGCGGTGTTCGTGCTCACCGCCGGGCTGCTCTTCGGGGTCAGCGCCGTCTACCACCGGGGCACCTGGACCCCACGGCGCGCGATCATGCTGCGCCGCTTCGATCACTCGAACATCTTCCTGATCATCGCCGGCACCTACACCCCGCTCGCCATCACGCTGCTGGAGACGCGCCAGGCCGCCACCCTGCTCGCGATCGCCTGGGGCGGGGCGCTGATCGGAGTGTGCTTCCGCCTGTTCTGGACCGGTGCCCCGCGCTGGATCTACGTGCCCGCGTACATCGCGCTGGGCTGGGTGGCGGTCTTCTACATGCCCGAGATGCAGGCCGGTGGCGGGTGGGCCGTGGTCTGGCTGCTGATCATCGGTGGCCTCGCATACACGGCGGGCGCTGTCATGTACGCGCTGAAGCGGCCGAATCCCTCACCGGCATGGTTCGGCTTCCACGAGATCTTCCACGCGGGCACGCTGATCGGCTTCGGCTGCCACTTCGCCGCGGTCGCCGTCGCAGTGCTCTGACGCCTCCCCGGAGCCCGGCGGGACCCGGCGGGCACCGCCCCTCTGTCAGCGGGCGTCGTCGGTCGGCGGGGTGCTCGGGCCGTCGGCCTCCGCGTCACCCGGCTCGCTCGAGGGGTCGGATCCCCCGCCGTCGGCCTGCTCCTGCTCGACAGGCTGCCGCTCGTCCTGCACCCCAGGGTCACGCACCTGCTCCCCGCGGTCATGCTCTGCGCGCTCCTCGGCCTCGATCCGCTGCTGGACGCGCTCCTGGGCCTGGACCCGGCGGGTGCGGCGCGTCATGTCGACCGCCAGCAGCACCACCAGCACGGCGAGCACGAACATCGCGAAGAACCCGGGCAGGCCCGGGGAGACGGTGACGGAGTTGAACTCCTGGCCGTCCGAGGGGCTCGGGGCGGCCAGCAGAGCCCCGGCGGAGAGCACGAGCCCGCCACCGCTCATGGGCGGGCCTCGACGGGCTGCTGGCGCAGGCCCGCGAACAGGTCGTCCTCGGGGAGCTTCACCCCGATGCGGGAGATGTGCAGCTCGTAGTCCTCGGTGCCCCAGGCCGCGATCTCGGCCTCATGGGAGATGCGGAAGAAGGGACCCTCGGGATCGACCTGAGTGGCGTGCGCGCGCAGCGCATCGTCTCGGATCTGGAGGAACTCGCGGACGTCGATGCGTGTGGTGAGCACCCGGTCCCGGCTCTCGTCGTAGTGCTGGAGCATCTGGTCGAGCATCTCGTTCGGCGTGCCCTCCTCCCGCAGATGTCGGCTGACCGCCGAGAATCGCTGACGGTGGAAGCCGTTGATGTAGTACAGCTTCGCGACCGCCCACGGCTCACCGAGCTCGGGAGCGAAGTCGGGATCGGCGGCGAGGTCGAAGGCCGCCAGGCTCACCCGGTTGGTCTGGATGTGGTCCGGATGGGGGTACCCGCCGTTCTCGTCGTACGTGGTCATCACGTGCGGGCGCAGGCGACGGACCGCTTCGACGAGCGGTCGGGCGGCCTCCTCGATCGGGAGGGTCGCGAAGCTGCCGGCCGGCAGCGGGGGCAGCGGGTCGCCCTCGGGCAGGCCCGAGTCGACGAAGCCGAGCCATTCGTGATCCACGCCCAGGATCTCCTGGGCACGAGCCATCTCCTGCCGACGGATCGAGGGCAGCGCCTCGCGCGTCACGCTCGGGTCATCGCGCAGCCGCGGGTTCAGCACGTCCCCGCGCTCACCGCCGGTGCAGGTGATGACCGTGACCTGGACGCCCTCCCGCGCATAGCGTGCGGTCGACCCGGCACCCTTGGACGATTCGTCATCCGGGTGCGCATGGACGGCCACCATCCGCAGGGGTTCATCGGGGGTGGGCAGCTGGACGGTCACGGGACTCCTCGGAGACGACGGGAGAAGGGCTGGCTCCCTCTGGGCCGATCGGGCCTGTCGGGAACGGTCCAGAGCGGTCGAGACCGGTCGGGACCTGCCGGGATCGGCGCGCCCGTCGCGTACAGGACCGACCACGGCGCACCACCGAACGATCCTACGCCACCTGCTCGCGCCCGCCCCTGAGAGATCCGTGAGGACACCCCCGAGAAGGTCGACGGAGCGCCGAGACCCCGCCTGGGCACCGCGCGGAGCGCCGACGTGATCGGAGCCTCGTGACGTGGCCCCACTCTCAGGGGAAGCTCCCGGCCCAGGTCTGGGAGACTGGGCGCATGAACGCTGCCACGGATCGACGCGCGGACCGCTACGGGGGACCGATGGTCGGGCGTCGGACGGCGCGGACTCTCCTCGCCCTGGCCGCGGTGGTGTTCCTCGCGGTGGTGGCGTACGTCGGCCTCCAGAGCGCAGACACTCCCGTGCGCGCGGAGATGCTCTCCTACGACCACGTCGCGGAGGACGTGATCGCCGTCGACTTCTCGGTGACGATGGATCCCGGCTCCGAGGCGGTCTGCCAGGTGCAGGCGCTGAACGCGGGGCGGGCCCAGGTGGGCTTCGTCGACGTCGACATCCCGGCGCAGGAGTCCCGCATCAGCGCGCATCACGTCGAGATCTCCACCCAGGGCGAGGCGGTCTCGGCGGAGGTCGTCAGCTGCTCCGTGCTCTGAGCCTCACCCCTGCCCCCATCCCCTGCCCCGCCTCCGACCGTCACCGCCGGCCCTCGCCGCCGGTCCACCGGGGATCGCCCTCGCAGCGCCTCCACCAGCCCCTCTGTACGGACGCGGCACCGATTACTCGGTAGGCGAAATCAAGTCCTGAATACCCGGGAAAGGGTTCTGCGCCGTGTAAGGTACTGCGGAACCGGCGACACGCCGGTCATCATCACCCGCACACGGGGCGCATGAGGACATGTGCCCCGTGATTTGCGTATCGGAGCCCTGTGCTCCCCTGCGCACAACTGAGGACGACAGGAGTGAACCCATGAGCAGCCAGCCGAATGGCGCCTGGCTCACCCAGGACGCATACGACCGCCTGGCCAAGGAGCTCGCGGAGCTCGAGGGCCCCGGACGCACCGAGATCTCCGAGCGCATCGCCGCGGCTCGCGACGAAGGCGACCTCAAGGAGAACGGCGGATATCACGCCGCCCGTGAGGAGCAGGGCAAGATGGAGGCTCGCATCTCGGACCTCCAGCGGCTGCTCAAAAATGCCGTGGTCGGCGAGGCTCCGAAGGACGACGGCGTCGTCGAGCCGGGCATGGTCGTGGAGATCACGATGGCCGGCAAGGAGCGCACCTTCCTGCTGGGCAACCGCGAGATCGCCGACGGCGACGACTCCCTCGAGGTGTACTCCTCGGAGTCGCCGCTGGGCAGCTCGATCCACGGCTCGAAGGTGGGCGACACGGTCGACTACACGGCTCCGAACGGGAAGTCGTTCCCGATCGAGATCCTCAAGGCCACGCCCTACAAGGCCTGACCCCTCGACCCTCGCGCAGGGTCCCGCCCACCATGGGCACTTCGCACGACATCGCACGATGAGAAGGGCCCCACCCTGGCTGCCGCCGGGGTGGGGCCCTTCTCGATGCGGGTCGCGACGCGACTCAGGCGTCGCCCTCGCGCGCGGCGCCCTCCTCACGGGAAGCGTCGCCCTCGTGCGCGGCGCCCTCCTCACGGGGAGCGTCGTCGCCGTCGGTGCGGGGCGCAGCAGGTTCGGCAGCGGGCTCCTCGGCCGCGGCCGGGGCGACCGCGACGGCCGTCCCCCCGCCGACGGCGGCCGTCGACTGCAGCCCGGAGCGCTTTCCTGCCGTCTCCTGCGTCCGCGCCCCGGAACCGTCCTGCACGGGCTCCGGTCGAGGACGGGTCAGCGCCGCGAAGTGCTCGGCACTCGTCCGGTCGTTGCCCAGCTCAGGGCTCGGATCACGACCCACCACGTACAGCAGCGTCGCGTTGACGAAGGCCAGCACCGGGATGGCGAACAGCGCACCCGCGATCCCGGCGACCATCGCACCGGTGGCGACGCCGAGGAACACCGCCAGCGGGTGCAGCTCGACGGCCTTGCCCATCAGGAACGGCTGGAGCACATTGCCCTCGATCTGCTGCACGGCCAGCACGATCGCGAGCATGATCAGTGCTCCGATCCAGTTGTTCAGCACCAGCACCAGCAGCACGGCGATCGCACCCGAGGCGATCGCACCGACCAGCGGGACGAAGGAGAACAGGAACACGAGCAGCCAGATCGGCACCGCGTAGGAGCCGAGGCCCAGCGCCATCATGCCGATCGCGATGCCCGTCGCGTCCACGGCGGCCACCAGGATCTGGGTGCGCATGTAGGCCGACAGCGCCTTCCACCCGCGGCGGAACGCCTCATGGGTGGGCACCCTCGCCGCCGGCGGCAGCAGGCCCACCACCCAGCGCCAGATCCCGGCCCCGCCCGAGAGCAGGAAGAACAGGGTGAACAGGGCCACCAGGATGCCAGTGGCGACGTTGCCGAGCACCGCCGCGGTGCTCAACGCGCCGCTGACCAGCTCGCCGGAGTACTGCTGGAGCTGGGTGAGTCCCTCGTCGATGGCCGAGTTGATCATCGGGTCGTCGATCTGGAAGGTCGAGGTCGCCCACCCCACCAGGCCCTGGAACCCGGTGACGGCCTTCTCCTGGATGTCCGCGAACTGCGCGACCAGCTGCCTGCCCGCCAGGGTGAACATCCCGGCGATGACCAGCAGCAGGCCCAGCAGTGCGACGCCGCTCGCCGCTCCTCGGCCCAGGAAGGTGTAGCGCGTCAGCACCTTGACCACCGGGGTCAGCAGCGCGGCGATCAGGATCGCGATCACCACCGGGATGACGATGGTGGTGATCTGCATCAGGCCCCACAGGACCAGTGCCGCGGCTGCCACGACGATGATCAGACGCCAGGACCACGATGCCGCCCGGCGCACACCGATCGGGATCTCCTCCACCTCGGGCGCGAGGCTCTGTGCCCGAGGAGTGGGACGCAGCTGGGACATGGGGCTCCTTCCGTGAGCCGGGTGCGGCTCACGCGCATCCTAGTCGCGTGATGCTGGTGGAACCGCATGCCGGCGGTCGGGGCCGACGAAGGTCGGCCCCCGTCCCACCGAGTGGAGGGCCCTGGACCGACTGCTCGCGCACTACCGTGATCCCATGCACAGCGTCGACCCGCGTCCCTCCCCGGATCTCACGAGCTCCGCCTCCTCCCCCGCCCCTGATGTCCCCGCTGGCGGCTCCGCAGCAGCAGCCGGCTCGGGCGCTGCACCCGCCACCAGCCCCGCCGCTGCAGGCGCCGCCCACGTCGACCCCGCCGCCGCACCGGTCTCCGCCGACGCCGCGACCCCCGAGCACACCGCCCTATCGATCCGTGGGCTGCGCAAGTCCTTCGACAAGACAGAAGTGGTCCACGGGATCTCCCTGGACGTCCCGCGCGGCTCCTTCTACGGGATCGTCGGCCCCAACGGCGCCGGCAAGACCACCACCCCGTCGATGGCGACCGGGCTGCTGCGCCCCGACGGCGGCACCGCCCACGTGCTCGGTCACGACATGTGGGTCGCTCCGCAGCAGGCCAAGGCCCGCCTCGGCGTGCTCGCGGACGGTCTGCGGACCTTCGACCGCCTCACCGGGCGCGAGCTGCTCACCTATGTCGGCCTGGTGCGCGGCATGGAGCCCGCCATGGTCGAGGAGCGCATGGGGTCCCTGCTCGCGGCCCTGGACCTGGCCGGTGAGGACGGCAAGCTGGTGGTGGACTACTCCGCCGGCATGACCAAGAAGATCCTGCTCGCGAGCGCGCTCCTGCACGCCCCGCGGGTGCTGGTGCTGGACGAGCCGCTGGAGGCTGTCGACCCCGTCTCCGCCCAGGTGATCCGCAAGATCCTCACCGCCTATGTGGACGGCGGCGGCACCGTGGTCCTCTCCAGCCACGTGATGGAGCTGGTCGAGGGGCTGTGCAGCCACGTCGCGATCATCGCCGACGGCACCCTGCGGGCCGACGGCACCCTGGACGAGGTCCGTCAGGGCGGCAGCCTGGTGCAGACCTTCATCGACCTGGTCGGCGGCGCCGACGTCGCGGAGGGGAGCCTGTCGTGGTTGGAGTCCTGAGCAGCGAGCAGGCCGCGACCGCCTCTGCGCGCGACGTCCGCCACGGCGAGATCTCTCCCAAGGCGCTGCTGCGCCTGCAGCTGGGCCTGAAGTGGACGCTGTGGAAGCGGTCCTACCGCAAGAACATCGGCAAGCTGATCGGCACCATCATCGGGGTGCTGTATGCCCTCGGCGGCCTGGTGGGGCTGGTGTTCCTGTTCCTGGGCACCACTCTGTGGGCCGGGGAGGGCTCGACCTTCCCGCTGATCGTGCGCGGCCTCGGCGCGGTGACCGTGCTGGCCTGGTTCCTCATCCCGGTGCTCGCCTTCGGGCTCGACGACACCCTGGACCCCCGCGCCTTCGCGCTGTTCCCCCGCAGCGCGAAGGAGCTGCAGCCGGGCATGTTCGCCGCAGCGGCGCTGAGCCTGCCGAGCCTGCTCACCCTGGCCGCCATCGCGATCGCGACCGGTTTCGAGCTGCTGTGGCTGGTGCTGTTCGGTCAGGGTGCACTGTGGATCGTGCTCGGGGCACTCGCTCTGATCCCCGCGAACCTCGCCGCCTTCGGCCTGTGCCTGCTGCTGCCGCGCGCCTGGTTCGCGCACTCGGCCGCCCGCGCCTCCTCCCGCAGCGGTCGGGAGGTCGGCGGGATCTTCGGCTTCCTGCTGATCTTCGTGGTGATCTATGCGTTCTCGCTCGGGGCGCAGAGCATCGACGACCTCGACATGTCGCTGCTGCGCGAGTGGCTGCCTCGCATCGTCGAGGCTCTGGCCTGGACCCCGGTGGGGGCGCTGTTCGCGGTGCCGATGGACCTCGCCGAAGGGCGGGTGCTGACCGCTGTGCTGCGCGTCCTGATCGGGACCGCCACCATCGCGCTGGTGTGGAGGTGGTGGCGCCGCTCGATCGACCTCTCCCTCACCTCCGCGCTGACCGGCGACACCTCCTCGGGAGATGCGAAGGTCTCGCCGCTGGTGCCGCGGTTCGTGCGACCCGGCCCGCTGGGGGCAGTGATCGGCAAGTCGCTGCGCTACTGGCGGCGCGACACCCGCTATCTCGCGGCGCTGGGGATCTACCCCGTGATCATCGTGTTCTTCGCGGCGATGGGGCTGATGCTCCCGGAGTCGCGCGGGATGATGATGGGGATGGCGATCTTCATGTGCGGCATGACCGGGATCAGCACCGCGAACGAGATCGGCTTCGACGGTCCGTCGGGCTGGGTCAACATCGTCACCGGTCTCCCGGCGCGGGCGAACCTGCTGGGCCGCATCGCCGCCCAGGCGCTGCTCATGGTGCCGGGCGTGATCGTGGCGATGGTGGGCCTGCCGCTGCTGTACGGGATGTCCTGGCTGATCCCGATGGCGGTGATGGGCGCTCTGGGCGCGATGATCTGCGGCTGGGGCCTGTCGATGGTGGTCAGCGTGCTGCTGCCGTACCCGAGCTCCGCCCCGGGCACCAACCCGATGAAGGACAAGTCCGCCTCGAGCTCGAACGCGATGATCGCGATGACCGTGGCGATGGTGGGGATCTTCGTGCCGCTGCTTCCCGCGATCGGCGTGGGCGTCTGGGGCGCGATCGTGGGCAGCCTCGCACTGACCGCCCTCGCAGGGGTGCTCGCGCTGGTCGCCGGCGCCGTGATGTTCCTGGTGGGGATGCGGATCGCCGCGGTGCGCCTGGACGCCCGCTATCCGGACGTCTTCCAGAAGGTCCGCGACCACGTCTGAGGGGCCTTCGCCCGCGGCTCGACGGCCACACATCGTCGACCGGCGGAACGCCGCGCCGTCAGGTCGCGCCGTCAGGCCGTCGGTCCGTCGTCCTCCTGGAGCACTCGCTGCATCACCAGCGCGTCGATGCGTCGGCCGCGGATCCGGTAATAGCCGCGGCGGCGATCGATCTCCCGGTACCCGGCGGTCGTGTAGAAGGCGCGCGCCCTGGCGTTGTCCTCCCGCACCTCGAGCAGCAGGCGCTCCGCTCCCCCGTCGCGCGCGCGGTCCTCGCACCAGGCGAGCAGTGCCCGGCCGATGCCAGCACCCTCGCGACGGGTGCCGATGGTGTGCAGGTCGGCGACGTCCCCGGCGAGCATGATCCCGGCGTATCCGAGCAGTGCGCCGCCCGCCCCCTCGCGCTGGACGGCGACCACGTAGCGGCGATCGGGGTGCTCGATCTCCGCCGCGAGCTGGAACACGTTCCAGGCCTCGTCGGGGAACAGCTCGAGCTCGGCGAAGGCGATCTCCTCGACGTCCTCGAGGGTCGCCGGGCGCAGCCCCCAGCGCCCGGGCGCCGCGGCCGACGACCCCTCGGGCTCCGACGGGCAGGCGGTCTCTCCGGGGCCTGCGGGCTCCGAGGCGCCGCCGGGCGTTGCGGGGCCGCCGGGCTCTGCGGGGCCGCCCATCTCAGCGTCCCAGGGCGCTCTTGCGCGCAGTGGGCTTGGCGGCGTCGGGCTCGCGCAGATACATCGGCTCGGTGCTGGAGAGATCCTCCCCGCGGGCGTTCAGAGCGGCCGCGGCGAGCAGCAGGTGGCCCGCGTCGACGTGGACCAGGTCCGCGGTCGCGGGCAGCAGCTCGGGATAGATCCCGGTGCCCGAGCCGACGAGCAGGTCGCAGGCGGTCAGCTCGGCGGCGACCTCGGCGGGTGCGTCCACAGCGGGCTCCGAGATCCGCGTGACCTCACCGCCCGTCTCGCGCCGGTAGCGGGCGTGGTAGACCTCCCGGCGACGGGCATCGAGGGCGACGCCGACGGTGACGGCTCGTGCGGTGACGGGTCCGGCCGTGGCGAGCGCCTGGTGGGCGAGGGCGTCCAGCGAGCTCAGTCCGTGCAGGGGCACATCGAGGACGGCGGCGATCGACCGGGCGGAGACCAGTCCCACCCGCAGCCCGGTGAACGGTCCGGGACCTCGGCCGACCACGACTCCGGTGAGCTCGCTGCGCTGCACGCCCGCGGCCTGCAGCGTCTCGTCGATCAGCGTGAGCAGCACCTCGTCGTGGTGCCGGGAGCGCTCATCGGAGCGGACCTCCAGGATCTCGGGGACGGGCCCGGTCAGCGCTCCGCGGGCGACCGCGACGCTGACGGCTCCGGAGGTGTCGATTCCCAGCAGCATCAGCGGCTCTCCTCAGCAGGTGGTTCCTCACGGGTGGGCGCCGGGCCGGTGACCGCGCCGTCCGGGCCGGTGACGGCGGCGAGCGCTGTCTCGAGGTGGTCGATCGCGGCCTCGTCCCAGCGGGGGCCGCTCGGGATCAGGTGCAGGGTGCGCGGCTCACCGGGGTCCTCGGGGTCCTCGACCCGGTCGGGACGGTCCAGCACCACCAGCAGCACGGACTCGGCCAGGTGCTCGACCCGGTCGCGTCCCCACTCCACGACGGTGACGGCGAGGTCCAGATCGGCCTCGAGGTCGAGGTCGTCGATCTCGCCCTCGCCGCCGAGACGGTAGGCGTCGACGTGCACGAGGTCCGGACCCTCGCCGAGGTTCGGGTGGACTCGCTCGATGACGAAGGTCGGGGAGGCGATCGGGCCGCGCACCCCGAGCCCTGCCCCGAGTCCCTGGGTGAAGGTGGTCTTGCCGGCGCCGAGGGGGCCATCGAGCACCAGCAGGTCCCCGGCGCGGAGCACACCGGCGAGCGCCCGGGCGACGGTGCGCGTGCCCTCGGCGTCGCGGGTGCGCACCGGCAGGCCGCTCATGAGCGGACCTCGCGGCTGACCCGTCCGGAGACGGACGTGAGGATCTCGTAGGGGATGGTGTCCGCGGCCGCCGCCCAGTCATCGGCCGTCGGAGCGCTGGGCTCGTTGGGCGCTCCCCCGGCATCACCGAAGACGAACACCCGGTCCCCGGCGCGGGCATCGGAGTCCGGGCCCAGGTCGATGACGATCTGATCCATGCTGATGCGCCCCACCTGCGGGGCGCGGCGGTCACCGGAGTCGGTGCGGACCACCAGGGTGACCTGGTCGCTGCCCACCCGGTGGAGTCCGTCGGCGTATCCGATCGGCACCAGACCGAGCCGGGTGGGGCGGTCGGTGCTGCGGATCCGGCCGTAGCCGATGCTGTGCCCCTCCCCCACGTCCTTGACCAGGGCGAGGCGGCTGGTGAGGGTCATCGCCGGGCGCAGCGGCACGGGGGTCGGGACGGGCGGGTAGCCGTACAGCGCGATCCCCACGCGCACCAGGTCGCGGTGGAGATCGGGGCGGGTGAGGGTCGCGGCGGAGTTCGCGAGGTGCTGAAGCGGGATCGGCCCGACCTCCTCCTCCAGCGCCGCGCAGGCCGAGTCGAACAGCTCCGCCTGCTGGTCCGTGGCGGGGGCCGATGGATCATCGGCCGTGGTCAAGTGGGTCCAGGCCCCGGCGACCTGGATGAAGTCGTCCTCCCGCATGGCGGCGCCGAGCTCGCGGATCTGCCAGGGCAGCACACCGTTGCGGCCCATGCCGGTGTCGATCTTCAGGTGCACGCGGGCGCGACGGTCCGCCTCGCGGGCGGCCTCGCTGACCAGGGCGAGCATCTCCGGGGAGCCGACGGAGACGTCCACCCCGGAGGACAGCACCTCCGGCAGCACGATCTTCGCGGTGTGCGGTTCGAACAGCCAGGTGAGGATCTGCGCGTCGAAGCCGGCCCGGGCGAGCGCCAGCGCGCTCGCGGGATGGGCGACGCCGAGCCAGGTGGCGCCGCCCTCGATCGCGGCGCGGGCGGCGGTGAGCATGCCGTGCCCGTAGCCGTCTGCCTTGACCACGGCCATCAGCGCGGTGTGCTCCTCCAGCAGGGTGCCCATGGCGCGGGTGTTCTCGGTGATCGCCGACGGGTCGATCACCGCGCGGTTGGGCACGTGCCGAGGGTCCTCGGCAGGGATCGGGATGGTCATCGGGCTCCTCGGTTCACGTCTGGGCGCCCGCCAGGATAGTCCCGATCGTCCCGGGCAGGTGCGCGGCGACGTCCAGGGCGAGCAGCGGGTGGAGGCCGTCGCCGGAGGCGCGCCGACCCGCACGGCCGTGGAGGATCGCAGCGAGCGCCGCGGCGTCGGGGCCCGACAGCCCGGCGGCCAGCAGGGCGCCGAGCACGCCGGCGAGGACATCTCCGGTGCCTGCGGTGGCCAGCTGCGAGGTCGCATCGTCCTGCGCGCGCAGCGGCCCGCCGTCGCCGGGGGCGATCAGGGTGACGGCGCCCTTCAGCAGCACTGTCGCCCCGGTGGCGCGGGCGATCTCCCGGGCGAGCAGAGGTCCGGGCCGGTCGGGGTCGAGCGAGAGGAGCTGCGCGAGACGCTCGGCCTCCCCGCGGTGCGGGGTGAGGACCACGTCCGCTCCGAAGCGATCTGCGGCGGTGAGCGCGGCCAGTGCGCCGGCGTCCAGGACTCCGCGGGTGAGGGTCCCGCTGTCCTTCCGCAGCCGATCCACCCCGGCACGGGCGCGGGGATCGTCGGCCGGCAGTCCCGGACCGACGACCAGCGCGTCGGTGCGGCCGACGGCGGCGAGGTCGATGCAGCCGGGGCCGCCGTCCGCCCGCTCGATGCGGTGCCCGACGACCTCGGGCCGCTCCCGCAGCACCAGGTCCAGCACAGCGTGCGGGGCGAGACAGCGGACCATCCCGGCACCGGTGCGGGCCGCCCCGGAGACGGCGAGGACTGCGGCGCCGGGATACTGCTCGCTGCCGGCGGCGAGCGCGACCACGCCGCGGCTGTACTTGGTGGCGTCCCGGCCGGGGTGGGGGAACAGCTGCCGGACGTCGGCGTCCTCGAGCCGGAGCACGGTCGGGGCGGCGTGCAGGTGCGGGGCCAGGCCGATGTCGACGAGGTGGACCGTGCCGCTGCGCTCGGCACCGCCGGGCAGCAGCAGCCCCGCCTTGACCGCGCCGAAGGTCACCGTCTCGTTCGCGACCAGTGCGTCAGGAGCGGCCTCACCGGTGGTGGCGTCCACAAAGCTCGGCGTGTCCACGGCGATCACCGCGGATCCGCTGCCGCGCACCACTGCCAGCAGCGGGCCGAGAGCTGCGGGAACCTCGGGACGACCGCCGAGGCCGACCATCGCATCGAGCACCAGAGCGGTGCCGGCGAGCAGCTCCTCGAGCATGCCGGGGGCGGTGTCCGCGAGCGCGGTGATCGTGCCTCCCGCCGCGCGGAGGGCGGCGGCGCCCTCCTCGTGCAGAGCGGTGGCGGTGGCGATCGCCCGGGCATCGACGCCCTCGCGGCGCAGGAGCGCCGCAGCGTGCAGACCGTCGCCACCGTTCGCGCCGCTGCCGGCGAGCACCAGCACCCGGGCCGGGGCGGAGCCTGCGGAGCTGGACGCTGCGGAGGTGCGACCTGCTGAGTCAGGGCCAGCGGGGGCGGGACCCGAGGCAGCAGGTCCGGTCCCCTGCTCCTCGACGCGCAGCCGCGCGAGGACGTGATCCGCCAGAGCCCGCGCCGCACGGTCCATCAGCGGCTCCCCCGCGGCGAGCAGCGGCGACTCGCCGTCGCGGACGGCCTGGGCGGAGTAGGCGCGGATCATGGGGCCGGGGCCTCAGGCGGGGCCGGGGCCTCAGGCGGTGCCGGGGCGTCCGCCCCGTGCCCGGCGGCGGGGCGTGCGTCGGCCGGACTTCCCTCGCTCGCGCGGTCCCCGCGCTCGGCGATGACGATCGCGGTGGCGACATCCCCGTCGTGCGAGAGGGACAGGTGCAGATGCGCGACCCCGTGCTCCTCGGCGGCGTGCAGGGTGGCGCCGCGCAGGCGCAGGTAGGGGCGGCGCACCGAGGTCCGTTCCACGGTGACGTCCTGCCAGGAGAAGTCTCCGGGGGCGCCGAGGGCCTTGCCCACGGCTTCCTTCGCGGCGACCCGGGCGGCACGGGAGGCGGCGGAGAGGCCGCGCTCGGTGGGGGTGAGCAGGCGGTCGAGCAGGGCCGGGGTCCTCTCCAGCATCGCGGTCAGTCGCGCGATCTCCACCACGTCGATGCCGACGCCCACCACAGTGCCGTCGTCCCGCGGCGCGAACGCCCGGCCCCCGAAGTTCTCGTCGGGGCCGGGCGTCGGCGCGGTGGTCGGGAAGATGCTCACCTTGGCAGTATCACATCTTCGGCGAGACCTGCGGGAAGCGTCGACACACAGGGTCGCTCACTCGACGGTGACGGACTTGGCGAGGTTGCGCGGCTGGTCGACGTCCAGGCCCTTCGCGGTCGCCAGCTCGCAGGAGAAGATCTGCAGCGGGATCACGGTGAGCAGCGCCGCGAAGAGGGTGCGGGTGGCGGGCACCCGGATCACCTCGTCCGCATACGGCAGCACGGCGTCGTCCCCCTCCTCGGCGATCACCAGGGTGCGGGCGCCGCGGGCGCGCACCTCCTGGATGTTGGAGACCACCTTGGAGTGCAGCGAGTGGCGGCCGTTCGGGGACGGGACGATGACGAACACCGGCTGCCCTTCCTCGACCAGGGCGATCGGGCCGTGCTTGAGCTCGCCGGCGGCGAAGCCCTCGGCGTGGATGTAGGCGATCTCCTTGAGCTTGAGCGCGCCCTCCATCGCCGTCGGGTAGCCGACGTGGCGCCCCAGGAACAGCACGGAGGAGACGTCCTTCATGTCCTGGGCGAGCTTCTCCACCTGGGAGGAGGCGTCCAGCACCTGTTGGATCTGGTCCGGGATCTGCTCGAGATCGGTCATCAGGGCGGCGATCTCGTCGGGGTAGAGATTCCCGCGGGTCTGGGCGAGGAACAGTCCCAGCAGGTAGCAGGCGGTGATCTGGCCCAGGTACGCCTTGGTGGAGGCGACCGCGATCTCGGGGCCCACGTGCAGGTACAGCGCCGCATCGGACTCGCGCGGGATGGTGGAGCCGCGGGTGTTGCAGATCGCGATGACCTTCGCGCCCTGCTCGCGGGCGTGGCGCACCGCCATCAGGGTGTCCATGGTCTCGCCGGACTGGGAGATCGCGACGACCAGGGTCTTCTCGGTGACGACCGGGTCGCGGTAGCGGAACTCGTGAGCGAGCTCCACCTCGGTGGGGATCCGGCACCAGTGCTCGATCGCATACTTCGCGACCTCGCCGGCGTTGGCGGCGGTGCCGCAGGCGACCACGACGATCTTGTCGATGCTTCGCAGCACGGAGGGGTCGATGTCCATCTCGTCCAGCTGCAGCGCGCCGTTCTCGAGGCGGCCGCGCAGAGTGTCGGCGACGGCGCTGGCCTGCTCGTGGATCTCCTTGGCCATGAAGGAGTCGTAGCCGCCCTTCTGTGCGGCGGCGGCATCCCATTCGATGGTGTAGCGCTTGGCGTCGGTGATCTCGGTGCCCTCGAAGTCGATGATCCGCACCTCGTCGGCGGTGACCGTGACGACCTGGTCCTGCCCGATCTCGAGGGCCTCCTTGGTGGAGTCCACGAAGGCGGCGACGTCGGAGCCGAGGAAGTTCTCGCCCTCGCCGAGGCCCACGACCAGCGGCGAGTTGCGGCGTGCGGCGACCACGGTGTCCGGGGCGTCCTGGTGCACGGCCAGCAGGGTGAAGGCGCCCTCGAGGGAGGCGGCGGCGCGGCGCATCGCCTCGGTGAGGTCACCGGTCTGCTCCATCTCGCGGGCGACCAGATGGGCTGCGGCCTCGGAGTCGGTCTCGGAGGTGAAGGAGAAGCCATCGGCCTCGAGCTCGGCGCGGAGGTTCGCGAAGTTCTCGATGATGCCGTTGTGCACCACGGCGAGCTCGCCCTGGCGTCCGCCGAGGTGGGGGTGGGCGTTGAGGTCGTTGGGGGCGCCGTGGGTGGCCCAGCGGGTGTGGGCGATGGAGACCTGGCCGGTGGTCTCCTGGGAGCCCTCGAGCGCCTCGCGCAGGTTCGCGAGCTTGCCGGCCCGCTTGGTGATCTGCACCCCGCCGTCATCGATCACGGCGACTCCCGCGGAGTCATAGCCGCGGTACTCGAGGCGGGCGAGGCCCTGAAGGGCGACGTCCACGGGACGGGAGGAGAGCTTCTGGGCCTTGGGGCCTGCATATCCGACGATTCCACACATGGGGACCACGCTAATGATCTGCGCGTCGCGGGGAAGCCACGAGGCCCCATCGCCGCGAGTCCTTGCTCACGATCGGAGGAGCCTGCGCGCAGCCCTGGCCGGGGCCCCGCGCGAGTGATCAGAAATGAGCACGGCACACTGCGCGGTGCTGCGCGCTTGGGGGCATGGATCGCGCGGGAGATGCGCGGGAGGCGGCCCGGGAGCCGCCAGGGGACGGCCCGGGGACGGCCGGAGCATCCACCTGCGACGCCCGCCACGCGCCCTGCTGACCCGGATCGGGCCGGACTGCTGGGACAATCGACCTATGAAGTCTGCGTCGACGTCGAGCACCGTCACCCCGTTCGAGGAGATCCCCCGGGAGGACTGGGCACGGCTCTCGCAGCAGACCCCGCTGCCGCTGTCCGAGGAGGACGTCACCCGACTGCGCGGCCTGGGCGACCGGATCGATCTCAGCGAGGTCGATGCTGTGTACCGGCCCATCTCGCGCCTGCTGAACATCCAGGTCGCCGCCGCTCAGGCGCTGCGTCGCGCCCGGGAGGACTTCCTCGACCAGCGCCAGCAGCGCACCCCGTACGTGATCGGGGTGGCCGGCTCGGTGGCGGTGGGCAAGTCGACCACCGCCCGCCTGCTGCGGGAGCTGATGGCGCGCTGGCCGGAGACCCCTCGCGTGCAGCTGGTGACCACCGATGGCTTCCTGTACCCCAATGCCGTGCTCGAGTCGCGCGGCATCATGCAGCGCAAGGGCTTCCCGGAGAGCTACGACCGGCGGCGCCTGCTGCGCTTCGTGGCCGATGTGAAGGCCGGGCACGAGCGCGTCGAGGCCCCGATCTACTCGCACCTGACCTACGACATCCTCGAGGACGAGCGCGTGGTGGTCGAGCAGCCGGACGTGCTCATCGTCGAGGGGCTGAACGTGCTGCAGCCGGCTCGGCCGCGCCGCGACGGCCGGCTCGGGATGGCCGTCTCGGACTTCTTCGACTTCTCCGTCTACGTCGACGCCCGGATGGAGGACGTCCAGCGCTGGTACGTGGACCGTTTCCTGCAGCTGCGGCGCACCGCCTTCTCCAACCCCCGCTCCTACTTCCGCCGCTACGCGGAGCTCACCGACGAGGAGGCGAAGGAGACGGCACTGGGGATCTGGCGCTCGATCAACGGCCCGAACCTCACCGAGAACGTGGTCCCCACCCGGGGCCGCGCCGACCTGGTGCTGCGCAAGGACGGCCAGCACAGCGTCCACTCGGTGCTGCTGCGGAAGGTATGAGCGCTCGTTCGAGCCCCCTTCCCCCGCCGTCGTCACCGCCGTCGGCACCGGCACCGGCACCGGCACCGGCACCGGCACCGGCCTGAGGGTCACAAAGCGGGGGGAATGGCACAGCTATTCCCCCCGCTTTGTGACTCTCGGGCTCTGCCCGGACGCGACCGGGCGCGACCAGCCCTGCTCGGGACCGACCGACCCGACCAGCCCTGCCCGGACCCGACCGGCCCTGCCCGGGATGCTCGCGCGGCTCAGAGCCCGACGCGCTCGCGGACCACCACGGAGAGCCGCTCGGCGATCTCGGTGGCCTGCTCATCGGTGGGGGCCTCGACCATCACGCGGACGACGGGCTCGGTGCCCGAAGGGCGCAGCAGCACGCGGCCGGTCTCACCCAGCTCCGCTTCGGCGGCCTCGATCGCCTTCGCCACCCCCAGGTCGATGGTGGCCTTGGCCTTGTCGACGTCCTTGACGTTGATCAGGGCCTGCGGGAGGCGGGTCATGACATCGGCCAGCTCGCGGGCGGTCTTCCCGGTCTCGGCGATGCGCTGCAGCAGGTGCAGGGCGGTGAGCTCGCCGTCGCCGGTGGTGGCGTGCTCGGCGATGATCACGTGGCCGGACTGCTCGCCGCCGATGGAGTAGCCGCCGAGGTTCATCTCCTCGAGGACATAGCGGTCGCCCACGCCGGTCTGGCCGAGCACGATGCCGTGCTCCTTCATCGCGAGCTTCAGTCCGAGGTTGCTCATGACCGTCACCACGAGGGTGTCGTCGTGGAGCTTGCCGCGCTCCTTGAGGTCCAGGGCGAGGACCGCCATGATCTGGTCCCCGTCGATGAGCTGGCCGTCCGCAGCGACCGCGAGGCAGCGGTCCGCGTCGCCGTCGAAGGCGACGCCGATGTCCGCGCCGTGCTCGAGCACGGCGGCCTGCAGCGGGCCGAGGTGGGTGGAGCCCACGCCGTCGTTGATGAGGCCGCCGTCGCTGAGATCACCGATGACGTGCACGGTCGCACCGGCGCGTCGCAGCGCCTCGGGGCCGGTGATGCTCGCGGCGCCGTTGGCGCAGTCCGCGACCACGGTCAGGCCGGTCAGCGGCCGGTCCAGGGTGGCGACCAGATGCTCGACATAGGCCTCGACGGCACCCTCGTAGCGGGTGATGGTGCCGACATCGGTGCCCTCGGGGCGATCCCACTCCTCGCCCAGACGCGCCTCGATGGCGTCCTCGACCGCGTCGGGCAGCTTCGTGCCGCCACGGGCGAAGAACTTGATGCCGTTGTCCGGGGCGGGGTTGTGGGAGGCGGAGATCATCACGCCGAGATCGGCGCCGGTGGACTGCACCAGGTAGGCCAGGCCCGGGGTGGGAAGCACCTCGGCGTCGAGCACGTCGACCCCGGCGGAGGCGAGGCCCGCGCTCACGGCGGCGGAGAGGAAGTCGCCGGAGGGGCGGGTGTCGCGGGCGACGATGGCGCGAGGGCGGGTGCCGTCGAAGGCGCCCAGCGTGCCCAGCACGTGAGCCGCGCCCACGCTCAGCTCGACCGCGAGCTCCGCGGTGATGTCGCCGTTCGCGCGTCCGCGCACTCCGTCGGTGCCGAAGAGTCGTGCCACAGGGTTCTCCTCACAGGGATGGGGGTCGGGGGCCGACGGGGGCACCGCCGCACGGCGGCGCCGTACGCGGCGTCCGAGCCGGTTTCCGCTGTGAGACTACCCGCTGGGAGCCGTCGGACCGTCCCCCTCCCTCGTCATCAGGGGCAGGCGGGGGTTACTTTGGAGGGATGTCCGATCCGGTCCTGCTCCCCCGACTGCTCCCCTCTGCGATCAGCCATCACGTGGGTGATCGCACCGCGAGCCGCGGCCTCGGTGCGGCCCGGGCGGGCCGAGTCCGCGATGTCGCCTGGGATCCGGCCTCCTCGGTGGTGTCGGCGGAAGTGGCTGACGAGGACGGGAGCGTCCACCTCGTCGAGGCGGAGCTGACCGAGTACGAGGACGATTCCGTCTCCCGCCGCTTCCAGACCCCGGGCCCCGGCGGGCTGTGGCGGCCACGGCGCTCGGGCTGCGGCTGCGTCGTCGGCGAATCATGCGTGCACGTCGCCGCGCTCCTGTACCGGGTCAACGACCTGGGCACCCAGGCGATGCAGGAGCGCCCGCCGGCCGAGTGGCGCAGCGTGCTGCGGCCGCTGCTGAACTCGACCGCGACGACCCCCGGCTCCGGCGCCGGCGCCGGCACCGGCACCGCCGCTGCGCCGCGCCCGCTCGCCCTCCGCTTCGACCTGGAGGCGGGCATCTCCGGGACCGGCACCTCCCGGCATCACCGGGAGACGGCGACCGCCGCGACTGTGGCCTCGGGCGCCGAGCTGTGGCTGGGGATGCGGCCGCTGACCCGGGGCCGCAAGGGAACCTGGGTCAAGGGCGACCTCTCCTGGCGCACCTTCGAGTACCGGCTGGCCGGGCGCGACTACGACGCGACCCACGGTGAGGCGCTGACCCGCATCTTCGCCGCAGCATCGGTCGAGCGCTCCTATTCCAGCGGCGGGATCGAGCACCTGTGGCTGAACTCCATCACCTCTCCCCTGCTGTGGCAGACCCTCGAGCATGCCCGGGCCGCCGGGGTCGAGTTCCTGCCCGGCGCCGGGCTCGCCGCGATCGAGCTGCTGGACCGCGCCGAGGCCACCGTGGATCTGCGCAGCGGCGGCCCCGCGCAGGAGCTGCAGGTCGCCCCGCGCCTCAGCATCGACGGCTCCCCGCGGGAGCAGGGACGGCTGCTGGGTGCGTCGGGGGTGCTCGATGTCGAGGAGCTCGCCGACCAGCAGCTCCTGGCCCGCATCGCGCCGCTCGGCGCCTCCGTGCCGCGGGCGCTGCGGTCCCTGCTGCACCGTCGGCAGCCCCTGGTGATCCCGGCAGAGGACAGGGAGGCGTTCCTCGAGGTCGCCTACCCTCAGCTGCGCTCCCTGACCACCATCACCAGCGAGGACGACAGCGTCGACCTGCCAGCGGCGCGCCGGCCCACCCTGCATCTCGAGGCCGGCTATGCCTCCGGCGATCGGCTCTCGCTGCGCTGGGCCTGGCGGTATCACGACCCCGATCGGCAGCTGCCGATGGATCAGCGCCACGGCGCGCACCGCGATCTGGCGCACGAGGAGGCGGTGATCGCCGAGGCGATGAGCCTGTGGCCGCACGCCCCGCGCGACACCCCCGAGCTGCTCAGCGGCACCGACACCGCCCATTTCACCGAGCACGTGCTCGACGACCTCGCAGCACTGGACCACGTCGAGGTGGCGGTCACCGGCACCCGTCACGCCTACCGGGAGCTGGACGGCGCACCGCGGGTGCGCGTCACCCAGCAGGCCTCCCCCGGCAAGAACGACTGGTTCGACCTCGGCTTCGAGATCACCATCGAGGGGCGGCAGATCCCGTTCCCGAGCCTGTTCGTGGCCCTCGCCCAGGGTCGGGCGAAGCTGCTGATGCCGGATCGCACCTACTTCTCCCTTGACCATCCGGCCTTCGACGCGCTGCGTGAGCTGATCCGCGAGGGAGAGGCGCTCGCGGAGTGGGAGCCGGAGCAGCAGCAGATCTCCCGCTTCCAGGTGGACATGTGGGATGACCTGCAGGAGGTCGCCGACGAGACCGTCGCCAGCGAGGAGTGGAGCCGCACCGCCCTGTCGCTGCGTGATCTGGAGCAGACCCCGCCGCCTCCGCTGCCGCGCTCCGTGCAGGCGGAGCTGCGTCCCTACCAGCTGGAGGGCTTCGCCTGGCTGGCGTTCCTGCTGACCCACCGGCTGGGCGGGGTGCTCGCCGATGACATGGGCCTGGGCAAGACGGTCCAGACCCTCGCCCTGATCGCCCTCGCCCGGCAGCGGGATCCGCAGGCTGCACCGTTCCTCGTGGTCGCGCCGGCCTCCGTGCTGCCGGTGTGGCGGCGCGAGGCCGAGCGCTTCACCCCGGGACTGACGGTGACGGTGCTGGACCGCACCGCAGCCTCCCGCGGAACGGACCTCGCCTCCGCGACCCTCGGCGCGGACATCGTGATCACCAGCTATTCGGTGCTGCGGATCGACGAGGAGGACTTCGCCGGCACCAGCTTCCAGGGCTTCGTGCTGGATGAGGCGCAGTTCGTGAAGAACCGCCGCTCCCGCACCCATCGCGCCGCGAAGGGCGTGCGCGCGGACTTCCGCCTCGCCATCACGGGCACGCCGATGGAGAACTCGCTGGATGATCTGTGGGCGATCTTCGAACTGGTCGCGCCCGGCCTGCTGGGCACCGCGACCGGATTCCGCAAGCGGTACACCCTGCCGATCGAGACCGGCGATCACCCCACCCGGATGGAGCTGCTGCGCCGCCGAGTGCGGCCGTTCCTGCTGCGCCGCACCAAGGAGCTGGTCGCCGCCGAGCTGCCGGAGAAGCGTGAGCAGGTGCTCACGGTGACCCTCTCGCCGGAGCACCGTGCGGTCTATGACTCGGTGCTGCAGCGGGAGCGGAAGAAGGTGCTGGGCCTGATCGACACGGACCTGGACCGCAGCCGCTTCATCGTGTTCCGCTCCCTGACCCTGCTGCGGATGCTGGCGCTGGACCCGTCGCTGGTGGACGCCGAGGAGTACGCGGACGTGCCCGGCTCCAAGCTCGAGGCGCTGTTCGACCGGCTGGACGAGGTGATCAGCGACGGGCACCGGGTGCTGCTGTTCAGCCAGTTCACCTCCTATCTGGACCGGGTCGCGGCCGAGCTGGACCGGCGCGGGGTGCGGTACTCGCACCTGGACGGTTCGACACGGGACCGCGATGCGGCCGTGACCGGCTTCCGCGAGGGCGACGCGCCGGTGTTCCTGATCTCGCTGAAGGCGGGCGGCTTCGGCCTCACCCTCACCGAGGCGGACTATGTGTTCCTGCTGGATCCGTGGTGGAACCCGGCCGCGGAGAACCAGGCCGTGGACCGCGCCCACCGCATCGGTCAGGAACGGCAGGTGATGGTGTACCGGATGATCGCCGAGGACACGATCGAGGAGAAGGTGCTCGCTCTGCAGCGCCGCAAGGCCGAGCTGTTCGACGCCCTCACCGACGGCGGCGACGCCTTCCGCTCCGCCGTCACCGCCGAGGACCTGCGCGAGCTGCTCAGCTGACGGCCGGGCGGCATCGCGCCGGGCACCGCGGCACCGGCCCGGCGCCGCTCAGGTCAGCGGTCGCGCCGCCGCTCAGGCGATCCATCGTGCACGGGCCGCGCCGTAGCGGCCGACGTCGCGCTCGAGGGTGCGTCCTGCGAGCGTCAGCGGCGGCGGGACCGTCTCGAGCCGGCTCGCCCCTCCCCTCACCTGGACGCGGGTCACGCCCGGCTCTGCGACCTCAGCCGTCGGCGTCGGCGTCGGCAGGTCCAGCAGGGTCCGGGCGGCGCCGAGCAGGCTCGCCCGCATCGTCACGGCACGGCCGTGGGCGAGCGCCTCGAGGATGTGCGCGGCCAGGAGGTGGCCCGTGGAGTGGTCGAGGGCCTGCACCGCGAGCGCCCCGGGACTCCCCGAGGCCTCGCAGCGCACCGCGATCCCGGTCGCGGCCTGCACGATCGAGTCGAAGCCGGCGCGTCCGCCCCAGGGTCCACGCTCGCCCCAGGCGGAGAGGGAGGCGATCACGGCCTGCGGCGCGAGCTGCTCGAGGTCGTCGAGGCCCAGGCCGTGCCGGGCGAGGGCTCCGGGACGGTAGCCATCGAGGATGACATCGGCGCCGGCGGCCAGCGACCGCAGCCGCCCCGCGATCTCCTGGCGGCGCAGATCCGCCACGGCGGAGCGCTTGCCCATTCCGGTGGAGAGATGCTGGTCGAGGAGCTCGGGGCGGTGCGGCGGATCGATGCGGAGCACGTCCGCGCCCAGGCACGCGAGCAGCTGCGTGCAGGTGGGGCCGGCGATCACTCGGGTCAGGTCGAGCACCCGCACACCCGCCAGCGGCGCCGATCCGGCCAGCGCCCGCTCGCCGCGGCGGCCGACGGGGCCCGGCACCGGCCGCTCGCCGCGGTCCTGCACCTGCGACCAGGGGTCCTGCGCAGTCGCTATCGCGTGCGGATGCTCGCGCCACTGCTCCGGCGTGCGCACGGCGACCGCGATCCCCCCGGCGGCGCCGACCCGCTCCTCGACCTCGGCGGCGTCACAGCGGCCGATCACCCGCTCGAGATCTGGCCGGTGCTCCACCGTCAGCACCTCGCGGAGCACCGCGGCGTGGTGGGGATAGTTCGCGTGCAGACGCACCCAGCCGTCGCGGGCCCGGACGACGCCGGAGAGCTCGCCCCAGGGCTGCGGGGAGCGGCCGTCGATGCGCAGGTGCTCGATCGCGGCGAACGAGGCGGCGATCAGGGCGTCCGTGGTCGCGACCTCCGTCGTCAGGCCGCGGGCGGCCACGAGCTCGGCGGCGGCGTCCCGCACCCGGTGCACGGCGGTGCGGGCGAGCTGCTCGGCATCGAGCGGCCCGCCCCACCAGCGCGGCGGCGAAGACATCATGGTCCGAGAGTAGCGCCAGCACCACCACACCCGTCAGGTTCTTGCGCCTTCGCGATGACCATGCCGATGACGCCCTGCCCATCGCCCACGCGCCAGCAGTCGACCTCCGCCCGAGGGCCGACGACGCGGAGGGCGCTGACGGGGGTCGACGAGCGGATGCCCACGGGAGGGCTGACAGGACCGTTTCGCGCACCCACCTTCACCGCACCCCGAACGCGACGATGCCCTCGACCCGGAGGTCGAGGGCATCGCGCGTACAGCGTGGACGGTGCGGAGCAGTGCTCCGCGGCCGATCAGCGCTTGGAGTACTGGGGCGCCTTGCGGGCTTTCTTGAGACCGGCCTTCTTGCGCTCGATGATGCGATCATCGCGGCGCAGGAAGCCTGCCTTCTTGAGGGTCGCGCGGTTGGCCTCTTCGTCGATCTGGTTCAGCGCGCGGGACACACCGAGGCGCACGGCCCCGGCCTGTCCGGACGGGCCGCCGCCGGTGAGGCGGACGATGACGTCGAAGCGGCCCTGGAGGTCGAGAGCCGTGAACGGATCGTTGACCTCCTGCTGGTGCAGCTTGTTCGGGAAGTAGTCCTCGAGGCTGCGGCCGTTCAGGGTCCACTGGCCGGAGCCGGGGACCAGGCGCACGCGAGCGATCGCGCGCTTGCGACGGCCGGTGCCGTAGCCCGGCTCGATCGCGGACTGGCCGGCGCCGACGGCAGCTTCGCCGGTGGACTCGGTGGTGAAGCTCGTGGGTGCCGACTCGTCGGTCACGGCCTCGAGGTTCTCGGTGGTATCGGGGGTGGTCTCAGTCACGGTTCTCCTTGGGTCGTCCGTGTGGCAGGGCGGAGTGGCGGGGCACCCGCTTACTGCGCCACCTGATCGATGGTGAAGGGAACGGGCTGCTGAGCGGCGTGCGGGTGCTCGGAGCCCGAGTAGATCTTCAGCTTCTTGATCTGCTGATCAGCGAGCTTGTTCTTGGGGAGCATGCCGCGGATGGCCTTCTCCACTGCGCGCTCGGGGTTCTTCTCGAGCAGCTCGGAGTAGGGGACGCCGCGGAGGCCGCCGGGGTAGCCGGAGTGGCGGTAGGCGAGCTTCGACTCCCGCTTGTTTCCGGTCAGCGCGACCTTGTCAGCGTTGATGATGATCACGAAGTCGCCTGCATCCACATGGGGTGCGAAGACCGGCTTGTGCTTTCCCCGCAGGAGCTGGGCAGCCTGGGAAGCGAGCCGGCCGAGGACGACATCGTTTGCGTCAATGACGTACCAGGAACGCTCGACATCGTCGGGCTTCGGGGTGAACGTACGCACTCGTGCCTTCTTCTCTCGTAGTAGTGCCCGGGCGGCAGGACGCCGACCAGGCACGGTTCGATGGACCGTGGGCACGCTTCCTTCGGGTAAAAGCATGGCCCCTATGGCTGCGCCCGGACCGCTCCGCAGACGATGCGACGGCGGCCCTGGATGTGGGTGAGGTCCCGATCGCGCCGTCCCGTGAGGGACGGCAGCGGAGTCGGGCACACATCGAGGCACAACGACCGCTCATCCTACGGGGCGCCCGAGTGGAGCGTCAACGCGAAGCGGCTGTTCGCGGTGTGATCTGCGCCCGGTCCCGGTCGCATCGCCACGATGCCGGCCCGGTGTGCTCCGCGACCCGGCCGGCTCAGGCCCACTCCGCCGGGAGAGGCGGATCCGCGGGCAACGGGCTGCGCAGTGTGCGGGCACGGGCGGCCCAGGCGGCGAGCTCCTCGTCCGGCGGATAGGCGACGTGGTCGAGGGTGAGACCCTGCGGCGGGCAGAGCGGCGCGGAACCGGCGCCGTCGCGGGTCGGCGAGACCCGGGTGCGGGCGGCGAGCACCTCGGCGGGCCAGGACTCGGGGCGCCTCCCCTCCCCCACCCCGATCAGCGCGCCGACCAGCGACCGGACCATGTGGTGGCAGAAGGCGTCGGCGACGACGGTCGCGACGATCAGGCCCTCGTCGACCCGCCCCTCCCCTGGCCGCCCCCAGTGCAGCTCCCGCAGCTCGCGGATCGTGGTCGCCCCCTCGCGCGGCTTGCAGAAGGAGAGGAAGTCGTGCTCGCCCAGCAGCGCTGTCGAGGCGCGGGACATCGCGGCGACGTCCAGCGGACGACGGTGACGCAGCACGTCACGGCGCAGAGGGTCGTGAGCGGCAGGGCCGTCGGAGATCCGGTAGCGATAGCGGCGCCACTGCGCCCCGAAGCGGGCGTCGAAGTCCCCGGTCACCTCGCGCGCCATGTGCACCACCATGTCCTCGGGCAGCACCCCGGCGAGCCGGGCGACGAGCGCCGCGGCAGGGTCGCGGTCGGAGCGACCGGGGAGGGTGGCCAGCGCGTCATCGGGCAGATCCAGGTGGCAGACCTGCCCGCGCGCGTGGACGCCGGCGTCCGTGCGGCCGGCGACCGTGACCCGGGCGGGGACGCGACAGATCCTGCCCAGCGCCTTCTCGAGCTCCCCCTGGACCGTCCGCTGCCCGGGCTGGTCCGCCCAGCCGTGGAAGCCGGTGCCGTCGTAGGAGAGGTCCAGTCGCAGCCGGGTCACGCCGCGCCTGCGCGCGGCAGAGGCCGGTGCGGGCGCGGACACGTGCGGGAGGTCGACGGGCATGGGAGCGATCGTAACGTCGCACGCCGGAGGCTGACCCCGGCCGATCCCTCCGCAGTGTGGGCAGGACCTCGGGACCCGCGGCGCTCTCGGTACCCTGACGGCGTGAAGATCCTCGTCATCGGCTCCGGTGGTCGCGAACACGCGATCCTCCGGCGTCTCGCCGCAGACCATCCCGCCCCTGAGCTGCACGCCGCGCCCGGCAACCCCGGCATCGCACAGCTCGCGACCTGTCACGACGTCCCCGTCGGCGACCTCGACGGCCAGGTGAGCCTGGCCCAGGAGCTCCGGCCCGACCTCGTCGTGATCGGCCCCGAGGCCCCGCTGGTCGCCGGCTCCGCGGACCGCCTGCGAGAGGCCGGGTTCGTGGTGTTCGGTCCGTCGGCCGCCGCCGCGCACCTCGAGGGCTCCAAGTCCTGGGCGAAAGAGATCATGGCCGCGGCCGGGGTCCCCACCGCCGCCTCCGTGACCGTCACCGAGCTCGCCCAGCTCACGTCGGGGCTCGACCGGGTCAACCCCCTGGGCGATGTGCCCTTCGTGGTCAAGGCCGACGGTCTCGCCGCCGGCAAGGGCGTCGTGGTCACCTCCGATC
Source organism: Brachybacterium sp. (assembly GCF_036379615.1). Lineage (GTDB taxonomy): Bacteria > Actinomycetota > Actinomycetes > Actinomycetales > Dermabacteraceae > Brachybacterium. The sequence goes on from NZ_DASVGJ010000065.1 coordinate 31,286, forward strand.
GGGAGGCGGCGATCCTCCACGCCGAGTCGGTGCTGACCGCCGGCGGCCAGGTGGTGCTCGAGGAGTACCTCGACGGCCCCGAGGTCTCCCTGTTCTGCGTGAGCGACGGCACCCGGGTGGTGCCGCTCGCCCCGGCGCAGGACTTCAAGCGCGCACTGGATGACGACGAAGGCCCCAACACCGGCGGCATGGGCGCCTACTCCCCCCTCCCCTGGGCCCCCGCGGGCCTGGTCGACCAGGTGCTGACGACGGTCGCCCGACCGACCATCGCCGAGCTCGCCGCGCGGAACACCCCCTTCGTGGGAGTTCTCTACTGCGGCCTCGCGCTCACCTCCCGCGGAATGCGGGTGGTGGAGTTCAACGCCCGCTTCGGCGATCCCGAGACCCAGGTGGTCCTCGAACGGCTCACCTCCCCCTTCGCTCCGCTGCTGCTGGCCGCGGCGCGCGGCGAGCTGGCAGAGGACTCCGCACCGACCTGGAGCGAGGACTCCGCGGTGACCGTGGTCGTCGCCTCCGCCGGCTATCCCTCCTCCGCCCGCTCGGGTGACCCGATCACCGGCATCGAGGCGTGCGAGGCGCTCGGCGCTCACGTCATCCACGCCGGCACCGCCAGCGCGGACGGAACCCTGGTCAGCGCCGGCGGCCGCGTCCTGTCGGTCGTCGCCACGGGCGCCGATCTCGAGCAGGCCCGTTCCCGGGCGCTCGCGGCCACCGAGGAGATCGACCTCCCGGGCAGCCACCACCGCACCGACATCGCCCGCCGCGCCGCGGCCGAGGCAGCCCGCGCCGCCGAGGCGCCCCGCGCTGCGGAACTAGCGCCCGACGCCACCCCCGACCCAGCGCCCGACGCAGCCACCGCGCCCACCACCCATGGGGCACCGGAGGAGACCGCATGAGCACCGCCACGACCCCTCTGATCCAGGCCCCGGAGCTGCCGGGCTGGGACCACGTCGTCTCCGGCAAGGTCCGCGAGCTGTACGTCCCCGCCGGCGTGGACCCCTCGACCGCGGACGAGGTGCTGGTGCTGGCCACCGACCGCGTCAGCGCCTACGACCACTCCCTGAATCCCGGCATCCCCGACAAGGGCCGTCTGCTCACGGGGATCAGCCTGTTCTGGTTCGAGCAGCTGGCGGACATCGTCCCCCACCACGTGCTCTCGGCCACCGACGTGCCGACCGAGGTGGCGGGGCGGGCCCTGCGCTGCCGCGGCCTGGACATGGTGGAGCTGGAGTGCATCGCCCGCGGCCACCTCACCGGCTCGGGTCTGGCCGACTACCGCGCCGGCGGCTCCGTGGGCGGTCACGTGCTGCCCGCCGGGCTGGTCGAGGCCTCACGCCTGCAGCCGGCGATCTTCACCCCCTCCACGAAGGCCGGTCCGGGCGAGCACGATGAGAACATCACCGTCGCCCAGGCCCGAGAGCTCGTGGGCGAGGAGCTCGCCGATCAGCTCGAGTCCCTGACCCTCGCCGTGTTCGAGCGGGCCCGGCGGATCGCGGACGAGCGCGGCATCATCCTCGCCGACACGAAGCTCGAGTTCGGCCGCTCCCGCGTGGACGGCACCCTCACCCTCGGTGACGAGGTGCTCACCCCGGACTCCAGCCGCTTCTGGTCCGCCGACACCTACGAGGCGGGGCGCACTCCGCCGAGCCTGGACAAGCAGTTCGTGCGCGACTGGCTCACCTCCGCCGCCTCCGGCTGGTCCAAGGGCTCCACGACGGCGCCGCCGACGCTCCCGGCCGAGGTGGTCGAGCAGACCCGCGCACGGTACGTCACGGCCTACGAGCGTCTCACCGGCCAGAGCTTCTGACCTCAGGACAGCATCAGCACGAGCGTGATGGCCGCGGCGACGCCGAGGGCCAGCACCGCATCGCTCCGGGTGAGCGGGACCGGCCGCCACAGCGTGCGGGGCCCGTCGCCCAGCCCTCGTGACTCGAGCGCGAAGGAGATCCGGTCGGCGCTGCGCACGGCATCCACGAGCAGAGCGAAGGCACAGCGCAGCAGGTGACGTGGCCGCAGCCGAGCCACCTGGCCGTCGGCCCTCAGCGGCAGACGCACCCGTTGGGCGCGGCTGATCGTCTCCCACCGCCGCGGGAGGTCATCGAGCAGTCGCCGCCCGGCGAGCAGGGCGCTGGCGTACCTCGCGGGCAGACGAGCGTGCTGGTGCAGGCTCACCATCGTGCTCCTCGGATCGGTGGCCCGTGCCACGGCAAGGGCACCGAGACCGATGACCAGGGCTCGCAGGGCCAGAGCCGCGCCGAGCACGATCCCCTCCTCAGTGACCCGCACCGGCAGCTCCGGCCAGGGCTCGTGGCCGGGCCGGCTGAGCACGTTGACCAGGAAGACCCCGCTCGCGAACACCGCGAAGGGCAGCTGCGCGCGCAGCAGCTGCAGCGGCCCGTTCCGGCAGCCCAGCATCGCGCCGGCACCGAGCAGGAGGTAGAGCACCAGCAGCGGCGCCGGATCGGTCAGGGCGATGCACACGATGCTCAGGCCGGTCAGCAGGGCCAGCAGCACGGTGGGATTCCGCCGGGAGAGCGGGCCACGGGGCCCGGTCTCCGTTCCGCCGATCGAGCCGGGCCCGGGATCGGGATCGGGATCGGACCCGGGATCGGCACCAGTCTCTGCACCAGTATCTGCACCGTGATCGGCGAGGGGAGCGGCACCGGGGTCGGCACCAGGAGCGGCACGGGGGTCGGCGACGAGACCGGACCGGCGCAGCAGCTCCTCGTCCCCCCGCAGCGCGGCCGGCGACATCGGGCCGTGCAGATGTCCGTCGGCGATCACCACCACCTCGTCCGCCGCCTGCACCGTGCGCAGGTCGTGGGTCGCGACGACCACCCCTCGCCCCTCCTCGGCCGCTTCGCGCAGCTGCGCGAGGACGGTGCGGCAGGCCGCCCGGTCCAGGCCGTATCCGGGCTCATCCGCCAGCAGCACCGGCCGCGGCGCCAGCAGCATGGCCCCGATCGAGAGCCTGCGCTGCTGACCGCCGGAGAGCGAGAACGGGCTCGCCTCCCGCTGTTCCTGGAGGCCCAGCCGCTGCAGCATCGCGTCGACCGCCGCGGGTTCCGCGCCGGAGGCCGCGAGCTCGTCGTGGACGGTGTCAGCGATGAACTGGGACTCGGGGCGCTGGAACACCAGGCCCGTCGCGGCGCCGTCGACCCGCCCGCGCAGCGGCGGGTCCAGCCGGGAGAGGGCGCCCAGCAGCGTGGACTTCCCCGCGCCGTTGCGACCGACCACGGCGAGCATCCGCCCCGCCTGCACGGCGAGGTCCACTCCGGTGAGCACGGCGCGGCCCGCGTGCCCGAGATCGGCTCCTTCCACTCGGAGCAGCTGCTCGCCCTCCTCCGGGGTCGTCGGCCTCGCCAGCGCGTTCTCGGATCCGTCGCCGAGACGCTGCTCGAGCTCCCTCGGCAGCCAGCAGCCGGCCTCGCGCAGTGCGGCGCCGTGCTGCCCGAGGACGACCTGGGTCGGTCCGTCGGCGAGCACCCGACCGGAGGAGTCCAGTGCGATGGTGCGCGGCGGCAGTCCCGCCACGCCGCGCTCCCCCGCCCAGTCGTCGAGCCGATGCTCGACCAGCACCACGGCGATCTCGCCGCCCGCGGTCGCCGCGGCGACGGCCTCGCGCACCGCCTGGACCCCGTCGGCATCGAGCATCGCGGTGGGCTCGTCCAGCAGCAGCAGGCGCGGACGGGCGACCAGTGCTGCGGCCAGACCTGCACGTTGCAGCTGTCCGCCCGACAGCGTCGCGGCGGAGCGCTCCCCCAGGCCGCCGATCCCGGCGCGGTCCAGGGCGCCCTGCACGCGCCGGCCGATCTGCGCCGGCGGAACGCAGCGGCTCTCGAGCGGCAGGGCGACGTCGTCCGCCACCTGCGGGAGGCACACCCCGTCGACCGGATCCTGCCCGAGGAACCCGACCGCCGCCGAAGCGGCGAGGACGCCGCCGGCGACAGGATCGAGGCCGTCCACCTGCAGCGTCCCGGTCACGCGGCCGCGCTGGTGGGAGGGGATCGCGCCGGCGAGCGCGCGCAGCAGCGTGGACTTGCCGCTGCCGCTGGGGCCCAGCAGCAGCACCTGCTCCCCCGCGTGCACGGTGCCGGTCCAGGGGCCGACGCCGGCGCCCGAGGGCAGCACCACCTCGAGCTCCCTCGCCTCGAGGACGGGAGCGGCGGTCGCCGTGGCGCTCGATGCGTCGGCCCGGGCCCCGCGAAGCTCAGCGGACACGACGCTCCGGGATGCTCGCGCCCTGCGCCATCCCGATCGCGAAGTTCGCGAGCACCCCGGTGCGCTCCAGCGCCCGGACGATCACCAGGGCCAGCAGGCCGCCGAGCAGGATCCCGGAGAGCACCTGCATCCCGAGGCGGAGGGTGAGCAGATCCTGGCCGTACCAGCCCATCCGATACGCGGTCCAGAAGAACACCAGCCCCGCGCCCAGCGCTCCCGAGGCGGCGAAGACGCCCCAGCCGTAGCGGCGGTAACGGGTCAGGGCGAAAGGCAGCTCGCTGCCGATGCCCTGCAGAGCGGCGGCGAGCACGAGCAGCGGGCCGACGGGGCTGCCCAGGAACACCACCTCGATGATCGCGGCGAGCATCTCGGCGAGGATGCCCACGCCGGGGCGGCGCAGGATCGCGATCGCGATCGGGCCCACCAGCAGCCACGATCCGAACAGCACGTGCTGCGCGAGATCCCCGGCCGGTCCCATCGCGATCGCGAGGCCGTTCCAGGCCTGCACGAACACCCAGTACAGGAAACCGAACACCACGCCGAGCACCACGATCAGCACGATCTCGCGCAGGCCCAGGCGGGGGCGGGAGGGAGCGGGGGCGGTCTGCACAGCGTTCATCGGGACTCCCCCGTGCTCACGGGCTGCGTGTCCTGCCCCGGCTGCTCCGGCCGCTCCGGCCGCCCCGGCTGCGCTGGCCGCTCCGGCCGCCCCAGCTCTCGCACGTCGTGGGAGGGGCTGTTCAGCGAGAGCGTGAGGTGGCTGGTGACATGCTGGACTCCACGTCCCACCAGCAGCCAGCCGGCGACGGCGGTCGCGATCACCTCGCCGATGTCACCCTCGAGGCGGGTGACGAAATGGGAGGAGCCGCGAAAGGTTCCCAGGTCACGGGCATGATCGATGGCGGCGTAGATGTCGCGCATGTGGTCGGGGGCGGTGCCGTCCGCGGCGACCTGGTCCGCCAGGGGGTACAGCGCCCACTCCGCCGAGGCGTACCGGCCGGTGCGGCGGGGCGCAGGGACCTCGGTGCGGCGCGGGCCGGCGCCGTCCGGCCGCTCGCACACCACCTCGCCGGGGCAGCCGCGGGAGAAGGTCACCGAGAGGCTCGCGTGGTGCTCGGTGCGGGCGAGGTCCTCGGCGAGGTCGACGAGATACCGCTGCAGGTGCGTCTCATGGCCGCCGACGTAGGTGGAGACGTCACCGACCTCGCGCACCAGGCCGGTCTCGTCCAGGCGGGAGAGGATGCCGACGAGCACACGGGCGTAGTCCTCGGTCATGACGGCCGCCGTCACCCTCGCGCCGACGCCGAAGCCGAGCGGGGTCGCAGCGGGATCAGGGACCTGAACAGGGGTGATGACGGGTGCGGAGGTGCCTGGAAGCGGAGGGTTCACGAGCCGTGCCTTTCACGAAGGGCACGGGCGCGCGGCGACGATCGCTCGGCGGAGCTCCCTGCGCCGGCATGATCCGGATCAGGTTCTACGGTCGGAGTTCGAGTACTCCCTCTCAGCCCGGCCTACCGGACTCCCGTGCACGAGACCACCCTAACCGGCTCCCGGTCCAGGGGTGACCGGGCGTCTCAGCCCTCGGTGATCTCGACCAGTCCATCGGCCGGCCAGTCCCTCACCTCGGTGCCCTCGGGGGCGAGGTGCGTGGACTGGCGCAGGAAGATCGGACGGCCCGCATCGCTCGCGATCGCATCGTGCACCGGCAGCGCGAGCACCGGGTTCACGGCGCGCAGGAAGTCGATGGTCTCGAGCATCTTCGACCAGGGCGCGGCCACGGCGAAGGCGAGCACGTCGATGCCGTGGAACTCCTGGACCGGCTCGAGCGAGTCCCCGGTGACGCCGAGCCGCGGGCCGTCCCCGGCGGTGATCGTGAGCCCGCAGTTGCCCACCCGGGGGATGTCGGGGTGGATGATCGCGTGGCGGCCGCCGACGGCGCGGAGACGGACCGGCGACTCCCCGTCGAGCGCGGGCAGCTCGTGCTCGTGGCCTGCGCTCAGCGTCAGCACCTTCTCGGCGGGCAGCGGAGCGGCGTCGTCCGAGGGCTCGGCGAGCAGCGCGGCGGTCTCCGGTTCGGCGATCACCTCGGCGCCAGGGGCGTGGCCGAGCACCTCCTCCAGCAGCGACCGGTCCAGGTGGTCGGGATGCTGGTGGGTGAGCAGCACCGCGTCGATCCCGGCGAGCACCTCGGGGCCGAGGCCTCGCACCGCCTCGACGCTGAAGCCCCCCGGATCGATCAGCAGGCGGCGGCCGGCGATCTCGACGAGCAGGCAGGAATGGACGAGGTGGCGGATCTTCATCGGTTCCTCCGAGGTCGGGAGAGGGGCATGCCTCGAACCTATCGCCGGAGGCGGCTCCTGCCCAGCGACGCGGACCACCCGGTCCACGGCGGCAGCACCTCCGCGCACCCGGTGGCGGGCCTCCTGCCCGCGTCTCCCGACGATGGGCACTCCCGCGCTGCCCCGCCGGTTCTCGGTACGATGTCCCGGTCGGGTCCGCCCCGTCGGCCGCTCCGTGCGCCGACCCCGGGCCGGCCTGCCGCATCCACCCGTCCGGCCCGCCCCGCGGCCATCGTCCCCAGGAGAGCACCCATGCCACGTGTCGTGGTCCACGTCATGCCCAAGCCGGAGATCCTCGACCCGCAGGGCAAGGCCGTCGCCGCCGCGCTGCCGCGCCTGGGCTTCGAGGGCATCGCCTCCGTGCGCCAGGGCAAGCGGTTCGAGCTCGAGGTCGAGGGCGAGGTCACCGAACAGGTGCTCACCTCCCTGCGCGAGGCTGCGGAGACCCTGCTGTCCAACCCCGTGATCGAGGACGTCGTCTCGATCGACGTGGAGGACGCGGCCGACGGGAAGGCGCAGGCCTGATGCGCATCGGTGTGGTGACCTTCCCGGGCACGCTGGATGACCGGGACGCGCTGCGTGCCGTGCGGATCGCCGGCGCCGAGCCCGTCGCGCTGTGGCACGGCGAGGACGATCTGAAGGACGTCGAGGCGGTCGTGCTGCCCGGCGGCTTCTCCTACGGTGACTACCTGCGTGCCGGTGCCATCAGCGGTTTCGCCCCCGTGATGGAGAAGGTCGTGGACGCCGCGAAGGGCGGGATGCCGGTGCTGGGCATCTGCAACGGGTTCCAGATCCTCTGCGAGACCCATCTGCTCCCCGGAGCGATGATCAAGAACGCGCACCGCTCGTTCCTGTGCCGCGACCAGCCGCTCGCGGTCGAGAACAACCGCACCGCCTGGACCACCGGGTACGAGGCCGGGCAGGTCATCCGGATCCCGCTGAAGAACCAGGACGGCCAGTACGTCGCCGACGAGCGCACCCTCGCCGAGCTCGAGGGCGAGGGCCGCGTGGTGTTCCGCTACGCCGCCGGAGCCACCCACGGGCCGGCCGGTTTCGAGGCGAACCCCAACGGCTCGCGCCATGACATCGCCGGCATCACCAACGCCGAGGGCAACGTGGTGGGCCTGATGCCGCACCCGGAGCACGCGATCGAGGCCGGCTTCGGCCCGGACCGGCCCGGCGAGGGCACCCGGACCGGCATCGACGGCCTGGCCATGTTCACCTCGGTCCTGCGCAGCATGGTGAGCTGACCACAGCTCGGCGCCACCTGCGGCGCCGCCTGGTGAGCTGCGCCGCGGCGCCTGACGTCGCGCCACGCTGCACCGCACCGCACCGCACCGCACCGCACCGCACCGCACCGCACCGCACCGCACCGCACTATGCTGCGCCACGACGGCTGAGGATTGCTTCGTTCTGAACCGTATTCGTGAGGATTCTGGTTCAGAACGAAGCAATCCTCGGCCGCGGACTCGGTGTCACGGCCACCGACTCGGTGTCACGGCTGCAGGCACGGCGTCACGGCCGTGGGCGCGCGCGTCGGTGGGCGCTGTGAAGCGCGGTCAGTGGATCGTCGCCGCGTCCTCAGCGCACCGCGCTGAGCACGGTGAAGCGCCGGTCGCGGGCGCGCTGGCGGACGGTGCCGACGCGGCGCTCCACCTCGGTGCGGTAGCGCAGATGCGAGTTGTGCACGAACCACAGCTGCCCGCCGGGACGCAGCACTCGCGCGACGGTGTCGAGAAGGCCCTGGACGAGGGTCGCGTCGACGGCCGTGCCCTCGTGGAAGGGCGGGTTCAGCAGCACCAGGTCCACGCTCGAATCGGCGACCTGCGAGAGGGCGTCGTCCCAGCTCACCTCGACGCCATCCCGCTCGAGGCCGTTCGCCGCGAGAGTCGCACGGGTGGAGGCGACGGCATCCGCGTCCGCGTCGCTGCCCAGGACCCGCGTTTCGGGCAGGGCCGCGGCGAGGTAGGCAGTCATCAGCCCGTTGCCGCATCCGAGATCTGCGGCGGCGGCGACCGGGGCGGCGGCGGCGGCGCTGACCGCGGAGGCGGCGACCGGAGCGCCGGGCACGGAGGCGGCGACCGGGGCGTCCGGAGCGGCGTTCGCGTCGGGAGCGGCGTTCGCGTCGGGCGCGGCGAGCTCTCCCGCGGCCAGCGAGCGGTCGAGGGTGTCCAGGAGCAGGCGGCTGCCGGCGTCGGCCGATGCTCCGCCGAAGACGGCGCCCAGCCCGCGCAGCGCGATCGTGCGCTGCTGCCCGCGCACAGTGACCCGTGCCGAGCTCTCGAGTGCGGCCGGGGCCGCGACGGACTCCCGCAGCCCGGTCGCGATGAGCGCTCGGGACTTGCCGATGCCGCGGCTTGCGCGGACCTCGGAGAAGACCGTGGCGAGCGCATCGTTCTGCGTGCGCGTCATGTGCTTCACGCGCCCGCCCGCGATGATCTCGAGACCGCTCTGACCGCTCGTGCGGACCGCCGCGGCGAGCCGTCGGGCGCGGTCCTCGAGGGCGTGGACGGCCTTGGGCAGCCGCATGAGCACCAGCAGGTGCCCCTCGACCTCCGCGGCGGCCTGCTCGAGCGGGAGGATGTCAGGACCTGCGGGGACGTGCAGACGGCCGGCCTCGATCTGCTCGGCGAAGCGCTCCCGCAGCGCGGTCGCGAGCGGGAGGGTGGAGGTCCAGCTCAGCACCACCGCGTCCGGATGCTCGGCGACGGAGGCGAGGGCGAAGGCGGTGAGCTCACCGGTCGAGTCGTCGACCACGATCAGGTCGCAGGGGCAGCCGGTGCCGAGCTCCTCGGCCGCGGCGATGATCACGCGGTCCGTCTGATCCGGGCCCTGGGGCGTCTGGGCGACCGGCGGCGCGTCGACGCCGTCGAGCGGTTCCAGGGAGAAGGGGTCCTCGAAGGGGTCCGCGTCATCTGGCGCTGCGGCGGGGTTCTGGGGCACAGTGTTCAATCCTTCGGGAGGCCGACGCGGCCGCGCGATCGCAAGCGGCCGTTCGGGAGCGTGGGAGCGGGCAGTGCCGCGGGAGTCTGCGGGGCGAAGGGGCCGAACTGCTCGGCATCGGCCGCCAGGCCGCCCCGCGAGCGGGCGTCCGGGTTGATCGGAGCCTCGGCGAGCGTACCCTCCGCGCCGATCTCCGCCTGGTAGCGGGCCCGGAACTCCACGATCTCCTCGTGGCTGCGGCCCACGAAGTTCCACCACATCAGGATGTCCTCGCCCAGCGGCTCGCCGCCGAGGAGCATCGCGCGGAGGTCCTCCCCCTCCTCGGCCCGGATCTCGAGCGCGGCGGCGCCGTCGGGCAGCACCAGCAGTTCCCGCTCGGCGGCGCGGAGGCCGCGGCTCTCGCCGAGCAGCCCGTCCGCCGCCCCGCAGCCTGAGGGACGCCCGGCGGTGAGCTGCGCGCCGCCGCGGTCCACGAGCAGCCCGTACTCGTGGCCGGGGTCCAGCGCGATGAGCAGGGTGCTGCCGGCGCGCAGGTCGAGCTGGACCATGCTCAGCGCGGTGTCCGTGGCGACGCCGCTGCGGTCCTCGAGCACGGTGCCGTCCGCGAGCTCGGCGCGGAAGCTGCCCAGGCCCACCCGGGCGCGGGCCTCGTCGTTCCCGATCACCGGCGGGGTGGAGACCTCGAAGCGCTGCGCCCCGAAGCGCGTGCGATCCGGCAGGGCATACCAGAGCTGGACTCCGTGCAGGATCGTGGTGTCCGCGGCGGAGTACTCCGAATGGGTGATGCCGGCACCGGCGACCATCATGTCCACGTCCCCGGGGCGCACCAGGGCATGGCTGCCGATCGAGTCGCGGTGGGTGATCGCGCCGTCGAACAGCCAGGACACCGTCGAGAGCCCGGTGTGCGGATGGCGCGCCACCCGCATGCCGTCACCGGCGGAGACGTCGTCGGGCCCGAAATGGTCCACGAAGCACCAGGCTCCGATCAGCGAGGTCGCCCGGGCGGGCAGGGTGCGGTGGACGGTCATCCCGCGCGGCCCGCCGAGCGGCACCTCCCGCGGCTCCAGCCGCACGAAATCGTCGAAGGAGCTCATGGCCCGAGTGTAGGTCGTCGCTCTTCTCCGGAGCGGGCCGCGCCCGTACGCTGGCCGCATGTCGACGCCGACCTCCGCCCCTGACGACCTGCTCGATCGCTTCGTCGCGTCGGGCCGCATCCCCGGCGGAGTCATCGCCGTCGGGCACGACCCGCGCCCGTACGCGGCCGGCGCGATGGCGGTGGGAGGAGATCCTCTGAGGACCGACGCGATCTTCCGCATCCAGTCGATGACCAAGCTGGTCACCACCGTCGCGGTCCTGCAGCTGGTGGAGCAGGACGAGCTCGGCCTCGACTCCCCCGTGGCGCACTGGCTGCCCGAGCTCGCCGAGCCGCGCGTGCTCGCGCACCCGTCGGCGGAGCTCTCGGACACGGTGCCGGCTCGCCGTCCGATCACCCTGCGCCACCTGCTGACCAACACCTCCGGGTACGGCATGATCCTCGCGGACTCGCCCCTGCAGCGGGCGATGCGGGACAGCGCCACCGATGCCGGTCCCCTGCCGCAGACGCTCGGGGCGGACGACTGGCTCGGCGCGCTCGCCTCCCTCCCCCTGGTCGGGCAGCCCGGGGAGGTCTGGCGATACCACCACTCCTTCGGTGTGCTGGGGATCCTGCTGTCCCGGCTCGGCCCGGCGACGACCGGGGAGCTCCTCGAGCAGTCGCTGTTCGCCCCGCTCGGCATGACCGACACCGGATACTCCGTGCCGCGGGAGAAGGCCCACCGGCTCCCGGCCTCCTACGCGGTCGAGGGCGACGAGCTCGTCGAGCGGGAGCCCGCCGGCGGCGGCTTCCACGTGGGCCCGCCGCCGTTCCCGATGGAGCACGGGGAGCTGCTCTCGACCGCCGACGACTACCTCCGGTTCCTGCGCGCCCTGCGCGACGGGGACCTGCTGGGACCGGAGCACCTGGCGATGCTGCGCCGCGATCAGGTGCCCGCCGCCGCGAAGGCCCCCGACGCGTTCTTCCCGGGGTTCTGGGAGCACACCGGCTGGGGATTCGGCGTCTGCGTGGTCGCCGACGGGACGCACCGCGGCCGCTGGGGGTGGTCCGGCGGGGCCGGCACCGACTTCTTCGTCGACCCCGACGGGACGCTCGGCCTGCTGCTCACCCAGGTCGAGATGGGCGGCAGGATCATGCCGTTGCTCGAGGCGTACGGAGAGCTCGACCCGGGTGGGCCGACCGGCCCGTGACCCATCGACCCGCACCCTGACCAGAGGTGCCGGTTTCCCGGCACCTCTGGTCACGCCGGGCAGGAGCCGTCCCGGCTGCAGTCGTCGTGACGGTCGATGGAGGCGCGGCGGCGTTCGGCGAGCAGGTTCGCCTCCTCACCGCCCGGCAGGGCACCCCGTCCGAGCGCCTCGGCGAGCGCGGCCTCGAGCTCCTCGAGCCCGTCCTTCTTCTCCTGCCACTGCTCGGCGTCCCACTGCCGACCCCGGGCGGCGGACTGCGTCCAGGCATCGGTTCCGCCCCAGCGCTCGCGGGCCTCGTCCTGGCAGGCGGGGTCCCCGTCGGTGCCGACGCTGCGGGCCTGCTCCTCGGGGGTCATCGAGGATCCCTCCGATCTGCGCGAGCGCCAGACCGAGCTCCCGGTGGACCAGCACCCGGTGGATCCGAGCGACGTCCTCAGCCGGTGCCGCCGAGCCGGGCGACACGTCGCTTCGGCGCCACCATGCGATGGGACTCCTCGATCAGCTCGCCGAGCTCCCGGGCGTCCGTGCGCTGGTCCAGATCCACGCCGATCCAGCCGGAGGGGCCGAGGTAGGCCGGGACGAAGCAGCGCGGGTCCTGCCGCAGCGCCTCGGTCTCGGCAGGCGGCAGGTGGAGCACCACGGCCTGATCGTGCGCCTGCCACTCTCCCTCGATCCTCACCGAGCCTCCGTAGTAGCAGTGGACCCTGGTGGTGAAGAAGGCGGGACGGCCGTGGCTGATCTTCTCCTGCGCCCCGGGCAAGGCCAGCGCGATCGCCCGCACCTGCGCGAGCACCGGGTCGTCGTCGTCGAACATCTTCGGATGCGCCATGCCCCGATCCTCCTGCAGCGTCGTGGAGAGCGCCACCCCCGGCGGCCGTACGCTGGAGGCATGGCATCGCTCCCCCTCCTGGTCGACTTCGATCCCGGCATCGACGACGCGATCGCGCTGAGCTATCTCGCCGCGCATCCGGACGTCGAGGTCGCCGGCCTCATCGCCACCGGCGGCAACGTCGAGGTGGGCCTCGTGCATCGCAACGCCCTGGTCCTCGCCGAGTCGCTCGGCCTCGACGCGCCGATCGCCCGGGGTGCGGAGCATCCGCTGGTGCAGGAGGCGATGTACGCCGACGACACCCATGGCCCCGGCGGGCTCGGCCACGCGAGCGT